>NZ_JAQNDO010000001.1:1261000-1891500 GCF_028369105.1 Polyangium mundeleinium | reverse complement strand
TGTCCGCGGACGTCGGCTTCGCGACGAAATCGTCGACGCCGAGATCAAAGGCCTTCTGCGCGCTGTGGCGGTCGTTCTTGCGCGTGAGGATCACCCACGTGATCTCGCGTCCCCACGATTCCTTCTGCGCATCGGCACGAAGCGCGAGGCCCATCTCCGGCTCTTCGAGGTCGATCTCGCTGACGACGGCCGCGATCTCGCCGCCCTCGAGCTCGCGCCACGCCTGCGCCACGGTCCGCGCGACGCGCACCTCGAAGCCCTGCTCGATGAGCCGGAGTTCGAGCACCGTGGTCTCCTCGGGATCCGGATCGATGACGAGCACGGTGTACCGCTCGGACAAAAGCCGCGCGCGCATGTCGTCGCCCGTGACCTCGTGCCGGAAGAGGTCGACGATGTTCGGATCGAAGACGGTGCCGCGATACCCAGCGAGCACGTCACACGCCTCGGCCGGGCGGAGGATCTTGCGGAACGGGTTGCGCGGGTTCTGCGTGAGGTCGGCGTAGGTGTCCGCGACGGCGAGGATCCGCGCGCCAAGCGGGATCTCCTTGCCCGCGAGGCCATGCGGCAAGCCGCGGCCGTCGTACCGCTCGTACATGGCCTGAAGCGCAGCCACGGTCTCCGCGGGCAAGCCGACCGATCCCATGAGCTGCGCCGGGAGCGCGACGGCCTTGAGGCCCGCGACGCGGTGGCCCTCGTACTCCGCGACGTTCAGCGCGGTGAGGTGATACGCGCCCATCTTGCCGAGATCGTGCAGGTAGGCCGCGACGACGAACGCCGCGACGTGGGCAGGCGCGAGGCCGATGCGCTCGCACGTGCGGCGGCAGAGGCGCGCGACGACGGCCGAGTGGCCGCGAAGATCCTGGCGGTTCGCTTCGAGCAAGCTCACGAGGACGTTGAGCGTCTCGATGTACTCGTGGGTCTCGATCGGCGTGAGGACCGGGACGGGCGGAGGCGGCGGCGTGGGCGAAGGCGTGGTCGCCGTCAGCGAGCGCGCCTGCGGGGGCGGCGGGTGTCCTCCCGTCGGCGACGTCTGCGCGTTCGCCGCGTTCGGCGCATGCCCGCCGTTCGCCGAGGGCTGCGTGCTGCCCGCGTTCGGCGAAGGCTGCGTCTGCTCGCGCGCGCCAGACGGGCTGGTTTGTCCGGTCGCCGAGGGAGACGTCGGCATCGGCCCGCGCGGCGGCGGCGGCGCTTGCACGGCCGTATTGCGCGGCGAAGCGGCAGGCGTCGGGATGGGCCCCGTCGCAGGTCGCGCGGGCGCAGGGCCGAGGTCGATGTCGATGAAATCGCCGGTCGTGACGTTTGTCGTGACCGGACGGAGGAGCGCCTCGAAGGCCGAAGGATCCTTGAAGTAGTGCCGCGCGATCGCAGCGCGCACCGCCGCCGGCCGGGCCACGAGCGCGCGCACCTCGCGCACGCCCGCCGCGAGCTTCACCTCGTGGATCGCAGCGTCGTTGTCGGGATCCGCGGTGACGACCGAGAGCACGGACTTCGCCTCGTCGAGCAGCACCGGGAAGACGCCGTGCATCTTCGCGGTCTTCGGCAGCACGCGCCCGAGCACGCGCGGCTCGATCGCGGCCTTCGCGAGCTTTTCGGTCGAGACGAACCGCGTGTTGTGCAGCGTCGCGACGTACTTGAGGAGATCTCCCTCGGGCATGATGTCGAGCTCGACGAGAGAGTCCTCGATCCGGCCGCGCTGACGGCTCGCGTGCTCCACGGCGCGCCGATGCTCTTCGGCCCCGATCCGGCCCTCGGAGAGCAGGCGATCAGCGACACGCTGGTTGGTGCCGTGCACGGACATCGCGAGTGCAGAGATAGTACATGTCCGCAAGGACGGGGTATCCCAAGACCCGCCGAAACAGCAGTCATCCGGCGGATCAGCACGGGACGGCGCGTACCTGGCCGAACAAAAAACACACGCCCGCGCCTGAAGACAGGGCGGGCGTGCATCGAAGGGGTCAGGAGGCCGTCGGCGACGACGACCCCCCTCCCCTGCACCTCACTCCTCGTTGACGGCCGTGAGCGTCTCCTCGGGGCGAGGACGCGGCGGCGCCATGGCCGGCGCCGGGGGCTCGGCCGCCGGCGCGCGCTCACGCACCGGCTGCTCGCCCTCGACGATGACCTGGAGCCGCTTGTAGGCGGGCAGGCCCGTCCCGGCCGGGATCAGGCGGCCCATGATGACGTTCTCCTTGAGGCCGCGGAGATCGTCCACCTTGCCGCTGATCGCCGCCTCGGTGAGCACCTTGGTCGTCTCCTGGAACGACGAGGCGCTGATGAACGACTCGGTCGAGAGGCTCGCCTTGGTGATGCCGAGGAGCAGCGGCTCGGCGATGGCGGGACGTCCGCCACGCTCGAGCACCCGCTCGTTCTCGCGCTCGAACAGGTGCTTCTCGACCTGCTCGTCCACGAGGAAGTTCGTGTCGCCGACGTCCTTGACGCGAACGCGCCGGAGCATCTGCCGCACGATGACCTCGATGTGCTTGTCGTTGATACCGACACCCTGCAGGCGGTAGACCTGCTGGATCTCGTTCACGAGCCAGGCCGCGAGCTCCTTCTCGCCCTTCACGCGCAAGATGTCGTGCGGGTTCGGCGGGCCGTCCTGGAGCGGGTCGCCCGCGCGCACGCGATCGCCCGGCTGCACCTGGATGTGCTTGCCCTTGGGGATCAGGTACTCGCGCGCCTGATCCGGGAGCGGGTGCCCGTCCGCGCCAAACGGCGTGATGATCACCTTGCGCTTGCCCTTCGTGTCCTTGCCGAAGGAGACCTCGCCATCGATCTCGGTGATGATGGCGTGATCCTTCGGCTTGCGGGCCTCGAAGAGCTCGGCGACGCGGGGCAGACCACCGGTGATGTCCTGCACCTTCGTCGTGTCGCGCGGGATCTTGGCGATGATGTCACCGGCCTCGATCATGTCGTCCTGCTGGGCGACGATGTGCGCGCCGACCGGCAGGAGGTAACGCGCCTCGAGCTCGCTGTTCGGGAGCTTCAAGGTGGCGTTCGAGTTCGGGTCCTTCAGCGAGATCCGCGGGCGGAGGTCCGCCGCCTTGGACTCGATGACGACCTTGCGCGACAGGCCCGTGACCTCGTCGACACGCTCCTGGACGCTGACGCCCTCGACGAGGTCGCCGTACTTCACGATGCCGGAGACCTCGGTGAGGATCGGCGTCGCGAACTGGTCCCACTCGGCGAGCAGCTCGCCCGGCTTCACGCGCTGGCCGTCGGCGACCTTCATGTTGGCGCCGTAGACCAGGCGGTGATGCTCGCGCTCGCGGCCCGTCTCGTCGACGACGACGAGCTCGCCATGGCGGTTCATGACCACCATGGTGCCGTCCTTCTTGCGCTGCACATTCGCGCGACGCAGGCGCACGGTGCCCTCGGTCCGGGCTTCGAGGTAGCTCGCCTCGATCTTGCCGCGGGCCGCCGTACCACCGATGTGGAACGTGCGCATCGTGAGCTGCGTGCCGGGCTCACCGATCGACTGGGCGGCGATGATGCCGACCGCCTCGCCGATGTTGACGCGGTAGCCACGCGCAAGGTCGCGGCCGTAGCAGAGCGCGCAAACGCCCCGCCGCGTCTGGCAGGTGAGCACCGAGCGGATCACGACCTCCTCGATGCCCGCGTCCTCGATCCGCTTGACGGAAGCCTCGTCGAGCTCGGTGTTGGCCGTGATGAGGACCTCGCCCGTGAGCGGGTCGATCACGTCCTCGAGCACGACGCGGCCGAGGATGCGGTCGCCGAGAGGCTGGATCACCTCGCCGGCCTCCTCGAGCTTCGTCACGCGGATGCCGTCGATCGTGGCGCAATCGTACTCGGAGATGACCGCGTCCTGCGCGACGTCGACGAGACGCCGGGTGAGGTAACCCGAGTTCGCCGTCTTGAGCGCCGTATCCGCGAGGCCCTTACGCGCGCCGTGCGTCGAGATGAAGTACTGCAGCACGGTGAGGCCTTCACGGAAGTTCGCCGTGATGGGCGTCTCGATGATCTCGCCCGAGGGCTTGGCCATGAGGCCACGCATCGCGGCGAGCTGGCGGATCTGCTGGGTCGAGCCGCGCGCGCCCGAGTCCGCCATGATGTAGATCGGGTTGAAGCTCGGCTCGATGCTCTCCTTGCCCGTCTCCGGATCGGTGACGCGCTCCTTGCCGATCCCATCCATCATCTTGGCCGTGACGGCGTCCGCCACGCCGGCCCAGATGTCGACGATCTTGTTGTAGCGCTCGCCGTCCGTGATCAGACCTTCCTGGTACTGTTCGACGACGCGCTCGACCTCGCGCTGCGCCTCCTCGAGGAGGTCCTTCTTCGCCGGCGGGATCACCATGTGATCCATGCAGATCGAGATACCGGCGCGCATCGCGTGGTCGAAGCCAAGCGTGCGGAGCCGGTCCGCCAGGAGGACGGTCTCCTTGTTGCGGTGGACGCGGTAGCAGACGTCGATGAGGGCCGAGAGCGCCTTCTTGTCGAGCGTCTTGTTCGCGTAGTCGAAGCTCACGCCCTTCGGCAGGACCTCGGAGATGAGGACCCGGCCCACGGTCGTCTGCACGATGCGGCGCTTGATCTGGCCGTGCTCGTTGCGGACGGGGTTCCCGTCCTCGTCGATGTGCGGCACGCGCACGCGGATGCCCGCGTGCAGCACGACCTCGCCCGCGTCGAACGCCATGCGCACCTCTTCGGGAGAGGCGTAGACGCCGCGCAGATACCCCTCGGCCGTCGAGCCCTCCGCGCCCTGGCCGTCCGCGCCGAAGCGCAGGCTGCCCTCGCGGAAGCTGCCCTTCGCGAACTTGCGCTCGCGCGTGGCGTAGTAGAGCCCGAGCACGATGTCCTGCGTCGGGTTGATGATGGGCTTGCCGTTCGCGGGCGAGAGGATGTTGTTCGTGCTCATCATGAGCACGCGCGCCTCCATCTGCGCCTCGATCGAGAGCGGCACGTGCACCGCCATCTGGTCGCCGTCGAAGTCGGCGTTGAACGCCGCGCAAACGAGCGGGTGGAGCTGGATCGCCTTGCCCTCGATGAGCACCGGCTCGAACGCCTGGATGCCCAGGCGGTGGAGCGTCGGCGCGCGGTTCAGGAGCACCGGATGCTCGCTGATGACCTCTTCGAGGATGTCCCAAACCTCGGGACGCTCCTTCTCCACCATCTTCTTCGCGCTCTTGATGGTGTTGACGTACCCGCGCTCTTCCAGCTTGTTGTAGATGAACGGCTTGAAGAGCTCGAGCGCCATCTTCTTCGGCAGACCGCACTGGTGCAGGCGCAGCGTCGGGCCGACGACGATGACCGAGCGACCCGAGTAGTCGACGCGCTTGCCGAGCAGGTTCTGACGGAAGCGACCCTGCTTGCCCTTCAGCATGTCGCTGAGGCTCTTCAGCGGCCGCTTGTTCGGGCCCGTGATCGTCTTGCCGCGGCGGCCGTTGTCGAAGAGCGCGTCGACCGCCTCCTGGAGCATGCGCCGCTCGTTGCGGATGATGATCTCGGGCGCGTTGAGCTCGAGCAGCCGCTTCAGGCGGTTGTTGCGGTTGATGACGCGTCGGTAGAGGTCGTTCAGATCGCTCGTCGCGAACCGACCACCGTCCAGCGGGACGAGCGGACGCAGGTCGGGCGGCAGCACGGGGATGACCGTGAGCATCATCCACTCGGGCCGGTTGCCGCTCTCCCGGAACGCCTCGACGACCTTCAGGCGCTTCGCGAGCTTCTTGCGCTTCGCCTCGCTCGTCGCCTTGCGCATCTCCTCGCGGAGCAGCTCGGCGAGCGCGTGCACGTCGACCTGCTTGAGCATCTCGAGCACGGCCTCGCCGCCCATGCCCGCCGCGATCTTGTCGTCGCCGTACTCGTCGATGATCTGCAGGTAGCGCTCCTCGCTGAGGAGGTCGCCGCGCTGCAGACCCGTCTCCTTCGGGTCGATGACGATGTACGCCTCGCAATAAAGGACCTTCTCCAGATCCTTCAGCGTGATGTCGAGCATGTTGCCGATGCGCGACGGCAGGCTCTTCAGGAACCAGATGTGCGCGACCGGCGTCGCGAGCGAGATGTGCCCGAGGCGCTCACGTCGAACCTTCGACTGGATGACCTCGACGCCGCACTTCTCGCACACGATCCCACGGTGCTTCATGCGCTTGTACTTGCCGCAGTTGCACTCGTAGTCCTTCACAGGCCCGAAGATCTTCGCGCAGAAGAGACCATCCCGCTCCGGCTTGAACGTGCGGTAGTTGATGGTCTCCGGCTTCTTCACCTCGCCGTGCGACCACTCCCGGATCTTCTCCGGGCTCGCGAGCGAGATCCGAATGGCGCTGAACGAAAGCGGATCTTTGGGCTTCTCGAAGAAGCTGAAGATGTCACGCATTCGGCATCACTCCTCTTCCGCGGCCGAGGCCTCGAGGCCCGTCTCGACCAGCTCGACGTTCAGACACAACGATTGCAGCTCTTTGATGAGCACGTTGAAGCTCTCCGGCAGGCCGGCCTCCAGCGTGTACTCGCCCTTGACGATTGCCTCGTACATGCGCGTACGACCCATGACGTCGTCCGATTTCACCGTGAGGAACTCCTGCAGCGCGTAGGCCGCGCCGTAGGCCTCCATCGCCCACACCTCCATCTCGCCGAGGCGCTGACCGCCGAACTGAGCCTTTCCGCCCAACGGCTGCTGCGTGACGAGCGAGTAGGGGCCGATCGACCGGGCGTGGATCTTGTCGTCCACGAGGTGGTGAAGCTTCAGCATGTACATGATGCCCACCGTGACGTTCTGATCGAACGCCTCGCCCGTGCGACCATCGAACAGGATCGCCTGGCCCGAGCTCGGCAGACCCGCGAGCGCGAGCGCGCCCTTGATGTCCCCCTCGCTCGCGCCGTCGAACACCGGCGACGCGACGAACACACCGTGACGAACTTTGCGCCCGGCTCGCACCGCGTCACCCTCATCCATCGCCGCGACGATCGCCGAGCTCTCTTCGTCGTTGGCGTACACCTCGGCCAGACGATTGCGGATCTCGGCGCCCGCCTTTTGATCCTCGATCATCTGCTGGATCTGCCGGCCGAGCTCGTAGGCGCCCCAGCCGAGGTGAATCTCCAGGATCTGACCGACGTTCATGCGGCTCGGCACGCCGAGCGGGTTCAGCACGATGTCCACCGGCCGGCCGTCCTGCAGGTAGGGCATGTCCTCCTCCGGAAGAATCCGGCTGATGACGCCCTTATTGCCGTGGCGGCCTGCCATCTTGTCGCCGACCTGGAGCTTGCGCTTGATGGCGATGTAGACCTTCACCATCTTGATCACGCCCGGCGGCAGCTCGTCGCCCTTCGACAGGCGCTCGATCTTGTCGCGGAAGTGCTCCTCGCGCGTACGGACGAGGTCCTCCAGATCCCGCAGGATGTTCTGGATCCGGTCCGTCTCCTCCACCGGGATCTCGCCCCAGTAACGGCGCGGGATCTCGGCGAGGGCCGCCTCGGTGATCTCGTCGCCCTTCTGGAGCAGGACCTTGCCCTTGTCGTCGACGAGCTTCCCGTTCGTCGTCTTGCCGACCAGGATCTCGCGGACCCGGCGATAGAACGAGTCGCGCAGGATCTTGATCTCCTCGTCGCGCGTGCGCTCGATCCGAGCGCGCTCCTGATCTTCGATGTCCCGCGCGCGGTCGTCCTTCTCCGTGCCCTTGCGCGAGAAGACGCGCGCGTTGATCACGATGCCGCTCACGCCCGGCGGGACCTTGAGCGAGCTGTCGCGCACGTCACCGGCCTTCTCGCCGAAGATCGCGCGGAGCAGCTTCTCCTCGGGAGAAAGCTGCGTCTCGCCCTTCGGCGTGATCTTGCCGACGAGGATGTCGCCCGGACGAACCTCGGCGCCAATCCGCACGATGCCCGAGTCGTCGAGGTCCTTCAGGGCCTCCTCGCCGACATTCGGGATGTCACGCGTGATCTCTTCCTTGCCGAGCTTCGTGTCGCGCGCGACGCACTCGAACTCCTCGATGTGGATCGAGGTGAACACGTCGTCCTTCGCGATGCGCTCCGAGACCAGGATCGAGTCCTCGAAGTTGTAGCCCTGCCACGGCATGAACGCGACGAGCACGTTCTGCCCCAGCGCGAGCTCGCCCATGTCCGTCGACGGGCCGTCCGCGAGCACGTCGCCCGCCTTCACCACATCGCCCGTGCGCACGATCGGCTTCTGCGTGTAGCAGGTCGACTGGTTCGAGCGCTGGTACTTCATGAGGTGGTAGATGTCCGGCACCTCGGCGCCTTCGCCCGCTGCGCGCACCACGATGCGCGTCGCGTCGACGCTCTCCACGATGCCCGGACGACGCGCCACGACGCACACGCCCGAGTCACGCGCGAGCCGGTTCTCCATGCCCGTGCCGACGAGCGGCGCCTCGCTCTTGATGAGCGGCACCGCCTGGCGCTGCATGTTCGCGCCCATGAGCGCGCGGTTCGCGTCGTCGTGCTCGAGGAACGGCACGAGCGCGGCCGCGACGCTCACCATCTGGTTCGGCGCGATGTCCATGAGCTCGATCATGTCCGACGCGACGATCTTGAAATCGCCGTTGAGACGCGCCGAGACCACGTTCTCGCGGAACTTGCGACCATCGTCGAGCGCGGCCGTCGCCTGCGCGATGTACTTGCCCTCTTCCTCGAGCGCGCTGAGCCAGGTCACCTCGTCGGTTACCGTGCTCTCCGTCACCTTGCGATACGGGGTCTCGACGAAGCCGAACTCGTTCACGCGGGCGAACGTCGAGAGCGACGCGATGAGGCCGATGTTCGGGCCTTCCGGCGTCTCGATCGGGCAAATGCGGCCGTAGTGCGTCGCGTGGACGTCGCGCACCTCGAAGCCCGCGCGCTCGCGGGTGAGACCGCCCGGACCGAGAGCGGACAAGCGCCGCTTGTGCGTGACCTCGGAGAGCGGGTTCGTCTGGTCCATGAACTGCGAGAGCTGCGAGCTCCCGAAGTACTCCTTGACCACCGCGGAGACGGGCTTCGCGTTGATCAGGTCGTGCGGCATGAGCGTGTCGATCTCCTGCGACATGCTCATGCGCTCCTTGATCGCGCGCTCCATGCGGACCAGGCCGATCCGGTACTGGTTCTCCATGAGCTCGCCGACCGCGCGCACGCGGCGGTTGCCGAGATGGTCGATGTCGTCGACCGAGCCGCGGCCGTTCTTGAGCTCGATGAGGTGCCGGACCGTCTCCAGGATGTCCTGCGGCGTGAGCACCGTGAGATCGAGGTTCGGACGCTGGCCCTCCGGCAGATCCCGGTAGAACTTGTAGTTGAGCTTCAGCCGGCCGACTTTCGAGAGGTCGTACCGCTCCGGGTTGAAGAACAGGTTGTGGAACAGCGTCTTCGCCGTCTCGAGCGTGGGCGGGTCACCCGGGCGGAGACGACGGTAGATCTCGAGGATCGAGTCCTCCTGCGTCTTCACCTTGTCGGCGAGCAGCGTGTCGCGGAGGTACGAGCCGACGTTGAGGCCGTCGATGAAGAGAATGCGGAAGCTCTCGAGCTTCGCCTCGCGGATGCGCTCGAGCTTGGCGTCCGTGAGCTCCTCGTTCACCTCGACGATGACCTCGCCCGTCTCCGGGTCAACGACGTCGTGCGCCGCGACCTTGCCGACGAGCTCCTCGGTCTCGACCTGCATGCGCTCGAGCTTCGCCTCCTTCATCTTGCGAATCGCGGCGCGCGTGAACTTCGTGTTCTTCTTGACGATGACATCTTCCTTGATCTTGATGTCACGCGTCGCGCGCTGACCCGCGAGGAGGTCGTACTCGATGCTCTTCGCGTACTTGCCGCCCTTCTCGAGGTAGACGGTCTCCGTCGAGTAGAAGTAGTTCAGGAGGTCCTGCGTCGAGTAGCCGAGCGCGCGCAGAAGGACGGTCGCGTGCATCTTCCGACGACGGTCGATGCGCACGTAGATGATGTCCTTCGGATCGAACTCGAAATCGAGCCACGAGCCGCGGTACGGGATGACGCGCGCCGAGTAGAGCAGCTTGCCGCTCGAGTGCGTCTTGCCCTTGTCGTGATCGAAGAACACGCCGGGCGAGCGGTGGAGCTGGCTCACGACCACGCGCTCGGTGCCGTTGATGATGAACGTGCCCGTCTCGGTCATCAGCGGCAGCTCGCCGAAGTACACCTCCTGCTCCTTGATATCCCGGACGATGCGCTCGCCGCCGTCACGGGTGTCGTAGATCATGAGCTGGTTGGTGACCTTGATCGGCGCCGCGTAGGTCATGCCTCGCTGGCGGCACTCCTCGACGTCGTACTTCGGCGGCTCGAGGTTGTACGAAACGAAGACGAGCTCGCTCGTCCCGTTGAAGTCCTTGATGGGGAACACCGAGCGGAAGACCGCCTGGAGCCCGACTTCCTCCCGCTCGTGCGGCGGGACGTTCATCTGGAGGAACTTGTCGTAGCTGGACTTCTGGATGTCGATCAGGTTCGGAACGTCGATGATGCGACGAACGCGCCCCAGATTCTTACGGATGCGGAAGTTGGATTGGACGACCGACGGCATCGATATTCCTCCGGCTCCTACGGGTGCACAGGGCTCGATCCCCGCGCGCTCCACGAACCGAGCATCAGCCTCGAAGCTACGAAACAGCCATCAAAGGTCCCGGCGACGGACAAACTCGGCTGCGCTACCGCGACCTGGAAGACGCGCTCGAATCACGCGACAGACGCAGCAGCAAACCCCCCAAAGACAAAACTCGACGCGCGGCAGGGACGTTCGCCCCTGCCGCCGTCGCATGGCGGATCGCGCTGTCCCTGAACGGGAAGCTCGGATCCTTACTTGAGCTCGACCGTTGCACCTGCCTCGGCGAGCTTCTTCTTCATCTCCTCGGCGTCGGCCTTGGAGACCGCTTCCTTCACGTTCTTGGGCGCGCCCTCGACCAGGTCCTTCGCCTCCTTGAGGCCAAGGCCCGTGATCTCACGGACCGCCTTGATGACCGCGATCTTGTTGCCACCGGCGTTCGCCAGGACAACGTCGAACTCGGTCTTCTCCTCGGCCTTCGGCGCCTCGGCCGCAGCCGCCGGGCCAGCAGCAACCGCCACCGCCGCCGGCGCAGCCTTCACGCCCCACTTGTTCTCGAGCTCCTTGATGAGCTCGGCGATCTGGATGACCGGCAGGTTGGAAAGGTAATCGACGACCTGCTCCCGCGTGATCTCAGCCATGACGAGACTCCTTCAAACCGTCTGCGCGCCGCGGTGGGATGAGTACCCCGGGGCGCGTCTGTAGATCAAAACCCGAAGGGCGCAATGCCCTTTCTCACTGGTCGAGCGTTTGGAGCTCCGGACCAAGTCCGTTCCCCCATCGCCCCGACCACGATCGGACTCGGAACGTGGGCTCAGCCCGCCCCGCCCGCCGCGTCCTCCTTGGCCTTCAACAGGTACGCGAAGTTCTGAAGAGGCGCATTGAGCTGCTGCAAGAACTGCTGGAGAGGCGCCTGCAACGTGGCAAGCAGCGTCGCCCTGAGCTCGTCCTTGCCGGGCATCGTCGCGAGCTGATTCTCCACGCCCTCGGCGTCGAGAATCTGACCCTCGATGAGACCCGCCTTGATCTTCAGCTTCTCGTGTTCCTTTTCCTTGCGGAAGGCCTTGACGACCTTCGCGGCCGCGCTGGGATCTTCGTAACTCCAGGCAATCCCGGTCATCCCGACCAGCGTATCGTCGAGCTTCTTTGACCACGCGTGATGCTTGATCGCGTGACGAACGAGCGTGTTTTTCACGACTCGATACTCGACGCCCGCCTTCCGGAACTCGTCGCGCAGCTTCGTGACCACGGCGACGTTGAGACCCGTGAAGTCGAGGAAGACCGCCGAGGTCATGCGATCGAAGCGCTGCTTGACCTCGCCGACCAGAGCCTCTTTCTCCGTGCGCTCCATGATCAGCCCTCCTCACCCTTGTCGCTGAGGTGCACAGGGTCGATCCGGACGCCCGGCCCCATCGTCGAAGACATCGTGATGCTCCGGAGATAAATCCCCTTCGCCGTCGACGGCTTCGCGCGGATGAGAGCCTGGATCAAGGCCTCCGCGTTCTTGGCGAGCGCGTCCTCCTTGAAGGAGACCTTGCCGATCCGAGCGTGCACGATGCCCGCCTTCTCGACTCGGTACTCCACCTTGCCGGCCTTCGCTTCGGACACCGCCGTCTTCACATCGACGGTGACGGTGCCGACCTTCGGGTTCGGCATGAGGCCTCGCGGACCGAGGATACGACCGAGCTTACCGACCAAGCCCATCATGTCGGGCGTAGCGATCACGCGGTCGAAGTCCATGAAGCCTTCCTGGATCTTGTTCACCAGGTCGGCCTCACCGACGAAATCGGCGCCCGCCGCTTCCGCTTCCTTCGCCTTTTCGCCCTTGGCGAAGACGAGGACGCGGACCGACTGGCCCGTTCCGGCCGGCATGACCACAGCGCCACGAACCATCTGGTCCGCGTGACGCGGGTTCACGCCCAGCCGCACAGCGATATCGACGGTCTCGTCGAACTTCGCCGATGCGGCCTGTTTTACGAGCGCACACGCTTCTTGCAGCGTGTACTTGCGCGTGCGGTCCACCATGGCCTGGGCCGCAGCGCGTTTCTTGGCGACTTTCGGCATCTGCCCTCCTGTTTTATCGGCTTACGCCTCCCACGGTGCGCCGTTTTTAACCGTGGTGCTCTCCTCCCAACGTGGGGGGGTGCTCTTGTAGAGCCGCGTTTTCACGCGGCCGCGCGCCCGCTGCCGGCTTCTCCGCCAAACGGAGATGCAGCAGAGCGCGCGGTGGACGACTCAGTCGACGATCGAGATACCCATCGAGCGGGCCGTGCCCGCCATGCTGCGCATCGCCGACTCGAGGTTCGTCGTGTTCATGTCCTGCATCTTCATCTGCGCAAGCTCCTGCAGCTGCTTGCGCGTCACCTGGCCGACCTTCGTCTTGTTCGGCTCCTTCGAACCCGAACCAGGCTTCTTCTTGGTCTCCAGCCCCGCAGCCTTCTTGAGAAGGACCGACGCGGGCGGCGTCTTCAAGATGAACGTGAACGACCGGTCCGAATAGACCGTGATCACCACCGGGATGATCATGTCGCCCTGCGAGGCGGTCCGCGAGTTGAAGTCCTTGCAGAACGCCATGATGTTCACGCCGTGCTGGCCGAGCGCAGGACCGACCGGCGGCGAGGGGTTGGCCTTCCCCGCAGGGAGCTGAAGCTTGACGTACCCGGTGACCTTCTTCGCCATTGCTTTACCCGTTCTGTGCTGCGTCTACCTTGTTCGTTCCGACCCGGAACGTCGCTCAGCGCTTCTCTACCGCCGAAAAATCGAGCTCCACGCTGGTCGGACGGCCGAAGATCGACACCTTGACCTTCAGCTTCTGCTTATCCATCTTCACGTCGTCCACGGTCCCGGTGAAGTTGGCGAACGCGCCGTCGAGCACGCGAACCTCCTCGCCGACCTCGAACGTGAGCTTGGGCTTCGGCTTGACTGCGCCCTCCACAATGCCTCGACGCAGACTCTCGATCTGCGGGGCCGGGACCTCTTGCGGCGTCTGGTTGCCGATGAAGCCCGTCACCTTCGGTGTGTCCTTCACGAGGTGCCACACCGTCTCGCTCATCTCCATTTCGGCGAAGATGTAGCCAGGCAAGCTGAGCTTCTGACGAACCCGTTGCTTGCCCCCCGGGCGGTTCTCCGTGACCGTTTCACTCGGGATCAGGACCTCGCCAATCTTGTCCTCGAGGCCGTGCTGCTTCGCGCGCTGTTGGAGCGCATCACGCACCTTCGCCTCGTAGCCCGAGTAGGTATGAATGACGTACCACTTCTTCGCCATGGCGCGTGGCTCCCGAACGGCTCTAGCTCCCAGTGCCGTAGACGATGCCCGTCACGAACGACCACAACCGGTCGAGCAGCGCGAGATAGAGGGTGGCCACGGCGCTCGCCGCAATGACCACCATGGTTGAGTTCGTGACGTCCTTCTTGGTCGGCCACTTGACCTTGATCAGCTCCGAAGCGACCTCGTCCGTCCACTCCCGCACATCGGGACGACGATAGGTCCGCAGCGTGACGATGACCGCGACGACGCCCGCGATGACGGTCGCATACGTCGCCTTGTCCTCGTCCGCGACTGCCGCGACTGCAGGCACCGCACGGCTGAACCAGTCCCGGTTCGAGAGGTTGCCCCAGATCCCGTGGATGGCCTTGCCAAGCACGTACGCGCCGAGGATCGCCGCTCCGAAGAACCCCGCCATCACGTAGCGGTCGCTCCCGAGTGGCCGCGCCGCCGCGGCCTCGGCGTCTTCGCCGGCCCCTTCGTCCTGCGCTTGCCCCTCCGGGCCCTCCGCAGCAGCGTCGTCGTGCTCTTCACCGGCTTCGTCCGCGCTCGGCGACACGTCGAGATCGCTCCCCTTGCGCACCGCAAGCGAGGCGTCCGCACCCGAGTCCGGGGCAGACTCCGGCGCAGAGCCCTTTTTCTGGGCCTTCCGTGCCTCGTCTTTCTCTCGTCGTGTCGCCATCGCCGTTCGTCCCAAACGTGTCGGATCCCGCTTCGAGCAGCGTCACCGACATCTACGCCTCGCCCGCTCGCTTCCGCGAGGCCGAGCGAGGCGTTTCGTGTGGCCCCTACCTGATGCTGAACAGGCAGCGAAAGGAGGAGCCGTCATGGGCAGGGGCAGAGAGGCTCGAACTCCCGACCTGCGGATTTGGAATCCGCTGCTCTACCAGCTGAGCTATACCCCTTCAACCTGCTCGACCCGGGACTGATGCCACGAGCCGAGCAGTTCGTCTACTTCGGATCTGACTACTTCGTCTCCCGGTGCAGCGTGTGCTTCTTGCACTGCTTGCAGAACTTCTTCAGTTCCACGTAGTCGCCGGGAGCTTTGGTCGTCTTGTAGTTTCTTGCCGTACACTCGGTGCAGGCCAGCGAGATCGGGATGCGTGTCCCTCGTTCTCCCGTGGCCCCACCGCTGCCACCGGACCCGCCGCCCTGCACCGACATCATGCCTCGTTACTTGAGGATCTTCGTCACGATGCCCGCGCCGACGGTCTTGCCGCCTTCGCGGATCGCGAACCGCATCTGCTCTTCGAGCGCGACCGGCGCGATGAGCTCGATGTTCATCGTGATGTTGTCGCCCGGCATCACCATCTTCACTCCCTCGGGGAGGTTGACGGTGCCCGTCACGTCCGTCGTCCGGATGTAGAACTGCGGGCGGTAGTTCGTGAAGAACGGCGTGTGACGGCCGCCCTCCTCCTTCTTGAGAACGTACACCTCACCCATGAAGTGGGTGTGCGGCGTGATCGAGCCCGGCTTCGCGAGGACCTGGCCACGCTCGATGTCGTCCTTCTCGACGCCGCGCAGGAGGCAACCGACGTTGTCGCCGGCGATGCCCTGATCGAGCAGCTTCCGGAACATCTCGACGCCCGTGACCACGGTCTTGCGCGTGTCCTTGAAGCCGATGATCTCGACCTCTTCGCCGACCTTGATCACGCCGCGCTCGATGCGGCCCGTGGCCACCGTGCCGCGGCCCTTGATCGAGAACACGTCCTCGATCGCCATGAGGAACGGCTTGTCGATCGCGCGCTCCGGCTCCGGGATGTACGTGTCGAGCGCCTCGAGCAGCTCCCCGATCTTCGCCTCCCACTTGGGATCGCCCTGGAGCGCAGGCAGCGAAGCACCACGGACAACCGGCGCATTATCGCCGTTGAAGTTGTACTTGTTGAGGAGCTCGCGGACCTCCATCTCGACGAGGTCCAGCATCTCCGGGTCGTCCACCGCGTCGCACTTGTTGAGGAAGACGACGAGGTAGTTCAGGCCGACCTGGCGGGCGAGCAGCACGTGCTCGCGGGTCTGCGGCATGACGCTGTCGAGCGCGCTGACCACGAGGATCGCGCCGTCCATCTGCGCGGCGCCCGTGATCATGTTCTTGATGTAGTCGGCGTGGCCGGGGCAGTCGACGTGCGCGTAGTGGCGCTTCGGCGACTCGTACTCCACGTGCGCAGCCGCGATCGTCACCGTCTTCGTCTCGTCACGGACGGTGCCGCCCTTGGCGATGTCGGCGTACTTGATCTCTTTCGCAAGCTTCTGCTTGGACTGGACCTTGACGATGGCCGCCGTGAGCGTCGTCTTGCCATGATCGATGTGGCCGATCGTGCCGACGTTCACGTGGGGCTTGGTTCGACTGAATTTCTCCTTGGCCATCGTTCTTGCTCCTGACGGTTGCCGACCGAGACGGTCGCGCTCGCTGTCCTTTCCTTGCGCTTGCTGGAGCCCACCATCGGGATTGAACCGACGACCTCGTCCTTACCAAGGACGTGCTCTACCAACTGAGCTAGGTGGGCATGGAGCCGGTCCGGCGGAGCGGGCGACCGGGTTCGAACCGGCGACGTTCAGCTTGGAAGGCTGACGCTCTACCAACTGAGCTACGCCCGCAGATAGAGAACGGGGAGGAGTCCCCCCGGCCTCGTCTACGTACCGACTGTCCGACTCCGCGGGTCGAGGCGCCTCATCGGCGTCTCGGTGGAGGGTGATGGATTCGAACCATCGAAGGCAATTGCCGGCAGATTTACAGTCTGCTCCCTTTGGCCACTCGGGCAACCCTCCAGATTTTCAACGTCTCGCGAGATCCAAGGGCTCGCGGGTCCCCTCTCTACTCTGTTTCGGTCGGTTCGTCTCCTGAGATTTTTAGATCTCGTTCGTCCGAGCCTTCCGCCTCTGACGTCCGGTGGAGCTGACGAGGGGACTTGAACCCCTAACCCCCTGCTTACAAGGCAGGTGCTCTACCGGTTGAGCTACGCCAGCGAGTTCCTCCCTCGAAGACAGACGTGTCCCGTCAAAGGGGAGCAGGCTCTTAGCCCCTTGCTTTTGACATGTCAAGCCGGATGGAAGGTTTTGTTGTTTGGAGCGGGACCCCAGCCGCGCTCGAGAGGCCGGAATCCACGGGAGACCCGGCAGGGTCACCTCCCCCGGCACGCTGGATCGCGAACCCGCGTGAGACCAGACAGGCGAGGCACGATCCTCGCGACGCGTCCTGCCGCAACTTCTTGCACCACACGCGCGCCTCTTGCGATGCTCGCGCCGCATCATGGAGTGTCCCGCCTGTCAACACGCGAACATCGATGGAGCGCGCTTCTGCGCCAAATGCGGAGCGCCGCTGCCCTCAGCGCCTTCCGAAGAAGACCCGTTGATCGGGTCGATCGTGGGCGGTCGCTACCGCATCACGGGCGTGCTCGGTGAAGGCGGCATGGGCCGCGTCTACACCGCCGAGCAGCAGATGGGCACGACGGTCCGAAAGGCCGCGGTCAAGACGCTCCTCGCGCAGTACGCGAAGGATCCGCAAGTGCTCGCGCGCTTCAACCGCGAGTGCGGCACCGTCGCCGAGCTCAAGCACCCGAACACGATCCAAGTTTGGGACTTCGGGCAGACGAACACCGGCGAGCTCTACATCGCGATGGAGCTGCTCGAAGGAAGTCCGCTCGAGGACGAGCTCGCGCACAAGGGACCGATGCCGCCCGAGCGCGTCGACAAGATCATCGGACAGGCCGCAGGCTCGCTCCAAGAGGCGCACAGCAAGGGGATCGTGCACCGCGATCTCAAGCCCGCGAACCTCTTCCTCACGAAGATCGACGGCGACGATTTCGTGAAGGTGCTCGACTTCGGCATCGCCAAACGCGGCGAGCGGCCCGACTCGAAGGAGCAGAAGCTCACGCAGCAAGGCACGGTGCTCGGCACCCCGCCGTACATGAGCCCCGAGCAGTTCCGCGGGCAGGAGCTCGACGCGCGCAGCGACGTCTACTCGCTCGCGATCGTCGCCTACGAGATGCTCACCGGGCGGCTGCCCTTCGACGCAGACACGCCGTGGGCCTGGGCCACGCAGCACCTCACGGCGCAGCCCTCGCCCTTCGAGGTGACGCCGCTCGGCGCGCAAGTGCCGCCGAAGATGAAGACCGCGATCATGCGCGCGCTCGAGAAGGACAAGAACAAGCGCCAGTCGTCCGTGCGCGAGTTCTACGATGAGATCTCGATCGGAGCCGGGCGCGCGTCGATGGTTGGGGGTGCGACGGGTCAGCAGCAAGTCGCGGGCACCGCGGCGATGCCAGGCCTGCCGAGCGGACAGTACGGGATGCCGAGCGGACAGATGCCCGGCATGCCAAGCGGACAGTACGGGATGCCGAGCGGGCAGATGCAAGGCATGCCGAGCGGCCCGATGCCCGCGCGTCCCGGCGGCACGCAGATCGGTGAGCCGCTCTTCGCGCAAGGAGCGCCGAGCGCGCCGGGGGGTCGAACGATGGTCGACACGGGTCCCAGCGCGGCCGCGATGACACCGGGGCCGATGCCGGTCGTGTCGATGCCGCCGCAGCACGGCCACGCGCCCATGCAGATGGGCGGACCGGCCTACGCCGCGCCGCCGCCTCCGCCGATGGGCGGTAGGCAGCAGCAAAAGAGCAGCCCGATGCCGATCATCGCGGGCATCGGCGCGCTCGTCGTGATCGGGATCGTGATCGCGATCTTCGCGACCCGCAGCAGCAAGAGCGGCGGCGATGGCGAGGTCATCCTGATGCCGTCCGCGGCCCCCACGACTGTCGTGGTCGCCTCCGATCCGACGGCGAATCCGGCGGACAGCGCGGGTGTCGCGGGGACGGCCTCCTCCGCGGGTGGTTCGGCGCAGTCCGGACAAACCACGGGCTCGAACACCGGATCAAACGCGGGCTCCGGCTCCGCGGCGACGACGGCCTCGGGCTCGGGCAGCGGCCCGAAGGTCGACGCCGCGGGCGACAAGGCCTGCGACGCGGCGATCACGTATGCGTATGGCGGCAACACGACGATGGCGATCAGCCAGTACCGCTCGTGCACCGGGCCCAAGCGGAGCAAGGCGCTCTCGGCGATCGACGCCTCGGCCGCGCGTGAGGTGAAGTCCAAGGGGTGCGCGGGCAAGCCCATCGCGGACTCGGCGGCGTCGATCGGCGCCAGCAGTGCAAAGGCCGCGCTCCCTCCGCGCTGCAAGTAACGCAGCGCGTCCCCTCGACAGGGTCGTACAGCGGCCCTAGATGGGAATTCGCCTGTGTGTGACCGCGTTTTGACGCGCTTGACGCCCGTTCGACGCGGGTGCTAGATGGACCTTGCGAGCGATGACGCTCGTTCGCAGAAGCCTCTGTTCGATGGTTCGGCGCAGCGTGTCAAAGCCGACGAGCTGCACTTCGCAGCCCACGTCGGCGCCGATGCCGGAGATTGCAGAGGAGAAGGTCGTTCACGGGCAATGGGCAGTAGACGTCGCGGAGCCATCCGGATGACGTGGCTCGATATGTGCCGCTCCGACGAGTATCGGGGGCGGTGGGTCGCACTCGACAACATCGATTACGAGGACGGGTCGTCCCAACCCCAGCAGGCGGATGTCGTCGACAGCGACGAGGACCTCGGGGAGTTATGCAGCAGGATGCGCGAGTCCGACAGAACGGCATGCGCGATCCTGTATTGCGAGGATGATTCGTTCGCGCCGCCTGTCGCCAAGCGGGCCGCCATGCAGACGCGAGGTGCCGCGCACCGCTAGCCAGCTCGGCGCAGCCCCCGCTTCGATTCCCCCGCTCTTTCTTCCCCCCACCAACCAAACCGTCACGACGGACGCGAGATCAGACGCGCCCGAGCCGATGCTTGGAGCTCCTCGCAAAGTTGCTTGGAGCTCCTAGCGAAGGATCGGCTTGAGCGTGGGTTTGCCGTCCTTCATCACCACGTTGTAGTCGACCGTTTTTTGGGGGTGGGAAGCCTTGAGCTTCTCGGCCTGCTGGCGGAGCTGCTTGGCGAGCGCCTCGTACGTGACGCCCGCGGTCGACTCCTTCGCGGCGCGCTTGGCCTCGACGTACTGCGCGTAAATCTGACGGATCCGCGCGTCCGAGAGGTCCTCGGACGACCCCTGCGACGGGCGAGGTCGCGCTGGCGCGGGGCGTGGTCCAGGCTGAAGGCGCGCCTCGGGCGCGGGCGTGTCCGTATCCGGAGGAGGTGCCGGCGCTTCGGGCGGAGGATCGGGCGGCGGCGGCGCGACGACCGCGCGTATGCTGCGGCTGCTCTTCCGGCGCGAGGACGGCGCCGGCACGCTCGGCACGGGCTCATCGGACACGGTCGGGACGTGGACGGCGGCCCGCGTGCGTGTGCTCGAAGGCCTGCGTCGCGAGGGCGGCCCTTGCTTCGATGCGTCGAGGTCGAGGTCGAGGTCCAGCGGGCGCGCCGAGGCAGGGCCGCTCAGACCCGCTTTGCCTTGTTTCGCCTGGGCCGCGAGCTCAGCGACGCGGCGCTTGCCGAGGTCGGGCGAGGAAGCCTGCGGGCGTCGCGCGGCCGGCGCGTCGGCCGGCGGAGGCGCCTCGGCAGGCTTCGTTTCCGCGAGCTTCGGCTCCGCGGCTTTGGATGCGATCGACGCCTCGGGCCGGCGCATCATCATCATCAGCGGCACGGGCTCGGGCTTTTTCGTCGGCTCCGGCTTGGCGGGCGGCGCGGGCTCGGCCGGCTTCGCCGCGGGCGGAGGCTCGGGCGGCGGCGCAGGCGGAGGCGCGGAAGGACGATCGAGCGGCGTCGAGGCGAGCGGCGGGCGCGGAGGCGGCGGGGCCTTCGCGGCGAGCGAAGGCGCAGGCGGCGCGGCAGGTTTGCCCGCGGGAGGCGGCGGCGGCGCGGCGGGTTTGCCCGCGGGAGGCGGCAGCGGCGCGGCAGGTTTGCCCGGCGCGGGCGGCGGTGGAGGCGCTTTTCCGATCGCGGGCGGCGGCGGAGGCAGCGCGGAGATTCGTCCCGGGCTCGAAGGCGGCGGTGGCGGCGCAGCCGGTTTCGGGGCCGCAGGCGGGGGCGGCGGCGCGGCCGGTTTCGAGGCCGCGGGCGGGGGCGGCGGCGCGGCGGGCTTCGGGGGCGGCGGCGGCGCGGCCTTTGCCGGCGGCGGCTCCGCGGTCGTGAACTCGAGCGCGTCGTCGGCGAGCTCTTCGTCCGCGACATCCTCGACCTCGTCGGCCAGGAGATCCTCGTCGGCGAGCACCTCCTCGTCGAGCGTGAGCGCCTCCTTGCGGATGCGGGCGCGTCGCTCTTCCTGTGCGGCGGCGAGCTTCGCGTACTTCTCTTTTTGCTTCTTGCCGACGATCGTCAGCGCGTCCTTCGTGCCGAAGCGCGCGGCCGCGCGGAGCACGTCGCGCTGGTAGGTGCCGTTCTCGATCTCGCGCGCGACGCGGCCCCAGTACTGCTGGAACGTGTTGTAGCGCTGGATCAGCGTCTGGAACTTGAAGCGGAGCGCAGTGTTCCGGATCTGCTCGCGGCGCAGGAGCATGATGCGCCGCTCGAGCTCCTTGCGCGGGACCAGCGGCTCGAGCTTCTCGATGCCGAGGAAGTACTGCTCGTAGAGCGCTCGCAGCCGTTCGAGTCGGCTGTCGAGATCCTCCAGGGCGCGTTCGACCTCGGCGTGTTCCATGCGGTCAGAGCGGCGTGACCTTCAGGTTGTCGAAGCAGACCGGGACCTCCCAGTCGTTGAAGCCGACATGCTCGTGTCCAGGGCCCGCGAGTGGCTCGGGGTCGGTGAGCGTGAAGTACTCGACGCCGTTGATCGACCACACAATCGTCTTGCCGTCCGCGCGCTCGACGCGGAACCGATAAGCCTGGCCCGCAGACACGGGGCGCTCGCGCTCGTCGTCGCTCTTCGGATCGACGTCGATCTCGAGCCGGTCGTCGCCGTGCTCGTCGAGGCGCGCGAGGACGTGCTTCGAGTTCCGCCAACCGCCAAAAATGGCGATGTAACTCGTGGCGTTCGTGTACGACGTCGTCGTGGCGCCGCTCTGCCCGTCGCCCCATAGCTCGACCTTGAGGTCGCCGATCGCGCTCTCGGCGTAAGCGTCGAACTCGATACGTGCGTTCACGGGGAGCCGGCGGCGGAGCCAGATGCCGCGATTCTTCGCGCTCTTGCCGCAGAGGCGGCCGTTCTCGATGTGCCAGCCGGGGGAGAGCGCGTTCCAGTCCTCGCCGAGCGCGGCGCGGTCGAAGGTGTCCTCGAAGGGCGCCGTGATGGGCGGACCGGGCGGGACCAGAGGGACGGCCGGGGCCTTGGTTTGGGGGCGCGGGGTCGCCGGGCGGGCGGCCTGCGCGGGGCCGGCGTCTGCTGTGGGCGGTCCCTCGGGCACACACGAAACGAGCGTGAGCGAGAGGAGGGCGCACGCGCGGATCGTGGTCGCTCGTCTGAGCACGCCGGCATCGTAGCAGCAGGCGGGGCTCCACCAAAAGGGCCGCGAGCATCGGCGACGCTTGCCCGGCCCTTGGGGCAAGCGTAAGGAAGGGCGGCCATGCATCCGATCCTGTTCCGCGTGCCGCTCCCGCGCACGACGCTACCCCTGCTCTGGGTCCTGTGCGCGCTCGCGGGGATCGCGGCGATCGTCGCGATCTACCAGTTCGTGACGAAGAACAGGGCCTTCGCGATCGGCGCTGCCATCGCGACAGTGGCCCTCGGCGCCGCGGCGTTCGTGTTCCGCGCGAGCACGGTGCCTGTCGGCCCGCTGCCCATCTACAGCTACGGCGTGATGCTCGGCCTGTCGCTCGTCGTGGGCTGGTATCTGACGCTCGGGCTCGCGGAGCGGGATGGGCTGCCGAAAGAGCTGATGGCGAACAACTACGTGGTCACGGCCGTGGCCGCGGTGGTGGGCTCGCGCATCCTGTACATCGTTACGAACCTGAACGAGTTCGAGTCGTTCGGCGCGATGCTCGACGTCCGCAAGGGCGGGCTCGTGGCCTACGGCGGCTTTCTCGGCGGATTCATCGGATCGCTGGTGTTCCTGCGGCGTCACGGGATCCCGCTCCTGCCGTGGGCGGACGTGGCGGTGCCGAGCCTCGCGTCGGGCCTCATGATCACGCGCGTCGGCTGCTACCTGTTCGGCTGTGATTTCGGCCAGCCGCTCGCGAAGACAGCGCCCGCGTGGCTGCAGAAGCTCGGCACGTTCCCTCGCTGGGATCCCTCGGTGATCGAGACGCCGAGCGGCGCGCCTGCCGGCTCGCCGGCCTGGATCCAGCACGTGAAGAAGCACCTCATCGAGGACGACGCGACGGCATCGCTCCCGGTGCACCCGACGCAGGTCTACGAGTCGCTCGTCGGCGTTTCGCTCCTCGTGCTGCTCCTGGTCTCGCGGCGGTATCAGAAGTTTCGGGGTCAAATCTTTTTGATCTTCACGTTCGCCTACGGCGTCGGACGCTTCTTGCTGGAGATGCTGCGCGCGGACGACGAGCGCGGCTGGATCCCGCCGTCCTTGCCCGAGCACATCCTCCTGCCGCTCGCGCTCTCGCTCTTCGCGGTCGGCTACGTGGTCGGCATCTCGAAGATGGTCGAGAACCCGACGATGCGGCGCCTGTCGCAGATCCTCGCGTTCGTCCCGGCCGTCGTGCTCTTCCTCGCGCTTCGGCCCGAGTCGTTCGGGACCTCGGCGACGATCGAGCTGTCGACATCACAAGCCGTGGCGCTCAGCACGGGCGTCGCAGCGGCCTTCGCGTTCTCGGTCTATCACCAGGCCGCGCTCGCTCACCCGGAAGCGGCGATGGCGATCCCGCAGCTTGCCTACATCGACGACGAAGCGGCCGAAAAGAAGGCCGAGAGCAACGTCGCCGACGAGGACGAGGACGAGGACGGCGAGCCGGCCGCGGCGACGAAGAAGGCCGCGGATGCAGACGCGGACGAGGATGAGGACGAAGCGCCGCGCGTGAAGAAGAAGCCGCGAAGAAGGCGCAGAAGGCCGACGCGTCGGACGAGGCGCCGAAGGCCGTCGCGACGAAGAAGACGAAGAAGAAGCCGGTGGAGGAAGAGCGGACCTCGGAGCCGCCCCCGTCCGAGGAGAGCTGAAGCGTGGAGCTCGCCTGGGGCGAGGCGGGGCTCTTGCCCGCAATCGTTCAAGACAGGCTGACGGGTCAGGTGCGCATGCTCGCGTACATGAACCGCGCGTCGCTCGAACGGACGATCGAGACGGGGCGAGCAACGTTCTTCAGTCGATCCCGCGGCGCGCTTTGGGAGAAGGGCGAGACGAGTGGCAACACGCTCGCCGTCGCGACGATCGTCGCGGACTGCGACGCCGACGCGCTGCTCCTGCTCGTGGATCCGGTCGGGCCGACGTGCCACACGGGCAAACCCGCGTGTTTCTTCCGCCGCGTGGACGAGCGCGGGATCGCCGCGGAGTCCGGCGTGGATGCAGCCGCGTTCCTCGACGTGCTGGAGCGCGAGATCGAGGCGCGGCGCACGTCGAGCGCGGAGAAGAGCTACACGCGGTCGCTGCTCGACGGAGGCCCGGCGAAGATCGGCGCGAAGATCCGCGAAGAGGCGGACGAGCTCGTCCGTGCGATCGAAGGCGAGGACGACACGCGCGTCGCGAACGAGGCCGCGGATCTCGTGTACCACGTGCTCGTGGGGCTCGCGTCGCGTGGCGTGTCGCTGCGCGAGGTGGTGCACGTGCTCGCCGCGCGCGCAGGGACGAGCGGGCACGAGGAAAAAGCGAACCGACGCGGGCCTCGCTGACACCCGCGGCGACGTCCTGCGGCGCGTTCCGGAAGAGGCCGATGCTCTGGTAGTGTCGGTCTACGATGACCGGCGTTCGGCGCGCGGGGACGCCGCAATCCCCCTTCCGCGAACCACCGAAGCTGGAGCTCGGCCCGCTGTCGGTCGGGCTGCATCAAGCCGCGTCGCGCGCGATGAAGCGCCTGCCGAGCGGAGGGCGCATCGTCCGGCAAGGGCCGACGCGGCGCATCGCGCACACGCAAGGCGCGCTCGGATGCACGGGGCTCGTGCTCGCCGCGAGCGCCGCGTTCATCGCCATCACGACGGGGTGGTTGCCGCAATCCCACGCCGAGGTCGCGATCGTGATGGTCACGGTGATCGTGGCCGGCGCGTGCCTCGCGGCCGTGTTGCTCGCGCTCGATCGCGCGCGGCCTCTGCCCACGTGCGAGGCGGAGCCCGTGGGGCACGCGGCGCGGCTCGTGGCGCAGCGGCTCGCGCGGCTCGCGACGTGCGCGGCCGAAGACACGGCGCGGTTTGGCCCGAGGCGGATCAATGCGCTGCGGCGCGCGCTCTCGGCGGCCGCGGATCCCGCGCTCGCGACGTGGATCCCGGACGACGTGCGGGGCCGCGCCGAGCTCCTGCTCGCGCGGGCGATCGTGGCGCACGCGCGTCCCGGATGGACACGTGACGCGGCCGTGCGCGCCGAGGTGCGCGGGCTGCTCGTGCGGGCGGCGACGCACCTCGACGAGCCCGCCGTGGCCGCGGCGGATCTCGTGCGGCTCGACGCGGCGCCGCTGCCGCCGGCGGACGCCGTGGCCGGCGCGCACGGCCGGGAGCCGCTCCGGAAGCGCTTCCGGCAGCGGTTTGCGAGCGAGCCTGGCTCGGCGGCGGACGAGGCCGCGGCCGAGGAAGAGGCCCAGCACGAAGAGATGCGGCCCCGCGCGAGGCGACGGAGGGAACGGCGGGCCAACGTGATACCCTGAGCCGGCGTTTTCGCGTCGCCTTCCTTCTGCTGGCACAGGTGCACGATGAAGCAGAATCGCTTGCGCTCGTTTGGCCTCGGGCTCTCGTTCCTCGTGGCGGCCGCCTCGGTCCCGCTGGCCTGCTCGCCCGACTCCGGGATCAATCCCGGCGGATCGGGCGCTGGCGCGAGCGGTGATGGCAACTCGTCCTCGTCCGGCATGGGCGCGGGCGGTGAGGGAGGCACGCTGTTCCTCGACTCCGGCGGGACGTGCGGCGATCCGACGGACAAGGACAAGGACCTCATCGCCGATTTCCTCGAGCTCGGCCCAGACAAGGACACGGACGGCGACGGTACGCCCGATGCGCTCGACAACGACAGCGACGGCGATGGCGTGCTCGACGCGGACGAAGCGGCAAACCCCTTCCTCCTGAACGGCGAGCCCGGACAAACGCGTGACGATAGCTGCGATCCGCTCGCGGACTCGGACGGCGACGGCGATCCGGACGTGCGCGATCTCGACAGCGACAACGACGGCGTGTCGGACACGCAAGAGACGACGTACGACGCGGACGGCACGAAGGGCTGCCGCGTGCGCGTCGATTGCGACGACGACGGCGTCATCGATCTCGTCGAGCTCGCGGCTGGATCGAGCCCGACGGAGAAGGGCTCGGTTCCTGTGGATGCGGGGCTCTACTTCGTCCTGCCGTACCAGGGCGGCGAGCAGACGAAGGATTTTACGTTCTCGACCGGCGTCACGAAGGCCGACATCTACTTCCTGATCGACACGACGGCTTCGATGCAGCCCGCGATCGACAACCTGAAGGCGTCGATCGACACGGAGATCATCCCGGCGATCCTGAACGGCGATCCCACGGCGACCCCGCCGATCCCGGCGATCGGCGACGCGTGGATCGGCGTGGGCGAGGTGCGCGACGTGCCGTGGCTGCCGTACGGGCAGGACGGGGACGCGCTCTATCGGTATCGCTTCCAGGTTGGTGCTCAAACGATCGCCGGGGACCTCGCGCCGCCGGTGTTCGACGGGCAGAAGTACACGGCGCCGATCGCGACGAAGCAGATCCTCGGCACGCTCACGGCGGGGGGCGGCGGTGACGCGCCCGAGGGGACATCCCAAGCGCTCTGGCTCGCCGCGACGAACCCGAACAACTACGCGCTCACGATCGGCGGGATCTGGAACTACCCGCAGTACACCTGTCCGCTCGCCGGCGGCATCGGCGCGCCCTGCTTCCGGCCCGAGTCGCTGCCGATCTTCGTGCTCATCACGGACGCCGCGTTCCACAACGGGCCGAACGTCACGCACCAGTACGACGGGGCGAAGGTCGGCGGGACGGTGAAGACGTACGCCGAGGCCGTGACCGCGCTGAACAACATCAACGCGAAGGTCGTCGGCGTGCCCGTCGCGACGGGCAGCCCGGGCGCGGCGCGGGCCGACCTCACGGACCTCGCCACGCAGACGGGCAGCCTCTACCACGACCCCGCGTTTGGCGGGAAAGACCACCCGCTCGTGCCGAAGACGGACGTCGGCAGCGGCTCGGTGTCGCAGGAGGTCGTGCGCCTGCTCGGCCGGCTCGCGGACGCGGGCCTGCACGACGTGACCACGGCGCGCGAGAACTACGCGTGCGACGGCGGCATCGATTGCACGGGCGACGGCGTGCCGGACCTCGCATACCAGAACCCGCCGGTCGATCAGGGGATGGCGCCGTTCGACGCGAGCACGCTCATCACGAAGATCGAGACGCTCGAGAGCGCGGCCTCTCCCCTGCCCTACGCGAGCCGCACGGAGACCACGTTCTTCGGCCTGCAGGGCGACGCGCCCGTGAGCTTCCGCGTGCACGCCGTGAACAACACGATCAAGCCCGCGACCTTGCTCGTGATGCGCGCCTTGATCCGCGTACGTACGCCTGACGGGCAGGTCCTCGGCGGCAAGAACGGGATCAAGCTCGTGTACTTCGTCCTCCCGCAGTACATCCCCAAGGTCAAGTGAGCGCACGCCGGGCGATGTCGCGGGGCAGCGGACGAAGCACGTGATCGGCGCGCGATCGCTCGTCTGGCTCTCCGCCCTCGCCGTCGTGGCGACGCCGGCCCTCGCCGCGGCTGCCGATCCGCCGTCGCCGAGCACGACCACGCCGCCGGAGCCGCAGCAACGGGCCCGCCTCCGCTACACGCTCGAAGGGATCGAGCTGCGCGGCAACGTCCGCACCGCAGGGCGCGTCGTCCTTCGCTACGTGAAGTTCCGCGCGGGGGATGTGCTCGACGTCGACGACCCGGAGCTCGAGCTCACGCGCTACCGGCTCCTCGGCACGGGTTTTTTCGCGCAGGTGGATCTCAGCTTGCGCAAGGGGTCGCGGCGCGGCGCCGCCGTGCTCATCATCGAGGTCGTCGAGCGCAACACGCTCGTCGTGCAGAACCTCTGGGCCGGCGTCGCCGCGGATGAAGACACGGCCGGAAATGCGCGCCCGCTCTCGGCGTTCCTCGGCGTGCAGGTGGCCGAGACGAACCTCGCGGGCACGGGGATCACGCTCGGCGCGGGCGTCGCGCTCGCCGCTGATCAGTTCGCGCTGCGCACGAGCTTCGTCGATCCCTCGTTCGTCGGGACGGGCTGGTCAGCCGCGATCACCGTGCTCTACAACGACGCGCGCGACTTCTTCGGCAACCGCGACGTCCTCTTCGAAGCGCCGCTCATCGCGCAGCGCGAGGTGACGGACTACGCGGTCGTCGCCTACCGCCGCTTCGGCGCCACGATCGGCACCGGCCACGACCTCGGCGTCTCCTCGTCCTTCGCGCTCGACTACCACCTCGAACAGATCGACGCGACCGTGCCCGTCGCGGCCTCGCACATGCGCGGGCTCTCGCGCGAGCCGGTCGATTTCTCCATCCGGCCCGGCCGCAGCGTGCTCTCGACGGTGCGCGGCACGCTGACGTACGACACGCGCGACGCGCCGTTCCTGACCGCGCGCGGGACACACGCGCAGGCGTCCGTGACCGTCGGGATCCCGGGCACCGATTACAGCTTCCAGAAGTTCGAGGGGACGCTGCGGCGCTGGTGGCGCCTGCCGTGGCGGCACGTCGTGAGGTTCGACGCGTACGTGGGCGCGATCGCGGGCGACGCGCCCTTCTTCGAACAGTTTTACGTCGGAGATTTCACCGACCTCCTGCCCGATCGCCTGCTCGCGCTCGCGCCGGATCGGAGGCAGCCGCCGAACTTGCTCGGCACGGACATCATCGAGGTCCGTTACGGCAATTTCGCCGCGAAGATCGAGGGCGAGTATCGGATCCCGCTCTACACGGGGCGCGAGTCGGTCTACGGCGTGGACCTCTTCGCGTCGGCGGGCATTTATTCGGTGGCGACGCGCCGCGAGTTCACGGATCCGCCAACGGGGTACCGTGGTTGGTCGCGCCTGCCGGTCGACGTCACGGGCAACCTCGGCTTGCGTCTCGACACGAAGCTCGGCGGCGTGACGGTCGCGTTTTCGAACGTGCTCGGGCTCGTCGCCGCGCGCAACGGTGCACGCAAATGACCCGGCGGGCGGCGCTCTTCGCGCTGGCCCTCGCCGCCCTGACCGCACCGGCCGTGACCGTGCGCGCGGAGCCGCCGAAGACCCCGGCGGCCCTGCCGACGAGGAACGCAGTCGTCGCGCTGGAGGGCAAGCAGGCCGTCCTCAGCGTGCCCTTCCGCGACGTGGTCGACGCGGAGATCGAGAAGAAGCTCTCGAGCGGCTTGCCCACGGTGATCGTGCTCCGCGCCTGGATCTTCCGTGACGGGGGCACCGAGCCCGTCGCGCTCACGGCGAAGACGTGCCGCGTCGTCTACGATCTTTGGGACGAGGTCTTTCGCCTGCAGATCACGCAGCCGGGCGGGCTCGTCGATACGGTCGCCGTCAACATCGAGGGCGTCTTGCGCCAGTGCGCCGAGGCCCGGAAGCTACGCATGATCGAGCGCTCGCAGCTCGAAGACAACGGCCGGTATTTCGTGGCCGGGCTCGTCGAGGTGAACCCGATCAGCCAGGAGACGCAGGATCGCATCAAGCGCTGGGTGACGCGCCCGAACGGCTCGGCCGCGATCGGGCCCGGCGACTCGCTCTTCGGATCGTTCGTGGGTCTCTTCGTCGCGCGGATCGGCGACGCGGATCGAAAGCTCGCGTTCCGGACGCAGGTGTTTGCCCCGCCGAACCCGCCGCCGCCCGAGAAGAAGCCGTAGGCGCGCCACGGGTGCGGCCCGTCGACGCCGTGGGTCATTCTCGGTCGATAGGCGGTGCCATTGATTCTTTTTGCGTGCCCCAACGCGCGAGGCACGTTGCGTCGACGTGAGGCGATCTCAAGCGCAGAGCGCTTCGATCTCGGGCTCGGGTTGCGTCGCCGCGAGCAGCACCTCGGCAGCCTCGCTGCCTTCGCGCACGACGGCCTCGAACGCGCTGCGAAGCTTCGACTTCGTACGCGCTTCGAGCTGCCGCATGCGCTCGCGCGAGACGCCGAGACGACGGCCGAGATCCGCGAGGCTCACCTCGTCGTCGTCCGAGAGCAGCCGCTCCTCCACGATGAGCCGCTCGCGTGGGTCGAGCGCCTTCCACACGCGGCCCACCACGCCGCGGACGAACGCGTCGCGCTCCGCGCTCGCCGTGAGGTGCTCCGGATCCGACGACGGATCGCGCAGCATCTCCAGCAGCGTCGGCCCGCCCTCCATTCGCGCCTGCGCGTCGAGCGAGGTGTCGCGCGACGCGACCCGCTGCGACATCGATCGGATCGCGTCCTCCGTCGTCTGGAACCGGGTCGCGAGCAACGTGTCGATCGAGGCGTCGCCCTCGCCGAGCTGCATTTCGAGCTTGGCCCGCTCGCGCCGCAGCCGGAAAAACGTGCGCGACACGAGCGGCCCCGTCCCGCCGCCGACCATGCTCCACTCGCGGAGCAAGTGGTCCACGATATAGGCGCGGATCCAGTAGACCGCGTACGTCTTGAAGCGCAGGTTGCGCGACGGCTCGAACCGTCGGACCGCTTCGAGCAGGCCGAGGTTGCCCTCCTCCACGAGGTCGGAGAGCTGCATGCCGTAACCTCGGTACTGCGCGGCCACCTTCACCACGAATTGCAGGTGGCTCTCCACGAGCGTGTTCGCGGCCGCGTGATCGCCCTCGCGCCGGTACCGCCAGGCGAGATCGAGCTCGGTCTCACGATCGAGCACCTGATACCGCCGGATCGCCGCGCGATACGCCCCGAACGGGGACTGCGCCGCCGGGCTCGAACCGAGGCCCTCGGGGCGCGGCTTGCGGGCAGCCCCGTCAGGGCTCGATGCTTTTGGGGCGAGATGACTCCGCGGGCGTGACTCGGCGTCGAGCGGTGGATCCGCCGAGGGTGGAGGCTCGGTCGAGCGCTCGCCGTGCGGCGCCCCGAAGACGTGCTCCTCGGGCACGCGCGTCGGCGCGACGCCGTCGAGGTGGAGCATGGCGCGGTAGATGAAGCCGCGCGTCTTCTTCTTATGACCCCCAAGGATCGGCTGGATCGTGTTCGGGCTCGTGACGTAGCCGAATGCCTCGACCTCACGCGAAATGCGGATCGCGAGCTTGCGCATCGTCATGCCCGGGTTCTCGGCCACGTGCTTGCGGGCGAGCTCGGCGATGGGCGCGGCCTTCACCCAGGCGAGATCCAGCTCGACGCCCGTGGGCGGCCCGTCCTTCGTGGCGGGCGCCTCGATCACCACAGACGCCGCGTCTCCGCGCAGGATCGACTCGATCGCCCTCGACATTGCATGCCGCACGCGACGCGCGCGCCCGTCGACGAGCTTCTGCACGTGCGGCAGGCCGATCACGACCCCTCGCTCGGCGAGCCGCTCCTTGAGCAAGAGCGCGAGCCTGCGTGACGACGGCTCCTTGTGCTCGACCTTCCACGCCTTCGCGAGCTCGTGGATCCGGCGCGCGCTCTCGAAGACCCGGCCCTCCTGCGCGCCGAGGATCTCGCGCGACATCGCGTCGATGCGCGCCTCGGCGTCGGCCGACGACGTCACGCCATCGTGGCGCAGGAGCGCGAAGAGCGCGTCCTGGATCTCGCGCCGCACGAGCCTCTGCTTACCGGCGAGGATGCTCTGGAGCGAGTCGACGTTGAGGCGGATCCCGCTCCGCTCGAGCTCCTCGCGCAGGCGAAAAGCGAGCGCACGCTTCGATCGCTCGGGGTGCAGGTAGAGCCAGAGCTGGGCGAGCGGCAGCATCCGCTCGCAGACGATGTACGTGGGCGCCGTGGCCGAGGACGCGCCCGCGAGCCCGGCCTCGACGAGGGCACGCTCGACTGCGGCGATCGCGTCCTCGCCTCCCACCTCGGCGATCGCCTCTCGCAGCGCGCGGTCGACCTCGGGCGGCACCGTCGCGACCGCCCCCGAGAGCTGCCGCTTCAGCGTGCGCAGGTGGTAGCGAATCCCGCGCCGCGCGAGCCGATCGCGCAGGTCCCGCGCGAGGGCTTCGCGTGAGAGGTGCGTGTTTCGTTGCAGGTGCAGGGCCGCCGCAGCTCGGAACGCGGCGCCCGGGATCCGTTCGGGCGTCCCTGCCATCCCCGCCGCCGGCATCGTCACGCTCATCTCCACGACCGACCTCCGTGCTCTCGCCGGCGCCCCACGCGCCGATCGTCGCCGCGCACAACACTCGACAAACATCGCAACGTCACGTCAACATTGAACAAAGACTGATGGATTCCCAGCCCCCGTGTCAAGTTACATTTTGTACAACATTACCAAACATTGTACAAAGCATCTACAACAAGGACTTGTGGTAAACGGAATTCGTGCGGTACTTGCCGGTCGAAGTGGATGTGCAGGGGCGCCTGGCGCTCGTGGTCGGGGCGAGCGCGGAGATCGTGCCCAAGGTGGAGCGGCTGCTCGCCGCGGGAGCGCGGGTCGTGGTCGTCGCGCCGGGGGAGGTCGATCCGGCGATCGAGGCGCTTTCGGCGGAAGGGCGGCTCGACTTGCAGCGGAGGGAGCCGTCAACGGGCGACGTCGACGGCAAGGCCATCGTCTTCGTGGCCACCTCGGAGGACGGCCGCGCAGCGCCATTTCACGCCCGCGGGGTCGCGGAGGGGCGGCTCGTGTGCACGCTCGACAGGCCGGAACTGTCGACGTTCGTGAACCCGGCAGTCGCCCGGGCCCATGGCCTCACAATGACGTTCGCGACCGGCGGCACGAGCCCGGGGGTGGCGCGGCGCATCCGCGAGGACCTGGAAGCGCTCTTCGGCGATCCGCGGTTCGGGCGGTTCCTCGGGGCGCTCGAAGGCCTGCGGGCCCGGCTGCCGCGGGGGGAGCGCGCGGGGCGGATGGCCGAGGCCGTGAAGGGGTTTGCTCTGGACGCGAAGCTTCGTTTTCCCGCGTGGGTGGAGCGGGGCGAGGAGCCCTGACACACGCGGGAGGGGGGAGGCACCGAGAGGGTGCAAGGACGCGCGCTGCTCAAACCTCTTGTGTCGCGCAGGCAGCGCGAGTTAATTCAGCGAAACTCAGAGAGTCGAGCAGAGACGAGTGAGGAGGGCTTAGATATGCGATCGAGTTCGGGCCGGCTGACGTCGTTGCACACGGCAGCAGTGCTCACGAGTCTGTTGGCGCTCACGGCGTCTCCGGCGGCGTACGCGCAGGCGAAGGCTCCTGCCGCTGCGCCCGCCGCCCCCGCCGCGGACAAGAAGCCTGCTGCGGCGGCGCCGGCCAAGAAGGACGACAAGGCCGCGGCTGCCGCGGCGCCCGCGAAGAAGGACGACAAGGCCGCCGCCGCTCCTGCGAAGAAGGACGACAAGGCCGCCGCCGCTCCTGCGAAGAAGGACGAGAAGACCGCCGCCGCGAAGCCGGCGAAGCCTCTCACCGACAAGCAGAAGAAGGACATCGCGACGCAGGCCCTGAAGGACGGCGACACCGCCTTCGAGAAGGGCGAGTTCCAGGCCGCGCTCGACGCGTACAAGACCGCCGACGAGACGCTCCCGGGCCTCAACGCGAAGTTCAAGGTCGCTGTCGCGCTCGAGAAGCTCAACAAGGTGCAGGAGGCCGTCGCGGCCTACCAGGGCTTCCTCGCGGCGATCGACGAGCAGGCCGCCGACAAGAAGAAGAAGTTCGATCCCAAGAAGTGGGAAGACCGCGTCAACGAGGCGAAGGCCAAGATCGAGGCGCTCAAGAAGACGCCTGCGACGGTCAAGATCGCCACGACGCCGGAGACGGCCGCGGGCCTCCTGGTCGCGGTCGACGGCAAGGAGCCCGCGCCCGCCGGCGAGCTGAAGCTCGAGCCGGGCAAGCACACGCTCGTCTACTCGGCGAAGGGCTTCATCACCTCGCAGCCACAAGAGGTCGAGGTCGCCTTCGGGGAGACGAGGGAGTTGCCGGCGCCGACGCTCGAAGCCGAGCCTCCGCCGCCCCCGCCGCCTCCGCCGCCCCCGCCGCCCCCGCCGCCTCCGCCGCCCCCGCCGCCTCCGCCGGCCGCACCGAAGTCGTACGTCCCCGCGTACGTGACGCTCGGCCTCGCGGGTGTGGGCGCAGTCGTCGGCACGATCTTCGGCGTCTCGGCGCTCGGCGCGAAGAGCGACTTCGAAGCGAACCCGACGGTCGACAACGCCGACAAGACCGATCGCAACGCGCTCATCGCGGACATGTCGTTCGCCGTGGCGCTCACGTTCGGCGTGACCGGCGCCGTGCTGCTGTTCGGCGGCGATGACAAGCCCGCCCAGCAGACGGCCACGACCAAGCTCTACAAGCCGGTCGTCGCGCCCTTCGTCGGTCCGACGGGCGGCGGCGGCGTCGTGTCGTTCAAGTTCTGACCACACGATGAAAGCACGGAGCACTCGAAGCTGGGCAACGCTCGTGTTCTGCACGGGCGTCGCCCTCTCCGTGGGCGCGGGCTGCGAGCTCGTCGCTTCCGTCGATCGCGACAAGATCCCGATTGGCGAGGGCGGCACGGGAGGCACGGGCGGCACGGGCGGCATCGGTGGCCAAGGCGGCATCGGTGGCCAAGGCGGCGTTGGCGGTGTCGGCGGCCAAGGTGGTCAGGGCGGCCAAGGTGGCCAAGGTGGCCAAGGCGGCAGCACCGGCACGTGTGTCGATCCTGCAGCCGACTGCCCTCCGCCGTCGGGCCCGTGCGTGATCGCGATCTGCGACGCGACCAAGAACTGCGGCGAAGAGCCGAAGGCGCAAGGTAGCCCGTCGTCGAACGAGGTGGCGGGCGACTGCAAGCAGCACACGTGCGACGCCGCAGGCGGCGAGCAGGTGACGGACGAGGCCCTCGGGACGGCGTGCGGAGACGCCACGGCGTCCTGCGCGAACGGCATCGCGAACCAGCCCGACACCTGCGACGGCACAGGCACGTGCCAGGCGAACGACAACGTCGCCTGCGCGCCCTATGCCTGCAGCGGGAACGCCTGCGGCACGACCTGCACGCTCGACGCGGACTGCGCAGCCGGCAACTACTGCAACGGCGGCGGCACGTGCGCGCCGAAGGTCGCGAACGGCGCGGCGTGCGCGACGGCGAACGCTTGCCAGAGCGGCTTCTGCGCCGACGGCGTCTGTTGCAACACCGCGTGCAACGGGCTCTGCCTCGCGTGCGACGGCACGGGCACGGCCGGCATGTGCACGCCGGTCCCGGCGGGCACGCCCGATCCGGCGTGCGGTGCGGGTGAAGCCTGCAGCGACGCGACGACCTGCCTCAAGCTCGCCGGCACGCCCTGCGATATGCCGGACGAGTGCATCTCCAACGTGTGCACGGCCGGCGAATGCGCGCCGTGACGTGATGAACGCGCGGGGGTCCGCTCCGGCAAACGGAGCGAATCCCCCGCGCGTTTTTCCTTTCAAACCCGCAACGTCGTCCGCCGATAACGCTTGCCCGCCGTGAGCTCGGCGAGCGTCGTGAGCGACGATTCCGCCTCCTCGGCAGGCGCCGCATCCGCGGCGTCGCCCTCGCCTGCCTGCGCTTCGTCCTCGTCCACGTCGTAGGCCGGCACCGTCCTCGCCTGCTCCCACCGATCCTTCAGCCGATCGGCGATCGTCGCGAGCAACGCGCGTGTCGTCTCGCGGTTCGTCGCGGAGACGAGCACCGCGCTCTTGTTGCCGAAGAGCAGCCGCCGCGCCTCGCCCTTCTCGACGAGGTCGACCTTGTTGAAGACCAGGATCCGCGGGATCGACGAGAGCCCGAGCTCGCCGAGCAGCTCCTCGGTCGTCGCGATGTGCTGGTCGTGGGCCGGGTCGCTCGCGTCGACCACGTGCAGGATGAGGTCCGCGTCGGCGGCCTCCTCGAACGTGGCGCGGAACGCGGCGAACAGGTCCTTCGGCAGCTCGCGGATGAAGCCCACGGTGTCCGTGATGATCACCTCGCGTTCTTCGGGAAAACGGATCCGGCGCGAGCGCGTGTCGAGCGTGGCGAAGAGCTTGTTCTCCGCGATCGTGTCCGAGCCCGTGAGCGTGTTCAGGAGCGTGCTCTTGCCCGCGTTCGTGTAGCCGACGATGCTCACGATCGGCACGTCCTTGCGCGCGCGCTTGCGGCGCCGCTGCTCGCGCTGACGCGAGAGCTTTTTGAGCTGCGCTTCGAGGAACGAGACGCGCTCCTTGGCGCGGCGGCGCCCGATTTCGAGCTTGGTTTCGCCGGGGCCACGCCCGCCGATGCCGCCGGTGAGGCGCGAGAGCGAGTCGTCCTTCAACGCGAGGCGCGGCAGGGCGTACTTGAGCTGTGCGAGCTCGACCTGGAGCTTGCCGTCCGCGGACTCGGCGCGCTGCGCGAAGATGTCGAGGATGAGCTGCGTCCGATCGATGACCTTGAGGTCGGCGTGCTTGGAGATCGCGGAGGCCTGCGAAGGCGTGAGGTTGCGATCGAAGACCAAGGTCGCTGCGTCGAGCTCGGCCGCTCGCAAGACGATGTCGTCGAGCTTGCCCTTCCCCACGACGAGGCGCGGGTCGATCTTCTCGCGGAGCTGCACGACGTTGTCGACGACCTCGACGCCCGCGGTGCGCGAGAGCTCGGCGAGCTCGCGCAGGCTGTCCTCGGCCTCCGCATACGCGCCTTGCTTCGACTTCTCCGCGACGTGCACGAGGATCGCACGGCCGTCCTTCGCGTGCGTGAAGATGCGCGACCTTCGGGCGAACTCGTCTTCGAGCGCGCTGATGAGCCCGCCGAAATGGATGTCGATGCGGCCCACGGGCAGCGGGCCCACGCGCCGATAGGGCAACCCATTTCGCGGATCCTCGCCCTCTGCAACCGGGGATGGCGGCGTGTTGTACGCGAGATCCATCGTCTTCGCCTCGCCTTCGGGCGAGAGCTGGATCGCGGCCACGAGGTCGAGGCGCAGGCGCACGAGGTCGACGATGTCGTCGCGCGTGAGCTGCTCGTTGTAGAGGTGCGTGTGAACGAGGCGGAGCGCGCGGAAGCGGCCCTCGGCGGCGCGCAGGCGGCCGATGTCGGGGAGCATGAGCTTCGTCGCGTCACCGACGACGACGTAGTCGATCTCGCCCGATCGATGGACGAGCGCGCCGACCTGGCGCCCCGTCACGTGCGAGGCCTCGGCGAGGGATTTGACGAGCTCCGGCGTGGCCACGTGATCGAGGGGGACCTTGCGCCGATAGATACGCTCGAGCAGTCGAACCGCGTGGGGGCTCAGCCCCGTGGTGTTTCCGTAGATTTGTTGCATTCGGACGGTGGTTTGAGGGCCAAGCTCCGCTCGCCGGAGCGTCTCCCCCAAGCATGGATTCGTGCCCCCCTTTCATAACGCACGGATCCCCGGGGCGCGAGAGGCCACGCCTTGGTACCGTGCAGCCGGACATGGGCATCTTCACGGCACTCTCGCAGGATGATGCGCAGGCGCTCGGCGCGCGCTTCGGGCTCGTCGTCACGGGCGCCCGCGGGCTCGACGCGGGCAGCGTAAACACGAGCTACGAGCTCGCTATCGAAGGCGGGAGCCGTGTCTTTTTGCGGATCTACGAGGGCGCGAATGTGGCCTCGGCCGAGCGGGAGGCGCGCCTGCTCGCGCACCTCGCCGAGCGCGGCGTGCCCACCCCCATGCCGCTGCTCCTCGCCTCCGGAGGCGGCTCGTTCGTGGCCGAACACGCGGGCAAACCCGCGGTCGTCTTCCCGTGGATCGAAGGCGACGTCCGCTGTCAGCGCGGGGTGACCGAGGCGCACGCGCGCGCCGTCGGGGAAGGGCTCGCCCGTGTCCACCTCGCGGGCGCGTCGTTCGGCGAGCCGCTCATGACGCGGTTCGGCCCCGAGGACCTCGCGGCGCGGCTCGCGGGCCTTCGCGAGCGGACGGACGCACCGGAGCACGTGCAGCAAATCCTGCCCGCGCTCGAACGGCGGCTCGACCACCTCTCCCGTGTGAGCCTCGGCCCGACGCTCCCGGTGATCCATGCCGATCTCTTTCGGGACAACGTTCTGTTCCGGGACGGCGCGCTCACCGCGCTCCTCGATTTCGAGAGCGCGTCGAGCGGCGCGGCCGCGTTCGACCTCATGGTCACGGTGCTCGCGTGGTGCTTCGGGGACGGGCTCGATCGAGGCCTCGCGCGGGCGCTCGCGCGCGGATATTCCACGGTCCGCGCCCTCGCGGACGACGAGCGAGCGGCGCTCCGCGATGCGGCGCTCTTCGCGACGCTTCGCTTCACGATCACGCGCATCACGGACTACGAATTGCGCCCGCGCGGCGTGGTCGCCTTCAAAGATTACCGGCGCTTCGTGGCGCGCGGCGCGGCCATCGAGGCGCTCTCGACGCGCGAGCTCGCCGAAATGCTCGGCGTGTGAAGGGCGCGTGAAGGAGTTTTGATTTTCGTGGTGGATCCTGGGCCGACGGTTGCGCTGTAGGAGGCACGCCGTTACCTTCGAGGACCATGGCACAAGTCGGGACGCTCGATTTCAAGGGCTTCATCGAGAACCGCAAAGAACAGCGCGCAGGCGGCGTGGACGGGGGTGGACACGCGTATGCGTACGTCTCCGATCGGACGACGCGCGCCGCGTTCGACAAGATGAAGCCGGTCGAGCTGGCGGTCGCCGCCTCCGTCCGGTTCTTCAAGGCCGTCGGCAAGAGTGATCTCCTCGGCCACGCAGTGAAGGTCGGGACGAACCAGTTCCCGCGCGTGCATGGCATCGCCGCCGAATGCGCGCAGACGCTCGGCATCGCGACGCCGACCGTTTACATCCTGAACAACCCGCAGATGAACGCGGCGACGTACGGGACGAACGATGACTCGTTCATCATGGTCCACTCCGCGCTCGTCGATCACTTCTCCGACGAGGACCTGCGAAACGTCATCGGCCACGAGTGCGGCCACATCCACAACAGCCACGTCGTCTACCTGACGGCGATGCACTACCTCAAGATCATGGCCTCGCGCTTGCTCGGCCCGCTGGTCGAGCCCGCGGTGGTCGCGCTGTCGAGCTGGTCGCGCCGCGCCGAGGTCACGTGTGATCGCGCGGGGCTGCTCTGCTGCAGGAGCCTCGAGGTCGCGCAGCGGACCTTTGCCAAGCTCGCGCTCGGATCGGCAAAACTCTACGCCGAGCTCAACATGGACGCGTTCCTCGCGCAGTACGAGGAGGGCCGGGAGGGCGTGGGCCGCTACCGCGAGCTGCTCGCGAGCCACCCCTACCTGCCGAAGCGCGTGATGGCCCTGCGCACGTTCGCCGAGAGTGAGCTTTACAAGAAGCACATCGGCCAGGAAGGCCCCGGCCTCTCGATGGAAGAGGTCGACGAGAAGGTGCACGACATCATCAAGGTGGTCGGGTAGGACGATGCTCGAGACATTCCGCACGAGACAGGTCGAAATCACCACTACGCTCCGCGAGCTGCTCTCGATCGCCGGCCGCGTCGGCGCGCGCTCCCTCGCGGGCCGCCTCGGCAGCGACGTCGTCGACAAACTCTCCGCCGACCGCTTCCACCTCGTCGTCGTCGGCGAGTTCAACCACGGCAAGACGACGTTCGTGAACGCGCTGCTCGGCGCCGAGGTCCTGCCCGTCGGCGTGACCCCGACGACGGCCGTCATCCACCACCTCGAATACGCGCCCGAGCCGCGCGCGGAGCTCGTGCGGGCCTCGGGCGAGCGCACGACGATGCCGTTCGAGGAGGTGCGCAAATTCGCCGTCGGTCAGGAAAAAGGCTCCGAGAGCGCGACGAGCGAGGTGAAGCACCTCGAGGTCTTCTACCCGGCGGAGCTGCTCCGCGAGCGCATCGTGCTCGTCGACACGCCAGGCGTGAACGACCTCTCGCTCCAGCGCGCGGACATCACCTACAGCTACATCCCGCGCTCGGACGCCGTGCTTTTCCTCATCGACGCGGGTCAGCCGCTCAAGGAGAGCGAGCGCGTCTTCCTCAACGAGAAGCTGCTCGGCCAGTCGCGCGACAAGATCATCTTCGTCGTCACCAAGAAGGACATCTGGAGCGAGGACGAGGAGGAGGAGGCGCTCGCCTACATCCGCACCGAGCTCGCCAAGCTGATCCGCACGCCCGTGGTCTTCCCCGTCAGCGCGAAGCGCGCGGCCGAGGGGCACCCCGAGGAGAGCGGCATGCCCGAGCTGCTCGGGCACCTGACGAAGTTCCTCGCCGAGGAGCGAGGCCGCATCCTGCTCGACAACGCGCTCGGCGAGGGCCTCGAAGCCGCGCGCATGCTGGTGAAGGGCATCGACGCGCGCAGGCGCGCCGCGCAAATGTCGAGCGAGGAGCTCGCGCGCCGCATCGACCTCCTGGAGAAGGACCTCGCAGGCCAGTCCCGCACGATCGATGAGCGTCGCGTGGGCATCCGCGAGGAGGTCGCCGCGATCCGCGCCTGGGTGCAGCGTGATCTCGCTCATTTCGTCGACGACGTGACCCGGCAGATCCCGGACCTCGTCGACAACCACTCGGCCGAAGACATCAAGGTCTGGCTCGGCCCCTTCCTGGAGAAGACGTTCGCCGACTGGGCGCAGGCCGAGACGAAGGAGATCGCGAACGCGCTCGAAGCGCTGGCCGAGAAGACGATCGCGCTCGTCCGCGAGGACGCGCACGACGTGGCCAAGCGTGTCGGGCAGGCGCTCGGCTCGGACGTCCGCTCGCCCAGCGTGGAGGTCGACACGCTCGGCTACGACGTGGGCGTTTTCGCGCTCTTCACGCTCGGCCTCGGCGTGATGTTCACGAACGTCCTGCTCGGCGGCCTGCTCCTGCTCGCCTCGCCCGTCCTCGCCGTGTACGTGAAGGACAAGGTCGAGGCCGAGACGAGGAAGCGCGCCAAGGAGCTCGCCCCGAACGCGCTGCGCGAGGCCGCCGCGCGCGTCGGCCCGAAGCTCGACGAGATGATCCAGGAGTTCGCGCAGCGGCTCGACCAGTGGGTCGTGACCGCGGGCGAAGAGCTGCACCGCGAGGTCATCGAGGTGCTGGAAGCCGCGCGCACCGAGCGAGCGGGCAAGGCGCCCGGCGTGGAGGCCGCGACGCAGGCCTGCGACGCGGAGGCGCGCGAGCTCACGGGCGTGGTCGAGCGGCTCGAAACCATGCGCCGCTCGCTCTGGACCACGGACGCGGCCGCGAAGTGACGATCCCGGGGGACGTGCGCCCTCGGCCCATGCGATAGTAAAAGCGTGCAGCTCGATTTCGCATCACGCGAGATCTCGATCAAGCTCGTCTATTACGGTCCTGCGCTGAGCGGAAAGACCACAAATCTGGTCGCTCTGCACAGCCGCGCCGGCGCCGACGCGCGCGGGCGGCTCATGACGCTCGAGACGCAGGACGATCGCACGCTCTTCTTCGATCTCCTGCCGCTCACGTTCCGTTCGAAGGACGGCGACGTCTCGCTCCGCATCAAGCTCTTCACGGTCCCCGGCCAGCCGATCCACGCCGCGACCCGCAGGCTCGTCCTGCAAGGCGCCGACGGCGTCGCGCTCATCGCCGACTCGCGCATCTCCGAGACCCAACGCAACGCCGACGCCTTCCTCGATCTGCGCCAGAACCTGCGCGACAACGGCATCGAGATCTCGAAGATGCCGCTCGTGATCCAGTTCAACAAACGGGATCTGCCGGACATCCGCAGCGACGAAGAGCTCGCGCGGCTCGCAGCACGCGGCAAGGAGCCGGTCTTCCGCGCAGTCGCGACGAGGGGCATCGGCGTCGTCGAGACGTTCGTTTGCCTGCTCTGGTCCACGTGGCGTTCGCTCGATCAGAGCCATCAGCTCTCGCGCAAGCTCTCGATCGACGGCGACGACCTCGTCTCGACCGCGGCGCAGCAGCTCGGCGTGACGACGCCATTCCGCGAGCTCATCGCCGCGCGAATGGGCGGGAGGATGGCCGGCGCTGCGCCCGGAGGCGCTCCTTGAGCGACGAGCGCTCGGTCGACGTCGACGCGCTTGGCCTCGGGCTCGGACCGCTCCGACTCGAAGACCTCGTCGACCGCGAAGCGATGCGTGGCATGGTCGGCTCGATCGAGCAGGTCTTCGGCATGCCCGTCCGGATCGTGTCGAACTCGGGCGTGAGCCTGGCGAGCTCGTCCCGCGAGGCCCCGCTCTGCGCGATGATCAACGAGGAGCCCGTGGGCCGCCGCGCCTGCGGCGCCATCGTCTCCGAGGTCAAACGCCTCCGCGTCACGTCGAGCGAAGGCGCCACGCACGGCTGCTTCACCGGCGCGCGCTACCGCGTCGTCCCGATCGAATACGAAGGCGGCACCATCGGCCGCGCGATCCTCGGCCCCTACCTTTCTCCGGAGGTCGAGAGCGTCCCCGACACGCTGCTCGCGATCGAGGGTGTCGACCCGGCGCGCGCGGCGGAGCTTTTGCCGCACATGGCGCGGGCGACCGAGGCCACGGCCGAGACCGTCGCGAAGCACCTCGTCGCCGTGCTCGACGTGATCCTCTGGAGCGGGCACAAGGCCCTGCTCACCTCGAAGATGCACATCGCGTCGATCCGCGAGAGCTACCGCGAGCTCTCCGAGAAAAACGCGGCGCTCGAGCAGGCCTACGAGCGGCAGCAAGAGCTCGACAAGCTGAAGTCGAACTTCCTCGCAACGATCTCGCACGAGCTCCGGACGCCGCTCACCTCGATCCTCGGCTACAGCGAGATGCTCGTGGGCGGCATCGCCGGCGAGCTCACGGGGCCGCAGCTCGACTTCGTGCAGATCATCCACTCGAAGAGTGATCAGCTCCTGAAGCTCATCATGAGCCTGCTCGACCTCTCGAAGCTCGAGAGCGGCACCGTGATGATGCGCCGGAGCGACGTGGCGATCGGCGCGGTGCTCGCCGAGGCGGCCTCGACGGTCGCGCCCGTCGCCACGAAAAAGGGCGTCACGCTCACCGTGGACGCGCCGGCGGACTTGCCGCTCGTGCTCGGCGATCCGGAGCGGCTGCGGCAGGTGTTCGTGAACCTCGGCGAGAACGCCATCAAGTTCACGCCGCCGGGCGGCACGGTGCAGATCGTCGCGCGGCAGATGGCCACCGAGGTGGACGGCGGCGACGAGCCCGGGATGGTGCTGCTCGCGCCGCTCCGGCAGATGGTCGAGGTGCGCGTGACCGACACGGGCATCGGCATCCCGGCCGCCGAGCGCGACAAGGTCTTCGACCCGTTTTACCAGGTGGATCAGTCCTCGACGCGTGAGCACGGCGGCACGGGGCTCGGGCTCTCGATCGTGAAGCGGCTCGTCGAGGCGCACCACGGGAGCGTGCACATCGAGGGCAACGAGCCGACGGGCGCCGTCTTCGTCGTGCGTTTGCCCGCGTCGCGCCCCTCCGCGCCGCCCTCGCACGGAGCGATTTCGGTCCGGTTCGCGTAAAGTCGGGGCATGACAGCTCGAAGCTCGGAGCGAGCGCGCATCGACATGCTCTCGCGCGTGTTCGGCGCAAACGGCTCAAGCCGGACGATCGTGGGCATCGGCGACGACGCGGCCGTGATCGCGCCCGGCCAAGAGCCCCTCGTGTGGACCGTCGACGCGCAGGTCGAAGGCATCCACTTCCGCCGCGACCTCGTCTCGATGGCAGACCTCGGCTACCGCGCGACGATGGCCGCAGCGAGCGACCTCGCAGCCATGGGCGCCTCGCCGCTCGGCATCCTCGCGGGCCTCGTACTGCCGGCCGACGTCACCGACGAGGACCTCTGCGCCATCGCCGAAGGACAACGCGAGGCAGCAGAGGAAGTTGGTACACAAATCATCGGTGGAAACCTCGCACGCGGGCAAGAGATTTCGATCACGACGACGGTGCTCGGCGAGACGCCGCGTCCGCTCGGTCGGTCAGGCGCCAAACCCGGGGAGGTCCTGGCGATCGCAGGGCCCCTCGGGCTCTCGGCAGCGGGTCTCGTGCTGATCGGCCGAGGGCGCGAGCGGGAGGCGGACGCAGCCCCGGCCGTGCGCGCCTACCGGAGGCCCATCGCGCGCATCGCGGCAGGGCTCGCCGCGCGGGACGTGGCGAGCGCGGCGATCGACGTGTCGGACGGGCTCACGCGAGACGTGGGGCACGTGGCGCGAGCGAGCGGCGTGCTCGTGGTGCTCGATCGGTCGACGCTCCTCACACCGGAGCTCGAGCGCGCCGCAGCACTCGCCGAGGCAGACCCGTACCAGCTCGCGCTCGAAGGCGGCGAGGACTACGCAGTCGTGGTGACAGTGCCGGAGGACCGTGTCCCCGCGGGTTTCAAGCGGATCGGGCGCGTTGTACCAGCCCAGGGCGGGAAGATCGGCATCGCCGTCGAGCACACCGACGGCACGCTCACGCCGCTCGACGAGCGCGGCTACGACCACTTCGGCTGATCGTTCGACCTCGAACTAGTTGCAGGCAGCCGGCGCACTCCCGGCCATGGTGGCGCGGATCTGCGTGAGCGCCGTCGAGCGCGGAGCCTTGCCTTCCTTGACGAGCTTCGCCGTGCCCGCGCACATCGACGCAGCCGTGGCAGCCTTCGACCGAACCGTCGAAGTCGCCTTCGTGTCCTTCGCCAAGGCCTGAAGCGCCGAGCAACACCCGTCAATCGACGGCGCCGCCACAGCCTTCGGAGGCTCCGTCGGCGCAGCCGACGGCGTAGGCGCAGCCTCCGCAGGCGCAGCGCTCCCCGCAGCCGAGCCTTGTGCAGCCTGAGGCGTATCCTCCGTGGCCTTGACCGGCGCAGGAGCCGCCGACGGGAGCGGGACAGCCTGAGGCGCCTCTTCCTCCTTCTTACAGCCGGTGAAGAGCAGCGCGCCAAGCGCAAACGTGAGCAGGGCAGTGCACGCGCGAGCGGAAGTCAGCATGGACGCCGTTTACCCGTGTTTTGGGGCGGCGGCTACTTTCGAGGCGGCGTAGCGCCGGGGTTTCACCCCGGGCCCGACCAGGGGCTGTCCGCCCCTGGACCCGGACCAGGCACGGCCTGGACCGAGGGTGCATCGACCGCAGTGCGGTCGATGCATCGGATCTAGATTTTTTAGCTGCAACCCATGCTGTTGCCGCAGTTGAGGCACTTGTAGCAAGCGCCGTTGCGGACCGTGATGTGGCCACAACCGTCGCACACGGGGGCGTCGCCCATCATGTCCTCGAGCTGCGCATCGAGGGCGCTCGTGACGCGCTCCTGCGTCTCGACGCGGGCCGGCGCAACCGGCAGCACCGGCGCGGCCGACGAGCTCTCCTGCGCCCGCGTCTCCGTCGGATCCTGGATCGTCGCCGTCGGCTGCGGCTGCACGTGCGCGAGGTCGTAGCGGTGCAGGTACTCGATGCCGAGTACACGGAAGATGTAATCGACGATCGACGTCGACAGCCTCACGTAGTCATGCCCCTCGACCATGCCCTGCGGCTCGAAGCGCGTGAACGTGAACTGATCGACGAAGGTCTCGAGCGGCACGCCGTACTGCAAGCCCACCGAGACGCTCATGGCAAAGCAGTTCATGAGCGAACGGAAGGCCGCGCCCTCCTTGTGCATGTCGATGAAGATCTCGCCGAGCGTGCCATCGACGTACTCGCCGGTGCGGAGGAAGATCTTGTGCCCGCCGACGATCGCCTCCTGCGTGAAGCCCGTGCGCTTCTTCGGCAAACGCACCCGCGCACCCGTCGGGCGGACCGCAAGCCCCGCAGGCGCCTGCGTGGCCATCACGACCTCGGCCTTCGCCTCGGCCTTCTCCGCCTTCTCCTCCTTCGAATCACCCGACGCGGAGAGCGGCTGCGACGCCTTGCAGCCGTCGCGGTAGAGCGCGACCGCCTTCAAGCCGAGGCGCCAGCCCTCCTCGTAGATCTTCTGCACCTCCTCGACGGTCGCCTCGTTCGGCAAGTTCACCGTCTTCGAGATGGCACCCGAGAGGAACGGCTGGGCCGCCGCCATCATGCGCACGTGCGACATCGGCGCGAGGAACCGCTTGCCAATCTTGCCGCAACGGTTCGCGCAATCGAACACCGCGTAGTGCTCTTCGCGCAGGTGCGGCGCGCCCTCGACGGTCATACGACCGACGATGACCTCGTTCGCCTCGGCAATCTCCGACGACGAGAAGCCAAGCGCGCGGAGGAGCGAGAAGCCCGGCGTCTGGCGCTGCTCGGGCGTGATGCCGAGCCGCACGTACGCCTCTTCGCCGAGCACCCACGGGCTGAACGCGAGCCCGAGGTCGAAGACACCCGGGATGGCCGCCTCGACCTTCGCGAGGTCGTCATGCGTGAAGCCACGCTGCTTGAGCGACGCGCGGTTCACGTTCGGCGCGGCGAGCAGGGTGTTCGTGCCCGACACGTAGGCGACGATTTCCTGCACCTCGTGCTCGCTGTAGCCGAGCCGGCGCAACGCCTCCGGCACGGACTGGTTCACGATCTTGAAGTAGCCGCCGCCCGCGAGCTTCTTGAACTTCACGAGCGCGAAGTCGGGCTCGATGCCCGTCGTGTCGCAGTCCATGAGGAGGCCGATCGTCCCGGTCGGCGCGAGCACCGTCGCCTGCGCGTTGCGGAAGCCGTTCTGGTGGCCGATGCGCACCGCCTCGTCCCAGTCCGCGCACGCCGCGCGCCAGAGCGGCTCGGGGCACTTCTCCCGATCGATGGCGTACGCCGCGTCGCGGTGCAGGCCCATCACCCGGAGCATCGGCTCGCGGTTCTTCGCGTAGCCCGGGAACGGCCCGCGTGAACCGGCCATCTCGGCCGAGACCTTGTACGCATGGCCGCACATGATCGCCGTGATGGCGCCGGCCACCGCGCGCCCCTGGTCCGAGTCGTACGGGATGCCGAGGAGCATGAGCAACGTGCCGAGGTTCGCGTACCCGAGCCCGAGCGGCCTGTAGTCGTGCGAGTTCCGCGCGATGGGCTTCGTCGGGTAGGACGAGAAGTCCACGAGGATCTCCTGCGCCACGAAGAAGACGCGCGTCGCGTGGCGGAAGCCCTCGATGTCGAAGGAGCCGTCGGCGCGGAGGAACTTCGTGAGGTTCAGGCTCGCGAGGTTACAGGCCGTGTCGTCGAGGAACATGTACTCGGAGCACGGGTTCGAGGCGTTGATGCGCCCCGAGTTCGGGCAGGTGTGCCAGCGGTTGATGGTCGAGTCGTACTGCACGCCGGGGTCGGCGCAGGCCCACGCCGCGTCGGCGACCAAACGCCAGAGATCCTTCGCGTTGTGCGTCTCGACGACGTCGTTTGTGGTGCGCGCCCGCGTCTCCCAAGCCCCTCCGGTGGAAACCGCGCGCATGAATTCGTCGGTGACGCGGACGGAGTTGTTCGAGTTCTGGCCGCTGACCGTGTGGTAGGCCTCGCCGTTGAAGTCGGAGGACATGCCGGCGCCGATGAGCATCTGCGCCTTGCGCTCCTCACGGACCTTCCACTGGATGAAGTCGACGATCTCGGGGTGGTCCATGTCGAGGCAGACCATCTTCGCGGCGCGCCGCGTCGTACCGCCGCTCTTCGTCGCCCCGGCCGCTCGGTCGAACACCTCGAGGAAGCTCATGAGCCCCGAGCTCGTACCGCCGCCCGAGAGCTTCTCCTGCTTGCCCCGGATGGTGCTGAAGTTCGTGCCCGTGCCCGACCCGTACTTGAAGAGCCGCGCCTCGCTCTTCACGAGGTCGTAGATGCTCATCAGGTCGTCGTTGATCGACTGGATGAAGCACGCCGAGCACTGCGGCTTTTCGTACGCGTTCGAGACCTCGCAGATGGAGCCGTCGCCTTCTTCGCGATCAAAGGGCTGCTTGGTCTCGGTCCAGGCGTAGTTGCCGCCCGCGCCGACGATGCCGTAGCGGTGCCAGAGGCCGCAGTTGAACCAGACGGGCGAGTTGAAGGCGCCGTACTGGTTCACGAGGAGGAAGGTGAGCTCCGCCTCGAAGGTCTCGGCTTCCTTGGTGCTGGCGAAGTAGCCGCCGAAGGTCTCGCCCGCCTCGCGGATCGTCTTGGCCAGGCGCTCGACCACCTGACGCACGCTGGTCTCGCCGATGTCCTTCTTCCCGTGAAGGCCGGCCTTGCGGAAGTACTTGGAGACGACGATGTCCGTCGCGAGCTGCGACCAGCCCGCCGGCACCTCGGCCCCCTCCATCTTGAAGACCACGGAGCCGTCGGGGTTGTTGATGACGCTCGACCGACGCTCCCAGGTGACCTCGTCAAGCGGGTTCGCCCCTCGGTGCGTGAAGACCCGGTCGAAGGCGAGGCCACGCGCACGCGCTGCCTTCTTCGCCTCTTTCGCGGAGACCGCCGCCCCGGCCGCCGTGGCCGCCGCGGTCTTGCCGGGCTTGTCCGAGACCCGGGCTGCGCGCTTCGTGCCCTCCCCGGACGTCTTCGCCACCTTCCCGCCTTCCTCACCGATCGTCGGCTGCGCCATCTACATGTCTCCCAAGATGGAAAACGTCGCCTGTCCGTACGAACCGCTCCGAGAATCGTACAGTGGCGACGCTGCATTGGCAGGCCCGCGGCGCTGCCTCTGCTTTTGTTCAGGAGTAACTCGAAATCGTTTGCCGCGCCGGGCTCGACTCACCCGGCGGGCGACCTGCTGCCGACGGTGGAACCCCACCGGCAGTGTCTTGGTCGCCGTCGTACCCCAACCCCTAGCGTCCAGGCAAGCCCCCAAGATCAGGATGAGGGTTCTCCACACCAAACCACATGAACCGCTGCACCCCTGTGGATTTGTCCCGGCCCACTCTGGTTTTTCTGAACAAAGACCGGGATCTGGAGCGCCTCGGTCAAACGCCGGTGTCCCCGCTTGGCAGGAAAATTCCGTTTATCATCCCACACCATTTCCAATTGGGTCGAATTGTCTGGACGAGCAAAATGTAAGGAAACAACGCATTGACAACGCGTCGCGTGGCGTTTCAAGCGGCAACGCCATCCCGCGGTGCGTAGCGTCGTTCCCACCGCACGCGCCCCCCAGGGCCGGAGAGCGCAGAATCTGCGGGATCCCTTGGGAAATCGTTACGTGAGGTCCTGCCAGGTTCGTCCATCCGAACCCCAAGGCTCGTAGACGAGCACGCGCTCGCTCGCCGCGAGGTTCAAGCCGAGCAGGGCACGCTCGGCCACCGGCGAAAGGCCGAGCGCCCCCAGCGCCGACAGCGCCGCCCGGGCCACGCGCGCCGCGCTCGGCGGCAGCCCCTCCCCACGCGGCGGAGGCACGAGCCGAAGCTCGAGCGGGCCGAGCCCCGCGAAGTCCGACGCCCGAGCGACCGCGTCCGAGAGGCCCCCGAGCTCGTCGACGAGCCCACGCGCCCGCGCCTCGGTCCCGCTGTAAATACGGCCCTGCGCGAGCTTGTCGATGTCCTCGAACGCCCGGCCCCGCCCCCGCGCGACCACGCCCACGAACGTCCTGTAGAAGGCGTCGACCTCGGACTCGAGCACCGCGCGCTCGGACGCGTCGAGCGGCCGGACGGGCGAGAACAGATCGGCGCGCGCCCCGCGCTTGACCACGTCCGTCGAGACGCCGACCTTCTCGAGGAGCCCACGCAGGACGAAGTGCGCCGACACGACGCCGATCGACCCCGTGATGACCTGGGGCTCGGCGACGATGACGCGCGCCGCCGCCGCGACGTAGTAGCCGCCGCTCGCCGCGACGTTCGAGAGGTACGCGATGACCGGCTTCTCCTTGGCGAGCAGCTCGACCTCGTGGTGGATGCGGTCCGAGGCGACGGCGCTGCCGCCGGGCGAGTCGATGTGCAGCACGACGGCCGCGATGCGTCGGTTGCTACGCGCCGCGCGGAGCGCCCGGACGACGCGGTCCTCGACGGCGAGCTTGCCGAGCGAGAAGCGGCTGCGCGAGACGATGGGGCCATGCACCTCGACAAGGCCCACGACCGGCCGCGGCAAGAGCGGCCGGAAGCCTGACGCGCGACGCGCGGCGATGTACCGGCCCGCCGGCATCCAGCGCGCCGTCGGGGCCGGCTCCTTGCCGAGCAGCCTCGTGACCTCGTCCTCGTACGCGACGGCGTCCACGAGGCCGAGCTCCTCTGCGCGGCTCGCTCGGTAGGGCGCCTCGTCGACCCAGCGGGACGCGACCGTCATGTCACCGCCGCACCGCTCCGCGAGCGCCCGGACGAGCGCGTCATGCCGCGCGCCGAGCACCTCGCCGAGCTGCTCGCGTTGCGCCTCGCTCATCGCGTCCCGCACGAGCGGCTCGGCGGCGGCCTTGTACGTGCCGCGCGCAAACACTTCGGGCTCGACCCCGATCTCGGCGAGCGCTCTCCGCAGGTAACGCCCCGTCGCCGCGTAGCCGATCGGCGCGACGAGCGTCTCGGGCCCGACCACGACGCGGCGCCCCGCGGACGCGAGGAACATCGTGTCGTTGTCCGCGCCCATGGGCAGGTAGAAGACGACCTCCTTGCCTGCGTCCCTCAGGGTCGCGAACACCTTGCGGAGCGAGGCGAGCACGCTCGGGCCGGCCGCGAGACCGTCGAGCCGGACGAAGAGCCCTGCGGCCCGGTCGTCCCCGGCGATGAGCTCGCAGAGCTCCCGCACCCGCGCCACCGAGAGCGGCGGGCGAACGCGCCGGAGGATCCGCGCGAGGCCGCGCGGCCGCGTCGGCACGGTGTCGACGACCGGCCCGTCGAGGTCGAGCAGGACGTAGCCGCCCTTCGGGATGGCGAACGCGCGGCGCAGCCATCGGAGGGGCATGACGAGGAGGAGGAAGAGGTTCGTGAGGACAGAGCGGAGCAAGGGAGGGCCTTCGGATCCGGGGAGGAACCAGCGCAACGTAGACCCACGGAGGCGGCGGCGGTAGATCGGGCCGTTCCCTCCTCGGGAAGGGGGCCAGACCGCCCAGGCCGCGTTATGCTCCGGGGACGAGCCGGCCGTCGACGGCGCTCGAACGCGACAGGAGTGTTGTTGTCCTCGTTGAACGATCCGCAGAGCGGCATGTCCCCCCCTCCCCCGCGCGGGCCTTCGAATGGCCGCTCCTCGCTGCGGGTCGTCCCCCTCGGCGGGCTCGGCGAGATCGGGATGAACTGCATGGCGCTCGAGCAAGGCGACGACGTCGTGCTCGTCGACTGCGGCGTCACGTTCCCGACGACCGACCTCGGCATCGACACGTATCACCCGCGCTTCGACTACGTGATCGGGCACAAGGACCGCGTGCGCGCCGTCGTGCTGACCCACGGACACGAGGACCACATCGGGGGGCTGCCTTATCTGCTCGCGCACCTCGACGAGGACGTCCCGGTCTACGGGCCGGCCCACGCGCTGGAGCTCGTCAAGCACAGGCTCGCGGAGCACGGCTACGGCGACGACGAGGTCGAGCTCATCCCCGTCGCGCCGCGCAAGACGTACGAGGCCGGCTCGTTCTCGTTCGAGCCCATCCGCGTCACGCACTCGATCGTCGACGCGGTCGCCCTCGCGTTCCGGACGTCCGCGGGCATCGTGGTGCACACGGGCGACTTCAAGCTCGACCCCACGCCGCCCGACGGCGAGCTGACCGACGAAGCGCGCCTCGCCGAGCTCGGCGACGAGGGGGTCTCGCTCCTGCTCTCCGACAGCACGAACGTGGACTCGCCCGGCCGGTCGACGAGCGAGCTCTCCGTCGGCCAGGCGCTGGAGGAGATCGTCACGCGCGCCAAGACCCGCGTGATCATCGGCATGTTCGCCTCGAACGTGCAGCGCCTCGCCATGCTGGCGAAGGTCGCCGTGGCCACGCGGCGGCGGCTCTGCTTGCTCGGCCGCAGCGTGCAGACCCACGTCCGCGCCGCCGAGATCGTCGGCCGGCTCCGGTTCCCGAGTGATCTGCTCGTGCCGCCCGAGCACCTCGGCTCGATGCCGCGCGACCGCGTCCTCATCATCGCGAGCGGCACGCAGGCCGAGCGCATGAGCGCGCTCGTGCGCCTCGCGGCCGGCACGCACCCCTTGCTCCGCCTCGACCCGGGCGACGTCGTCGTCCTGTCGAGCCGCATCATCCCGGGCAACGACCGGCCGGTCTTCGACATGATGGGCGATTTCCTGCGCATGGGCATCGACCTCAAGACGGGGCTCACGGACCGGGGCGTCCACGCGAGCGGGCACGCGCACCGCGAGGAGCAGACGCGCATGATCGAGCTCTGCCGGCCTCGCTCCTTCGTGCCCGTACACGGGACCTTGCACCACCTCGTGCGGCACGCCGCGCTCGCCCGCGAGGTCGGCGTCTCCGACGTCCTCGTCGCCGAGAACGGCGAGGTGGTCGAGCTCGGCGCGCGTGCGGCCCTCGCCAAGGCCGCGCGCGTGACCGTGGGCAAGGTCGCGACCTACGCCGGCGACGAGCTGCCCGACGAGGTGATCCGCGAGCGCGCGCAGATCGGACGGTCGGGCGTGGCGATGGTGTCGCTCGTGCTCGACCGGCGCGGCAGCGTCGCCGCCCCGCCGCGCGTCGTGCAGCGTGGCGTCGTTGATCAAGAGGAAGGCGCCTCCGAGGTGATGCGCGCGGCGGCCCTCGCGGTCTCGCGCGCGATCTCGGAAGCGGACGGGCGGACGCGGTCGAGCGACGAGGGCGTGACCGAGGTGGTGCGCCTCGCCGCGCGCCGCGTCATCGAGGCAAAGACGGGGCGCAGGCCGATCGTCGTCGTGGCGCTTTCCCGGGTATGAACACACCGAACCATGCCCATCAGCTCGTCGCCACGGCGCTCCACGCGCTCGTCGCGGACGCACGCGCGGCCCGGGAGCGGGTGCTCGCCGTCTCCACGTCCGCGATCCAAGGAGCACCGGACGGCGCCAGCGACGAGGCGGCGCTCCACGACTTCCGCGTGGCGCTGCGGCGGATGCGCACGCTCCTCCGCGTCGCGCGCGAGCTCTGGCGGCGCAAGCGGCTCGCGCGACTCGAGGGCGAGATCCGCTACTACGCCCAGGCCACGGGCGCGCTCCGCGACGAGGAGGTGCTGCGCGAGACGCTCGCCGCGCTCGATCTGCCCCCAGAGGCGCACGCCGAGGTGGGCGGCTGGCTCGTCCGTCGCGCCCACGCCACGCGGAAAGAGCACACCGAGGTGACGCGCTTGCTCCGGGACGGCCCTCCCGCGCGCACGCCGACCTTGCCGGGCGGCAAGCGCATCCGACGTCTCGAACGCTCGTTCCATGCGCTCGCCGCGCGCCTCAACGGGGACACGCCGCGGCTCGTGCCCGCCGTCGAGCTCGGCCACGAGGTCCTCGATCGCGCGGCGCGCGACGTGGTGACGTGGGCCCAGCGGGACGTCGGCGACGTCGAGGCGATGCACGAGCTCCGCATTCGTTACAAGCGCCTGCGCTACACCGCCGAGCTCTTCGCCGTGCCCCTCGGCGTGACGGCGACACGCCTCGCCAAGCATGCGACGCGCATGCAGCGGCACCTCGGCGAACTGCACGACATCGACCAGGCGATCGTCACGCTCAGCCGCGCGCGAAGCCTCGGCACGGCCACGAAAGACGCGGTCCTCGCGGCGCTCCGCGCGTCACGCGTCGCGTGTGCATCGAAGGTCGAGCTGCACCTCGTCGAGGCGCGAAACCTCATGAATCGTGGGATGGACGACGAGCCACCTCCCATCGTGTGAATGCTCGCCGGTCTCCTGCGATTGCCGTCCTCGTGATACCTTCGGGCATCCTTTCCAGTCGGGCCTGCGCGCCCGAGCGAGGTGATGCCGTGAAGCGCTCCGCCATCCTGACCGCAACCCTTCTTTCGGCTCTGGGCCTCACGTACCTGGGCTGCACCCAAGACTTCAACCAGTTCGAGCCCTCGGGTGGCACCGGCGGCCTCGGGGGTGGGACGAGCTCGTCGAGCACCGGCGGGACCGGCGGCGTCGGCGGGGTGGGGGGCATGGGCGGCGGCGGCATGGGCGGCGGCGGCACGGGCGGCATGGGCGGCATGCCGTGTCAGAACCCTGGGGACTGCCCCGCGGACACGACCTGCCGCGACTGGAGCTGCGTGAACGGGACGTGCGAGGCGGACGACGCGCCCGACGGCATGAACCTGCCCGACCCGATGAACGGCGACTGCAAGGCGCTCGAATGCGACGGCATGGGCGGCGAGAAGGTGGTCAACGACGACGACGACACGCCGCCGGGTGACGGCAACCCCTGCACGACCTCGGTCTGCGTCTCCGGCCTGCCCATGCAGATGAGCGACCCCTCGGGCGACCCATGTCCCGACGGCGTGTGCAACGGGAGCGGCGCGTGCGTCGAGTGCGTCGAGGACAACCACTGCTCGGGCAATGACGTCTGCAGCGGAAACACGTGCGTCGAGTGCGCCACCGACGCCGACTGCACGGACGGCGTCTGCAACGGGGGCACCTGCGTCGCGTGCGTCGCCGACAACGACTGCATGGGCACGAATCCCACGTGCCTGCCCGACAACACGTGCATCTCGTGCAGCGACGGCGTGAAGAACGGCGACGAGACCGGGATCGACTGCGGCGGCGCCAAGTGCGCCAAATGCGACGCCGCCGCGTGCGCGGCGAACGCCGAGTGCGAGAGCAACTTCTGCGTCGACGGCGTCTGCTGCGCGACCGCCTGCACGGGCACGTGCCAGGCGTGCAACGTCATGGGCAACGTGGGGACGTGCTCCCCCGTGCCGGTCAACCAGGACGACACGAACGGGATGACGCCCTGCATGGGCAACAAGGCCTGCGACGGGGCCGGCGTCTGCAAGGGCGAGCCGGGCGCTCCGTGCACGAACAACCCCGACTGCCTGAACAACATGTGCACGGGCTCGGGCGCGAACAAAACCTGCGCGCCCTGATCGAAGCCCGCCGCGCGCGCCGGGTCTCCGCGGAGGCCCGGCGCCTGGGCGCCCTCCCCGGCTACTGCCGGAAGATCTCCACCCGCTCGATCACCACGTCCACATTCGGCCGATCCCGCGAGGTCGGGACGTTCGCGATCTTGTTGACCACGTCCTGACCGCTCACGACCTTGCCGAAGACCGAGTGCTTGTTGTTGAGGTGCGGCGTCGGCCCCTCCGTGATGAACCACTGCGACCCGTTCGTCCCCGGGCCGCTGTTCGCCATGGAGAGCACGCCCGGCCCGTCGTGCCGGAGCTCCGGGTGGAACTCGTCGCTGAACTTGTACCCCGGCCCGCCCGTGCCCCAGCGCGCCGCCATGTCCGGGTAACGCGTGAGCGGATCACCGCACTGGATCATGAACCTCGGGATCACGCGGTGGAAGCGGACGCCGTTGTAGAGACCCTCGCCTTGATGGGTCTGCCCGGTCTTCGGGTCCTTCCAGTCGATCGAACCGGTCGCGAGGGCGACGAAGTTCTTCACGGTGTTCGGCGCGCGCTCCTCCTCCAGCCGAAGGACGATGTCGCCGAGCGTCGTGACGAGCCGCGCGTGGAGTTGCCCTGCGCCGGGCACGTTGATGGCCGGAAATTGCATGTCTCTCTCCTCTTCCTTTTCCGTGGGGCCTTGGGGCCCCGACCCCCTCAGATTTTCTCGAACAGAGCTGCGATCCCTTGCCCCACGCCGATGCAGAGCGACGCGAGGCCGATCTTCTTCTCGCGCGCCTTCATCGCATGCACGAGCGTGCAGGCAATGCGCGCGCCCGACGAGCCGATCGGGTGGCCGAGCGCAATGGCGCCGCCGTTCACGTTGACGCGTGACGGGTCGAGCTCGAGCGCGCGCACGCACGCGAGCGACTGCGCCGCGAACGCCTCGTTCAGCTCGACGAGGTCCACGTCGGACGCCTGAAGACCTGCCCGGGTGAGCAACTTTCGGACGGCGGGGATCGGCCCCTCGCCCATGAAGCTCGGATCCACGCCGGCCGTCTGGCTGCCGAGCACACGCGCGAGCGGCGTCACGCCCGCCTGCGCCACGACCTCCGCCGACGCGAGCAAGAGCCCCGAGGCGCCGTCGTTGATCGGCGAGGAGTTGCCCGCCGTCACGCTGCCGCCCTTCTTGAACACCGCCGGCAGCTTCGCGAGCGCGTCGAGCGTCGTGCCTTCCCGCACGGACTCGTCGCGGTCGAACAGCACGGGATCGCCCTTCTTTTGCGGGATCGGCACGGGCACGACCTCGGCCGCGAAGGCCCCGCCCTTCCACGCCTCGGCCGCCCGGCGCTGCGACTCCACCGCGAAGCGATCCTGATCCTCCCGCGAAATCCCGTACTTCTCGGCCACGTTTTCGGCCGTCTCGCCCATCGAGATCAGCGGGAAACGCGCCTTCATCCGCGGGTTCTCGTACCGCCAGCCGAGCGTCGTGTCGTAGACCGGCGGCGGCGTGCGGTCGAACGCGCTCGCCTGCTTCGGCATGGAGAACGGCGCGCGCGTCATGCTCTCGACTCCGCCTGCGATCACGCACGACGCCTCGCCCACCGCGATCATCCGCGCCGCGTCCGCGACCGCCTCCAGGCCCGAGCCGCAGAGCCGGTTCACCGTCACGGCGGGCACCTCGTAGGGCAGGCCCGCGATGAGGAGCGCCATGCGCGCGACGTTCCGGTTGTCCTCGCCCGCCTGGTTCGTCGCTCCGAACACCACGTGATCGAGCTGCGCGGCGAGCGCCTCGTTGCGCTTCGCCAGCGCCGACACGACGTGCGCCGCGAGGTCGTCCGGGCGCACGCTCGCGAGCCCGCCGGCGTACCGCCCGATCGGCGTGCGCACGGCGTCGACGACGTAGACCTCGCGAGGCAAAAGAGACTGTCGCGTGCTCATGCGAAGGGACTCTAGTCGCAGCCCCCGAACCTTCGCAAAGCTTCGTTTTTCTCACCGCCGGCGACGCGCCGCGTGAGCCTTCATCCTCCTTGGATCATGGGTATTCGAAGCGGCTGCGCGCGCCCGCAAATCCTGCGCGCGACATGCGCATCGAGGAACGTCGCAGACGGACAAAGGCCCAACGTGATCGCTCCGACGCGGCCTTTTTGTCGCGTATTGCGATGAAAATGAAGGTACGCTCGGAGGACGTCATCGCGTGGGGGGGAGCGCCGCGCACCGACGGATTGCCATGAAGAGCACCGAGCACCGAGCGCGCGAGCCCGGTCCTACCGAGGAGCAACTCGCCTTCCTGGCGCGGGCCGGCGAGCGCCTGGCGAGCTCCCTCGATTTGCGTACGACGCTGACGAACCTGGCGCGGCTGAGCGTGCCCACGCTCTGCGATTATTGCGTCATCGACCTGCTCGAAGAAGACGGACGCCTGCACCGCGTCGAATCCGTGCACGTCGACCCCGCCAAGGAGCACCTGCTCACGGCCCCCACGTCGCCGCGCGAGAGCGGCATGTGGTTCGCCGAGGTCGGCCCGCGCCTGCTCGCGCGCGGCGAGCCCTTGCTCACGCCGAGCAACGACGCGGGCCTCGCCCCGCGCAGCCACCCGTTCTTGCCCCCGGCCGTCCTCGGCACGGTCTCCTCGATCAACGCGCCCCTCGTCGCCTCGGGACGCACCATCGGCGTGCTCACGCTGGCCACGGCCGACTCGGGCCGGCGCTACGGGAGCGCCGATCTCACGATCGCCCAGGACCTCGCCCGGCGCGCCGCGCTCGCCATCGACAACGCGCGCCTGCACGCAGCCGAGCAGCGCGCCCGCGAGGCCGCCGAGCGCGCCGCGGCCCGCACCTCGCGGCTCCAAGCCCTCACGTCGAGCCTGGCCGCCGCCCTCACGCCCGCGCAGGTCGCCGACGCCGTGCTGCAACAAGGCCTCGTGGCCGTCGACGCCCGCGCCGCCGCGCTCGCCCTGCGCACGCAGGACGGGAGCCTCGACATCGTCGGCGCCCTCGGGTTCGCCCCGGGCACCCTCTCGCGCGGCGCCCGTGTCGCAGCGGATGCTCCGGGCCCGCTCGCCGAGGCCCTGCGCCGCAAGCAGCCCCTCTGGCTCGAATCGGAGGCCGCCGTCGCCGAGGCGCGGGCCCTCGCCGAGCTCGATCCCGAGGGCCAGGACCCGCCGAAGGCCGTCGCCTGTTTGCCCCTCCTTCTCGACGACCGGGCCACGGGCGTGATCCTCTTCTCCTTCCGCGAGCCCCGCGTCCTCTCGCACGAGGACCGCTCGTTCCTGCTCACGCTCGCGCGCCAGTCCTCGCAGGCCCTCGAGCGCGCGCGCCTCTACGAGGCCACCGAACGCGCCCGCGCGGCCGCCGAGCTCGCGACGATGCGCCTCGTCGCCCTCCAGCGCATGACGGCCGCGCTCTCCGACACGATGAGCCGCATCAAGGTGGCCGAGACGATCGTCGACCACGTGCGCGACATGCTGCCGAGCTGCAAGGCCATCGTCGCGACCGTCTCCGCCGACGGCGAGCACCTCGACCTCGTCCGCGCCATCGGCCACACGCGCGAGACGCTCGACCGGTACGACTCCACGAAGCTCGACTTCTCCTCGCCGCTCACGGACGCCGTCCGGAGCCAAACACCGCTCTTCTTCGACGACGCCGAGGCCTACCGCGCGCGCTACCCGCACCTCGCGACCAGCACGTCCGACGTGCCGTGGGGCGTCGCCGCCGTGCCCTTCATCGTCGAGGATCATGCCATCGGCGGGCTCTCGCTCCGCTACCACCGGTCGAGCCAGCGCGCGAGCGAGGACAACGCCTTCATCCTGCACCTCGCCCGCACCTGCACGCAGTCCCTCGAACGCGCCTACCTCTACGAGGCCGAGCGCAAGGCCCGCGCCGACGCCGACGTCGAGCGCAAGCGCCTCGCCCTGCTCGCCGAGGCGAGCGCCGTGCTCAACGCCTCGCTCGATCCGGCGGCCATCACCGAGTCCCTCGCGCGCGTCGCGGTGCCGAGCTTCGCGGGCTACTGCATCCTGTGCAGCCTCGACGAGGAGAGCGCCCCGCAGTTCGTGTACGCGCTGCACGAGGATCCCGAGATGGAAGCGCTCCTGCGCGACATGCGCGCGCGTTACCCCTTCGGCAAGAGCCACCCGATCAGCGAGGCCGCGCGCACGGGCAAGTCGAAGCTCCTCCGCGTGGTCGACGACGGCTCGTTCCGCGCGGTCGCCGCCGACGACGAGCACCTCGAGATCATCCGCCGCATCGGCACCACGTCGGCGATCGTCGTACCGCTCATCGCGCGCGGCCACACGCTCGGCGTGCTCTCGTTCGGCACCACGCGCGGCCGCTACGGCCAGTCCGACCTCGCGCTCGCCGAGGAGCTCGGCCAGCGCGCCGCCCTCGCGCTCGACAACGCGCGCCTCTTCCACGAGGCGCAGGAGGCGAGCCGCGTGAAGGACGAGTTCCTCGGCGTCGTCTCGCACGAGCTGCGCACGCCGCTCAACGCCATCCTCGGCTGGGCGCGCATGCTCCGCACCGGCGCCGTCCGCGAAGGCAACCAGCCCCGCGCGCTCGAATCGATCGAGCGCAACGCCGTGCATCAAGCGAAGCTCATCGACGACCTGCTCGACGCCTCCCGCATCACAGCAGGCAAGCTCCGTCTCGACCCATCGGTCCTGGAGTTCGCGCCCGTCGTCGAAGCCGCGGTCCACTCCGTCACGCCGGGCGCGACGAACCGCGAGATCACGCTGCACACAACCTTCGACACGGACAGCGTGCCGATCTTCGGCGACCCGAGCCGGCTGCAGCAGGTCGTGTGGAACCTGCTCTCGAACGCGATCAAGTTCACCCCGAAGGGCGGGCGGATCGACGTGCGGCTCGCGCGCGCAGGCGACGAGGCGGTGCTCGTGGTCTCCGACAGCGGCCGTGGCATCCGCGCCGAGCTCTTGCCGCACATCTTCGAGCGCTTCCGCCAAGGCGACGGCACGCTCACGCGCGCCTCGGGTGGCCTCGGACTCGGCCTCTCGATCGTGCGTCACCTCGTCGAAGCACACGGCGGCACCGTACGCGCCGAGAGCGACGGCCCGGACACAGGCGCGAAGTTCACGGTCAAACTCCCGATCGCCAAGCCACGCCCGCTCCCCGCACAAGGCCCGCCCGTCGACGAACGCCGCACGGAAAAACGCGCGCTCGCGGGTCTGTCGGTGCTGGTCGTCGACGACGAACCCGACGCGCGGGAGATCCTCTCGGAGATCCTCGACATCGCAGGCGCGACCGTAAAAACCGCGGCCGACGCTGCCGAGGCCCTGCGCATCCTGTCCGACTTCGTGCCCGACGTGCTGGTCTCAGACCTCGCGATGCCAGGAGACGACGGCCTCTCGCTCATCCGCAAGATTCGCAGCCGCACGCCGGATCGGATCGCGACGGTGCCGGCCATCGCGCTCACGGCGTACACGCGGCCGGAAGATCGCGTGCGCGCGCTGAACGCGGGGTTCCAGATGCACGTGCCGAAGCCCGTGGATCCGACGGAGCTCGTCGTGACGATCGCGAGTCTGCGGACGCTTTTGGCTTGAGGTCGAGCCTCCCCCGCAGCCCTTCGGGATCTCCTCGGGGAGCCGTCGGTTTGGGGCCTCCCCGAAGACGCCTCGGGCCGCGCCGGCCTCCTTTTGGGGCCTCCCCAGCGACCCCACCGGCCGCGCCGACCTCCCTTTGGGGCCTCCCCAAACGGCACTCCGGACACACCCACCTACATTTGGGCCCTCCCCAAACGGCACCCCGGACACATCCACCTACATTTGGGGCCTCCCCAAAACGTACGTGGACCGCTCCGACCCCGCTTTGGGGCGTTTTCGCTCCCTTTTCGGAGCGACTGTTCACATTTGGGGCTGGTCTCGACTTGACACAGGCGCGGCGGGGCCATGCCCGCCGCCACCTTCCCTACTTGCCCGCCTGCTCCTGCACGAACTTCGCGAGCAGCGCCCGATCCTTCTCGGACAGCTTGTCCTTGAACGCGGGCATGTGCCCTTCGAGCTTCGGATCCATCGCGCCCTTCGGGTAGGTCGCGCCGCTGCCGGGATCATCGATCTGCGCGAGGATCCAAGGCACCGAGGCCCAGCCGCGCAGCTCCGGCGCGAGCGAGTCCTCGTCGTCCGTCTTGCCGTCGAACCGATGGCAGCTCGTGCATCGCTGGCTCACGAGCTTCTCGCCCGGCAACCCCTCGCCCTTCTTCCCTTGCGCTTGCACCGCGAGGAAGTCCGCGATCGCGTCGAGGTCCGCCGGCGCCATCGCCGTGAACGCCTTCGCTGCCTCGGGATCCGCGGGCGGCTTCGTCATGCTCGGCATCTCGCCCTTGAACGCGGTCTTGCCGAACATCGCATCGTGATCCGGCTCCTCCATCACCCGCTTCGCCCACGCCTTCGTGCCGAAGCCCGTCAGATCCGGCGCCGTGTCCTTGTCCTTCGGCGGCCCCAGATCCCCCATGCGATGGCAGCTCGCGCAGTGCTGCTCGAACAGCGCAACGCGGCGCGTCTCCGGGTGGTTGCGCAGCATCGCCAGCGCGCCCTCCGGCGGCACGCCTTCCTGCGCCAACGCCAGCGCCTTCGTTCCTTGCGCCTCGGCCTTCGCCACGGCCTTCCCGAACTCCGCGTCGGCTGCGTCCGTGCGCATCGACGCGAACGTGAGCACGCCTGCCGCCACCCCGAACAACCCCACCGGCGCGAGCAGCGGCAGCCGCTTCATCACGCCGCGATCCGCCTTCTTGTCGAGCAGCGGCAAGAGCACCAGGTACCCCGCCACGAGCCCTGGGATCACCACCGTCGCGATCAACTCCAGCTTGCCCGGGAAGGGCTTTCGCATCTCGTAGAGCGCGAGGAAGTACCACTCCGGCCGCGCCGGGTAGTCGCTCGTCGGATCCGCCGGCGCGTCGAGCGGCGCGCCGTGCCGCATCCACGTCAGCGCCCCGATCACGCCGAGCACGGCCACCGCCACGATCACGTCGCGCGCCGCTTGCGTCGGGAAGTACCGATCCGACTTCACCGCGTCCGCAGGCGTCGCGAGCGCCGGCCCGTGCTTGCGCGACAGCCACAGATGCTTCGCCGCGATCGCGCCGAGCAGGAACGGCAACACCACCGTGTGCAGCGTGTACAGACGCGACAGCGTCATGTGCCCCGGCGTGCCTCCGCCGAGCAAGAGCTGCTGCAAGACGCCGCCGACCACGGGCACCGTCCCGATGATCCCCGTCTCCACACGCAGACCCCAGAAGCCGCGTTGATCCCAGCGCAGCGGATTGCCCGTCAGCGCCGTGACCACGACGAGCCCCACCATCGCGAGCGAAAGCCAGTACGTCAGCTCCCGCGGCTTGCGGTACGCCCCGCGCGCGATCGCGTACCCCACGTGGATCACCGCGAGCACGATCGCCGCCTGCGCGCCGAACTGATGCAGCCCGCGCACGATCCAGCCCCCCGGCACCTTCTGCTGCAGGTACGCCACGCTCGCCCACGCCGTCGTCGCGCTCGGCGAATACACGGTCATGAGCAGCACGCCCGTCACCGCTTCCAGCAGCAGCACGATCCCGAGCGCCGCGCCCCACGCGTACGCGAAGCGCGCTCCGCCGGGGACGGTCGCTTCCACGAACTTCCGGGAGATCGCCCGGTAGCCCGTCCGTTCGTCGAGCCAATCGCCGAGCTTCACCCGACCTCCTTTCGCTCCGCGATCCCCTGGCGGAAGAGCTTGAAGTCCACCTCGACGTGCCCGTCCACGACGCGCACCACGAGCGGATCCATCCCGCGCGGGCTCGGCCCTGCCTCCGCCGCGCCCGCGAGCGAGAACTTCGACGTGTGGCAGGGACACGAGAAGCTCTTCTTGTCGCCGTTCAGATCGATCGAGCAGCCGAGGTGCGGACAAACCGCGCTGAGCGCCGTCACGCTCTCGCCCTTCTTCGTCACCCAGATCGAGCCGAGGAGCTGATCCTTCGTCACCGTGTACGCGTCGCGCTCGTCGCCGACGACCACGACCCGCCGCGGCTCACCCTCGGTCAGCTCGGCGAGACGACAAACCCGCATCCACCGCGCCGCGCCTGCGCCGCCTTCAGACGATGGGGCCAGCATGGTCACGGCCGGGACCACGATCGCGCCCGCGTAGGCCGCGCCGCCCAGCGCGACGAGCACCTTCAACGCGCCGCGACGGCTGCCGTCCACGCGCGAAGGTTCCTCGGGACGCTCGGCCCGCGGCGGCTCGCCGCCGAGGTCGTTTTGCATTGGCTCCGCCATCTCGTAGGCTCTCCCTCTCCGCCGCGCCCGTGCGCGGCTGACCGAGGATACCCGAGGGGAAGGCCACTTGACGCAGAACAGGAGCAAGTCCCGCGTCGCCTTGAGCAAGCTTCTGCCGTTCGCCCTGACCCTCGTCACGTCCGCGGCGTGCAAAACCACGCCCCCCAAAACCCCGACGTGTAACCCTCAAGACCTCTCCGGCTGCATCATCGAAGAGGTCGACGTCCTCGGCAACGACGAGATCCCCGACGCTGCCATCAAGGACCGCATCGCCACCGCGGAGAGCTCGCATCCGCTCGGCGGCGTCCTCCAGGGCATCCCCATCCTTGGCCTCAGCGACGTCCTGGCCGTCGAGTACGAGCGCTTCGACCGCTTCGTCCTCGAGCGCGACCTCGCCCGCATCGAGCGTTACTACCGCAGCCGCGGGTTTTACGAGGCGCACGTCGAGGCCGGCCGCGTCATGCGCCGCAAGTCCGACGGCAAGCTCCGCGTCGAGATCGTCGTCGACGAGGGCAAACCCGTGAACCTCCGCAAGGTCGACCTCGCCTGGGTCGACTGGCGCCTGCCCGACGCGGCCGACGTCACGCGCCCCGTCACCGAGGCGAAAAACGAGCTCCCCCTCGGCAAGCGCTTCGAGGAGGACAGCTACGAGGCCACGAAAAAGGCCATCACCCGCGTCCTCACCGAGCGCGGCTTCCCCTACGCGAACGTCCACGGCGACACCAAGGTCGACCTCATCGCCCACACCGCCGACGTCACGTACACCATCGAGCTCGGCCCCCAGGCCACCTTCGGCGACGTCCGCATCGTCGGCCTCGGCGAGCTCCCCGAAAAGCCGATCCGCGCGGCCCTCGGCTTCAAGAAGGGCGAACGCTTCTCCACCGCCACCCTCGCCTCCGCCGAGCGCGCCCTCGCCGACTTCGGCATCTTCGGCGCCATCGACGTCCGCCCCGAGCTCCCCCCGCCCGACAAGCCGCGCACGAACGTCGTACCCATCACGATCGTCGTCCAGCCCGCCGCGCTCCGCGCCGTCAAGCTCGGCTTCGGCGCCGAGGCCGGCGGCCGTGTCGAGGCGCACGGCATGGCGAGCTGGGAGGACCGCAACTTCCTCGGCGGCTTGCGCCGCTTCGCCATCGAGGCGCGCCCCGGCCTCGTGTTCTACCCGAACGCCCTCTACAACCTCTTCCTCGCGCGCCCGAGCTACATCCTCCCCGAGATCCGCCTCCGCTTCGAGCTCCGCCAGCCCGGCGTCTTCGAGCCCCGCACCCAGGCCGTCCTCCGCGGCGCGGCGAACATCTACCGCCCCCTCAACATCATCACGGCGCCCGCCCCTGGCACGCCCGAGGCCAAGGAGCCCGCGCTCGGCTACCGCGAGGCCGCCGTCACCCTCGGCCTCGAACGCCGCTTCGCCGACTTCACGCATTACCTCGGGCAGTTCATCCACGTGCAGTACGACGACCCGTTCCTGTACTGGCACGACGGCGTCCCCGAAGGCTTCACCCGCCTCGTGTTCACGTACCTCGAAACCGTGGGCACGCTCGATTTCCGCCAGAACGACCGCGGCGAGACCGACCGCATCACCCCACGCCGCGGCGTCTACCTGAACCTCAATGCGCAGCTCGCGGGCTACTTCCTCCCCGGCGACGCCAACGACGTCCGCCTACGCCCCGAGCTCCGTGCCTACGTGCCCGTCGCCAAACGCGTCACCCTCGCCTTCCGCCTGGCGGGCGGCTTCCTCATCCCGCGCTCGGACGACTTCCAGCAGACCCTCGACATCCTCGGCCCCAAGGCCCGCGACCGGAAGCGCCCCGACGAAAACGACGACGGCATCGTCGACGGCACGAACATCCCCCTCGACGAACTCCGCCGCTCCCTGCAGCTCCTGCAGTTCCGTGGTTTCTACAGCGGCGGCCCCAACTCGAACCGGGGCTACGTCTACAACGGCGTCGGCATGCACGCGAGCGTCCCGCTCCGCGACACGGCGCGCGGGGCCGTCCCTCCGTGGGCGCCGACGGGTGGCCTCACGTTGTGGGAGTCCGCGATCGAAGTGCGCCTCTCGTTCACCGAGAACCTCGGCGCGATCCTCTTCCTCGACGCGAGCGACGTCCGCCCTGGCCTCGCCGAGCTCGCCTTCGACCGCCCGCACATGTCCGCCGGCCTCGGCGTCCGGTATGCGACCCCGGTCGGCCCGGTCCGCGTGGACGTCGGCTACCGCATCCCGTGCGCCCAGCAGATCGGCATCTGCGACGAGGCCGCGCTTGGCTACGACGTCGGCTTGTTCGGATATACGGGCGGATTCCCGATCGTGACCACGATCGCGATCGGCGAGGCGTTTTAAGGCGGAAGGATCAGCCTTCTTCTTCTTCGACGCTCCACGTCGCGAGCGCCGTGATCCCGATGGCCGTCGCGCATTGCGCGCAGAGCGGGGGCTCCTCGTAGCGGACCTCGTCTCCGCGGGTCCACACGTACAGCCCTCGCCCGGCCGGCTCCCCTTCGATGGGCTCCGAGCAGGCGTCGCACCGGAGCTCCCCCGCATCCTCCGGCGTCATGTGCGCCTTGAGCGCCACATCGGCCAGCGAATCGATGGCCATGGAAAAAACCATGTTTCGCGGTTGCTCCATATGCCTCCCTCGGATCCAGCGACCGCCCGAATCTAGCTCAGGCTCTCGTCGGACGCACGTGCTCCGGAACGAGGGGGGGTGGACCAGGTGATTCCTGGATGGAGTTGAGGGAATCGCGGAGCTTGCGTGATCAGGCGGAGGGGGCTTCCACCGTCTCGGGCGCAGCCTTCTTCGGCTTTTCCTTCTTCGACCCGCCTTCGAGGCAGCTCTCGAGCAGGATCTCCGACACGTCGAGCTGACGTACGCTTTCTTCCTTCCCGTGCGCCTTCAGGCCGTCGGTGATCATCGTCTGGCAGAACGGGCACGCGGTCGCGATCGTCTTCGCCTCCGTCTGCAGGAGCTGGAGCGTGCGCTTCACGTTCACGCGGTCCTTGTTTTGCTCCTCCATCCAGAACTGCGCGCCGCCGGCGCCGCAGCACAGGCCCTTGTTGCGGTTCCAGCCCTCCGCCTCGACGAGCTCCACGCCCGGGATGCTCTTCAGGATGTCGCGCGGCTGCTCGTACACGTCGTTGTAACGGCCCAGGTAGCAGGAGTCGTGGAACACGACCTTGCCCTTCACCGGGGTCTTCGGCGAGAGCTTCCGCTCCGCCACGAGCCCGAGCAGGTAATCCGTGTGATGCACGACCTCGAACTTCGCGCCGAAGTCGGGGTATTCGTTCAGGATCGTATTGAAGCAGTGCGGGCAGGCCGTGATGATCTTCTTCACCCCGCCCTGGTCCTTGTAGCCGTTCAGCGTGGCCACGTTCTGCTCGGCCAGCATCGCGAACAGGTACTCGTTGCCCGCGCGCCGCGCCGGATCCCCCGTGCAGGTCTCCTCCTGCCCGAGGACCGCGAAGTCCACGCCCGCCTCCTTGAGCAGCCGCGCCGTCGCCCGCGCGATCTTCTTCGCCCGGTCGTCGTAGCTCGCCGCGCAGCCGACCCAGTAGAGGACCTCGGCCTTCGGGTTCTCCGACATCATCGGCACGTCGAGCCCCTCGGCCCAGTTCGCGCGATCCATGCGGGCGAGGTTCCAGGGGTTCCCGTTCACCTCCAGCGCCTGGAACGGACCGTTGAGCTGCGCCGGGAACTCGCCCTTCACGAGCACCAGGTGCCGCCGCATCTCCACGATCTTGTCGACGTAGCTGATCATCACGGGACACTGCTCTTCGCAGGCCCGGCACGTCGTGCAGGCCCAGAGCACGTCCGGGTGGATCACGTTCGCCACGAGATCCTTGCTCGCGTCCTCGACCTCGGCGCTCGGCTGCGCCTGCAAGCCTTCCGGCTCCGAACGGTAGGGCCCGACCTCGCCGTTGTCCTCGGTCGTCGCGTCGGGCCGCGCCAGCGCCGCGCCCACGCGATCGGCCTCGTGCTTCTGCGCGATGAGCACGCTGTCGTGGTCGTACAGGTGATCGCGCAGGTTGAGCGTGAGCTGCTTCGGCGAGAGCAGCTTGCCCGTCTTGTGGGCGGGGCAGTTGTCGGAGCAACGCCCGCACTCCGTGCACGTGTAGAAGTCGAGGATCGCCTTCCAGGTGAAGTCCTGGATCTTGTTCACGCCGACGGGCTCGGCCTTCGCGGGCTCCTCGGCCATCTTCATGACCATCTCGCCGATGGCCTCCGCGCTCGGCGCCATGAGCGGCAGCCGCCCGCGCGGCGTCACGTTGCGGAAGAAGACGTTGAAGCCCGCCGTGATGACGTGGAAGTGCTTCGAGTACGGAAGGATGTTCGCGAAGATCAGGACGAGCGACGCGTGCGTCCAGAAGCCGATCTTGGCGATCACGAGCAACGTATCGCGCGGTACGCCCGCGAGCAGGGTCGCGAAGAACGAGCCGGCCGGCGAGGGGAACGGCGCCCAGCCGAGCGCGTGCGTCGGCGCAGGCCCGAGCGGGGCCACGACCTTGCGCACGGCCTCGCAATACTCGGGCTCGAGGTTCCGCCCCGTACAGCCCGCGAGGCCCTTGTGGTGCAGGACCATGGAGGCGCCGTCGTAGAGCATGTCCGCCAGCATCATCGTCATGATGATGCCGAGGATCAGGATCGCCTCGCCCGACTTCGTCATGCGGGGGTCGACCTTGATCACGCGGAAGTACAGGAAGACGAGCGCGCCGACGATGACGAGCGACGCGATGATGTCCTTCAGGAACTCGTACGCGTGCCCGAGGGGCAGGCCGAGGAAGCCCTCGGGCCCCAGGATGAAGAGGTTGAACGACGGGTCGAACCCGCGGCCCCAGAGGATGAGCGACCGGGCCAGGAGCACCACGAAGCCCAGGAAGATGAGCATGTGGGCCGCGCCGGCGAGCCGGTAGTAATGCATCTTCTTCTGGGCCAGCGCGTAGATCACCGTGCCCTTCACGCGCTCCGGAACGTCGTCGAAGCGATCTTCCGACCGCCCGACCTGGAGCAACGACCACCGCCGGCCTGCGCTGTACGCGAAGGCCCCGGCCAGGCCGAAGATCATGAGAAACATCATGAGCGGATTCATGGCGCGCGTTCTCCCGGGGAAACGGCCCCTGTTGTAGGGGGCCGAGGTGCTGCGCGTCAACCCGAGCGATGCCGCGCGTCACGGGGGTTTGGGGGCGTAGCTGGGCTCGTCCTAGCGTAGCCCCCAAACGTCAACCGAATCGTTCACGAGATCAAAGTGTGAACTCGAACGACTTCTCTTCCGTGCCCGCGCCTGGCGCGAGCTCCACGACCATGCTGAACGGCCGCTGCCCCACACGCGCGCCGAGGCGCACCCGCACCGGCGCGGCCGCGCCGTTGAGCTTGTCGAGGCGGATCACCACGCGGTAACGACCGCGCTTCGGGTCCCCCTCGGCCAGGTAGACGTTCTCCACGTTCTGGCCCTGGCACTCGTTCTCCGACTGCGGACAATCGCGGTCCTTCACGAGGCCCGTCGAGGTCGGCTCCCCGACCCGCGCGAGCTCGCCGCCGACGTCGTAGACGTTCAGGTCCACGTCGGCCTCGGCGGCCTCCCACGCGATCACGAACTGCAAGATCCCCGTGTGCAGCCCGCACCCCTCGTCGATGACGCCGTTGCAGTTGTCGTCGCGAGCGTCGAAGCACGTCTCGATGCCCGTCGGCGTGCACGCGGTCTCGAGCACCACGCCCTCGCTCGCCTTCACGTCGACGACCTTGAGCGCGTCCTTCGCCGGCGGCGCCGGCACCTCGAGACACGCCGGCGCCGCGAGCACGAGCGCGAGCGCGGCGAGCAGACTCCGGGGCGTCAGAACGTGCCTGCGCATGAGACGCCGAGGCCGCCGAGCGGGCCGCAGGCGAACGAGCGGATGCCCGCGCCTTTCTGCGCCTGCGTCGTGGGCAGAGCTTCATCCTTGGGCTTCGCGGGCTCCTCCGGCATCGCGAAGATCGTCAGCACGACGCCGCCCGCGCCGAGCACGAGCGCGCTGATCCCGAGGCCGACGCTGAGGTTGCGCATCGTGTTCGCGTCGCGCCCGTCGGCCGCGATCACCTGACGATCGAGCTGGCAGAACGAAGCGTCCCCGCGGCTGCAGTTCGGCCCGTACATCTTCTCGTGGATCTCGATGTCGCGCGCGACGTTGTTGCGCAGGTGGGTCGACACGAGGCTCGCGCCGAGCGTCCCGAGCCCGAGCCCAGCGCCCACGCCCGTCGCCACCAGCCCGATCAGGCGTTGCTGCGGGATCCAGTTTTTCTGCGGCGGAGGTGGCGGAGGTGGCGGCGGCGGCGGCGGCGGCGCCTCTTTTTTGACCTCCTTCGGATCGATCGAGAGCTCGAGGGGCTTGCCGCCTTCGAGCTCGATCTCCTGCACCTCGTCCTCGTGGTCCGGCGCGCTCACGACGATCTTGTGCTTGCCGGGCGAAAGCCACAGCGGCTTCGCGAGCGGCAGATTCACGCCCGGCTGATCGTCCACCACGAGCTTCGCGCCGCTCACCTTCGACGTGACGTTGAGCACGCCGATGTGCACCATCGCCTTCGAGAGCTGCTCCTTGACGTCGGTCTTGTCCTCGTCGGACAGGGCCCCGACGTCCGAGACGAGCGCGGCTTCCATCGCCTCGGCCGCGGGCATCCACTTCTCGAGCGCGAGCAGCGAATAGCCGATCATGCGGACGATCTGCGCGCTCGGGTAGAGCGCCTTCGCCTGCTCGAAGAGGTTCAGCGCCTTGTCGAACTGGCCCGCGCGATACGCCGTGAGCCCCTCCGATGCGGCCTGGCGCGCGAGCTGGATCTGGGCCTGCGAGGTCTGCGCGTCCGACGCGTGCGAGGGCGCGGGCGCGGCGAGACCAACGAAGGCGACGAAGGCAAAGGCGAGCGAACGCCGGCAGAGCTCGTTCATCAGAACTTGATGTTACCGACCTTCGGCGCGACGGTACTAGAAGGCTTCGGTTTTACGGTGCCGGACTTCGTCGTCGCCGTGGTGGCGGCCACCGCGGCGGCCGTGGGCTTGGCCGTCGGCGCCGCCGTGGGCGCGGCGGAAGGCTCGGCCGTGGCCGCAACTTCGATCGCGAGATCGTCCTCGGGCTCGGCCGTAGCCGCGGGCTCGGCCGTCGGCGCGGCCGTGGCCGCGGGCTCGGTCGTCGGCGGCGGCGCGGCTGGGGGGGTTGGCGAAGGTGCGACCGGAGGCGGCGCCGGCTCGGCCGTCGTCGCGGCGGGCGGCGTCGTGGCCACGGTCTGCGCGGCGGGCGCGGTCCCCTCGGCCTTGCCCTTGAACACGAAATAAAGCCCCGCTGCGCCCGCGAGCCCCACCGCGATGAGCCCGCCCGCGAGGATCGCGCCGAGCTTCGACCTGGCCGGCTGCACCATCGCCCCGGCCTGCGTCGAGTAGAGCGGCGCGCCCGTCGTCCCCGGCGGGATCGACACGCGCGGGATGGGCGCGCCCGACTGCGACATGCCCATCGCCGCGAGCTGCGCGGCCGTCGCGCCTGCGTGCGAGAGCGCCGCGGGGTTTGGGGCGTAGCTCGGCTCGTCCGAGCGTAGCCCCATGCGTGGACCCGAGTTCACGCCGGGCGGCAGCGTCATCCCGGCTTGCGAGAGGCCGGCGGCGGGGATGCTCGTGCCCGGGATCGGCATGCCCGGCGGGATCGAGCCGCCCGCCACGCTCATGCCGTACATCGGCATGCCTTGCAGCGCCTGACGGACCTGCGCCGACGCGGAGAGATCCGACGGGTTCGGCATGTCGAGGCTCGTCGGCTGCGCCGCGTAGTTCACCTGCAGCGCCATGGCGAGGGCCTGGATCTGCTCGACCGCGTTCGGGTACCGCTGCTCGGCCTCCCGCGCGCAGGCCCGGGCAAACCACGCGTCGAAGCGCGGGCCGAGGTGCGGCGACATCGTGCTCGGCGGGACCATCGGCTCGTAGAGGATCTGCCCGATGAGCGCGGCCATGCCCTCGGCGGACCAGTAGTTTTTCCCGGTGAGCAGGCGGTAGGCGATGAGCCCGAGCGCCCAGAGATCCGCGGCCGGGCCGACCTTCGACGCCTGCCCGCGGGCCTGCTCGGGCGACATGTACCAGGGCGTGCCGAAGATCGCGCCGTCCTGCGTGAGCTCCTTGGCGTCGCTCTGATCGACGAGCTTGGCGATGCCGAAGTCGAGGATCTTCACGAGCGGCGTGCCGTCCTCGCGTTGCGTGACGATGAGGTTCGCCGGCTTGAGATCGCGGTGCACGATGCCGAGCGCGTGCGCCTTGTCGAGGACGCGCGCGACCTGCTTCAAGCACACGACGACCTCGCCCGCGGGCAGCGCGCCGCGTTGCTTCAGCTCCGAGCCGAGATCCCGGCCCTTGAGCAGCTCCATCACGATGAACGGCACGCCGCCGATCTCGGGCGCGACGTCGGCGTCGATGACGCGCACGACGTGCTCGCTGCCGATGCTGACGGGGGCGCGCGCCTCGGTGCGGAAGCGCTCGACGGCGCCGGGGTTGTTCGCGACCGACGGGTGCAGGAGCTTGAGCGCGCAGATCTCGCCCGTGTTGACGTGACGAACGGCGTACACCGCGCCCATGCCGCCGCGACCGATGAGCTTCTCGATGCGGTAGCGGCTCTGGATCACGAGCCCCGGCTGGAGATCCCCTTGCTGCGGGTTCACGGCCTCGCCGACATCGGCGGGCACGGCCGGCACGCCAGCGGCGGGGCGCGGCGCGGGCGCGGACGCACCTGCGGCGGGGCGAGGTTGCAGCGGCGCGGCGGGCGCGGGCGCGGCGGCTTCGAGGGGGCTCGGGAACGGCACCGTGGCGACGGCCGAGGGCAAGGGCGCATCCGCGAACACGGGCGGCGGCGGCGCGGGGTTTGCCGTGGGGCCGGGGTGCACGGGCATCGGCACCGTTCCCGTGGGCCTGGGAGGCGGCGCGGAAGGGCGCGCGATCGCGCCAGGTGCAGGGGGTGCCGCGCGAGGCGGCGCAGGCGGTTTCGGCGGCGCAGGCGGAGCAGGCACGAGGACTCCCGGACGATCGAAAACAGCCGACAATCGTCGTTCTGCACAGGCTATCGACTTTCGCCGGAAGGGGCAAGCGAGGTGGAAATGTCCCTGCGCGCTACCCCGCCGCCCCCTCGACCCCGAGCGCGTCCTCCCCGAGCGAAATCCCGTTCGCGAGGAGAATCTCCGCCGCGTGATCGATCGTCAGGATCATCGCGCGGGCATGCAGCGCACGGAGCTCGTCCTCGGAGAGATCCCCTTGCCGGCCCGACGTCGCGTGCTGGAGCAGGATCGCGCCCGTCACGCTCACGTTCAGGCTCTCCACGAACCCTCGCATCGGGACGCGGACGCTCCGCTTGCAGGCGGCGACGAGCTCCTCGTGGATGCCGTCGCGCTCGTTGCCGAGGACGAGGCAGACCTTCGGGATCGAACGAAGATCCTCGGGCGCGAGCTCGCCTTGCGGGTGGGTCGCGATGAGCTCGTGGCCGGACGCGGCGAGGGCGGCGAGGGACGCGGCGCTCGTGGGGTACGTGCGCACGTGGACCCATTGCTCGGAGCCGCGGGCGACCTCGCGGGCCGCGAGGAACGAGATGCCGCCGCGCTCGACGACGTGCAGGCGCTGGACGCCGAACGCGTCACACGACCGGAGGACAGCGGCGCCGTTGTGCGGGTCGTAGGGCGCGTCCATGAGCACGGTCACGGAGCCGAGACGGGAGGCGAAGACCGCGTCGAAGCGGGCCTTGCGCTCGGGCGTGAGGAAGGGGCCGAGCGCGCGCACGATCGCGGCGTGATCGAGGCTGGCGAGCCGGGCGAGCAGCCGCTTCTGCGCGAGCTCGACCTGGATGGCATGGGGGGTCCTGCGGCGCATCGCGGGGGCGGGGATAGCACGAGGGAGGCGAGGGCGGGAACAGGGGCGATCAGCCGGCGCGGGCCATCGCGAAGGCGATCCCGCTCTGGACCGTGCTGCGCGTGACGATGCCGCCGAGGTCGGCCTGGATCTCGACCAGCGTCTGCGCGACGTCGCGCCGGACGCCGGTGAGCACCACCTTCGCGCCGAGGAGCTGCACTGCGCGGGCGGCCCGGACGAGCGCGTCGGCCACCTCCGTGTCGACGACCGAGATCCCCGTGATGTCGAGGATGGCCGTGCGCGCGCGCCGCTCGGTGACGCCTCGGAGCAGCGTATCCATGACCTGCTGCACGCGCTGCGAGTCGAGCACGCCGATGAGCGGCATCACCACGATCTCGTCGGTGACGGGGATGAGCGGCGTCGACAGCGCGGAGAGCGCCGCCTCCTGCGCGTCGATCACCGCTTGCCTGCGTATCCCCTCGGCGAGCGCCTCCTCGGCGCGTTTGCGGTCGGTGACGTCGCGCGCGACGACGATCACCATGTCGTCGGACATCGGCGTGACGTTGGTGCTGAAGAAGATCTCCCGGCCGGCGGCCGGCATGCTGTATTCGAGGTGGACGAGCCCCTTCCGCTCCAGCGACGCGTGGACGTGGAACAGGAGGAAATCGGCCATCGCCGGCGGCATGACCTCGTGCAGCGTCTTGCCGAGGAGATCGCCGCTCGGCTTGTAGAGGAGATCCGCGCCGGTGGGCGCGATCTTGAGGTACCGCCCCTCCCGGTTCATGACGATCACCACGTCCGTCATGGCCGTGAACATGGCCCGCAGCTCCGCCTCGGCGGTGCGCGCTTCGGCGAGCGCCGTCTCGGCTGCGGCGAGCCGCGTACGCAGACGCTCCACCTCGGCGTGAAGCACGTCGGTTCCGTTCGGATCGGACTTATCCCCCATCCCTGCGTACCTGTCGCAGGTGCGGCGCGATGTCTAGAGCCGTGTCGCAGGGCTCGTCGACCTGCCTCCGAGGGTCATGGCTTTAGCTGCGCGCCGTCGCGGCGTGCAGCCGCTCGCGCGCGGCGATGTACGCCGTCTCCAACGACCACGACAAGCTGCGGTCCGTCGCCTGGGAGAACACGCGAACCTCGTCGAGCACGCGGCTCGGCACCGCGAGGGTCCGCTTGACCTTTCTGTCGGACGTCGGCGGCGTCGCCAGCGCCTTCGCGGACACCGGCACGAGCTGCGGGACCTCGATCGCCCCAGGGGGCTGGGCGTGCGGGGCCGGCAGGAAACGATCGGGGCCTGACGCGTCGACCGACCGCACGAAGAAGCCGCCGTGGAACTGGGACACGCGGGGCTCCTACGTCAGGTGGTGCCTTGTTTGCAACAGCGGCGCAGACCATGGCGGGCCTCCCCCGATACAAGCCGCCGAGGTGGTCACGACCCTCCCGCAACCCTCGTCGACCAGCCGCCGAGGTGGTCACGACCCTCCCGCAACCCTCGTCGACCAGCCGCCGAGGTGGTCACGACCCTCCCGCAGGCATCTTCGACAAGCCTCCGAGATGGTCACGCCCCTCCCGCAGGCATCTTCGACCAGCCGCCGAGGTGGTCACGCCCCTCCCGCAACCCCCGTCGACAAGCTGCCGAGATGGTCACGACCCTCCCGCAGGCCTCGTCGACAAGCCTCCGAGACGGTCACGACCCTCCCGCAACCCTCGTCGACCAGCCGCCGAGATGGTCACGACCCTCCCGCAGGCCTCGTCGACAAGCCTCCGAGACGGTCACGACCCTCCCGCAGGCCTCGTCGACAAGCCTCCGAGACGGTCACGACCCTCCCGCAAGCCTCGTCGACCCACCTCCGAGACGGTCGCGACTCTCCTGCGGTCAGGGCCTACGCCCCCTGACGGCGGCCCCGCCGCGTCCTCGCCGCGACGAGCCCGAGGGCCGCCGCCGCGAGCGGCATCCCCGACGACCCGCCATCGCCCGCGGCGCGGCAGTCACATTCGGCCCCACCTCCCGGTACGGTCGAGCCGCCCGAACCTCCCGAGCCCGGACCAGCGCCGCCCATGCCACCGGAGCCGCCCGAGCCCGGACCAGCGCCGCCCATGCCACCGGAGCCGCCCGAGCCCGGACCCGCGCCGCCCATGCCACCGGAGCCGCCCATTCCACCGGCCCCACCACTTCCACCAGCGCCGCCCATTCCACCAGCGCCGCCCATTCCACCGGCCCCATTCCCTTCGCCCACGCAGATCCCCCCGGTGCACACGCCCCCATTGCACTGGGCGTCCATCGTGCAGGCCGTGAAATCCACGACCCTCGCCCGGACCCGCGACGTCCCGAAGGGCGCTTCCGTATGGAATTGCGGATAGGCCACCAGCACCTTGCCCGCATTCGTCGAAGCAAGCGTCGGGAGGCCCTCGGGGTGAGCATCGCTCGTGATCGCGAGCGTCGTGATCGGCGCAAGCATGCCGTCGACCACGAGCGCATGAACGTCCGTCGCGCCCTGCCCGCACGTGCGAACCCCGATCACGGTGCGACCCCCGTCGGCGACCACGCCGCGCCCCGCGAGCCCCACGTGCGCGCATCCCGGCGCGCTCGCGAGCGACACCGCCGCGGCATCGAGCACGGCCCCCGCGGGGCTCACCCGCACCCCGAAGACGCCCTCCCCGTCCACCCACACGACGACATGGTTCGTCCCATCAAAGGACACGGACGCCCCGGCCGGCGCGGCGAGCGTCCCCGAAAGGACGATCGGCGTCGCATCGACGGCGCTGCCCTGCGGCGTGAAGCGCTTGCCGACGATCTGCTTTGCTGCGTTTTGCCATACGACGAGGTGATGCACGCCGTCGAATGACGCGCTGAGCGCCGCGGGGAGGGCGTCCGGCGCGAAGGACGTGAGCGTGCCCGAGGGCCCCGCCGCGTCGATCGTCGTCGCCACAACCTCGTCATAACTGCTCGCGGCCACGAGCGTCGCGCCGCCGCCCACCGAGAGCGCCACGCGGTCGCCGACCCCGTCGAAGCCCTGGATCTCCGTCGCAGGCGTGTCGAGCACCACGCCTTGTGGGCTGAGCCGACCCGCGCGCAACCCGCACTCCGTGCCGTCGTAATAGATGTTGCACTCAAACCACGAGAAGAGCGTATTCGTCCCGTCGAACACGGCCTCCGGGCGGATCACGTCGTACGCCCCATTGTTCACCTGAATGGCGCTCGCGTCGACGACCATCCCCGAGGGATCAATGCGCGTCGCATACAGGTTCGTCTCCTGCTTCGCGACCAAATCACGCCCGTCCGACCAGGCCACGACGAAGTTCTGGCCATCGAACGCCACCGCGGGCGCGCGTTGCTCGCTCGCCCCGCGCGACACCACGATCGGCGCGGCGTCGAGCGCCTGCCCACTCGCGTCGAAACGAAGGGCCTCCACCGTGAAGGCGCCCGGGAAGAACTTGTCGAAGTAGGCATTGCGCCACACGTGGAGCGCGTGCGCGCCATTCGAAGCGCCCCGCGCCACGGCCCCGCGCGGCGCATACACGACGCCGTTATGATCGAGCACGGCCCCCTGGGGCGAGACGCGCGCCCGCCGGAGCGGATGCGCGACCAGATCGGGCAGGTAATCACTCCAGGTCACGACGGCGTTCGTGCCATCGGTCGTCACGTCGAGCTGCGTGATCTCCTTGCCGGTGGGATCGATGAGGGGAATCGGCGCGGCGTCGAGGAAAGCACCCTGCTCCGGGTCGAAGCGCGCCGCGACGACCGTCCGCTCCTCGTCGGTATACTGGATGTACCCCACGAAATACGACGATCCCATCCACAGGGGCGTGGGCTGATGCTGCGAGAGGAGCGGGTCGGGCAGGATCGGAATACTGACAGGATCGAGCAAGACGCCCTGGGCATCGACCCGCGCGAGGTGGCCCTGCGAAAACCCCGGGTTGTCCCACGCGAGCAGGGCCCCCGCGCCATTCGAGGCGACGCGCAAGGCCCGGACCGTCCCTGCGCCGAACACGACGCCATTCGGATCGAGGACCTGCCCGGACGGCGTGACGCGCGCATAATATCCCGTGTCTTCGTTCAGGCCGCTCCAGGCGACGAGATAGTTCGTCCCATCGAACACCACGTGGCCATCGGTGCCGGACGGCGACAGCGAGATCGGCGCGCCGACCGGCTGACCATTCGCGTCGAGGCGCTGGCCGTACAAGCCCATCAGACCCGCGGGCGCGGGGTAGACGATGTCGTACGCGAGGAAATACCCATTCCCGTCGCTCGCGAGCGACGGATGTTCCCCCGCGTCCGCCAGCGGAATGCCGGACAGGTCGAGCACGTCGCCCTGCGGGTCGACACGCGCGGCGTAGATTGCCCGCTCCGAGACGGGATCGAGGAACCGGCTCACCTCCCAGGCCACGAGATACCGGCTGCCATTCCACGCGACGGCCGGATCCCTGTGGATGCCCGTGCCGAGGCCATTGACAGGTTCGTCCACCGCGATCTCCGCGCTCAGGATCGGGTCGAGCACGGCCGGATACACGGACGTGGCGAGCACGCGGTCGGGGACCCGCAGGACGATCCGCGTGTCCTCGACGTGCGCCTCGACATGGGTCCTCGTCCCGCGCGCGTCGATCCACGTCGCGCGCCCGAACCGCACACCAAGCCCGGTCGCGGGGTCCACGTAATGCAAGCCACGCGCCGTCGCGCCGACGTACCGCTCGCCGCTGGTCGCGAGCACGACGGAGAGATCCCCCTCGCCCTCGGGCGCGCGCGGAAACCCATAAGAGAGCTCCACGCCGTCCTCGCGATTGTCGATGTGCTCGGTGACGTCGCCGGCCTCGATGGCCAGGTGGTGGCCTCGTTCGATGCGGCCCGTGGGCGCGCCGCGCAAGAGCTCACGCTCGCCCCGCGTGATGCGCGCCTTCTCGATGCGCAGGGGCGCCCCCGCGCGCACCGCCCCGCCGGCCGAAGGCGAGGGCGCGAGGGGGGCGACGTCGAAGCCCTCTACCGTGGCCGAAACGTGGTGGGTCGGCCCGGCGCCGACCCATCGGGGCCCCTCGGCGCGGAACGCCCGCCGCGCGTCACGCGCCGTCGCGTCGAGGTCGAGGGGCGCGGAGAGCCGAGCCCCCGCCTGCGGAGCGGGCGGCGCCGGCGAAACGCCCGGCGTGGGCGACTCGGCGCATGCGGTGAGCATGCCCGCGACGAGGAGGAGGGACGTGCGTTGCGTGAACGAGCGGAGCCGACGAGACGTTCGAAGGGCCATGAATCGTCCTTTCTTGTGCAAGGCCGGGACAAGGAGAAGAAGAAATGCCGACGCGACGGTCCGGCTCACCCGATCGACCGCAGCGCCGCGACCACCCCACCCAGCGACGCCCGGTCATCCTGGTCGAGCGCGCTCGTCCCCCGGGAGAGCGCCTCCACCAGCACCCGCAGGTCCTCGTCGCGCCCCGGCGGCTCGATCGAGGACACCCGCTCGGCCCGCGCGACGTCGTCCAGCAAGAGGCCAAACTCCCGCTCGTCGAGGCCAAACGCCTGCGCCTGCTTCGACACCACGCCCGCCGCGCTCGCCACCTCGGCCAGGCCCTTGCGCGCCTGGAGTCCGAGCCGCGTCAGCTCCGCGCGCTCCCGCAGCGATCGATACGCCGCCTCGATCACGTCGAGATCCGCCCGCGCGTGGGCCAGCGGGTCCTTCGCGCGCCTGTCGTCGTCGTCGTCGTCGGCCGCGTCCGGGGCAGGTGGCGGGAGCGTCGGCCGCCGCGTCGTGACCTCTTCGAGCTCGGCGCGCGCCTCCGCGAGCGCGACGAGGTAGCCGTCGATCGCCGCCGTGGCCGCGGCGAGCCGCGCCGCCGGATCGCCCGGCGCCGCCGGATCGAGCCCCGCGATCTCCGCGGGCCGCCTGCGCACGAGCTTCTTGATCGGCAGCGCGCATGCGAGCCGGAACGCCGCGGCCTCGGCCGCCGTGAGCACACGTTCCCCGAGCTCGATCCGCAACGTGAGCTCGTCTCGCATGCGCGCGATCTCCGGCACGAGCCGCGGCTCCCCTCCTGGGCCGTTCCCCTTCTGGAGCTTCTGCCCGAGCGCCGCGCGTGTATCCACGAGCGTCCCGAGCGCCTCGCGCAGCTTCGTCAGCGCCGCGTCCGCCGCGCGTAGCTCCCCGCGCAGGTCCTCGCCCGCGAGCCGCTTCTTCGCCTTCGCTTCGAGCGCCGCCGTCTGCGCGGCCCGTGCCGCCGAGAGCGCGTTCTTCTGCACGACGCGCCCGCCTTCGAGCTTCGCGGCCGTCCGCATCGCCAGCATCGAGAGCGCGAGCGTCCCGCTCCGCGCGAGCATGCCGAGCGCCGCGGCGAACGTGATCGTCGCGAGCGTGCCTCCGATGGTCGACGTCGAGATCACGAAGGCAAACGTGAGCACGCCGAGGATCAAGGCGATCGATCGCAGGATCCGCGCGCGGCCCGCGACGACCTCGGGGAGCACGCCGCGCGGCGCGGCGAGCCCTTCGAGCCCCTTCGCGGCCGCGCCGAGCACGTAAGCGCTCGCGGCGAGCACGAGGAGCAACGAGACGAACGCCAATGCGCCCGCGATCGTCGCGACGAGCTGCCCGAGAAAGGTGATCTCGATCATGCGCCTCTCCTCCCCTCTCCCAGCGGGAGAGGGGCTGGGGGTGAGGGACTCAGAGGCCGGGGTTGAAGGACGAAAGCGAGACGTCCGTGTCCTTCGCCCCGAGCTTCGCCTTCCGGATCGTCACACGAAACGCCTTCCCATCCCACGCGATCAGGTGCAACGAGACGGGCACCTCGCGCCCCGGGCTCGCCTTGCGGAAGCGCGCCAAGAACCCGAGGCGCGCCTCGTCGCCGAGCGGAAGCTCCACCGCCGAGATCCCGATCGAAGCCGCGTCGGAAAGCTCGGCGAGCGTCGCCTCCACTCCGCCCTCCTTGCCGACGAGGCCGAGCGTCGTGTCGAGGTCCTCCCACGTGAGGACCGCGAGCGCGCTCGGGCCGCTGAAGAGCGAGAGCTCCTTCAGCTTGCGCGAGAGCCCCTCGGCGAGGCCCGGCTCCACGGGTTTGCCTTCGCCTTCGAGCAGCCGCGCGAGGTGCGCCGCCGCCCAGAGCCGCGCCCAGAGCCGCGGATCCCGCGGCCCCGGCGTGCCCTCCGCCGAAGCAACCTGCCGCTCCAAGCGCAGCGCCTCGTCCACGCGCCCGCTGCCCGCGGCGGCCAGCGCGAGCCGCAAGAAGCTCGGCGCGTCCGCGGCCGGCAGATCCGTGAGCGTCTTGTATTGCCGGTACGCCGCGCCGTACCACCCGTTCCGGAGGAACACGTCGCCGAGCAGCCGCCGCGACTCGGGGCTCTGCGAGTCGAACTCCACGATCTCCGAGTACGTGCGGAGCGCCTCGTCCTGAAAGCCCTGCGCCGCGAGCACGTCGCCGAGCGCGAGCGCGAGGTCGGGGCTCATGAACCCACGATCCCGGAGCCTCCGGCCTTGCGCGAGCGCGTCGTCCTTCTTGCCCGCCTCCGCCAAGAGCCGCACGACCCGCAGATCGCCCTGCGGATCCCCAGGCGCGACGAGCATCCGCTCGCGCAGCTTCGCGAGCTTCGCGTCCACGCCGTCGATCGCGGCGAGCTCCGCGTCGACCTGATCCCAGGCGATCTTCTCGCCGAAGAGCGTACGCCGCACGGACGCGGCGATCCGCGGATCGACGGTGCGACGGAGGATCGCCTGCGCCACGTACGCGCGCGTGTCGGGCACGGGCTCGAAGTGCGCGAGCAGCGTGGTCACGGCGTCCTCGGTGCGGGCCTTGCGCTGGAGGAGGTCGAGCAGCGCTTGCTCGGCGCGCCAGTCCGGGATCTCGCACGCGCCGCGCGCGGCCTGGTACCGCGACACCAGCGTCTTGCCGTCGAGCTCGCCGCGCAGCCGCTTCGACCACATCACGATGCGGTCCGCGAGGGGCCTCCGCGCGACGTCGCTGCACGGCGTGGCCGGCGGCGTGAGGGGCGGAGGGACACGCACCGTCGTCCCCTCCGCGAGCTTCTTCGTGGCCTCGAACTGCGACGTCGACGTCGACATCGGGGGCGGCGGCGGCTCGGGCGCGCGCCCCTTCGCCCTGTCGAGCGTCGGCTGATCCTCGGTCGCCAACCCGTTCACCACCGACCGCTTGCCCGCAATCTCTTGCCCGTCGAGCCCCTCGCGCTCCGCGTTCGCGCGGAACGCCCCGCCCCCGCCGCCCGGCGCGGGCTTCGCAGGCGAAGGCGCGTTCTCCGCGACCGCAGGCTCGGGCTCCGTGGGCGTCGCCGTCGCCATCGCTGTCGCCGGAGACGTCTGGTTCTGCACGTCCATCGGCTTGTCCTCGAGCGCCAGCGGCGCGGGCGCAGCCGCCACGCTCTCCGGCGGCGCCTCCTCCTTGCTGCGAAGGCTGCACCCCATCGCGACCGCGGGCGTCGGGTTCAGCGCCGCATCCATCAGCGCCCGCTCCGTGCGCGCATCGAGCGCCGTGAGCCGCACGCCCCGCAGCGGCGAATACCTCCGCCGGATCCCTTGCCGCGCATACGCGGCCTCGTTCTCCAGCGCGAGGATGCTCGTGAACGGCGTCATCAGCCCGTACTCGAGCCCGATCTCCACGATCTTGCCGCGCTGCTCCTCGGGATCCGTCACCTCGCCGAGCAGCCGCCGCACCTTCTCCGCGGCCCAGAGCCGCGGCACGAGCGACGTGCTCGTCCCCTGCGCGAGCGTGATCGGGTAGTTCTTCGCAAAATCCTTCCCGCCCACGCGGCCCTTCACCGTCGCCTCGGCCGGCAGCGCGTGGTGCGTCCGCGCGAACAGGAGCACCTCTTCGCCGCGCGAGACCTTTCCGCTCGCCGTGAGCATCGCCTCGTCGAGCCCCGCGCCGAGGTCGATCGCGAGCTCGGTGATCGTCGGCGTCTTGATCGCGCTCGCGAGCCTGAGCACCTCGCTCGTCGCCGTCTCCATCCGATCGATGCGGAAGCTCTGCCCGCCGCCCTGCCGCGCAAGCTCGCGGAGCAGACCGACATTGCTTTGGGTCCCAACGGCCACCGTGAAGAGCCGCGCCCGCGAGGTCGAGAGGCTCCGCCGGAGCCGCTCCGAGAGCCGGTCGCCGCTCACCTCACCCGACGTGGGCAAACCATCGCCGATGTAGACCACCGCGGGCTGCTCGGTCCCGTGCAGCCGCCCGAGCGCCGCGTCGAAGAGCGCGCCGAGGTCCGTCGCGCCGCCCGACGAATGCTCCGCGAGCCGCGCCAGCGCCGCCGCGATCTCCTTGTCCGCCGCCTCGGCGAGCCCCTCCTTCGGCCAGAGCACCGTCGGCGCCGAGTCGATCGCGATCAGCACGAACCGATCCTTCTGCGAGAGCGCCCGCAGGATCGCCTCCGCCGCGGCCGCCTTCTGCTGCCGCACCGCCTCGTCCCCCGACGCCGAGGTGTCGACCACGACCGCGACGTCGCCCGGCGGCTCGGGCACGGCCGCCCAGTCGATGTCAGGCACGTACCGCGCCATCACGTAGTCGGCCCGATCCGCGCCCGCGGCGAAGCGCGCGACCGTGAGCGCGGCTCGCTTTTGCGGCTCGATCGGCGTCGCTTCGAGCTGGAAGTCCGCGCGCGGCAGATACCCGCTCCGGCGCATCGTCACGCGCCGCCCGCCGTCCTCGACCACCGCGTCCGCGAGGCTCGCGATCCGCATCTTCGAGCCCGCCACCCCGAGATCCACCTCCAGGGAAAACTCCCCGATCCGCGCCGGATCCTCGCCGCGCATCGGGTAGAGGTACTCGAGCTTCCCGCCCTGCGAAGGCAACACCTCGAGGTACCGGAGCACCACGCGGCGCGCGCCGGACGCCGGGATCGGGTAGATCCGCGAGCGATACGTGCGTCCGTCGACCCATTCGAGCAGCGCGGGCGAATGCCCCGTCGCCATGGCCGTCGCGTACCGCGCCGCGGCCTCCTTGCGCTCGGTCACCTCGCCCTCGACGAGCACGCCGTTCGTCTCGACCGCGAACGACGTCACGATCGCCCGCTCCGGCACGCTGAACCAGTACCAGCCTTCGAGCACGCCGCCGCCGGGGTTGCCGAACGTCTGATCGACCTCGGTCTCGGCGAGCCCCTCGCGGATGACCGCGCGCACGGACTGGCGGCTGACCTCGAGCACCTTCGCCTTCTCGCCGGGGAGCCCCGGGCTCACGCCGTAGATCCGGCCCGCGCCGCTGCCCGCGCCCGCGAGCGGACGGCCATCCCCCATGCCGCCGGTCCAGTCGTCCCAGAAGAGCACCGGGCTCACCTTGGGTTTGTCGTTTCCGGACGCCTGCGCCTGCTCGCCAGCGCTCACCTCGACGCGCCCGCCCGGCGACGTGAGCACCGCGAGCCCGCGCGTCACCACGACCACGACCTCCGCGCCCGCGCGCCGGATCGAGAGCCCCGCGTCCGCCGCGGCGATCGTCGCGTCCCCGGCCTTGTGCTTGAGGCCGCCGCGCTCCGAGGGCGGCGCGTCGAGCCACACCTCGCCGGCCACGATCTCGGCGCCGTCCGGCTGGAGCCGCACCGTCGAGTCGCCACGCAGGAAGAGCGACGACCCATCCGAAAGCCGCACGAGCGCCCGCGCCCCGGTCCCCGTGGCGAGCTCCGCGCCTGCGGGCAGCGGCGCGCCCGAGATCACCGTGCTGCCCTTGCCGGCCTCGATAAGCCGCACCTCGCCGGCCGCGAGCTCGAGCCGCGCATCGACGACGCCTGCGCGCACCGGCGGGACGCGCTGCGACGCGATGAACACGGCGAGGCTCGCGACGAGCACGAGCAGGCCGATCGCCGCGCGCAGCGGCAGCGAGTGATTCTTCGCGAACGCCCTGATTCGATCCAGCGAGCGGGACATGGTCCTCCGGAGCCGACGAAGGCCAAACGGCCCTGGGGGCTCGGAGCTGACACCCCGCCCGAGGGTCCCCCTGTCGCGCCGTCCATGTTCGACGGTCCGGGCGGCGGGGGAAAGATCTCTTCGGCGAAAGGGTCGGTCTAAAAAGTGCCCATGCAGCGTGCTGCCGCCGCGACGCCGCTCACGACCCGAGCTTCTTGATGGGCCCCGGCACCGCGGAGAGGCGCCCCGTCGGCGTGCGCCCCGCATCCGACCCCGGCGCGGGCGGCGGGAGCGTGGCGCGCCCGATCCGGGCGAACACCCGCTCCGGGGTCTCCACCTCGGCCGACTCCATGCCCATCGTCTCGCGGACGAGGATGGTCATCTGGTAACAGATCATCGCCGCCTCCCGCACGCCGCGCTTGAGCAGCAAGGAAGGCAGCGTCTTTTCGAGCACCACGGTCATCGAGCGGGGCGTCACGTTCTTCGGCAAAAACCCCGCCTCCCGGAGGGCAATCCGCAAAGTGCCCCGCGCCTCCAGCCGGCTCAGCTTCGAGAGCCGCTCGAGCTCCTCCGCGACCCGCTCGAACACACGCGAACCCTCGCTCATGATGCGCCCTCCGCGCCGAGACGGCGCTCGACGTATCGCACGTACGCAACCGGCGGGAAAAAGCTGAATCCGAAGGCAAGCATGGCCGGCACCCCAAACGCCGCGCCGCCGACCAGGAACACGTCGGCGAAGCGCGATTGCAGCACGTGGAGCGCGCCGCCCGCGGTCAGGCCGTCGAGCATGAGCGCGGCGCAAAGATAACCGAAACCCCAAAGGCCGAACCGATCGGCCACGAGCGGCTCGGCGAGCCCGAAACGCACGCGCTTTCGCATGAACGCCGCATACCGGAGCGCCTCCACCGCGGCCCAGCCATAACAAAGCGTCCGCAACACCGCGCGAGGCCAGAGGGCCGAAGGCAATCCATTGGACCAGGGAATGACGTGGTTCACGACGGGCATGGCGAGGCCAAAGGCCACGAGGAGGAACGCGAACACCTGGGCCCAGGTCTCCTCGCGCCGAAAGACGAGCCACACGAAGCCCGCGACCGTGAGGAATCCGATGTCGACGACGAGCCCGCCGATCTCCACGGCGAGCGGCGCAGGCGCGCCGCCTCGCGTCACCGCGCTCGCGACCTGAATCGAATACCCCACGAGCGGAAGCAACATCGAAAGCCCGAGCAGAAACTCCGGGGCCTTGCGCGTACGCATCGCAAGCCCCAGCAGCCGCGCGGCGACTGCCGCCGCCACCAGCCCGAACACCACCAGGACCATGAGGGTGAACGGTTTCAAACGACCGAAGAGACGCTACCACGATGCGCGGCTCGGCGTCGAGCCCCGCGCACGGGGCCGCCGGGCGACACGAAGCCGCGCCCCTCGCCTGCGAAGGACGCGGCCCGTGTTTTTCTCATCCGTACATTTCTAGTTGTTCTGCACGATGATCGCCCCGTACGCGGGCAGCTCGAACGACATGCCCGTGATCCCGGAGAGGAGATCCGTCGCCGCGGCGCCCCACGGGATCGTCTGCGACGTCGACTTGCGGTTCAGGACGACCGAGATCGTCTCCGCGCCGCTCTGGAGCTTGTATTCGTAGACGTCGGCCGTGTTCTTCACGAGCGTGATCGTCGCGGCGAGGTCCGTGAACACGGCGTGCGCCTTCCGGATCGCGACGAGCTTCCGGTAGTGATGCAAGAGGCTCGACGCGTCGGCTTCTTGCGCGGCCCACGAGGCCGGCTCCTGCTCCGACATGAACTTCACGAACGGGTAATCCGGGTTCGGCGCGACCGTGATGCCCACGCCCGCGAAGGGCAGCACGTCCTTGTTCGCCTCGTTCGTGGCCGCCGCGTCGATGTTCCAGCCCGTCATCTTGTCGCCGACGAACACGTTCGCCTCGAACCAGCTCATCGGCTCGCGGATGAGCTCGTCGCGGTCCCACGCCTCGTTCCCGAGGAACTTGTCGCGCTTGCCCTTCTTGCCGAACTCCTCGCCGTAATAGATGACCGGCATGCCCGGCACCGTGAGCACGATCGTCGCGGCCTGCTTCAGCTTCGCGTCGAGCGCCGCGCCCGCGCCTTCGAACTGCGTCGCTGGCCGCTCGAGGTCGTGGTTCGATAGGAACCGCTCGAGGTAATGATGCGGGCTGCCGCCATTGCCGCCGGCCGCGAGGTCCGCCTGGACCTTGTTCACGTACCCCACGAAATCGACCGCGTCGCCCGCCTGCCCGTTCACGAAATTGCCGACGATGCTGCGGAACGGGAAGTCGAACTGCGAGTCCATGTCGCCCCCGTACGGCATCATCTCGCCGTACTGGGCCGGATCATCCCAGCGATTCTCGCCCGTCAGGAGCACCGCGGCCGAGCCCGCGGGCCGCACGACGTCCTTCTTGACGAAATGGTTGAACTCCTTCCACCACACGTGCGTGCCGTGCTTGTCGAGCGAGATGTCCGCGTTGTCGTCGAATTGATCGATGTGCTTCGACGCGTCGAGGCGATACCCGTCCGCGCCGAGATCGATCCAGTGCTGCGAGATCTTCTTCATCTCGGCGCGCACCGCGGGGTTGCGGTAGTTGAGCTCCGGCATTGGGCCGCCGAAGATCTGGTGGTAGCACTGGTAATTCTTGCACGCCCACATCACGGCCGATCCGTCCCACGGGTGCCCGTCCGCCAGCATGTTCGAGTATTGATCGGACCAGACGAACCAGTCGTGGTACTTGTCGTAATCGGCGTGCTTCGGATCCGCGCCCGCGACGAACCAGGGGTTCACGTCGGCCACGTGGTTCTGCACGAGATCGAGGATGATCTTGATCCCCGCGGCGTGCGCCGCCTCCGTGAGATCGGTGAAATCCTTCATCGTGCCGACGGACGGATCGATGTCGTAAAAATCCGTCGTGTCGTAGCCGTGGTAGCTCTTCGCCTTGAAGACCGGGGTCATCCAGATGGCGTCGGCGCCGAGCTCTTTCAGGTACGGCAAGGCCTTCCGCAGCCCGACGAGATCCCCCACGCCGTCCATCTTCGTCGTGTCGATGCCGCTCTCGGCCTTGGAATCGCCGACCGCCTTCGTCGTGCCGCCGTCCGCGAACGTGCGGACGATGAGCTGGTACATGATCCCCTTGCTGCCCCACGACGCCCAGTCGGCCGCGTCCGTGATCGGCGCATACGAGATCGGCTTCAGATCGAGCACGTCCGACGTGTCCTCGAGCGTCTGCCCATTCACGTCGAGCTTCGTCGAGATCCGGTAATACACGGCCTCACCCGGCGTCAGGCCCGTGATCATGAGGCCATTCTTGTTGATGTCGTCCGCGGCCGCCCACGTCACCTTCTTGTCGAGCGTCCCCGCGGCCGCGCCGTACTCGACCGTGCCCGTCGAGCCCTTCGCCACCCGGAACATCAGCCGCACGCTGCCATTGCCGAGGTCGATGAAATCCTTCGGCCGCGAGATCTCGTACGCCGGCCCCGCCGCCGCCGGCGGCGTCGTCGAGACGGCCTGGCCCTGCGTGATCCAGCACTCGGCGATGTTCGCATCCTGGGCGTTTTTCGTGAGATCGGCGAAACGAACCCCCGTCTCGACGTCCTTCTTGCAATTGCCGTTCGAGCATTGCACCGGGATGAGCCCGAGCCACGCGTCGTCCGCGTCGCCGGTCACCGTCACCCGCACGTCGGTGTACACGCCGAATTCGTCCGTCCCGTCGAACACCTGCGGCGTTCCCCACGCCGGCGACGTCGAGCCAGCGCCCCAGAAATGCACGCCCCACGACTTCGGGTCGCCGCCGTCCTGCAGCCGATAATGGATCCGGATGAAGCTCTCCTGCACGATCCCGCCCGCGCCGCCCGTCCCGGCGCCTGCGCCGGCGCTGCCCGTATTCGTGGTGAGCCCCGTGCCGCCCGTGCCGCCCGTGTTGAGATCCTCGCCTTCGCACCCCGCGTTCATCGCGAGGAGGCAAGCGAGCGAACCGAGAACCGAATAACCAAGATATCGTCTCATCGTGATCTCCCGTTTCTGTCGATGCCGTCACGGCCTCGCGAATACACCTTCGCGCCGCATTCACGGACGGTCGCTCATGATGCGACCCGCGAAGGGGATGTCAAGCGAGGATCGGGCGCCCGTGTTATGGCGAAATCCTGCGCGAAACGCGCCGTCTTTGGGTCACCGCCAATACCACGCCGATCGTGCCGAAGAGCCCTGCGCCCGCGCCAAGGCCGAAGCCGAGCAAGAATCGCTTTCCCGCCGAGCCCTCGTCCGGGCGCGGCTTCGCGACGACCCCGGCAGCCGGCACGGAATCGCGCACCATCGCTGAAAGATAGACCTTCCCCCGCACCACCTCGGAGGACGGCGTGGCGGGCCGCACGCTCGTGAGGTCCGCGCTCGGCGGCCCGCCCCAGATATCGAAATCGGGGCTCGGGCACGTCACGGGGCCCTGCCAGCGGTGGCGAAGGACGTAACGCCCCTGAAACGTGCTCACCTCCGCGGGCACCGCCGCCTGCCCCTCGCCGCCGCGCCCGCCCTGGATCGGCGGCGCGACCCGCAAAACGGGGTCCTCTCCGAGCGCCTCCTTGCGATAACGCGCATGAAGCCGCGTATGCACGACCATCCCCGACGGCGCGCCCAGCCATCGTAGATCCTCGGGCGAAAGCAAGGGCCCCGGACACGGATCACACGACTCCGCGTCCCACGCGTATTCGGTCACGAACGCGCCGGGATTCTTGTCGAGCGTCGCGTCGAAGAGCGACGCGTAGAACTCGCCGAAGTGCGCGCGGGCCGCCCCGTCGACCTCCACGTTCGTGGGAATCGTGAGGTTCGGGAAATTCGTGGCCTCGTACCTGTCCTCCGCGAGCACGTGCACCACGAGGTCCTGCGTGCCCGCCGAGCTCGAGAGCCCGAGGCGCAAAGGCAGCCGGACCTCCTCTGCGTCGTATTCGAATTGAATGGGCGAGGACACGGAGCGGCCTCTGCGGATCTCGACGTGCGAGGGATAGAAACGCGTCACGAAGAATTTCCACCCGGCCTCCTTGTACGAGCGCAGCACGGTCGCGACGTTCTCCGGAATGTGCTTCTCCCGTCTCTCGAGCCAAGGCTCCAGGTCGGAGGGCTCGATGACGTTGATGGAGGCGCCGCGCACCGCGAATTGCGCGTCGATCTGGACGCGAGACGTTTCCTGGGCACGGGGACGCGTGGAGCCCTCGTCCGGCAGCACGCTCGGGCCGCCCTCCTTGTCGCGGGCCGCAATCGAGGCGATGTCCGCGTAGGTGCAGGGATCCTGCTGCCAGGATTCGACGAGCCGCGGCGCGCTGCTCACGTCGAGCCGCTCGAAAATGTCGCTCGGGAGCCTCTTCACCGCGTCGGGGTTGAACGTGGCCGGCACGGGCACGATCATCTCGACCCCGGTCTGCTCGACGATGTACGTGGGCCGCAGGGGCACCGTGTCGAGATCATAGGTCTCGGCCGGTGCGGTGTAGTCCATTTGCATCGAGACGACGGTGCGCGTCCCGCGCCGCGCGATCACCACGGTCGTCGCGCTGTTCGGGATCTTCGAGTCCCTCCTGTCCAGGAAGAAGTAGCCCGGGAATGCTTCGGCCGACGCGGCCGCAGCCGTCAAGAAGGCCCACGCGAAGACGCCCGCGGCGCGCATGCCGTGCAGGGTATCGACGGCCGCGGCGCGTTGTCACGGTTTTTCCCTCGCGGCGCGGGGCCCGGTCCGGATACCCTGCGCGACGTGGCTGACAAGGACGCCTCGGGCAAGCCCGAAGAGCGAGCCCGCCGCGCGTCCCGACGCACGCGGCAAAACCTCGCTGTCGCGACGATCACGCTCCTCGTGCCGATCGCCGTCGCGCTCGTCCTGCTCGCCGAGTCCGAGGCGGGGCTCGTGCGCGTCGCCTTCTTCAACCTGCACCTCGCCGAGCCGCGCGGCGCGCTCGCCGTAGGCTTCGGCCTCGGATTCGCGCTCGCCACGACGATCGCCCTCACCCGCTTCGTCGCGCAGAGGCGCGCCGCCGCGTCGCTCGTCTGCCTGCCGCCCGCCATCCTCGCCGCCATCACGCTCGCCGCCTCGATTGCGTGGATGCCGGATCCGCTGGCCCCAGCGCCCGATCTCTCGTTCGGCGAACGCGCGCGCGCCGCGGCCTCCGCGTTGATGCTTCGCGCGTCCCTCTTCGATGCCGGCCTGCTCGTCGCGTCGATCTCGCTCGGCGTCGCCGCGCTCTCGCTCCGGCCTGGACGCGTGACGGCGTCGATCAACAAGGACAAACGCCCCCTCGCCGCGCTCGTCGTCGCCGCGCTCTCGCTCCCGGCGGCGGCGCTCGTCGCGCGCCTCCTCGGCAAGGACGACCTCGGCCGCGACGCGGTCGGGAGCTGGATCGCGGCGCTGCCCGCGGGCATGGGTCTCGTCGCCGTGGTGCTCGGCGCGTCGCGGACGAACCGGGGCGACGGTTATGCCGCCACGCGCCTGCTCGCCGCCGCGTGCGCGGGCATCGGCGGCGTCCTCCTCGCGGCGCTCGCACCTGCGATGGGCGAGGTCATCGCCATCTCGACGCCTGGCACCACCCTCCCCGCGCTCGGGCACGCCGCGCGAGACCTCCGCCGCACGACGGTCGAGCTCACCGCCACCGGCGCGATCTTCGCCCTTCCGATCGTCCTCACGACGCTCGTCGCGATGCCGCCGCGTGGCCTCACCGGCGCCCTCTCCCGCGCGCGCCCCGCCTTCCTCGTGACGCTCCTCCTCGCGCTCGCGCCGGCCCTCTTCGTGCTCCCCACGAACGCCGCGCTCCGCCACATCGAATCGCTCGTCGCCGACCAGACCCGCCTCACCGCGCACCCCGGCGTCTCCCTCGCGGACCCGTCCTTGCCTCCGGGCACGCTCGTCGTGGATCTCGCGAGCCCCTTCCCGACCGAACTCCCGCCCACGACCCCTGCGCAGATCGTGCTCGGCTTTCAGTTCCCCCCGGCGCGCTGGGAGGACGGCGTGCCCGTACGCTTCGACGGCCTCGGCGACGGCGCGTACGACCTTCTCCTCGAAGGCCGCTACTTCAGCGTGCCCCTCCGCGTCACGCTGCCCGATCCGCGCGTCGGCGCCCGTATCGTCGTGCCCGCCCTCCCGCTCGCGCCGCCGCTCCGCCAGCCTGCCGAGCCCATCGAGCCCCACGCGCCCCACGCACCTCCGCCCGGCTTCCTCGACGTCGACGCCACGCTCGACGAGTTCGTCGTGAAGTGGCGCATCCGCGACATCGTCACCGTGCTGCGCCGCGCGCCCCGCGAAGCTGCGCCGGGGGACGTGCGTCATCCGACGCTGGCCGCGGTGGTGGCGGACATCTGGAAGGACCACGGCGCGCACCACGACCCGCAGGACCGAATGCGTGACCGCGCGCTGATCCGTTTGTCGCCAGACACGCGGCTCGAAGAGGCCCACGGCGTCGTCGCTTCCGTCCTCTCGGCCAAGCGAACGATGCAGACGCGCAACGGCGAGACGCAGTCGGTCCCCACGTTCGACGTGACGGTCGCCGAGCCTCTGGAGCAGCGCACACGCGCGACGCTCTCACCGCCCGCCCCGGAGCAAGCGCCGGAGACCGTGACGCTGGAGGAAGCCGAAGAAGCCCAGGTCTCGGGCAACCTCACGCGGGAAGACGTCGACGTTGGCCTCGCGGTCCTCCACGCCGAGATCCGGGATTGCTACCGCATCGAGTTCGACAAGCGCCCTGGCGAGCCGATCGACCTCGACCTCCAGTTCCGCGTGGGCGCGGACGGGTTCGTCGGCGACGTGAAGCTCACCTCGCCGCCGGGCGAAACCTCGTTCGGCGCCTGTGTGAAGAGCTCCGCGCTGCGTCTCCCCTTCCCGGAGCGCGAGGCCGGGGTCTCCTCGATTCGCGAGCACCTTCGCCTGACCCCCAAGCCGCCGGCCGAGAGCACAGAGGCCCCCGAAATCCCGCCCTCCTCCTCGTATTGAGGTGACGAGCCCAGAGGGGCCAAGCCGGGCCGCGCGGGCGGGTTCCATGGCGGCAGCCGGCGCGATCGAACCTGCGCCGGCCCGAGGTGACGATGCACCGCTCGCTCGTCGTGTGGCCGCTCCTCGCGTTTGTCGCGGGGTGTGACGGCGTCACGTACTGGAATCCGCCCGAGGTCCCTGCCGCCGCGCCGAGCAGCGTCGAGGACGACGTCGTCCTCCGCGAACACGAGGACACGGTCGAGCGAATCGCCAACATGACCGGCGATTTCGCGCTGCAGGAGCGCGTCGCCGCGCGTGGCCTGCGGATCGTCGACGTGGCGTGGGAGGACACGGCGCGCGCCGTCGGCTCCGCGCTCGGCCCGAACATCTCGGACCTCACGCTGGAGCTCCGACGACGACGCACGACCGGCGAATGGGCGGACGCGCTCATGCCCGTCCTTCGATATCCGAATTTCTCCGACCGCACCGCCGACGTCCCGTCCGACCGGTTTTTCCTCCGTGTCGGCAACGAACGAGGCGCGCCGCTCCAAACGATCTCCCTGCTCGACGCCTTGCACGACCTCCGCAAGATCGTCTCGAGCCCCGAGAGCCTCACCGGCATCGAGGGCGCGCGCTCTCCGATCGACCTCACGGCCCCGCGCGACTCGCATTTCCTCGTGAGCGCCCAGGCCGTCTTCGAAAACCGCAGCGAAGACCGCTCCGTGCGGGGCTACGGGCAGGAGCTCTATTTCAATGAACATGGGAGCCGCGCCGCGTTCACGGCCGAGCGCCGGAGCGACGTGGCGGCGCGGATCGAGGCCCGGGGCGGCCCGCGCACCGAATCCGAGCGAAGCGCCCTTGGCCGCGGCGCGGACCTCCTCGCGTTGATCCAGGTCCCGCTCGTGCACGAGCATCGGGGCGCCCTCGGGGGTTTGTCCTCCTCGGACAACGGATATGGCTACGAATTCTCGGACGACGCTCTCGCGGCGGGCGGATTCGGCCCGAACGACGCGACGATCCACATCCGCCCCGGGCCCGTGCGCAGCGACCTCGAACGCGCGGTGCTCGGCCACGGCCCGCGCCTCGGCCCGTTCCTCGAAGGCCACGGCGGCCGCCTCGTACGGGACGAACGATTCCCGATCCGGATCACCGTGCAATTCTACAAGGCGACGAGCGACGGCGTCGTGACCGACGCGGATCTCGACGGAATCACGCGGAACATCGAGAGCGCCTACGCGCACGCCGATTTCGTGGGCTCGCTGGTGCTCCCGTCCGGAGACCCGAACCGACCCACGGCATGGCAGACGATGCCGGGGGAATGGTTTCCCTGGTAAAACCTATCCCCCCGCCCCCTGATCCTCCACGTTTGGCGGCAGCGCGAATCGTTTCTCCTCGCAGCCGTACGCCGTCGGCGTCAACTGGATCACCGTGTGCAGCGGCACGCTGATCGACGGGCACTCGCCCGGCGGCCGGTCCATCAGGTACGCGTAGATCGCCCGGAGCACCGCCTGGTGCGCGATCACCAAGGTCGGCGAGCGCTGGCGCTCGAGCTGGATGATCACCGGGTCGAGCCGCTGGATCACGTCCTCGTACGACTCTCCGCGCGGATATCGATACCGGAACTTGTCGGCGCTCCGCGCGGCCCACACGTCCGGCATCTCGATCCGCACCTGGTCGTACGTCATCCCGTCGCAGACGCCCGCGTCGATCTCGTCGAGCGCACGCCAGGTCCGCGGTGACCGCGTGATCTTCGTCGCCGTCTGGATCGTCCGCCGCAGCGTGCTCGTCCAGACCGACACCTCTTGATCCCGCGGCGCGTTCTTCCGAACGAACTCCGCCAGGTGCTTCGCGTACTCCTCGCCCGCGGGGGAGAGCTCGGGATCGCCGCCGATGCGGCCGTGCCGGTTGTAGTCGCTTTGCCCGTGCCGCGTCAGCCAGATCGGGCGCGGCGAGACGTGCAGGTCGATGAGCAGGGGCGCGAGGCGCGCGGGCAGGTAGCCGTGGATCCGGTTCAGGATCACCTGGCGGCCGACGTCGATGATCTTGATGTAGCTCTGGTTCGGATCCTCGAGCGTCTCGTACATGCTCTCGTAGTGGGCGATGCGCCGCAGGAAGTCGTGCGCCGCCGCGTCCGGATCCATGTCGACGTAGTCCGGCGACTTGAGCTTCGTATCGCGGACGTTCGCCTCGATCACCCCCGGGTCGTTGCAGAACGACTCGATGAAGACGACCGGCAGCCCCTCCTTGCGGCACCGCTCCTCGACGAGGCGCCTGCGCTCCTTCGTGCTGTTCGTCGCGTCGAAGATGCCGACCTCGCCGCCCTCGCGCAGCCAGGCGAGCATGTCGTCGAGCGCCGTCATGGCGAGATCGTGCAGGACCTGCCGGCCTTCCTTGTTCGACGGCGCGAAGAAGTCGGCTGGCTGGCTCGCGCCGATCTGCCGGCGACGGTAGCTCCCCACGTTGAACACGCGGGTCGGATGACCGAGCCAGCTCAGGTAACGCGCCACGCGGCGCCCGATGTACGTTTTTCCCCGCGCAGGGAGGCCGACCATGGACAGAACGGTCGTGGCCTTGTCTCGCTCGCCCGGCACCCTTTTGCTCCGTACCCCCGACACGGCACGCTCCATACCGCCCTACGCGGGAAGGGGGAAGCACGAACCGCGGACGTAGGCGTCAGCCGATCTCGGCGCCCCGCACGACCGCACGCGCCTCGCTGGTCCCATGAAGCTCGGCGTAGCTGCGCCGGAGGCCGAAGCAGCGCGCGGAAAGCTCACACCGCCCGCACGCTTCTGCGCGGACGAACTCGCCGCCGTCGTGCCCGTTCGGGATCTCGGCGAGGTCGAAGAACCCGCGTGGATCGACGGGCGCGAGGCAGAGCGGGATCCCGCACATCGACTCGAACCCGAGCACCGGAATCCCCGTCGCGCGCGCGATCATGAGGCCCTCGCGCATCGCCGGCAGCAGATCCGTGTACCGCGGGATCAGGCTCTCCGTGCGGGGCACGAGGTCCGTGAATGCCCCGACGACCGAGACGTTGATCTCCGCGGCCGGCCAGCGCGCCGCGACGAGGCGCACGAAGTCCGGGAAATCCGCCTGGTTCGGCTCGCAGAAAACGAAGTTCAGCCGCACGCGGATCTTCGTCTGCGCGAGCGCGTCGAGCCCCCGCGCCGTCTTCTCGAACGTGCCCGGCGCCCGCGTGATCACGTCCGAGATCTCGGCGCGCGACCCGTGCAGCGACACGAACGCCACGTCGAGCCCGGCCTCTTCGAGCTCGCGCGCGCGGCCCGGATCCGCGAGGCGCACCGCGTTCGTCTGCAGCTCCACGGCGATCGCCCCTTCACGCTTCGCGAGCGCGACGTACTCGCGGAGACGGCCGTTCAAGGTCGGCTCGCCGCCCGAGACTTGCAGGACACCGCCGGCGTGCGCGATCTCGAGGATCGCGCGGCGCACGACCTCGTCCTCGGGCGCCGGCAGGTGCGTGGAGACGAAGCAAAAATCGCAGGCCTGGTTGCACTGGAACTGGATGCGTACGATGTGCGAAGGCACGAGCCGGCCGTCGGGCGCGCGGTGGACGTCGCGGGTCACGAGCTCGCGATCGATCTGCTCGCGCACCGACGAGATCACCGTGAGCTTGCGGCGAATCCGGTCCTCCATGAGAGGCCGGAAGGCGGACGTGGTCTCCCGCGCGAGGAGCGCGCGCGGCACGCCGGGACAACGATCCGCGACGACACACGCGCCGCACGCGGGCACGCGCTCGTGGCCCGGCCGATTCGCGCCGCCGGGGTTCAACGCGTAGAGGTGCGCGAGGCGCGCGGGCCGCTCGAACGAGCACGGAGGGATGGCCGCGCCAGGGTCGAGCGAGAGCGGGATGCCGGCCTCCCGCGCGGCCTGATCGAGCCGTTCGAGCGCACGCGCGGCGCCTTCGAGCGGCGCGAGCGTCGCGGGATCGGGCGCGTCCACGGGCATGGACGCGACGAGGCGCAGGACCGGGAGGTTCGCCGCGCGCACGCCGCCCGGGATCGCCGCGACGAGGTCGAGGTTGTTCCGAACGATCGGCGTCGTGATCTCCAGCGGGATCCCCGCGGCGGCGAGGGCACGCGCACCCGCGAGCGCGGCGGAGAACCCGCCCTCGTCACGCGTGATCCCGTCCGCCTCGGGGCCAAACGCCGGCACGTGCACGCGCGCGACCGAAAGACCTGCGTCGGCGAGCGCGCGCGCGAGGCTCTCCGTGACGAGCGACGCGTTCGTCTCCAGCACGACGCGCTCGGCGCCGCGCGCGCGGGCGTGCCGGACGAGCGCCGCGAGATCCCGCCGCATCGTGGGCTCGCCGCCCGTCAGCACGACCTCGCGCGTGCCCTTGGCAAGCGCCTCGTCGATGCGAGCGAGCACGGCCGCGGGGCGCACGAAATCAGGCCGTTCGACCGGCCTTCGCGCCGAGCAAAAGCCGCAACCCTGGTTGCAGGTCTCGTTCGTGAGCACCCGCGCGACGCGCATCCAGCGCATGGTACCCTAGTCCCGTTCCTCTTGCGCGCGGCGTCTCCCGCGGCGAACAATGCGCTCTCCCATGAGCCCCCGCGCCGGCACGACCGACACGAGCCTCCTGCTCGCCGAGGGCTGCAACCTCGCCTGCCCCGTCTGTGATTGCCGCGGCAAGCCGCCGGACGAAGGAACCCAGCAGCGCGAGCTCCGTCGCGGCGGCGGCGTGCTCGAGCTGCGCGGAGAAGCTTCACGTCTGAAGGATCTGCGCGCGCTCGTGCAGAACGCGCGCGACGCGGGCTGGGGCGCAGTGTACGCGCGGACGAACGGCGTGGCCTACGCCGCCGAGGGGCGCGCCGAGGAGCTCCGCGCCGCGGGCCTCTCGGGGGTCGTATTTTTCCTCGCGAGCGATCGAGCGGCCGTGCACGACGCGATCGCCCGCGTGCGAGGCGCGTTCACCGCGGGCCTCGCGGGCCTCCGCGCGATCGCGGCGACGGGGCTCGACCTCGTCCTCGAGATCCCGGTGCTCGATCCTGCGATCCAGGACCTCCGCGGGATGATCGCGCTCCTCGCGGGCGTGGCGCCGAGCGCACGTCGCGTCCGCCTGTACACGCCCTCCGCGCTAAGGCCCGTGGATGGACGCGCGCCACGCGAGCTCGCGCCGCCCCGCTGGGATCGGGCGCGGGACGGGCTCCTCGCGGCGATCGGGTTTGCCCGGGAAAAGGGGCTCGAAATCACGCTGACCGAGCGCGACGGGATCCCCCTCTGCGCCGTCGCGACCCAAACCCCGGACGGCGGCATCGACGTCCCCGAGCGTTTGCTCGCCGATCGTGGCGGCCGTCCCATTCCGCGCCATGCCACCTCCTCGCTCGCGCCGGCCTGCGACGCCTGCGGCGCCTCGCGCGCCTGCCCCGGCACGACCACGCTTTACCTCTCCACGCACGGCGCCGCGGGGTTGTCCCCCTTGCCCCGCGCCCCGCAGCAGCGCCCGCGCGAGCGCTGGGACGAGACCCGCAAGAGCGCGGCGCGCGCGGCGTTTTTCACCGTCCTCCGCCCGACGGTCCATTGCAACCAGGACTGCTGGTTCTGCAGCGCGAACGAGACCTCCCACAACGTGGAGGAGGATCCGGGCCGGATGATGCGGCGGATCGCGCGCCTCGGCCGCACGGGGGTCGAGCAAATCTCGTTCAGCGGCGGCGAACCCACGCTCTCGCGCCACCTCGTCGATTACGTGTCCGTGGCCAAGCGGACCGGCGTCCGCAGCATCGAGCTCGTCACGAACGCGGTGCTCCTCGACAAACCGGAGAAGGTCGACGCCCTCGTCGCGGCGGGCCTCACGAACGTCTTCGTCTCGCTGCACGCGCACGACGAGGCGCTCGCGCGGCTGCAAACCCGCAAGATGGGCGACCACGCGCGGACGGTGCGGGCGCTCCACCTCTTCGCGCGCCACGACGCCCTCCGGCTCGACGTGAACCACGTCGTGTCCGCGCAGAACCATCGGCACCTCGTGCGGTTCGTCGAGTGGATGCACGCCGAGTTCGGCGCGCGCATCGGCATCTCGTTCGCGTACGTCACGCCGCAATACAAGGCCCTCGAACGCCTCGCCGACCACGTGCCCCGCTTCTCGGACGTGATGCCCTACCTGAAGCGCGCGATCGCGCGGGCGAACGAGCTCGGCGTCGAAGTCGTGGTCGGCTCGCGCCAGGGCGTCCCGCCCTGCCAGCTCGAAGAGATGATGCCGTGGAGCGACGTGCTCGTCTCGCTCAGCGGCGCGCTGACGGAGGACCTGCCGCAAAAGCAGAAAGGCCCGGCCTGTGCCGCGTGCCGCTTCGACCTCGTCTGCACGGGCGTATGGAAGCCGTATGCGGCGGTCTTCGGCACCGGCGAGCTCCGGGCCATCCCGGGCGAGAAAATCACGCCCGAGCGTTGCCTCGCCGAGCCCCGCATTGCGCGCTTCCGGCCCGGGATCGACCGCCTCGACGAGCTCCGCTTCGGCGACGGCCGCATCCCGCGGAGCGACGAAATCCCGCTCCCGGAAGCGCCGCGCGAGCGTATCCACCTGCCCGTGGCCCAAGCCTCCCCCGCGCCGCGCGCCCTCCGTGTCGCGATCGTCGGCACGGGCCGGCGGGGCCTCGCCTTCGCGGCTGCGCTGGAGCAAGCGGGCGGGTTCGTCCTCGCCGGCATCACGTCCCCGCATGCGCCGGACAAGGATCTGCCGGAGATCGCGGCCGACGTGCCCCGCGCGCGGACGCTCGCGGAGCTCTGCGAGCGTGCCACGATCGACGCGGTGATCGTCGCCACGAGCACGCGGCAGCACGCGGACATCACGCGCGACGCCTTGGCGCGCGGGCTCCCCTGCCTCGTGGAAAAACCGCTCGGCGCGACACTCGCCGAGGCCGAAGCGCTCGCGGCCGAGGCAGGAGAGCGCATCACGGTGGCGCAGCAGCTCCGCACGGCGGGCGGGCTCGAAGAGATTCTCACGGTGCTCGGGGATCAAAAAGGTCCCGATCGTCCTCTCGAAATCGAGGTCGTTCACCGGGCCACGGCCACCTCGCCCGCGAGCTTGCACGCGTGGTCGCGCACGGCGCTCTACGAGCTCTTGATCCACCTCGGCGACGTGGCGCACGCCGTGGCAGGCGAAGATCTCCGCATCCGAAAGGCCACGGCCAAGGGTGGCGGTCGACCCGAGCGCGTGACCTTGCGCGCGCGCGGCGCCGGTCCCTCCCAGCCGGACGTGACGATCGAGCTCTTGCTCGCCGAGGCGGCGGACGCCCTCGAAGTGCGCGCGCGCCTCGCCGATGGAAGGCGTTTGTCCTGGATACGCTCGGAGGGACGTGACCTCGTGGAGGTGAGCGACGCCGGAGGCAAACGGACGCGCACGCCGCCGCGCGGAGGCGACCTCGCGCGGCTGCTCGTCGCGTTCCGGGAGAGCGTCGCCCGGGGCGATCGACCGAAGGTATCGGCGGAGGACGGGGTTCGCGCGATGCGGCTCGCGGCCGAGGCGATCACGGCACTGGAAGCCGCGGGCGCCCCCTTTGATCGGGCTGCCGAGCCGAAGCGAGTCGCATCGGTGCCGCTCCGGGATCGGGTGGGATGACGCTCGGCCCGGGGGCTTCGATGCCCCCGGGTCGTCACGCCTGCCCCTTCAAGGCGTCGTCATGCATCGATCCAGAAGCCGGTACCCATTGACGTGCGCGGCCGTCACGAGCGTACGCGTCACCGTGTTCCCGCTCGACCCCCAGCCCCGCCGGTAGAGCACGTCATACGTCCCCGAAGGCACCTTGCCGCCATAGGCGTTCGGGAGCAGCGAATACACGCCCCCCGACTGGAACTGGTAGCTGTAGCCCCCGATGTAATGCGCGGCCGCCGTGTCCTGCGCCACGAGGTAGATCTCCGCGCCGGTCGACTCCGTGTTCGTCGCCGGCACCGCCGCGCCCCCGAGCGTGATCGTACCGCTCACGCTCGCCACCGGGAGGTCTACGTCCAGCGTGTTCGACCCTGCCGAGAGCGTCACGTCCGTCGCCAGAATCCGATAGCCATTGACGTGCGTCCCCGCCAGAAGCGTACGCGTCACCGTGTTCCCGCTCGACCCCCAGCCCCGCCGATACAACACGTCGTACGTACCCGCAGGCACCTTGCCGCCGTAGGCGTTCGGGAGCAGCGAATACACGCTCCCCGACTGGAACTGGTAGCTATAACCGCCGATGTAATGCGCGGCCTTCGTGTCCTTCGCCACGAGGTAGATCTCCGCGCCGGTCGACTCCGTGTTCGTCGCCGGCACCGCCGCCCCCCCGAGCGTGATCGTACCGCTCACGCTCGCCACCGGGAGGTCCACGTTCAGCGTGTTCGACCCTGCCGAAAGCGTCACGTCCGTCGCCAGGATCCGATACCCATTCACGTGCGTCGCCGCGAGCTGCGTACGCGTCACCGTGTTCCCGGCAGACCCCCAGCCCCGCCGATACAGCACGTCGTACGTACCCGCAGGCACCTTGCCGCCGTAGGCGTTCGGGAGCAGCGAATACACGCCCCCCGACTGGAACTGGTAGCTATAACCGCCGATGTAATGCGCAGCCTTCGTGTCCTTCGCCACGAGGTAGATCTCCGCGCCGGTCGACTCCGTGTTCGTCGCCGGCACCGCCGCGCCCCCGAGCGTGATCGTACCGCTCACGCTCGCCACCGGGAGGTCCACGTCCAGCGTGTTCGACCCTGCCGAAAGCGTCACATCCGTCGCCAGAATCCGATACCCATTCACATGCGGCGCCGCGAGCTGCGTACGCGTCACCGTGTTCCCGGCAGACCCCCAGCCCCGCCGATAGAGCACGTCATACGTACCCGCAGGCACCTTGCCGCCGTAGGCATTCGGGAGCAGCGAATACACGCCCCCCGACTGGAACTGGTAGCTATAACCGCCGATGTAATGCGCGGCCTTCGTGTCCTTCGCCACGAGGTAAATCTCCGCGCCGTCCGACTCCGTGTTCGTCGCCGGAACCGCCGCGCCCCCGAGCGTGATCGTACCGCTCACGCTCGCCACCGGGATGTCCACGTTCAGCGTGTTCGACCCTGCCGAGAGCGTCACGTCCGTCGCCAGAATCCGGTAGCCATTCACGTGCGTCGCCGCGAGCTGCGTACGCGTCACCGTGTTCCCGGCAGACCCCCAGCCCCGCCGATACAGCACGTCATACGTGCCCGCGAGCACCTTGCCGCCGTAGGCGTTCGGGAGCAGCGAATACACGCCCCCCGACTGGAACTGGTAGCTATAACCGCCGATGTAATGCGCTGCCTTCGTGTCCTTCGCCACGAGGTAGATCTCCGCGCCGTCCGACTCGGTATTCGTCGCGGGCACCGCCGCGCCTCCGAGCGTGATCGTACCGCTCACGCTCGCCACCGGAATGTTCACGTCCAGCTTGCTCTCCCCCGTGCCGATGACCACGCCCGTCGCGAGGATCCGATAGCCATTCACGTGCGTTGCTGCCGGCTGCGTACGCGTCACCGTATTCCCGGCAGACCCCCAGCCCCGCCGGTAGAGCACGTCGTACACGCCCGCGACCACCTTGCCGCCGTAGGCGTTCGGGAGCAGCGAATACACGCCCCCCGACTGGAACTGGTAGCTATAACCGCCGATGTAATGCGCTGCCTTCGTGTCCTTCGCCACGAGGTAGATCTCCGCGCCGTCCGACTCGGTATTCGTCGCGGGCACCGCCGCGCCTCCGAGCGTGATCGTCCCGCTCACCACGCCGACCGGGATGTTCACGTCGCCCGTGCCGGGGTGCGTGGTCGCGCAAGCCCCGCCATCACAACCGATCGAGGCCGTCCCCTTGCAAGCGCCCTGCGCGTCGCAGACGTCGCCGCTCGTGCACGGGATGCCGTCGTTGCAGGTGCTCCCCGGCGACGCGAACACGGGCGGGAACGACTTCGTCGCCTCGTCGCACGCGCCATAACTCACGCACGGGCTGATGCTCACGGGCTTCTGCGGCACGTTCACGTGCACGCACCCCTCCGCGTCCGCGCCCGCCTGGAGCGGCGCGCAGACCTCCGCGCCCGTGCACCACGCCCCGTCGTCACAAGCCGCGTTGCTCGTCGTGTGCGACGCGAGGCCGCCCGCGCACTTGTCGATCGTGCACGCGATCCCGTCGTCCGGCACGTTCGTGTTGTCGTTCGTCGCGACACACCCCACCGCGAGATCACACGTGTCGTCCGTGCACGCATTGCCGTCGTCGCACACCCGCGGGCTGCCACCCGCGCAGGTGCCCGCCTGGCATGCCTCCCCCACGATGCAGAGCGACGTCTGGCACATCGTCCCGTTGGGGCGCGGCGTGTGCTCGCAGCTCCCGCCCACGACCGTATCGACCGTGCACGGGTTCTGATCGTCGCAATCGGGCGTGTAGCACTGCGGCATCCCGCCCACGACCTGGCAGGCCTGGTTCATCACGAGGCAGACGTTCGGCGTGCAGGGATCGTCGGTGCACCCGCCGCTCCCGTCGTCGTGATACCCCGCATCACACGAGCACACGTACGACGCGCCTTGTCCCGCGCAGACCGTCTTGTTCGGCATGTCGCAGGGGTTCGGCAGGCACGGGTCCGTCGTGCAGCCGCCGCTCCCGTCGTCGTGATACCCGCCCGCCACGTCGCACGTATCACACGAATCCCCGGCGAAGCCGGCGTCACACGTGCAGACCACGTGGCCGCCTTCGACCACGCACGCTCCATGGCCCGAGCACGTCGACGGCGTGCAAACCTCATCGATCACGCAAGCGCCGTTCACGTCGTGATACCCGGGATCGCAGCCGCAGACCGTGGATCCCCCTTCGACCGTGCACACGCTCGCGTGCGGGGCCACGCAGGGATTCGGCAGACACGGGTCCGTCGTGCAGCCGCCGTTTCCATCGCTGTGATACCCCCCTGCGTCGTCACACGCGTCGCATGCGCTCCCGCTCCATCCGACGTCGCACATGCACACGGCCTTGCCGCCCCTGTCGTCGCAGCTCCCGTGACCGCTGCACGTCGTCGGCAGGCATGTCTTGTCCTCGACGCACACGCCGCCCTCGTCGTGCGTGCCGGGCTTGCAAACACACTGCGCGCTGCCCGAGCTTCCATCGCAGATGCGATCGGCCGACATGCACGGATCCGGCACGCACGGGTCCGTCGTGCAACCTCCGCTGCCGTCGTCGTGGTAGCCGCCCGCGGCGTCACACGACGTGCACGTCGCGCCGCCCCAGCCCTTCTCGCACGTGCAGACGGCCGATCCACTCGAATCGTCGCACGTCCCGTGTTCGCCGCAGGGGTTGTCCTTGCAGCTCGCGTCGATCACGCACGCGCCGCCGTCGGGGTACGATCCCGGCGGACACCCCGCGTCGATCTCGGAGGCATCGGTCTCGGTGGCGTCGGTCCCGGCATCGGTCGGGCGCGGCGGAATGCCATCACCTCCGTCGCCGCAGCCGAGGGCCACGAGCGCGAGGAGCACGAAGAGCGTGGGGGACAAACCCGTCGGGGGGCGCGGTCGCATGGCGCGCATCCTATCGACGTATCTCGGGGCTCGGAAGGGCGAACGAGCGAACGGCGAGCGGGAGGGATGGGACCCCGACGTTCACTCGCTCAGCCCGAGCGGTCCAAGAAATGCACGCAGGCGGAAGTCCAGTTCCACACCACATGCAATCGGTACTCGGCGCACGCGAGCGTCTTCGATGATGTAGAGGTCATCACCCAACTGGTAAGCAGCCACCTGTCCGGCTTCGAAGCATCGAACCTCCGCGCCGTTCGGCTTGCTGTTGAGGGCCGCGGTGCACGTTTCGTTGCATTGCGCGAAGAGCAGACCCAGATCCTGGGAAAGGCCTACATGAGGCGGCAGAACGAGGCGGGCGAGCGTGACGCCTCGACAGTAGCCAGAGCGGGGGGCGCCCCTTGGCCTGAGTTTCCCGTCCTCGTAGTACTTGTGCCCCCTGGGCAGCACTTGGTGGGTGAACGTCGCCGGGGCCTTCCGCCTCGAGGACGTGGGCGTGCGACAACGCTCCGAAGGGCTATCGTCCAGATATGCCTTGTGGAGCTGCGTCAGGTCGTGCTTCGGAATCTCGGTTTCGATCGTCGCGCAGGCGTTTGCAGGCATATCCTCGTGGGGACCATATGGGTACCAATGGCCGCCATTTTTCCGCAGCTCTACCGCATATCCATCCCGTATACGATATTCCAGCGTGACGAGCTGCCCCTCGGAATCAATGCATGAGAGGCGTACATGCGAGGGTGATACCTCTTCGGCGGAGCAGAGGTCATCCCTCGTGAACTCGGCAGCAAAGTACGGGCTGGCCAGATCGAGTGTGCGCCTTCCGCGCAACTTGTGCTTCAGATCCTGGCTCTCCCGACGCGAGTATCCGGTCACGAGCGCCGGCCTGTCGAGACTCACGAAATGCCCCCCATAATCGAACCGAGAGAACAAACCTGCAAGATAGACCTCGACCACGAAAGTCGTCGTACATTCCGTCGCCAGTTCTCCCGCGTCCCCGGCATTCCCTCCAGCATCCCCCTCCGTACTCCCATCGACGCCTCGCACCTCGACGACGGTTGCCTCCACCTCCCCCCCATCCGCACCGTCATCCCCCCACACCCCGCCTGCGCGCGCAGCACGCCGAACGCGGCGGCCACGAGCATTCCGCCGAGCAGTACCGCCCCGACCAACCGCGCGCCCCGACGAGGCGACATGCTTGACACGTACGCCAAGATACTCACTCCCCGTCCCCCATCCCCAAACTTTTTGCTCCCGAGGGACTCTCTACCGTCCATTCGCGTGAAAAATCTCACATTGTTGCACCCAACCCGGACGGCCATTCGCAAATCTTTTCCCCGCGATCCCACCTCCCACCCCCCGCACCCCGCAACGTTTTCCTCGCCTCCTCCACCTTGCGAACCTTTTTGCACAACCGTCCCCTCCCGCCCCTCCCTCCCTGAAGCCCCTGTGCAAAACGTTTCCTTCTCCTGTACAGTTCCCCACCTTCCATCCCTCGAAACCGACGGAAAGGCCCCCATGACAACCCCCATCGACCCTGAGAAGGCTTACGAAAAGCACCTCCCCGCGGCGCAAGCGCTCCAACCCGGCGACGTTTTGCCCTTCCGGCTCGACCTCGACCTCGCGCTCGCGAACGTCACCACCGGCATGCGCGTCGCCGCGATGCACGAGCACCACATCCCCCTTCATTTGCCCAAGATCCACCTCGCCGCGCTCCTCGCCCTCCCCGAACTCGCGGTCGCTACCAAGTTCGCCGCGCTCCGCGCCGAGCAAGAGACGCCCGGCGAATCCCTCCTCCAGGCGAAGCTCTCCACCGCCGCGCGCCTGCGCGCGCAGCTCCTCTCGTCCGCCAAGGCCCTCGCCTCCAATGGCACGATTCCCCAGGCCGAGGTCGACGCCATCATCGCGGGCCGCGGCGCGCGCGACCGCGCCGAGGATTGCATTTCGCTCGCAGACCTCTTCCGGAGGCACGCGCAAACCATCGCCGGAAAACACCCCGTCACCGCCGCGCAAATCGACGAGGCCGCCGAGATCGGCGCCTTCCTGGTCACTCACCTCAAGCCCGCGGATGCGCCGAAGGCTGCCCCCGCCGCACCCACCCTCGCCGTGGATATCCGCAATCGATTGGCGACCCTGCTCGTCCGCGAGCACGCCCGCCTCCAGGCCGTCGCCCATTACTTTCATCCCGACGACTGGGAAGAGCTCGCGCCACCGCTCGGCGCGCGCTCCGTCAAACGGCAGAAGCCCGTGGAGCCTTGATCACAGGGGCGCGACGCGGGGGTATCCACGAAACACGGCCCTGGCACATCACCTCCACCCGGCGTACGCTCGCGCCCCATGCGTACCCTCCCGGCTCTCGCCCTCGCGGGCCTCTGCTTGCTCCTCGCCCCCCGCGCGCTCGCGGACGGCGATCCCGCGCGCGGCAAGCAGCTCCTCTTCGAGCGCGGATGCGCAGCCTGCCATTCCTTCGATGGCTCCGCGCGCCCCGGGCCGACCTATCTCAGCCTCGTCGGCAAGACGCGCAAGGTCGTGACGCAGGAAAAACCCCGCGAGCTCGTGGCCGATGAGGCCTACATCCGCCGCAGCATCGTCGAGCCGAACCACGACGTCGTCGAGGGATACATGCCCGGCGCCATGCCGGGGCTCGCGATGCGCGAGGGCGACGTCGATCACCTCGTCGCCGCGATCCTCGAGATCGGCGGCGCCCCGAAGCCCGAGCCCGCGAAAGGCGCAAAGGACGGGAGCCTCCGCGCGATCGCATCCGCGACGCTGGTCTTTGTCCTCGGCCACATCGGCCTGTCGAGCCTCACCCTCCGGCGCCCCCTCATCCAGCGGCTCAGCGAGAAGGGTTTTCAGGGGATCTATTCGCTCCTCGTGCTCGCGGCGTTCGTCTGGATGATCTTCGCCTATCGCGCGGCGCCCTACGTCGAGCTCTGGCGCGCCCCGCCGTGGACGCGCTGGATCCCGCTCGTCGTCATGCCGATCGCGTTTCTCTTCATGGTCTGCGGGTATTCCACGCAAAACCCGACGCAGATGATGCAGGAGAAGGCGGTGGGCGCGGAGCCGCGGGGGATCGTGCGGATCACGCGCCACCCGGCGTTGTGGTCGTTCGCGTTATGGGGGATGGCCCATCTCCCGCCGAACGGGGACGTGGCCTCGATCTGCCTGTTCGGCGGGATCGCCTTCCTGGCGATCGCGGGGATGCTGCACATCGACAGCCGCCGCAAGGTCGCGCTCGGCGAGGCGTGGGAGCCGTTCGCCGCGAAGACCTCGCTCGTGCCCTTCGCCCGCGGCGGCGTGGGCAAGGCGCTCGCCGAGATCGGGATCGTGCGGTTCGTCGTGGTGATTCTGCTCTACGTGGGCATGCTGCACGGACACCGGCTGGTGATCGGCGTATCGGCGATGCCGTAATCAGACAAGCCGGGCCTTCCGCCGCTCACGCGTCCGTCAGGGGAATCCCGCAGAGATTCGCGATCAGCGAGACGAGCCGCCCGAGGTCCACCGGCTTCGGCACGTGCCGCTGGAATCCCGCGGCGAACGCGCGCTGGCTATCCTCGTTCCGCGCATACGCCGTGAGCGCGATCGCCGGGGTTCTCCCGCCAAACTCTGCGGGCAACGTGCGGATGCTGCGGATCAGCGCATATCCATCCATGCCCGGCAATCCGATGTCGCTCACGAGCACGTCGGGCCGGGACCGCGAAAGATCATGGAGCGCCTCGTCGCTCGACGCGGCGAGCGTCACGGTCGCGCCCCTGTCTTCGAGGACACGCCGCAAGAGCGCGCGGGCGTCCTCCTCGTCGTCGACCACGAGCACCTTGAGCCCCGCGAGCCGGACCTGCTGCTCGTTCGCCGCGTCATCGTCCACGGACGCACGCGTGACGGGCGTGCTCCGGATGGGCAGCTCCACGGTGAACGTCGAGCCCTTCCCGATTCCGTCGCTCGCCGCGGTGATCGTCCCGCCGTGCGCCTGGACCATTTGCTTGACGAGCGCGAGCCCGAGCCCGAGCCCGCCATGACGCCGCGCCGTGGACCCGTCCGCCTGCCGGAACGCCTCGAAGATGTATGGCATGAACGCGGCATCGATGCCCTGCCCGGTATCGGTCACCCGCAGCAGCAGGTTCGAGCCCGAAAGCGCTGCGCTGAGCTCGACCTGCCCCTCCTTCGGCGTGAATTTGATTCCGTTCGAAAGGAGGTTCCAGACGACCTGCTGGAGCCGCTCGGGATCACCGAGCGTGAAGCCCAAGGGGCCGACCTGGATCGTGAGATTCACGCCGCGCGCCTCTGCCACGGGGCGGAGCGATTCGACGGCGGCCTGGGTGATCTCCACGAGGTTCGTCGGCACCATGTCGAGGCGGAACTTGCCGCTCACGATACGCGAGATGTCGAGCACGTCGTCGATGATGCGCGCCTGCGCCCGCGCATTCCGCTCGATCACCGAGAGCGCCCGCTCGACCTGCGGCGGCGCCTTTTGCCGCGCGAGGACCGCCCAGCCGAGGATCGCATTGAGCGGCGTCCGGAGCTCGTGCGAGACCGTGGCGAGGAACTGATCCTTCGCCTGGCTCGCGAGCTCCGCCTCGGCGCGCGCCGCGCGCTCCCGTTCGAGCAGCGCGGCGCGCTCGGCCTCGTGCTCCGCGCGCTGGAGGTGCCGGGCCACGGCCCAGGCCGCGCGCTCCGCCATGGCCGCAAAGAGCCGCTTCTCCGCATCGGCAAAACCGCTCGCGCGACTCGACCCGATGAGGGCGACGCCGACGACCTCCCCGAAATGGAGGAGCGGCACGCCATACAGGGCGCGCGTGCCGCTCGTCGAGAGGCACGCGCAATCGGGGAAGGCCTGCGCGCCCTCCACTTCGACCGGCTGCTTCCCCGCGGCGATCGTCCCGCAGAGGCCCTGCCCGATCCGCACCGAAATGCTCTCATTGGCGTGCGGGCCCACCGCGGCGCGCGCGCGGAGCACCTCGCCCTCCCGGAGCAGCACGGTCGCCGTATCCGCGGCGTCCGCGGCGCCGAGGAAGATATCGATCAGCTCGCGCAGGAGAACGCCGAGGTCGTCCGTCTCGAGCGCCGCCGTCGCGATACGCTCGAACGCCACGAGCCTGCGCACGGCCTCGTCGCGCTCCCGCGTCCGCAGCTCGACCTGCGCCTTGCGGATCTCCTCCCTTTGCTGGAAGAGATCCACGAAGGCCTTCACGCGGGCGCGGAGCACATCGACGTTGAATGGCTTCGTGATGTAATCGGCCGCCCCGATCGCGTATCCCCGGCGCGCGTAGTCCTCGTCCCGATGGATGGCCGTCAAGAACAGGATCGGGACCTCGCGGCCGTGCTCGGTCGCGCGCATTCTGCGTGCGACCTCGAACCCGTCCATCTCTGGCATCTGGACATCGAGCAGCACGACCGCAAACGGCTCGCGACGCACGCATTCCAGTGCCTCGACCCCCGATTTCGCCTCCACGAGCCGCGCGCCGAGCGGCTTCAGCACCGCGGCGAGGGCGAGGAGGTTTGCCGGTGTATCGTCGACGAGCAAAACACTCGCCGGCGCCGTGCGTTGTTCCGCGTTCATGGCTTCCTGAGGGGCAAAGAGGTCAATCGATCTTTCCCGGGCCGCCCACGTGCTTCTTGAACCTCCAGCCGTGAATCACGGCGAGGAGACGCTCCGGATCGACCGGCTTGGTGACGTAATCGGATGCGCCTGCCGCGAGCGCCTTCTCCCGATCCCCCTTCATCGCCTTCGCGGTGAGGGAAATGATGGGGAGCGACTGGAACTGGATGATATCGCGAATGGCGCGGGTCGCGGTGAGCCCGTCCATCTCCGGCATCATCGTGTCCATGAGCACGAGGTCGACGTCGGGGTGCACCTGGAGCAATTCGAGCGCGATGCGCCCGTTCTCCGCGTGGAGCACTTCGATCTTGCGCGCCTCCAGCACCGTGCGGAGCGCGAAGAGGTTGCGGTTGTCGTCGTCGACGAGCAGCACCTTCATCCCGCGGAAATCGGCGTCCGGGGGCAGCCGCAGGACGTCTCTGTCCGTGGACGGCGGCATGGCGCTCGATTCATCGCGGAACGGCGCCTCCGGGCCGACGTACGTCGCCGGCAGGTACAACGTGAAGGTGCTGCCCTGGTTCGGAGCGCTCACGACGTCGATCGTGCCGCCGAGCAAGCGCGCGATCTCGCGGCTGATCGTGAGCCCGAGGCCCGTGCCGCCGTATTTGCGGCTCGTGGTCCCGTCGGCCTGCTGGAACGCCTCGAAGATGAGCTTCTGCTTTTCCGGTGGAATGCCAATTCCGGTGTCCTGTGCGGAGAAGCTGATCATCGTCTCGCCTCGATCCCCCGGCGCCATGGCGATCGTCATGGAAACGCCGCCCTCGCTCGTGAACTTGAATGCATTCGAGAGGAGGTTCTTCAGGATCTGCTGGAGCCGATTGACGTCGGTGTAAAGCGTCTCCGGGAGCCGGCTGTCCATGCGCACCTCGAACGACAGCGACTTCTGATCGGCGACATGTCGGAACGTCTGCTCCAGGTAATCGTGGACGTCGGCGAGGCGGAACGTCCTCGGATCGATGGGCATCTTGCCCGCCTCGACCTTCGAGAGATCGAGGATCTCGTTGATCAGCGCCAGGAGATCGTTGCCCGAGGTATAGACGGTCTGCGCGAAGCGGACCTGCTCGGCCGTGAGGTTCCCGTTCTGGTTGTCCGCCAGCATCCTCGACAGGATGAGCAGGCTGTTCAACGGCGTCCGGAGCTCGTGCGACATGTTCGCGAGGAACTCCGACTTGTATTTCGAGATGAGCTGGAGCTGCTCGGCCTTCTCCTCCAGGCTCAGGCTCGCGAGCTCCACCTCGTTGTTCTTGATTTCGAGGAGCTTCGCCTTTTCGTTCAGCTCCGCGGCCTGCGCCTCGAGCTCCGCGTTCGACTTCTTGAGCTGCTGCAGGAGCTCCTCCGTCCGCATGCTGGAGGAGATCATGTTGAGGATGACGCCGATGCTATCCATCAACTGATCGAGGAACGCGAGGTGGTTCGCGATGAACGGCTTGAACGAGGCGAGCTCGATGACCGCCTTCGTCTCGCCCTCGAAGAGCACAGGCAGCACGACGACGCTCCGCGGCGGCGCCTCTCCCATGCCCGTCGCGATGTAAATGAACCCGTCGGGCACGTCGTGCAGCAGGATGCGCTTCTTCTCGAACGCGCATTGCCCGATCAGGCTCTCCTTCAATCGGTACGTATTCGAGAGGTTCTTGCGACCGCCGAACCCATAACTCGCGATGAGGTGCAAGACCGGCTCTCCGGTGGTGTCGCTCTCCATCATGTAAAATGCGCCGTGCTGCGCGTCGACGAGCGGCGTGAGCTCGGACATGATGAGCCGGGCGACCGAGACGATGCTGCGCTGGCCCTGCATCATGCTGGAGAACTTGGCGAGGTTCGTCTTGAGCCAGTCCTGCTCCTGGTTCTTGTGCGTCGTGTCCTTGAGGTTGCCGATCATCTGGTTGATGTTGTCTTTCAGCGCGGCAACCTCGCCTTGCGCCTCGACCGTGATGTACCGGGTCAAATCGCCCTGCGCGACGGCGGTGGACACCTCGCCGATCGCGCGGACCTGCGAGGTCAGGTTCCCGGCGAGCTGATTGACGTTATCCGTCAAATCGCGCCACGTGCCGGCCGCGCCTGGCACCTTGGCCTGGCCGCCGAGCTTGCCTTCGATACCGACCTCGCGCGCCACCGTGGTCACCTGATCGGCGAAGATGCGCAGCGTATCGGTCATGTTGTTGATCGTCTCGGCGAGCGCGGCGACCTCGCCCTTCGCTTCGAGGACGAATTTCTGCCGCAAATCGCCATTCGCGACCGCGGTCACGACCTTCACGATGCCGCGCACCTGCTTCGTCAGGTTCGAGGCCATGATGTTGACGTTGTCGGTCAAATCCTTCCAGACGCCGGACACGCCGGGGACCTTGGCCTCCGCGCCGAGCTTGCCCTCGATGCCGACTTCCCGCGCGACCGTGGTCACCTGATCGGCGAACGTGCGCAGCGTATCGGTCATGTTGTTGATCGTCTCGGCGAGCGCGGCGACCTCGCCTTTTGCTTCGAGCACGAATTTCTGGCTCAGATCGCCGGTGGCGACCGCGGTCACGACCTTCACGATGCCGCGCACCTGCTTCGTCAGATTCGCGGCCATGACATTGACGTTGTCGGTCAGGTCCTTCCAGACGCCGGACACGCCTTTCACATCGGCCTGTCCGCCGAGCTTGCCCTCGGTGCCGACCTCCTTCGCGACGCGCGTCACCTCCGCGGCGAACGAATTGAGCTGGTCGACCATCTTGTTGATGACGTCCTTGATCTGGAGGATCTCGCCTTTGACGTCGACCGTGATTTTCTGCGTCAGATCGCCATTCGCGATGGCCGTCGCGACCTTGGACACATCGCGGAGCTGGACCGTGAGGTTCGACGCCATGGCATTGACGTTGTCGGTGAGGTCCTTCCACGTGCCATAGACGCCCTTGACGTCGGCCTGCCCGCCGAGCTTGCCCTCGGTGCCGACCTCCTTCGCGACGCGCGTCACCTCCGCGGCGAACGAATTGAGCGTGTCGACCATCGTATTGATGGTGCTCTTGAGCTCCAGGATCTCGCCGCGCGCGTCGACCGTGATCTTCTGCGAGAGGTCCCCTTTCGCGACGGCGGTCGTCACCTTCGCGATGTTGCGCACCTGCGTGGTGAGGTTCGCCGCGAGGACGTTGACGTTGTCGGTGAGATCCTTCCACGTGCCGGAGACACCTTTGACGTCGGCCTGGCCGCCGAGTTTGCCCTCGGTGCCGACCTCTTTCGCGACGCGCGTCACTTCCGCGGCAAAGGAGCGGAGCTGGCCGACCATGACATTGATCGTGTTCTTCAGCTCCAGGATCTCGCCGCGCGCGTCGACCGTGATCTTTTGCGAGAGATCCCCCCTCGCGACGGCCGTCGTCACGTTCGCGATGTTGCGCACCTGCACGGTGAGGTTCGCCGCGAGGACGTTCACGTTGTCGGTGAGGTCCTTCCACGTGCCGGAAATGCCCTTCACTTCGGCCTGACCGCCGAGCTTGCCCTCGGTGCCGACCTCCTTCGCGACGCGCGTCACCTCCGCGGCGAACGAATTGAGCTGGTCGACCATGACGTTGATCGTGTTCTTCAGCTCCAGGATCTCGCCGCGCGCGTCGACCGTGATCTTTTGCGAGAGGTCGCCCTTGGCGACGGCCGTCGTGACATTCGCGATGTTACGGACCTGCGTGGTGAGATTCGCCGCGAGGACATTGACGTTGTCCGTCAGATCCTTCCACGTGCCCGAGACGCCCTTCACATTGGCCTGACCGCCGAGCTTGCCCTCGGTGCCGACCTCCTTCGCGACGCGCGTCACCTCCGCGGCGAAGGAGTTCAGCTGGTCGACCATCTTGTTGATGACGTCCTTGATCTGGAGAATCTCGCCCTTGACGTCGACGGTGATCTTCTGCGTCAAGTCGCCGTTCGCAATGGCCGTCGCGACCTTGGACACGTCGCGGAGCTGGACCGTCAGATTCGCGGCGAGGCCATTGACGTTGTCCGTCAGGTCCTTCCACGTGCCCGAGACGCCTTTCACCTCGGCCTGACCGCCGAGCTTGCCCTCGTTGCCGACTTCCTTCGCGACACGCGTCACTTCCGCGGCGAACGACGAGAGCTGGTCGACCATGACGTTGATCGTGTTCTTCAGCTCCAGGATCTCGCCACGCGCGTCGACCGTGATCTTCTGTGAGAGATCACCCTTGGCGACCGCGGTCGTCACCTTCGCGATGTTACGCACCTGGGCCGTCAAATTGGCCGCGAGACCATTGACGTTGTCCGTCAGGTCCTTCCACGTGCCCGAGACGCCCTGCACCTCGGCTTGCCCGCCGAGCTTGCCCTCGTTGCCGACCTCCTTCGCGACGCGCGTCACCTCGGCGGCGAACGAGCGAAGCGTGTCGACCATCGTATTGATGGTGTTCTTGAGCTCGTAAATCTCGCCGCGGGCGTCGACCGTGATCTTCTGCGAGAGGTCCCCATTGGCGACCGCGGTCGTCACCTTCGCGATGCTGCGGACCTGGGCCGTCAAATTCGCCGCGAGGCCGTTGACGTTGTCCGTCAGGTCCTTCCACGTGCCGGAGACGCCCTTGACGTCCGCCTGCCCGCCGAGCTTGCCCTCGGTGCCTACTTCCTTCGCGACGCGCGTCACTTCCGCGGCGAACGACGAGAGCTGATCGACCATGACGTTGATCGTGTTCTTCAGCTCCAGGATCTCGCCGCGCGCGTCGACCGTGATCTTTTGCGAAAGGTCACCCTTGGCGACGGCGGTCGTCACCTTCGCGATGTTGCGCACCTGGGCGGTCAGGTTTGCCGCGAGGCCATTGACGTTGTCCGTCAGGTCCTTCCACGTGCCGGAGACACCTTTGACGTCCGCTTGCCCGCCGAGCTTGCCTTCATTGCCGACTTCCTTCGCGACGCGCGTGACCTCGGCGGCAAACGAGTTCAACTGATCGACCATCGAGTTGACGGTGGTGCCGATGCGGAGGAATTCACCGCGCACCGGGCGACCGTCGATTTCGAGGACCATCTTCTGCGAGAGGTCGCCGCGGGCGACGGCGGTGATGACGCGCGCGACCTCGTTCGTCGGGGCCACGAGGTCGGAAATGAGCTGATTGACGGACGCCATGCAGCTCGCCCACGAGCCCTTCGCCGGACCAACGGAGGCGCGCTCGTGCATCTTTCCTTCCTGACCGACGACCTTGCCGACACGGACGAGCTCGCTCGTCATGTGCTCGTTCAGGCCGATGATGTCGTTCAGGAGCTCGCCCGTGCGGCTCAGAATCCCGTCTTTCTGGTATTCGAAGCGGACCGTGAAATCGCCTTGCTTGACGGCCTTCAGCACTTCCTGGAGGTGCTCGACCTCGGCGCGGCTGTCGTCGGAGAGCCGCTCCCATTCCGCGATGGCGGAAGCGGCGCTGCGGCTTCGGGCCGTCGTCCTGCCGAGGCTCCTCGCTCCATTCTTGGCCGTGCTTCTGCCATGAAGATGTCCATCGACGCCGTTCGAAGTCTTGTGCGTGCCATTCGAGCGCACGACCCGGCTCTGCTTGGAGACGACGGCTTCTTTTGTGCTCATTCCTCGTTCCCCAGGGACGTCCTTGGTCCGCTGTATGAGCGGTCTTCACCCAGTGTGGTCAAGGACCTGGCATAGCTTTGTTTGGGACAGCACGCTTGCATCATCATGCATGAGTCCGTCACGTCCGCGATTGCACGGCTTGCCCGTCCTCCAAGATTGTCGCCGTCCGGTTGCGAGGTGTTCGCACGAATGGTACGTCCCACGATCGGGAGAGACATTGGCCGAAGAGCGGCGATTACCCGACGAGGTCGCGCGGTTCATCGCCGACCACATCACTTCGGTGGAGCAGCTGGAGATTCTGCTCCTCCTGCGCGGCGCGCCGGACGACGAGTGGACCGCCCGCGGGATCTGCGAGGCGCTCCGCACGAGCGAGCAATCGGTCATCCGCCGTCTCGCGGATCTGGAGGCGAGCGGGCTCGTCACGTCGCGCCCCGGCTCCAAGGTGCTCGTCTACAGGTACGCCCCCGCGACGCCCTCGCTCGACGAGGGCGTCGCGCAGTTATCGGCGGCGTACACGGAGCTCCGTTACAAGGTGCTTGAGAGCATTTTTTCGAACCCGATCTCCGACCTGCACGTGTACGCCGAGGGGTTCCGGTTCAGAAAGGATCGGGATGGCTGAGACCGTTTATGCGCTCTGCCTGCTGACCAGCCTGGTCTGCGCGGCGCTTTTGCTCAAGAACTACCGACATACCCGCCTGCGGCTCATTCTGTGGACGGGCCTCAGTTTCTCCGCGATGGCCCTGAACAACCTGCTGCTCCTCACCGATCTCCTGATCGGGCCGCTCGCCGATCTGTCGATCCCGCGCGTCGTGACCGCGGTCATCGCAGTAGGTCTCCTCCTGTACGGGATGATCACGGAGGTCACGTGATCCAGCTTCTCTCAGGCGTGTTCGTGGGCATGGCCCTGGCCGTCAGCCTGTTTTTCCTTCGATTCTGGCGAAAGAGCCGCGAGCGGCTGTTCGCGCTGCTCTCGCTGGTCTTCGCGCTCCTCTCCGTCGAGCGCTCGGTCCTCGCGTTCGTGCGCGGGGACTACGAAAGCAGGCATTGGATCTTTCTCGTGCGGCTCCTGGCGTTCGCAATCCTCATCGCGGGCATCGTCGACAAGAACCGGCGCCAGCCCCGCCGGTTCGCGGTGCGCCCGCGTTGATTCACTTCACGCAAGAAAAAACTTCGGCGTGCGGGCGGCGGAGGTATTCGGCCCAGAATTCGGTCCCGAGCGCCGTGATCCCCTCCGGGGCGATCTGCGGCGGGTGCCAGACGATCTCGCGCAAGCCGGCTCCCCGCAGGGCTTCCTCGTAGGTGGCGCGGCTCCAGTGATGCGCGGCGATCGTGAACGGCAGCCCCGGCGCGACGCTCGTCAGGGTGGCGACGTCGCCGTCTCCCTCGCCGTGCGACGCCACTTCGAAGCTGTATTTCCGATAATACGAGGCGTCCGCGAGCTCGATGCCGGGGCTCATGCAAATGGACACGAGTCGGCCGCCCGGCGCGAGGGAGGCGAACAGGCTCGCGCACATGTCGCGCAGCACCTCCCGCGTCGGCGCGTAATGCAGGAGGTAGGTCGCGGCGACGACGTCGAAGGTGCCGAGGCCGCGGGCGCTCGCGGCGTCGAGCACGTGGTACTCGATGCCGAGCGGCTGCGACGCTTCGAGGTGGCGCGCATAGTCGATCATGCCCTCGGAGTTGTCGATGCCCACGACACGCGCCGCGCCGCGCTGCTGGAATCGACGGCTGTAGAGCCCCGTGCCGCAGGCGACGTCGAGCACCGAGCGGCCCTTGATGTCGCCGAGCGCCTGGAAGAACGTGTACTCCTCGTAATACTTTCGCAATGGCAGTTCGGCCGTGAGGTTCGTGATCGCTGCGAGTGTGTCGTATTGGCTACCCATCTGGTTCCTCTCTTTCAGAGTTCGATCAGCGCCTGCGCGGCGACCACGGGAATCGACGGCCTCGCGCTCGCCATGCTGGAGAAACGCACCGCGGCAGGGTGGGGCACCCGCGCGAGCGAATCGAGCTCGGTGGGACGCACCGATTGATACAAAAGCTCCACCTTCACGCGCCGGACCGCCGCGCCGCCTTCGATCTTGTACGTGACGCGGTCGAAGCCGGCCTGAAACGTGCCGTCGCCCGAAACGCCCACGGGCCCGATCCAGTCGATCCACGTATCCGCGCTGGACCAGCCCAGGGGCAGGAGGCGATTGTCCTTGACAAACCCGACCGACGCGAGCGGCCGATGCGTGGGCGCGCCCGTGGCGTCCTTCGCGACGGCCTCGTAGACCTGCACCTCGGATTCCTTCGTGACGAGGTCGAGGTGCGGCAGGACCGTATCGGCGCGATCGAGCCGCGCACCCGCGCGGTCCACGAGGGCGCCCGTCGCGTCGAACCCGCCCGATTCGAAGAGCACCTCGCCGCCCGCGCCCTCGGCGCGCAAATGAATCCACGCGCGCCGGCTCGGATACCCCGTGGGGAACTTGTGCCCCGCGTGGTTCTCGACCTGCACCTCGACGGAGAGCGCGCTGCCCGCCATCGACGCAGAGAGAATCTTGACGACCCCTCCCTCGGCGATGTGCGCCTCGGCCCGCGCCGCCGATTGCTCGAGCTCCTCCGGCGCCACGTTCGCGCCCGTCCATTCGACGTTGTCCGCGAGGATCCGCAGCATGTACGAATTGCCTCCGCTGAACCGATGCTGACCGTACGGCGTGCGCGCGCCGAGCCCCGCGGGGAACTTGGCAATGGGCGAGGAAATGTCGACCTTCGCCTCGTCCTGCGTGGGCAAATGGCAGGTGGCGCATGGAACCCCCGACGCGAACGTGGAGTTCTTCCATTCCAGGTAGGGCGCCTGCTCCAGGAAATCCCCCACGCGCTGGTCGCCCTTCATGACGGGCACGAGCACCGTGTGACACGTGGCGCAGACCTCGCTCTTCGTGATGTGCGCGGAGGCGGTGGGCGTGTAATTCACGATGAGCTCCATCGGGTCGACCTTGGGCACGAGGTGCGGGCCATAGATCTTCCGCTCGTATCCAATGACGAAGCCGCCCGCGAAGCTCTGCGTTTTTCCGAGCCCGTCGTCGGCGATCTGGTGGCACAAGGTGCACGTCACCCCGTCGCGGGCGAGGTGCGCCTCTTCGCCGTCGCCCGCGACCAGGGCGTCGAACGTCAAATGCGCGCCCGCCTGCGCTTGCTCCTCGGACCCGGCCGGCGCGTGGCAACGCGTGCACGTCTCCTCGACGAACGCCTCGCGGCCGGAATGCTTGACGAGCTCCTCGCCGAAGACCGCGAGGTAATAAGGATCCCGCGCGGCGAAGGCCATCATCGAGCTTCGCCATAGATACACCGGCGAAATGTCGTTACCGGCGGTGTCGTGCATCACGGTCGATTCCGGGCCGGCGAAGTGGCATTGCCCGCACTGGCCGCTGGTCGCGAAGCGATCGGTGTTCGTGGGCATGACGGGCGGGAGCGAATCGAGCGGCGGAGGGAGCACGACCTCGGGCTCGGGCTCGGGCCCGGGTCCGGGCCCGCCGCCGGGCGGTGTCTCCCCGCAGGAAACACCGAGGGGCCAAAGGAGCAGCAAGATGCCTGCGCTCCGCGCGTATCGGGTGTTCGTCGCATTCATGGCAGCTCCCTCCGATCGGTGGGTCCGGGCGCCATCAAACCAGAGCCTCGCGCGGGAGGCGATGACATTGTGCAGACAGCGTGCGAGGATGATGACGGAACGCAACGGAATCGGCGGTAGGATCCAGCAGGGCGAGGGCGAAGAAGATGGGCGCGCGGGACGCGATGGGCGTGTTGCTCCGGCCGGGGATCACCGGCTTTGGCGGATATCCCGGGCCGCCCCCCGACGCGGCGACCTTCCGGGCGTCCTGCCACGCGGCGCTGCGCGGGCTGCACGGCAAGAACCAGATCCTCTGGTTCGACGCCCCGAATGCCGGTCGAAATCACCACCGCGCGCGGCTTCTGCTCGGGCATGCGGGGCTCCCGGCGCACGTCCTCGTGCTGCTCAATGAAGTCTTCCCGATCGTCGCATTCGCGCGGGCGAGCGAGGACGGGCCCGGGAACCTGCTGTACACGTTCCTCGACGCGCCCGCGCTCGCGGCAGGATTTTACGGCGCTTACGAGATCGCGGCTGCGGAGGACCTGCAAGCCCCGTTCGATGGGAAGACGTGTGAGCGCCGCGGCCTGCTCGACCAGGACGAGCTCGCGCAGGCATCATCCTGGGATCCCGCGCAGCTCGGCCACGTGGTGTTCAACCACTGGGATTGAACGTTCTAACATTCCGCGACGAGGTCCACGCCGCCGAAGAACTCGTCCACCAGGATTCTCCAGGCTCGGCCATTCTCCTCGGGTCCGCATTTGAACGCCGGCTTGATCGGTTTTTCGCCGCGGAGCACGGCGCGCGTCTCGCGATAGTACCGGGCGGCGAGGTCGGCGCCGTACTCGTTCACGGCGTCGCCGTTGTTCGGCTGGAACGCGTAATAGGTCCCGCCGCGGACCATCGTGGGCATGGGCGCGTACGGCGCGAGGCACGAGGGCTTCGTGCTGCATTTCTGGAGGATGGCGTCGTGGATCGATCCGAGCTTCTTGCGGGACCATTGCTCGGGCCCCGAGAGCCGCGCGGCGTCGTTCAGGTGGAAAATCTCGTGGAACAGGGTTTCCCGTACGGCCTCCGCAGAGCCGTGGAGCGAGCCCGAGACGTTGTAGCCGATGCTCCAGCCGCTCGCGTACGCGGAAGGGGTCGTGCGGCCGACAGAGCGAAAAAACTTCCAGGAAAGGGCGCGATGTCGATAGTGGACGCCTGCCTTCGCGCGGGCGGCGACGCCGTCGAAGAAGGCGTCGAAATCGGCGCTCGCCTCGGCGACCCAGGTGAGGTGTTTTTCGTACCGGCCCACGGGCAGCTCAGGGACGATACGAATCGAGCCGCGGAAGCCGCCCGCCATGACGTAAGGCTCCTCGACGCCGACGACGCTACCGGTCTTTTCGTAAAGCGAGAGCACGGTGGCCCGCGCAGACGTGTGCCCTTCGTAGCGTTTTCCGATCAGGCAACGAATGCGCGCCCGTGGGTCGATTTCGGTGCAAGCGGCTGCGGCGGACGCATCGCCGGGGAAAAGCAGCGTCACGGCGTCGTCCGCTGAAAGGGAGGGGGGAGCGGGAGCGGGCGCGGAGGCGGAGGCGGGCGCGGAGGCGGGCGCGGGAGCGGGCGCGGAGGCGGAGGCGGAGGCGGGTGCGGGCGGGGCGGCGGAAGCGCTCGCGGCCGCGGGTGCCTGGTCCGAGGGCACGGCGGGCGCCGAGCAGGCGGCGAGCAAGAGGGACGCGACGATACGGAGTTTGGCGAAGCGTATCATTGTCTCATCCGCCGAAAGTCCGGGGGCCCGAGAGGCTGTCAGATTCTTGCCGTCAACATACCGCGGGTCGTGACGGGTGGAAAGGCATGGTACAGTGTGAGCCGGCGTCCGTACCCCGGACGCCGATCGGAGGACTTCATGCTTCGTTTTGGCTTGGTTCGCTTGGGTGGTGTGGTGATGGCAGCCGCGGCGCTCACGCTCACGGCGTGTGGGACGACGGTCACGGGAGGCGGAGGCGGCGGGTCCGGCGGATCCGGCGCGCAAGGCGGTACGGGCGGCATTGGAACGGGTGGTACCGGCGGCACCGGCGGCATCGGGACGGGCGGCACCGGCGGCATCGGGACGGGCGGCACCGGCGGCGGCATCGGTGGGACGGGCGGCACCGGCGGCGTCGGCGGGGGCGGGCAAGGCGGACAGGGCGGCGGCGGCGGGAGCTTGCCCGAATGCAGCGGCGGCCCGGAGGTGGTGCTCGCCATGGATCGTATCCTGATCGGGGATACGAATCCGGACGGGACGCCGAACCCGACGAATGGGTGGAAGCAATACGGAAGGAACATCGACGGGCTCGTATCCACGAAGGAGTCGACCGGTCTTTGCAAGCCCGTGGACGGCGGGTCGCCGGTGGCGGTGTATCCCGACGGGAACAATGGCATCGACAACTCGTTCGGGCGGAACGTGCTGCCCATTTTCCTGGGCCTGTCCTCGGATTTCGGCGAACAGATGAACGTGCACATCGCGAGCGGCGAGTTCACGTACCTGCTCTCGATGGCGAACGTAGGTTCGGAGGAATGCGCGACGTCGAGCAAGTTCTTCCTCGGGGGGAGCCTGGGCCAGGAGCCGGCCTTCGACGGGAGCGACGTCTGGCCGATCGACGCGTCCTCGGTCACGGACCCGGCCGACCCGACGTCGGCGGTCTGCTCGTTCTCGTCCACGACCATCACGCAGGGCTTCGTCGACGCGAGCCCGCCGAGCCAGTTCACGCTGCTGCTCACGTTCCAGGACCTCGACCTGAGGCTGCCCATTCACCTGGCGCGCATCGCAATGCACCTCGACGCGGATCTGCAGGGCGCCACGGCCGGGCAGATCTCGGGCGTCATCTACACGCAAGACCTGAGCGACGAGGTGGCCAAGCTGGCAGCGCGGTTCGACGAATCGTTCTGCGACCCGAACAGCCCGACGCTGCAGAGCATTTTGAAGCAGCTCCGCCAGGCCTCGGACATCATGAGCGACGGGACGCAGGATCCGACGAAGCCATGCGACGCGATCTCGATCGGCGTCGGCTTCACGATGAAATCGGCGCAGCTCGGGGCCGTGGTGCCGGCCGCGCCGCCGCCGCCGGATCCGTGCCTGCCTTGAGCCGGCGAAACGGATAGAATGCAGGGGCGTCGACGGGCGCCGATCGGACGAAGCCCTGTTTTTTGGCGTTTTACCGAACCTCGGGCCCGTGGCGCTCGCCGCCGACGCCGCCGGATCCCTGCGCCCCCTCCGCTCGTCGAGAGAAAGCATACCGCAAGCTGCATCCACGGGGTCGCTCGTGGTCGTCTGCGAGGCGCGTGGACGAGACTTCGAGACGCGCCCACGAGACTTCGAGGCGCGTGGACAAGGCATGGAAGCTCACCCGACGCGTCTTCAGGTCGTGTGGACGAGACTTCGAGACGCGTCCACGAGACTCCGAGACGCGTGGGCGAGGCATGGAGGCTCACCCGACGCATCTCCAGGTCGCGTGGACGAGACCGCGGGGTTGCGTGGGAGGGGCGCGTCCCCGAATCGATCCAACACGAAAAGGAGTGGGGGGGACAAGCCCCACCCCTTTGCTTTCACCATGGGCGTGGGCGAATGCTTGCTTCTTGGCAATAAATTCTATTGCTTGGAGCAAGATTGAACCGGGCGAAGCGACATTCAAAGCTACTTACGAATGGGTGACCCTGCACCACGACCCCATCAAGCCGCTCCCCTGATCCCCCCTCGCCCGCCTGACCCGAAATCTCCCGCCTGACCCGAACGAGCGCCGGGCGCGCACGCTCCCCGCGCACATCTCCCTCGCGCCGGGCCGCGAAATTTCCTACACAATATCCGCCATGCAGGACGACGCTCCCATCTTCGGGTTCAACGCGGCGCGGGAAGACATCGTGCGGACCGTGGTCTCACGCGTCGTGCTCTCCACGAAAGACCCGCTGCTCGCGCTGAACGACGCGGCCTACCACGAGACGAAGCGCCTCGAGGCCAGCAAGCGCGGGCCCGAGGAGCAGAAGGAGCTCGCCGAGTGGCAAAGGCTCGCCCGCGCCCTCGGCCGCATGCCCGACGGCGAGCGGCGCGAGAAGCTCGCCTCCATCGTCGAGCACGTCGGCTGGGACGTCGCAGGGAACTTCGATCCACGCGTGTTCAAGGTGTCGTCGAAGCTCCTGCCCCCGATCGTGACGTACCTGCTCGCGCCGCGGACGCTCGTGCGCTTGGCCCGCGATCCGAAGCAGCTCGTGAGCCTGTCGGCGCTCGACGACAAGGTGCGCGTCGAGGGGCCGGTCGAGGAGCTGCGTGAGCTTTCGCGGCAAGGGACGGCGGTGTACGTCCCGACGCACCTGTCGAACATGGATTCGATCGTGTTCGGCTACGCGCTCGAGCGCGCCGGGCTGCCGCCCGCGACCTACGGCGCAGGCAAGAACCTGTTCACGAACCCCGTGCTGTCGTTCTTCATGCACAACCTCGGCGCTTACCGCGTCGACCGGCGGATCCGGCACAACCTCTACAAGGACGTGCTGAAGACGTACTCGTGCGTGCTGCTCGAGCGCGGCTACCACTCGCTGTTTTTCCCGGGCGGGACACGTTCGCGCTCGGGCGGCGTCGAGCGGCGGCTGAAGCTCGGGCTCATGGGCACGGCGATCGAGGCGTACGCGCGGACGTTGATCGCGAACCGGGAGCGGCGCGTGTACTTCGTGCCCGCCACGATCAACTACCTCATCACGCTGGAGGCCGAGACGCTGATCGCGGACTTCCTCGCCGAGGCCGGCAAGGGGCGCTTCATCATCGAGGACGACGAGTCGTCGCGCGTCGGTCGCGTGACCGCGTTCATGCGCAAGATGTTCGACATGCAAGGCGCCGTGGTGATCCGCTTCGGCAAACCCATCGATCCCTTCGGCAACATGGTCGACGAGCGCTGCCGGTCGTTCGATCGGCGCGGGCGCGAGGTCGATCCCGCGAGCTACGTGAAGGACGAAGGCGGGCGCGTGACGCTCGATCCCGTGCGCGACGCGCAGTACACGCGCGAGCTCGGCGACGAGATCTGCAAGGCCTACCTGCGCGACACGGTGGTGCTGGAGACGCACGTGGTCGCGGCCGCGAGCTTCGAACGGCTGCGGCGCGCCTCGCCCGCCTCGGATCTCTTCACGGTGCTCCGGCAGCGCGACGTCGTCGTGGTGCCGCGCGACGATCTCGCCAAGGACGTGGTGAAGCTCCGGGATCGGCTGGTGGAGCTCGCGGATCGCGGCGAGATCGTGGTCGGCGGGTTTCTACGGACCGCCTCGGGCGGCGACATCGTGGAGCGGGCGCTGCGGGCCTTCGCGGGCTACCACGCCTCGCCCGTGCTCGCGTCACGGCCGGAGGGGCTCGCGATCATGGACACGAATCTATTGTTTTATTACCAGAACCGGCTCGCGGCCCACGGGATGGCCTGGGACGTCATCGCGCCGCCGGGCATGCCGCCGGCGCGGCCGCCGGTCTTCGCCAAACCCGCGGCGCAGGAGGCGGCGCAGGGAGGTTTGTCGTGACAGAACGTCAGACGCCGAGCGTGGGGGTCGTGGGCGGAGGGCCCTGGGGGCAAGCGCTCGCGACGGCGGCGCGCCGGACAGGCGCCGAGGTCGTGCTGCACTCGCGGCGAGATCAGGCGGGGGGTTTGGGGGCGCAGCTCCGCTCGTCGGAGCGTAGCCCTCAAGCGTCGACCGCCGATCCAGGCCTGCACGTGACGGTCGATTACGCGGAGGTCGCGAAGGCGCGGCTCGTGGTGATCGCGGTGCCCTCGTCGGTCGCGCGGAGCGTGCTCCGGGCGCTCGGGGATTACCTCGGCGGTCAGCACCTCGTGGTGCACGGGGTGCGCGGGCTCGGGGTCGAGGGGCTGGAGACGGTGAGTGATCTCGTGCGCGAGGAGACGCCCGCGCGGCGCCTCGGCGCGCTCGGGGGGCCGGTGCAGGCCGGCGAGCTCATCGAGGGGCGGCCGTCGGCGATGGTGATCGGGTCGCGGTTCCCCGAGGTGATCGCGGCCGCGACACGGGCGTTCCAGGGCCCGAGCCTCCGGGTGTACGGGACAAACGATCTGCGCGGGCTCGAGTGGGCGTCGGCGCTCGTCGGTTGTCTGTCGATCGGCGTCGGCTACGCGGAGGAGGCAGGCGCAGGGCCGGGGCTTTTGGCGGCGCTGATCTCGCGCGGGGTCGACGAGGCGGCGCGGCTGATGGCCGCCGCGGGCTGCGAGGAGCGGACGATGCTCGGGCTCGGCGGGTACGGTGATCTGCTCGCGTCGATCGCGCTCGAAGACCGGCCGGAGGTGGTGCTCGGCAAGGCGCTCGCGCGGAAGGTGCCGCTCGATCAGGCGATCACGATGGCGAAGCTCCGGGTGGAGGCGATCCCGCTGATCCCGCGGATCGTGCGGTTCGCGGAGGAGCGCCGGGTCGACGCGAACACGTTCCGGGCGCTGTCGGAGATCCTCGCTGGCGGGCGCCCGCAGGCCATGCTGGATCGCATGTTCGCAGGTTAATCGCGGATCCGGGCGCCGTGCGTCGAAAACCTGCCGTTCCGGCACGGCGGATCCCGCTTGCGCGGATGCGCGATCGGAACGAACATGGGCTCTGTGTCTGCCGCGCAGAGCCTAGCCGATAAGGAGCCGGTGAGCGTCGGCAAGTACAAGCTGATCGCGAACCTCGGCCGTGGAGGCATGGCCGACGTGTTCCTCGCCGTGGTCGCGGGGCCTCTCGGCGTGAACAAGCTGCAGGTCGTGAAGCGGCTGCGCGCCGAGTTCGCCGAGGATCCCGAGCGCCGGGAGATGTTCCTCGACGAGGCGCGGATCGCGACGCGCCTCAATCACCCGAACGTGGTGCAGACGTTCGAGGTGCACGCGGACAACGACGTGTACTTCATCACGATGGAGTACCTCGAAGGCGCGCCGCTGAACCGGCTGATCAACCGGTCCTCGCGGACGAAGACGCCGCCGCCGCCCGGGGTGCTGCTCAGGATCCTCGCCGACGTGCTCGCAGGGCTGCACTACGCGCACGAGCTCGCCGATTACGACGGCAAGCCCTTGAACATCGTCCACCGCGACGTGAGCCCGCACAACGTGATCGTCTCGTACGACGGTCAGGCCAAGCTGCTCGATTTCGGGATCGCGAAGGCCGACGTGCGTCTGATGGAGACACGCACGGGCATCATGAAAGGCAAGCTCGGGTACATGGCGCCCGAGCAGGTGCGTTGCAGGCCGCTCGATCGGCGCGCCGACGTGTTCGTCGCAGGGATCGTGCTGTGGGAAATGCTCGCCGGCCGGAAGATGTGGGACAAGGCCGCCGACATGGAGGTGCTCCACAAGCTGGCGACCGGCGAGATGGAGCCGATCGAGTCGGTTCGTCCCGACGTACCCCCGGCGCTCGCGAAGATCTGCGCGAAGGCGCTGGCGTACGATCCAGCGGAACGATATGCGACCGCGGCCGAGATGCGCGCGGCGATCCTCGGCTACCTCGACGGCGCGGGGCTGCGCGTGACGCCGGAGGACATCGGCAAATACGTCACGTCGGTCTACGCGGACAAACGCACCGAGATCCGGAAGATCATCGAGCGGCAGATCGCGAAGCTGCGGCAGAGCGAGGCGGCGTCGCCGTCGGCCGAGGACGCGCCCGCGTCGTCGATGCGCGTGCTGCGCGGGGATACGGCGCACGGCGGGAGCGAGCCGGGCGTGGGGGCGAGTCTGCCGAACCTGCGCAGCATGCCGCCGTCGATGGAGGCGCCCGACGCGCTCGCGCCGGAGATCCCGCCGCCCCCGAGCCTGCCGTCCACGGGGGCGATCGAGCCGCCGCCGGTGACGCCGACGCTCGACCGGAACCCTGGGCCAAAGACCGAGCCACCCGCGGCGCGGACGAAGGAACGAGCGCCCGTCGAGGCGCCGGCGGATCTGGTCGAGGCGGCGCCCGAGTCGTCGGGAGGGTCGGACCGCGTTCGCCTGCTCGTGACGCTCGTGGTGGTGCTCGCCGCAGCGGTGGGCGCGTTCGTGGCCCTTCGGTTCCGACAAACCCATTCGCCGCCGGCGCCGCCCGCGGCCGTGGGGACGTCGGACGTGGGTCCGAAGCAGCCTGGCTCCGGGCCGGTCACGCCGGCGGCGACGACGACCGCCCCGAAGTGAAGCGCTTGCCGGGGCGGCGTGTCGTGCTAGTCGGCCGCTCGACATGAGCCGTTTCTCGCCGCGCGCGTTGATCTTCGACATGGATGGGCTGCTCGTCGACTCGGAGCCGCTCTGGCACCACGTGGAGCGCGCATTTGCACGCGCGCGCGGGGGCGAGTGGACCGACGAGATGGCGCTCGCCTGCACGGGGCAGGGAATCGGGCGGATCGTGCACATCATGGGGGAGCACATCGGCTTCGAAGTGGACGAGGCGCGCGACGTGGCCGAGCTGGAGGATCGCTTCCTCGCCCACGTGGAGAGTCTTTCCCTCAAGCCGTTCGCCCGCGCGTTCCTGGACGAGGCGCGGGGGCGATTGCCGATCGGGCTCGCGTCGTCGTCGCCGCGGCGGCTCATCGACGCGAGCCTGAAAAGGTTTGGCCTGACGGACCATTTCGACGTGACGGTGTCCGGGCAGGAGGTGCCGAAGGCGAAGCCGTGGCCGGATGTGTATCTGCGCGCGGCGGAGCGGCTGTCGGTCGGGGCCGAGGGGTGTCTCGCGCTGGAGGATTCGAAGAACGGCGTGCGGGCCGCGAAGGCCGCGGGGATGGCGGTGATCGCGGTGCCCGAGGGGGATGGGGCCGCGTTCGAGGAGATCGCGGACGTGGTGGTGAGGAGCTTGGAAGAGGCGCGGGCGCTCGTGCGGTTGCCGTAGCGCCCGCGCCTTGCGGGATCAGCTCTGCCGGCGGCGACGCGCGAAGAGGGCCGCGACGGCCGCGAAGGCGGCGAGCGAAGCGCCCGCGGGGACGCTGGAGGAGCCGGGGACGGCGCAGCCGCAGCCGTCCGGGTCCGTGACGGGCGGGGTGGCCGGGTTGCCACCCGCGCCCGAGCCGCCCGAGCCGCCCGCGCCACCGGCACCACCGGCGCCACCGGCGCCACCCGCGCCGCCCACGCCGGACGATTGGACCGGGGTGAACGTCAGGTTCGTGAAGAGGCCGTCGCCCTCGCCAGCATTGGCGATCATCACGTAAGCGGTCTTCATGCCGGCCGGGACCATCGCGGTGGTGTTGTAGGCATTGATGCCCTGCGAACCGCCGCCGTCGGGCGTGAGGACGACGGTGTCGGCCGTGGGCTTGAAGGGCCCATACGTGAACTGGAGAGGCTCCTCGCCGTAGCGGACGAGGACCTTGGGCGCGAAGCTGCCGCCGCCGAACGGAGAGCTGCTGCCCGTGGTCGCGCCGTCGAAATCGATGGTGAGCGATTCGGTGTTCTCGGGCAGGGGAACGCGGACCTGGACGACGCCGGGCACGTAGCCTTGCTGGTTCGAGCCGATGTTCGCCGCACCCACGCTCGGCGCGAACCAGACGCCAACGGTGCCGCCGGCCGTGCCCACGGGGAGCGGGCCCTCCATCGTGGAACCCGTGAATTCGAGGATGCGCTTGCACTCGGGCAGGATGCCGCGCGTGGTGAACGCCGCCTCGAGCTGGGCGGCGACGGCGTCGCCGAGCGAGGAGGTTTTGATCTGCGCGAGGATGAGGTCCGCCATGTCGTGATAATGGAGGTCACCCGAGGGCGCGGCCTCCATCGCGGCGAAGACGGCGAGGTCGAGTTCGGGCTTCTGGACCTCGGTCAAACCCTTGCGGACGTCCCAGAGCGCGCCGGAGAAGAGGGTCGCGTCCTGGTGGGACTCGCCGGCGATGGCCGTGGGGCAAGCGTCGGGGGCCGCGAGGCTGCGAATGGCCTTGCCGCTCGGATCGGCGTCGAGGACGGCATATTCGCCGACGTCGGGGTCACCCGTGATGGCCGACGAGAAGTAATCGGCGAGGCCTTCGTTCATGCCGCCCGGCGAGAAGACGATGCCGTACGCATCGCGGTGCGGGGTGCCAACGAGCTGGATCGTCGCATTGACGACGGCGTGCGTGAACTCGTGGTAAATGACGTCGCCGTCGTACGCGTAATCCTTGACCGGGCCCTGGCCGAACATCATGGCGCCGCCCGAGATGTCGAAGAGCGCGCCCAAGGACTCCGGCGGCGAAAAGAAGGCGTTCTGGAAAGGAACGAGGGGAACGTTGGGATTGCCGATGTTGGCCGGGTTGCCGCCGAAGAGGCCGTCGGGCATACGGAGGTTCGCGACCGCGTCGAGCGGGCCCTGCTGGACGAGGAAATCGGACTTGAAGGCCCGGAAAAACCGGTATGCGATATCGGTGTGCGCATAGATGTGCAGCTCCGAGAACGGATCCTCCAACGCCGTGTCCTCGGCCGGCGTCGTCGACGTGAAATCGAGCGTTCCCTGGGCCGCCGTCACCGTCTGCACGAGCTCACAGGTGTGGATGTTGATACCCATGATGTTCTTCGTCGTCTTCATGTCGATGCAATTGCGCGCGACGACGAGGGGACTCGAGAGTTTGGTGGCCCCGTCCGGCAAATTCAGCGTGACGGTCTCCGTTTGCGGAGATTTGACGGGGTTCGAGGGGAACACGTTGGCCTGGTGCATCGAGACCGCGGCATTGTAGCGCGCCACGATGTCGCCGGTCTGCGCGTCGACGACGACGACGGGCGCATACGGAATGGTGAGGCCCGGCGTATAAAAATGCCAGGCGAGGACATTGCCGCCGCCCGAAGGCCAAATCACGAGCTGGGCCTTCTTGGGGTCCATGTCGACGCCGGACGATTTGGAGGCCTTTTCGGCGACGTCCTCGGCCGACAGCGCGGGCACGACGCTCGCGGGCAGGTCCTCGGCAAGGCGCGCCGCGACGATCCGCGCGACGCCGTTCTCGCCGAACGAGACCGTGGCGCCACGGTGAAGCACGGGCACGCCCTGGTGCATCTGCGGCATCTTGACGATGCGCCGGCCGTCACGCAGCGTCGCATCACGCGCGGTGCCGAGCGAGAGGCTCTGCGACCAGGGCGCGCGCTCCGCGAGGATGGTACGCGCCGAGGCTTCGAGCGCCTGGGGCTCCGCATCCTTGGCCGCGACGAGCGGCTTCTGCGCGGCGGGCGAGAACGCGCCCACCTCGAGCAGTGTACGCGGCCCGGAGGCGGCGAACGCCGTCCCGCCGAGCGCGAGGACCATCAAGCTTGCCGAGAAGGAGGAGAAAAAGCGCATCGTTGACCCTTGCTTTGGGAAGTCCGAGGACGTGGGGACACGCACGGGAGGGCGCGTCCGAATGCAATCCTAGGAACCCCCGAAAGCGAGAGCAACGATTGGAATCGTCCGACGAGAATGTAGCGACGGAAAATTGACTAGTCGCGAAGGCTCTCGCACCGCGGGCAAGCCGCCTTGAGCCGTTCGTTCGCGCGATCGATGCGCGCCTGCGCAGCCGCGCAACGATCGTCCTCTTTTCCAGCGAGATCGCAGAGGCGCGTGGCCGCACGTTTCATCGAGGCGTAGGCGCGGCACGCGCCATGGCAGGGCGAATCCTCGCTGCCCGTCGCCGACATCGACTCGGGCGTGACGGGCTTGGTGGGCGCCTTGCGCGCTGCATCCGTGGGCGCCGCTGGCGGCGCAGCCCCCCCCGCGGAGGATTTTGCCTCGTCCGCCACGACCATCACGTTGAGGAAGGAGATCTCCCAGCGAGCAAGCTCCGTCTCGGCGTCGTCCGGGGTCCGGAGGTCATCCGACGCGATCTTCGCCGATGCCGTGGCCGACGGGGGCGGCGGCGGAGCAGGCTCGGCCGCGACGTCAACCGCCGTCGTCGGGGCCTCCGCGGGCGGCGGGGCCGCCGCACAAGCGACGAGCGCGAGGGGCACGAGCGCAAGGAACAAGGACGCCGGACGCAGGAGACGCAAGGACATGTCGAAACCCCCAAACGCGAAAAAGGCCGGCACCTTACGGTGACCGGCCCTTTTCACTTTCTTTACCAGGCTCGCGGCCCGTGTGGGCCGCTTCGGGGTGCGAAGGGGGGGACTTGAACCCCCACGGTGTTACCCGCTAGCACCTCAAGCTAGTGCGTCTGCCAATTCCGCCACCTTCGCTCGGAACCGCTTGCTTCGAGGCGACGGAACCTACCCGCTTCGCCCCCAATGTCAACCACTTTTTTTCGAGGCCCCCAAGGTCGTCCGTCATGCCGTGAGCACTGCGACAATCTCGCCGATCTCGAAGGGCTTGCGCACGGCCTTGACCTCGAAGGACGCGGGCAAACCCGACAGGTCACGCACGTTGCCCGAGATGAGGACGATCCGCACCGAAGGGTTCGTCTCGCGGATCTCGTCGAGCGCGCCGTGCACGTCCGCGCCAAACGGCGAGAGGTCGCAGAGAGCCGCGTCGACGCGGCCGGTCTTCAAGGCGCCCGCGAGCTCAGCGCGCCTACGCACATGCACGATGGTCGCGCCACGCGCCGCGAGCGCCGCTTCGAGCAGATCGAAGACGGCGTCGTCGTCCTCGACGACGAGGATACGTTGGCCCGCAAGGACCATCGCCGGCTTGCGGTTCGAGTGCGGCGGCGCAGGCGGCGAGGAAGGACGGCGAGGCCAGCGCAGCTCGAACCGCGCCGAAGGTTCGGCCCGCACGAGCAAGAGCGAACCACCCGACTCGCGCGCGAGCGCCGCCGCGTAACGAAGGCCGATGCCCGCGCCGCCCGCGCGCGTGGTGACGCCCGCGTCGAGCAAGTTCGCGCGGCGCTCGACAGGCACGCCGGGGCCTTCGTCGGTCACGCCGAAGACGACGTCGTCAGGTCCGTCGAGCGTCGCGTCGAGGAGCACGGCGCCACGCGATGGCGAGACGGCGACGGCGTTCAGCAGGAGGTTCGTGAGGATCTGCAAGATGACGGAGGTGCCCGGCAGGTGCGCAGCTTCGAGCGCAGGGTCGAGCGAGGTGCGGAGCTCGACGCCGCCACGCTTGGCCTCGGGCTCGCAGCCCTTCGCCGCCTCGGCGAGGATCGTCGCGACCGACGCGGGCGCATCGTCCGGTACGTCGGCGCCGATGGCGCGACGAACGATCTGCCTTGCGTGACGCGCGCGTGATGCCGCGATGGCGAGCGCGTCCTCGACGGTGGGGAGAGAGTCGATCTCGCCACGCGCGCGATCGATCCATCCAAGCACCACGGTGAGCGCGTTCGAGACCTCATGGAGGACGCCCGCGAGGTCTCGATCGGTCGGGCGTCGCAACGCCTGCTCGACGTCGATCCGCAGGCTCTCTTTGTCGGCCAAGGGCCCGCGGCTCGCCTCCTGCGATGACCCTCGTCCGCGCGCCGTCTCGTCCTTACCACCGGTGTCGGACTCCGCCACGCCTCCAGCCTATCCCGGACCGAGGCGAGCGTGTACCCCCGGGACGCAGGCGCGAGACAGCACGCGCGCCTACCTCGAAAGCGCGAGGGACGGAGCGAGAGGCAACTTGTAGCGGCCCGCGAAATCCGTGGCTCCCTCCGCAATCTGAATCACCACGGTCTCTTGGGTGCCCGAGGCCGTGACGGGCATCCACGCGCGGACGGTCGCGTTCGGTACGATCTTGCCAAGAGGATCACGGACCTCGCCGCGGAGCACGACGGGGTACGGGAGGACGAGCGTGTTGAAGTCGAAGGGCTGGCCGACGAGGATCTTGACCTGCGGATTCGCGATCCACGGGTAGAGCGAGTCGGGCGGCGGGATGACGACCAGATCCGCGAGCCCCGGATCGGCGAGCAAGGAGAACTCGCCCACGAAGCCGAGCGGCGTCGACATGGGCTGCGAGGCAGGCGCGTCGGCGAGGAGGCTGCGCGAGAGGTACGGGCGCGCAGGCGTGCGCGAGGGGAAGACGGAGGCGGAGCCGAACGAGAGCGGGCTGCCGTTCGGCAGAACGACCTCGCCGGAGACGACGGACTTGTCCCGGACCGTAAAACCCTTGCCGCAGACGCAGTCGCCATCGGCGGGGACCTCGAAGCCGTCCTCGGTGGTGACGGCCTTCGTGAGGTCGAACGTGGGGTGCGTGGTGACGCGGTACTTGCCGGGCGGGAGGAGCGCGGTGAAGCGTCCCTCGGTGTCGGTGTCGACGACGGCGCTGTAGATGGCGCTGTTCGAGGCGTTGCCGGAGAGCTCGAGGCTGCGGAAGGAGACGGTCGCGACGACGGGCGCGCCGTGGGCATCGACGACGGTCGACATGACGCTGCGGCCGACGGCGTCGAGGTCGATGAGGGTGAGGTCGGCCTGGATGTTCTTGCTGTCGGGGTTGAGGGGGCTGAGCGAGGCGACCTGCCAGAAGAACTTGGGCGCGTCGGGGTCGTCGGGCGGCGGCCGGAGGCGGAGGATGGGCGAGCTTTCGAGGCTGAAGTCCCAGTAGTATTCGAGGTTGTAGGTCGTGAAGAGCGCGAAGGGCGGATCGACCGTGAGGACCTGCGTGCGCGAGACGGGGATGCCGTGCTTGGGCTCGACGACCTCGATCGACCAGCCGTTCAAGTCCTTGCCCTCGGGGAAGGCGATGCTGCCGGAGATGACGCGCGGCGCGGCGGAGAGGTGGAGGTCGATCTTGCCGCCCTGCGAGAGGTCGATGCCACGGTAGTACATGGGCGGCGGCGGAGGCGCGGGGCAGTTCTCGGGGGCGCGCGGGACGACGTGCACGTCGTAGATGCCGGGTGGGATCTCGACCGAGTAGGCGTTCGTGCTGCCCGGCTGGATGACGGCCTTGGCCTCGTGATCGGGCAGGCCCGCGTGCTGCGCGTCGCGGTAGAAGGTGAAATCCGCTTCGAGTTTGCCCTCGGGCGAGACGGGGCAGCCCTTGTAGTCGTAGTCGACGAAGAGCTCGATCGGCGAGACGACGACGTGCGAGAGCGCGATGTCGTGATCGACGACGAGGCCCGCGCTCGACTGCGCGACGAAGCCCTCGCCGCCGAAAGGCACGAGGTAGGGCGTGTTGGCGCCAGAGTTCGCCTCGGCCGTGGGGCGCACTTCGAGGATGAGCCCGGGGAGATCGGCCTTGGTCCCGACGCAGGTCTGGAGGCCGTCGACGCTGGCGCAGACGCCGCCGCCTTCGCAGTCCTCGTCGGAGGAGCAAGCATTCACGGCTTCCGCGTCGGCCCCCCCGAGCACGAAGCATCCAGAGAGGGCGGGCACGGCTGTTAGCAGGAAGATAGTTGAAGTCAAGAAGAAGGCGCGTTTCAAGGTCAACCTCCCGTGGTCCCGGCGTCGTTCATGTCGCTCGTCACCGCCGTGGGATCGAGCGGACAGCTAGCTGTGGTGGAGGGGCAGTTTTCCAGAATCGGAGGACAGTCCCCCACGCCGCATTGCCGAAATTGCCAGGTGATCTGGCTTGAATCCCGGAGATCCTTGGGGCAGCCCGTCCGCGTGTCGAACTCGTGCGTGACCACGAGCGTGAGCCGATGGCAGCCCGGATCGAGCGGATAAACCTTGGAGTTCCAACGAACCCCCACGAGCGGGCGTGGGCCATCCGCCAGGGTCGCCGCCGGTAGCTCCTGGAAATTCGGAAATGAAAACCGAAACGGTTGGTTGACGGGGTTCATTTCACCGTAATCGACGTAAAGGGCGACCTTGACGGATTCACCCGCGTCCTCGGACGCGACCGACGCGGCGATCGGAAATTCGGGCAAGCCGAGGTCGCCGCCCACGAGCAAGATGGAGCGCGGATCGGGGTCGAGGCCCGAGGCGACGAGAATCGGCGGTGTCTGCTGAGGCTCGTACGTGACGGGCTCCGCGGTGACGAGGCAACCCGGCGCGAGCACGGCGAGCAAGAACGCCTGAAGCGATCTTCGGGCCAGCGCACCGAGGCCCAGGAAATGGCCTTCAGGCAAAGACGGACGGCGCCGCACCCCTGACAGCGCTGTCAGGTCGTGGAGAGCCTCCAGCGCGGGCGAGAGGGCGGGCGAGAGCGGACGAGCGACGAGCAAGGGCACCTCCTTTTCGGGCAGGGGCACGGCGTAACGGTCGCCGCGCGAGCCCCTCCATCAAGTGCCACGAAAGCGGCTCGGCGGTCCGTTCTTGTTCCCTTCGGTGGAAGGCGCCGCGCGGAAGCGGGCCTCGGCATACTCGCTACGCGTGGCGAGTCGAACGAGATCGGCGAGGGCCGGGTGCGCCGCGCAAGCCCGCGCGAGGCCCCCCTCGGCGGTGAGAGGCGCGTCGAGCTCGAGCTTGAGCTCGGCGACGACGAGGCGAAGCGCCGTGGGGAGGTCGCCGCTCGCAAAGAGGCCGGCGCGGCGGGCGGCGCGGCGGGCGCTTTCCATGGCGGCCTCGTAGGTGATGCCGTCGGGCTGGGCGAAGATCTCGCGGAGGCGGCGGTCCCCACGGGGTGGGACGATTTGCCAGAGGTCCTGGCCAAGGCGCGCGACGCCGGGGTCGGTGCCGCCGGTGGGGCCCACGGGGCCAAAGGCGGCGCGGAGGGCCTCGATGAGCGTGAGGAGGTGCTCCTCGGGGAGGCGGACGAGGACGTGCTCGGGCATGGCGCCGGCGATGGAGGCGCCGAGGAGGTAACGAAGCTCCGGGGTCTCCTCGCGGATCTCGCCGGAAAGGACGACGGCCGGCGGCGCGAGGAGCGCGACCTGGACGCCAAGGGCGGCGGCCTGGCTCGGGGCGCCGGCGGGCGCGCGGCGATGGAAGAGCGGGGTGCGGGCAGCGCCGAAAACACGCGTGACGGAGCCCCACACGTCGCCGAGGACGGTGGGCGCGCCAGGCTGGACGCGGAGGGCGCCGGTGAGGCCGTAGTGGCTCGGCTCGCGGCGGTAACGGCCGGTCTCCCAGGTGATGGCGAGGGCCTCGTTGATGGGGCTCTCGACGTTGCGGAAGAGGAGCGCGAGGACGAGCTCGGGCGCAGAAGCGAGGGCCGAGAGCGCAGGAGGCGCGACGGCGCGGCCAGCCGGATCGAAGCCGGCGAGGACGTGGTCGACGGCGCGGGCATAGGCGCCGTTGCGGTCGAGCAGCGCAGCCTCGTGGAGCTTCTGGAGCGTGGTTCGATCGCCGGGACGGAGCGACGCCTGGTGCTTGCGGACGACGAGGAGGTCACGCGAGCGCGCCTCGGCGTTCGCGCCGTAGAGCTCGACGAGGCGCTCGCCCGCGTCGTACGAGCCGGCCATGAGCTGCTCGAAGAGCGCCGTCTCGCGCGCAGGTCCGCCGCCCGGGGCCGGGGCCGGAGGCGCGGTGCGAGCACGGGGCTGCGCGGGCGGCGGAGGCTCTTCGACGATCGGCGCGGGAGGAGGCTTTTCCGCGGGCGGCGGCGGGCGGAGGCCCGTCGGCATGGAGCGGATCGCGCTCGCCGCGAGGGGGATCGGGATGTCGTCGTCGTCGTCGACCGCGTCGTCGAACGCGTTGTCGAAGGCCTCTTCGAGGTCGAAGACGAGAGCCTGGCCGTCGTCGGCGATGGGCGCGTGGGGCGGAGGAGGAGGAGGCGGCGGCTCGGAGGGCTCGACGATGAGGCGCGGCTTCCGCGCATGGGCGAGCTCCTCGGCGATCTGCGCGGCGAGGTTGCGATCGGGAGCGGCGAGCGGGAAGGCGTCGGCGTAGAGGCGGATGGCCTCGTCGGGATCGGTGGCGACGACGAGGCGGCCGAGCTGGTAGAGGAAGCGGGCGCGATCGAGGCCGGCGCTCTGGCGGATGAGGTCGAAGAGGGCGGCGCGCGCGGCCTCGGGCTCGCCGTATCCCGCGACGAACTCGAGCTTCTTGCGCATCGCGATCGGGCGGGTGTCGGGCTCGACGGCGGCCGTGTCGAGGAGGCGCGAGGCGGTCTCGAGCTGGCCCGCAGAGAGGGCCGCATCCGCCGCGGCGAGGGCGACACGGCCACGGCTGCGGAGGCCACGGAGGTCGCCGCTCAAGGCGCGTTCGAAGAGGGGCAAGGCCGCGTCGAAGTTCTTGTTGCGCACGAGGCGCTCGGCCATGCCGAGGGCGATGAGCGGAGCCGGGCCGAACGCGGCATGTCGGCGCGAGAGCTCACGCATGCCGGCGCCGCCGCCCTGGATGACGTCGAGCTCCTCGGCGAGCAGGAACGCCTGGAGCTCCATCTGCTCGGGCGTGAGGTGCTCGGCGATGCGCATGAGCTCGTCGATGGCGTGTTGCGCTTCGCGAGGCGTGCCGCCGCCACGCGCGCGGTATTCGAGGCGGCGCGCTTCGAGGACAGCCTCGGCCGAGTGCGGAGCGAGACGAACGGCGCGGCGGACGCGGTCGAGGGCGGTGGCCTCGTCGCCGGTCGAGGAGGAGGCGCGCGCCGCCTCGACGAGGTAACTCGCGCGTTTGTCCGCGGGCTCGCGGGAGGCGGTGGCGAGCTGATCGAGGGCTTCGGAGAGGGTGCGGGCATCGCCCTGGTGGCGCGCGATCGCGACGCGCAGCTCGATCACGGCGTCCCGCGCGGCGATGGGCGCGATGCTCTCCAGGATGTTGCGCGCGGCCTGGGCATTGCCGCCCGCGAGCCAGTCGTTCGCGGCACGGATGCCGTACTCGGCGCGCTCGTCGGTCTTCGCGGAGAGCTCGCCGAGGCGCTGCCAGAGGGGTGCAGCCCGGAGGGGCGATCCGAGTCGCTCGTGGATGTCGGCGAGGAAGCGGAGCGCGCTCGGATCGTCGGGCGTCTCCGCGAGGAGCGCGTCGAGCTCGGCGCAGGCGTCCTCCAGGCGGCCGAGGCGCTGCTCGAGGACGGCGGCGCGGCGCAGGCGGAGCGTGCGGCGAAGATCGGGCGTCGATGCAGCGGCGATACGCTTGCCAAGGATGTCGGCGACAGCGGCGTGATCGCCCTGCGAGGCCGCGTGTGCTTCGAGCCCTTCGAGGGCCTCCTCGTTGTCGGGCGCGAGCTCGCTCGCAGCCTTGAGGTGCGCAACGCCGGCCTTGTGATCACCGAGCGCTTCGAGCAGCGCCGCGAGCTCACGCAGGATGGCCGCGCGCGCGACGGCGTCGTCGGTTCGCTGGAGCTGGAGGTTCAAGAGCGCGACCTGCGCGGGGCGATCGCCCGTGCGGCGCGCGAGGCGCAACGTGGTCGCGAGGAGCTCGTCGGTCGGCTCGCTGTCCTGGAGGATGCGCTTCAGGACGTCGAGCGCGGCCGCGTCCTCGCCGCGGCCCGCGAGCATGGTCGAGAGGTCGACCGCGATGCGCACGCGGGACATCGGACCGAGGTCCTGGCGCGCGAGCTCGGAGGCGAGCACGGCCTCGGCCTCGCTCGCGCGCTCGGACAGGACGAAGAGCCGGCGCATGCTGGAGAGCGCGGCCTCGCGTTGCTCGGGCGTGATGCTCGGGGATCGCAAGGCGCGCTCGAGCGTCTCGATCGACTCGGCAAAGTTGCCCTCGCGCTCCTTGCGCTCGGCGACATGGAGCAGGGCCGCGAGCCGGGCATCCGGAGCGACAGCCGCGTCGAGGTCACGCGCCAGCGCCGCGTCGCCCGAGGCGAACACGGCCGCGTCGGCGTCGCTCACGAGGAGCTCGTCCTCCGGATCGCGGCGCGCCGCCTGCACGAAGAGCGTGCCCGTGATCAGCGGATCACCGAGCGCATGCGCGAGCTTGCCGCCGAGGCGAAGGAGCGCGACGCCGACGCTGGCGTACGGCTTCGCGACGGCGAGCAGCAAGGATTCGAGAAAGGCGCGGGTCGCCGCCGCGTCGCCCGCGGCGGCCACGGGCGCAAGCTCGACGAGCGTGTCGTACTCGTCGATGTCGCCGTCTGCGGCCACGGCGCGCTCGACGAGCGAAAGCCCAAACGCGTGTGCGCCGAGGATGCCGAGCGCGACCCTGGCGAGCGCCACGGCCGCACGCGCGCCATCCGGCCCGTCGGTGCGCTTCAGCGCGGCGAGGGCCGCGGTCTCGAAGCGGGCGACGAGCGGCCCGACGTGGCTCACGGACGCGATGAGCTTGCGTAGCGCCTCGCCGATCTCCTCGACGGTCCCGAGGTCCGGCCGCGCCGAGAGGGCGCGCAGGAGCAGGTCGAAACGCATGCGGCTGCCCTCGCCCGCAGCCTTCGCGAGCGAGGCGGCGCGCTTGAGCCACGCGGCCCGCACGCCCCCGTCGACCGACTCGGCGACGCGCTCGATCGCGCGGATGGCCTCGGTCGGGTTGCCGCCGCGCTCCGCGAGGCGCGCCATCAAGAAGTACGACGTGCCCTCGGAGGGGACGGCCTCGAAACACGCGACGGCGTGGCGGAGCGCCGCTTCGATGGCACCTCTCCGTTCGAGCTGACGCGCGCCGCGGTAATGCGCCGCGCGCCGCCCGTAACAACCGAGGGCGGCTGCGGCGAGCACGTCGTACGTGCGATCGAGCACGTCGATGCCGCCCTCCACGGCGGAGGATCGCTCGACGATCGCCACCGCTTCGGCGCGCGACGGGTCGATCTGGATCGCGCTCGCGCCGATCTCGAGCGCGCGCTTCGGCAGCCCGTTCGCGACGGCCAGGTTCGCTGCCTCGATGAGCAGGCTCGCACGACGGCGCGGCTCGGACGTGAGCGTCTCCGAGCGCCGCACGATCGCGTCGAGCGCGGCCGCAGGGCCCGCGAACGTCACGAGGTCCCGCGCGTACCGCTCCATCCCGCCGCGCGGCGCGGCCACCGCGGCCCGCCAGAATGCATCCTCCGCGCCTGCCGAATCCTGCGCGAGATCCCAGCGCACGGCCCCGAGATCCCGGAGCCCGCTCGACAGGTTCTCGAGGGCCGACTGCTCCGGCCCGTCCACGAGATCGCCGAGCGCGTGCACCCTCGCCTCGACGAACGCGACGAGCCCGTCCGAGCCGAGCGACGCGCCGCTCTGCTGCATCTTGTCGTCGAGCGCGTCGAGGTGCTCGTGCAGGTGCCGCGACTCCGCGCCCTTCGCCGCCGCGCGCGCGAGCTCCGCCGCCGCGCCGTCCCAGTCCTCCGCGACTGCGCGCCGCTGCGCCAGATCGAAGAGCCGCTCGATCGTGCGCTCGTTCTTCGTGTCCGCCGAGACGAGCCGCTCCAGCAAGATCACTCCGAGCGCCACGTCCTCTGCGCGATCACTCATCGCGAGCAGCCGACCTCGCAGCCCCGGCACGCGCGGACCGTACATGTCGAGCGCACGCCTCCCGACGTCGATCGCCCGCGGCGCATCGAGCTCGAAGAGCAGCGCGAGCGCGTCGCCGAAGAGGCTCGCCATGTCGTCGAGCGGCCGCGGCTGCGCGAGCACCCACCCGAGCGCGTCCTCCAGCCGGTCCGGATCGTACGCCTGCGAAGCAAGCCGGACGAGCTCGCGCATCGCGTTCGGGCATCCCGGACGAAGCGCGAGCCAGCGCTGCGTCCACGTCACCGCGAGCGCCATCTCCCCGACCGCTTCGAACGACTTCGCGAGCCCCTCGCAGAGCGACGAGCGGATCAGCATCGTCGAAGCGCCGCCCTCGACCGCCATCGCCGCGTCGAGGTCCGGCATCGCGATCGTCGCCTTCGCCAGCGCAGACAGAGCGCGCGCCGACCCGGGATCCGTGAGGCACGCGTCCTCCGCGGTCCTCCGCGCGAGCGACGCGATCCCGAGCCCGAGGTAGCCCTCCGCGGCCACCGCGAGCAGGCTCGCGCTGATCTCTCCGCTCGTCTCCGCCGCGATCTGCACGAGCGCATCGGCGCGCTCGCGCTCCTTCGACGCGCCGAGCGTCGCCTGGAGCAACGCCGCCGCCGCGACCTCCGAACCCTTTGCGCGCGCCGCGATCGACGCGATGCTCCCGCCCTTCTGCCGGAGCTCACGCCGCACCGAAGCGATCCCGTCGAGCGACGCAAGCGCGACGGCGCGATCCGCGAGCAGCCCGAGATCACTCTCGACCTCGGCCACGATCCCCGCGTCGAGCACGGCCGCGATCGCGCGCGCCGCGTTCCCCTCGTCGAGCGCCCGCGACACGCGGCGCAGGTGCACCTGCCGCGCGCGGTACCGGTTCGTCTGGAAGGCGGCGAGCGCATGATCACGCAGCGCCTCGTCGGCCGCGCCTGCGGCGCCGCGCGCGGCGAGGGCGTCGACCATCGTGTTCGCCGCCATCTCGTCTTCGGGCGCGATCTCGAACGCACGCAGCCGATCCTCGAGCGCGCTGTCCGCGTCCTCGAGCGCCTCGTGCCGCGCCGCCGCCGTCAGATACCCTGCCGCCGCGTCCGCCTTCGGGATCGCGTCCTGCGCCCACGCCGCGATCGTGCCGACGAGCTCGAGCGGCATCGGCTGGCTCGAATCGAACGCCGCCGCTTCCTTCAGCGCCTCCGCCGCGCCTTTCGGGTTGGCGCCTCGCGCGAGCAGCACCGCGATTTTCAAGAGCGCCTGCGCCGACGAAGCGGGCCGCGATGGATCACACGACGCGCGCAGCACATCCGCTGCTGCGATCGGCTCCCCGAGCCCTGCGAGCCACTCGGCGAGCTCCGAACGCAGCGCCTCGTCCTCTCCGAGTTCGAGCGCGCGCCGCGCCACGTTCACGGCCGTGTCGAGCTCCGTCTCGCGTGACGCGAGCAGCCGCGCCAGCGTCGACGCTGCCTCGCGCTCGCCGGCCACGTCGCCGGCCTCTCGACAACGCGCGACCACGCCGCGCAGGTGGGCGATCTCCGCGCGTGGGCCGTGATGCCGCTGGATCGGCTCTTCCGTGCGGTTCGCCTCCAGCACGAGGGAACCTGCCGAGGTGGGCGCCGATCGATCGGCGAGCTCGGGCGGCGGCATGGTGGCTCGCCGCGCGACCGGCGCGGCGTCTTCATCCGTCGCGGAAAAATAGCTCATGGAAGGGCGCGGCCAGGCTACCAGAGGCCGCGGACGAGCGGTGAGCTCAACGCACGATCAGACCGAACGGCATGGCCGCCAGCGTACGCTCGCCCGACAGGAAAGGCGCCATCGACCCCAGATATCGGGCGACCTCGGGCAGGAGCGCGCCCACCTCGGGCAAAAGAGCGTCCACGGCGGCTTGCCGCGCCGCCTTCGCGGCCTTGCTCTCCTGCGCCGCGCCCGCATCTCCATCCTCTGCGGCTTCGAGCAAATCAAGGAGCCCCGATCCCTCGCCCACCACCTCCGCCGGCGCATCATCCGGCAGATGCGCGAGCTTTCGCGCGAGCGTCACGGCGTCCACGAGCCCGCCGAGCTCGTCGACGAGGCCTCTCTCCTTGGCCTCGACCCCGCCAAAAATTCGACCCTCGGCGCTCTCGGCGACCTTCTCGACCGCCATCCCGCGCCCCTCCGAGATGCGCCGGACGAACACATCGTAGATCGACTGCATCGACCCGAGCACCTTCTGCCGCGTCGGCTCGTCCCACCCCTGAAACGGCGACATGTACGTCGCGCGCTTCGCCTTCAGCGGATCGGGCGCGGCTGCGATCGTCTCGGTCGTCACGCCGATCTCCGCGAGCGTCTTGCCCACGGCGAGTTTTCCCGACACGACGCCGATCGACCCGAGGATGCTCGTCGGCTCGGCGACGATCTTCGTCCCCGCGCAGGCCAGGTAATACCCGCCGCTCGCGGCCATGCCCCCGACCGACACGACGAGCGGTTTGTCCCCGCGCAGCTTCATCAGCCGCTTCCACAAAAGATCCGACGCGAGCGCCGATCCGCCGGGCGAGTCGATCCGCAGCACCACCGCCTTCGTCGACTCGTCCTTCTCCAGCCGCGCGATCGTCTTCCCGAGATCACGCTCGTTGATCCCGTCGCTCCCACCGAGCGGCGACGACGGCGCGCCGCCCATCGAGATTGCCCCTGTCGCCGGCACGATCGCCACGTGCGGCTCCCCGCCCGAGCCCGGCCCCGCGAGCACGCGGATCACGTCGATGATCCCGCCCGACACCGGCTCCGGCGACGCGCTTCCGCCGAACCGCACGCTCACGCGCTCTGCGCCCGCGAGCTTCTTCGCCTCCTCGCGCGCCTCGTCCGCGTACCCGATCTCGTCGACCAGCCCCTTCGCCTTCGCCTCTTCCGGCGCGAACGGCCCATCCTCCACGAGGTCCGCGAGCTCGGGCTTGCCGCGCCCCTCCGTGATCGCCGACAGCCACGCCGAGCGCAGCCCGCGCAGCGCGCCCTCGACCGACTGCCTCGCCTCGGGGCTCGCGCTGTCGCGCGTGAACGGCTCCTGCGCGCCCTTGTACTTGCCGACCTGCAGGAAGTTCACCTCGACGTGGAGCTTCTCCAGCAGGCGATTGCCGAACACGAGCTCGGCCGCGATGCCCACCGATTCCACGCCTCCGGCCGGGCTCACCCAAACGCGATCACAGCCCATGGACGCGAGCAGCAGCGTCGCGTTGCCGAGATCGTCGGCGTGACAAACCACGGGCTTCTTCGCCTTGCGGATCGACGCGAGCAGGCGCCCGACCTCGTTCGCCCGCGCGAGCCCGAGCCCCGCGGTCCCGAGCTTCACGAAAAACCCCTTCGTCGTCTCGCGCTCGTTCGCCGCGCCGATCACCTGCACGAGCTCGGCGTGCGTGCGTCCGCGCGACGAGCCGAAAAGCCCACCCTGTGACGACTCGGGCGCCCCACGCGACAGATCGATCTCGACCACCGCCGGCCCGCTCAGCGCCGGCGAAACCCGCGCGTTCGTGGTGCTCCGCGGCCTCCCCTCGCAGCCCGCGCCCGCGACCACGAGCGCCGCGATTGAAAGGCCGAGCGCCCCTATACGAACACGTCGGTCCCGCCTCTTTTTCATCAGGGCTCCCAGGAATCCGCGAACTTGGCGAGCCGCTCTTTCGCGCGCTTCGTGTGCGGGTTCGCGTCGCCGCCCTTCTCGATGATCTTGCGGTAGAGCGTGCTCGCCGTCATGCGTTCGCCGTTCTCCCACCGGAGATCCGCGAGCGCGGCGACCGCATCCAGGTTCGTGTTGTCCGCGGCCACGGCCTGCTCGTAGAACCGGATCGCCGCGGCGCGGTCGCGCTTCTTCTGCGCGAGATCCCCCTGCGCCTTCAGCACCTTCGTGTCCTTCGGCGTCTTCTCCGCGAGCTCCTTCAAGAGGGGCTCGGCCTTGTCGAGCTCACCCTTCTGGATCGCCTCGATCGCAGACTTCAGCGCGTCGTCCCCCGCCTCCACCTTGAGGCTCGCGGCCTCGACCTCGGGCTTCTTCGCGCCCTCCGCGCTCGCCACGAACGCGCGCAGCGACGCCACGAGCGGGTGGGGCCTCGGCATCGCCGCGAGCCTGTCGAGCTCGACCTTCGCCCCGGCCGTATCCCCCGATCGGGCGAGCGCGTAGATCAACATCGACCGCGCGCGCCCGAGGTTCTGCTCGTCCCGCGCCGCGGCCCTCAGCCGCTCGATCACCGTCGCCCACACCGGCGCGGCCTCGGCCAGATCGAGCGTCGCGAACAAGAGCTCGTCGCTCGCCTGCGGGGTCGACTTCGGCAGCGTCGCGACGAGCTTCCGCGCGCCGTCCACGTCTCCCGCGAGGCGAAGCGCATCGATCCGACAGCGCGCCACGTCCGCGTCGGCCGCCGCGATCGACTGCGCCCGGTCCGCCGCCTGCTTCGCGCGCCCCACCACCAGATCGAGCTCACGCCGCGCGTTCGGCAGATCCGGATCCGACGCGCCAAGCAGCCGCACCTTGAGCCACGCCACGTCCGCGCGCACGACCGCGAGGCGCGCGAGCCGCACCGCCACGCGCACATCCGCGTCCGCGATCGCGCTCGCCTTCACGTACGACTCGTTCGCCGCGTCGAGATCCCCATCCCGCAGATCACGATCGCCCTGATCGAGCAACGCCCCGAGCCGCGCGTCGCCTGGCGTCGACGCGGACGCCCCGCTCCCCTTCGGCAAGTACTCGCGCCCGACCATCACCGCGCCGAGCGCGCCCGCGCCGAGCAGCAAAACCCCCACGATCCAGCGCGCTGCATGCGGACGACGCGGCGGCACGCCCGAGACCGAGAGCACATCGTCGCTGTTCAGCAGCGCCGACGACGGCGGCAATGACGTCGGCCCGCTCGACGGCGGCGTCGCCGGCGGCGACTTCGAGGAGATCGGCTTCGCTGCCTCGGCCCGCGGCGGCGCGGGCGTCGCCTTGCCCGCCGTGAGCGCCGGCGGACGATCCATCATCAGCGTCGGCCCTTCGCTCGTCGGCGGCCGCTCCATCATGAGCGTCGGATCGTCGCCGCTCGAAGGCCCCGCTTCCTGCACGTTCGGCGGCTCGGGCGTGGCCTTTCGCGGCGGCGACGGGGCCTCCGGCGGCGGGAACATCGGCGCGGACGCCGCGGCCTTTCGGGGCGGCGGCGGAGGCTCCGGCGACGGAAACATCGGCGACGACGACGCGGTTTTTCGCGGCAAGGGCGGCCCTTCCGACGGCGGCGGCGGGAACATCGGTGACGAACCCGCGGGCTTGCGCGGCGGCGGCGGAGGCGGCGGAAGCGCGCTGATCCGCTCCACCGTCCCTCCCCGCTCGTCCGGCGACGAACCGGCCTGCGCGCGCATCGGCGGCGGCGACCCGAAGCCACCGTTGTTCCGCGTCGAGATGGGCGCCTCCACGACGTCCATCGTGTTCAGCTCTTCGAGCCCGCCCGGCACACGCGGCGCCGCGAGGGCCGGCATGTCCGAGCCCTTGTCGGCCCCGGCCGCCGCGGGCGGGCGCACCGATGCCGGCCGACGCCCGAGCAGCGCACCGCCCATCGCCATGGGCGGCGCCGCAGCCGCTTGGGCCTGCTGCTGGCGTCCGGGCAACGCGAACACGACCGATCCTTCTTGCCGCGGGGGCTGCGCCGTCCCGCCCCCGAGGCCTGCGGGCGTCCTCGTTCGGGTCCGCGCGGCCGGCGGCGGCGGCGTCGTCGTCCCGGTGCCGGGCACCGTCATGCCGATGCGGTTGAAGAACGGATCGAGCTCGGCGATCGACCCGAGCCTGCGCGGCCGGCTGTTGCCACGGGAAAGCACGTCGTCGCGGGTCACCTTCCCGTCGTGGATCGCGCCCTGGAGCTCGCGCAGGGCGGAGAACTCGATCTCGCGCCCGTCGACGGTGCGTACGACCCACGTGTCGGGGACCGTCCCCACGGATGCGCGACGCACCTTGAACTGGTGCCCGCAGGTCGTGCACTTCACGGAGGTGCCGCGCTCGGAGACGAGAGCGTCGTCGAAGTCGTACACCGTGCCGCAGCGCTCGCAGGTGACTTCCATGGGGAACTTGGCAGCTTTCCTCTTTGTGCACCGGGACGCAACGGCCGCAAAGGCCAGCGCTGCGGCGCATCAGGCTCCCTACTTCTACCGCGCTTGCCCTGTCGTGCTCCACTGTTCGACACGCGAGGCCCGTGGATCCTACGCGCTCGGCCCGCCGGATCCTGGATGCCACAGCCGATCGTGAACGCCCTTTCACGGTCCGACCCCACGCGCCGCGCCCGCCCACCTCTCTCCGAGGCGGATCGGCGCGACAAAACCCGGCGCGATCCGCGGCCTTACCCGGCGCGAACCGCGGCCTTGTACAGGGCATGCTGCTTGCTAGGCTCCTCCTGCTGCCCAGGCCTTCGTCAAGGCCCGGGAGGACCTGCTTCGCGGCGTGGTCGATGCTTATTGGGAGACGGTATGAAGCGACTTTCTCTGCTGGGCTTCATCGGCATGATGGCGACGTTGCTCGCTGGCTGTCCCATCTACGACGACGACGGCGGTTGGAACGAGGGACCGTGCCCCTCCGGGGACTGCTCGAATCCAGACGGCTGCAACGACTCCGGTGACTGCGGCGTGAACGAGACGTGCGGCCGGGACAACCAGTGCCACACGGGCGACTGCACGGTCTGGGGATGCACCTCGGACTTCGAGTGCGTGATCGAAGGCATGCAGGCGAGCTGCCAGCCTGGCGGCACAGGTGGCACAGGCGGCACAGGCGGCACAGGCGGCACGGGCGGGACCGGCGGCACGGGAGGCGTGGGCGGCTCCGGTGGCTCCGGCGGCTCGGTCACCTGGTGCGGCAACCCCGACGACTGCCCCATGGGCGAGACCTGCGCGCCCGACGGCACCTGCCAGCCGGGCACCTGCGACACCGTCGGCTGCATCTACGGCTACGCTTGCGAGGCTTCGCAGTGCGTCCCGCAGAACCCCGCGGCGTGCGGCACGGACGCCGACTGCAGCGCGCTCGGCGCCGGCTACGCCTGCGTCAGCGGCGTGTGCACCGCGCCCGCGGATCAGTGCACGGACCAGACCCAGTGCCCGGCGAACAACAAGTGCGTCGACGGCAAATGCACCCCGGCGTGCAACGACAACGCCGACTGCGACGGCGGGTACACCTGCGACCCCGTCGGCGTCTGCACCGTGCCGGCCAAGCCCTGCACCATCACGAACGACTGCGGCTCGGCCGATGAGGTCTGCGTCGACGGCGCGTGCGTCCCGCGCAGCCAGATGGGCATGTGCCCGCCGGGCGACGTCTGGGTGGAGAACGGCTGCATCCCGAACCAGACGGCCGCGTTCTACTGCAACCAGGATGGCGTGCAGGACGCCTGCGCCGTGGGCTCCATCTGCCTGCACCACGCCTGCTACATCTCGTGCGCCCCGCCGAACGACAACGCCTGCAACAACCTGCCGTCGTTCGACGTCTGCAAGCCCGTCTCGACGATGTCCGGCGACCACCAGGTCTGCGGCTCGAACGACAACCTCGGCAATGAGTGCGATCCCACGGCCGGGCTCGCCTGCGCGTCGGGCAAGATCTGCATCGACGGCTTCTGCAAATAGCTCCCCGCCTTCTCGCATCCTCCCCTCGCACGGCGCCGCGGACATCCCCGCGGCGCCGTGTGCGCTCCCCCTGCCCGCTCCCGCCGTGGCATGCGTGCTGCCTGGCCCTCCCGCGCGGATTCGATCGAGCGTTTACGTGGTTCGTTTCCCGCTCGGAGCTCCAGGTCGCCCGCAGCGACCTCCCGCTCCCGGCCCCACGTGAGGCTCCGATCCATCCCCGACGGAGAGCCTGAACGATGAAGAACTACGGTTTCCTCCAGCGTTTGTCGGAGTCGTTCCCTTACGAGCGCAAGACCACGGCGAGCTGGCTTGTGCCAGCCTCGATCGGGGTCGGCGTCGGCGTGGCCCTCGGCGTGGGCATCGGCCTGCTCTACGCGCCGCGCACGGGCGAAGAGACCCGGGAGCGGCTCCGCCAGGGCGCCGATCGGGTCAAAGACCGCGCGCGCTTCGCCGCCGGGCGCGTCCGGGGCGAGCTCGAGTCAGCCGCGAACCAGATCCGCGAGCGCTCGTTCGCCACATCGAACGAGGTGGGCCAGAGCCGTTAGCGCCGAGGCGCGCGCCAGCTTTCGTGGCGCGCTCCACACACACCTCACGTGCGAACCGTGTACGCGCTGCGTGCACGGTTTGCACGCTTTGGGGCCTCGAAGCTCCTGCGCGGTTCGTCCGCGCGAAAGTCCCGGCATCATGAAACACGAGATCCTCATCGCTTTCTTTTTCGAACGCGCGCAGGCAGATGGCGCGCTCGCCTCGCTCGCCGAGCTCGGCGTCCTGCCCGGCGACGTCAGCGTCATCCCCAAGCACGTCGGCCATCGAGGCGACCTCGGCCTTCACCTCGGCAGCAAGGCCTCCGAGGGCGCCGCGATCGGCGCTGCGATGGGCGGACTGCTTGGCGCGATCGTGGGCGCGCTCGGCGCCGCGGGCTCGCTCGTCGTGCCCGCGACTGGCTCCGTCTTCGCGGGCCCCGTTGTCGCGGCGGCTGCGGGCGCCGGCGTCATCGGCGCGATCGGCGTGGCGGTGGGCGGGCTCTTGGGGGCGCGTCACCCGGAGTTCGAGGCGCGCTTGCTCGATGATGCCGTCGGCATGGGCGGCTCGCTCGTCGCGGTCCGCGCCTCGTCTGCGGCGGCAGGCGCCGTCGAGCGCCTCCTCGAGGCGCGCGGCGCGAGTTTCGTGAGGCGGCAGGAGGCCGAGCCCTGAGCCCGGCCTTCTCCCTCGCCGTCCTCCGGGCGCTCAGCGCGCGCCTGCGTTGCCCATCCGCTCGGCCAGCCCGTGCTCGAGCCCTGCCAGCGTCTCCTCCACCGTCGCGCGGAAGTAACGTCGCGCCGTGAAGAGCGCCGCCGCGCCGAGCAGCCGCGGCGTCAGCCCGCCGCCGAGCAAAAAGCCCACCGCGACCGCGCCGGCGAGCGCCGCATGCGGGTTCGCCCGCGCCACGTCGCTCACCATCGTGAGCACCTCGTTCGGATCGACTCCGCCGAGCGCTGCGAGGGGACCACGGTCCGCCCCTTGTTCTGTCGTGCTGCCCTGCCCCGCTTGTCTCTCCCCAACCATGAACCCCTCCGTTCTCATCCCTGACGCGTCATCACGCGGCCGAGCACGTACCCGAACGCGAGCGCCACGCCGAGCGCGACGAGCGGCCGCTCCTCGACGAAGGCGACCAGCTTGTCGTCGGCCCGTTTCACCTGACGAACCATCCGCGCCGCCCCGCTCGCGTGACCGTTCAGGTGGGCGCCGCCCATTTCCGATTTGTGAGGATCTTCGATCATCGCCTCGCGCTCCCAGCAACGGGCGCGCCACGCGGCCTGAGCAAGGCCCGCACGGTCGAGGCGCGTGATCACGCGTCGAGCGGGATGCAAAGCCGACAGATCGTCCCCTGGCCTTCCACGCTCTCGACCGACAAACGACCTCGGCAGAGCGTCGCCAAGTGGTGTGCCAGGTACAGACCTACACCCAGCCCGCGATACAGGTAGCTCGGCGCGTTGGAACCCCGATAGAACTTCGTGAACACCTGGCCGAGCTCGCGCGCCGGGATGCCGATCCCCCGGTCCTCCACGACCACCATCGCGCTTGCCGCGTCCTCGGAGATCACCCGCACGCAGATCGGCGCCTCGGGCGGCGAGTACTTCACCGCGTTCTCCACGAGCGACACCACGATCTGCTCCACCCGCTCCGGGTCGCCCCGCACGCGCACCGGCGAGGCGGGCTCGTGAAGCGTGAACGTCCGCGACTCCAGCATCAGCCGCGCCTCGCCCACCGCCCGCCGCACCGGCTCGCGGAGGTCGAACGAGAGCGCCGCCACGTGCAGCGATCCGTCCTCGATACGGGGCAGGTCCACGAGCAACGCGTCGATCAAACGGCCCAGCCTGCGCGCCTGCCGCATCGTCCGCGGGAACGTGTCGGGCGGGACGCTCGTCCCTCGCTCGAGCGCCCGCGCGAGCGTCATGAGCGAGACCTCCAGCGGCAGAAGCGGGTTCTTGAGCTGATGCGCGATCAGCGCGAAGAACGTCCTCATCTCCAGCCGCGCCTCTTCCTCGGCGGCCTCCCTCTCGGCGCGCTCGTGCGCGAAGCACTCGTTTTCCTGTCGGAGGCGCGTGTTCTCCGCCTGGGCCTCGGCGAGCCTGGCCGCGAGCGCCTCGTAGCTCGGCTCAATGCGGCGGGCGGCTTTCATCGCGGTTCCCTCGTTGGGCCGGCGCCGCTACGCCCTTGCCCTCCGGCCAATGCCTCGGCAGCACCAGCGAGAAGGCGCTCCCTCGCCCCACCTCGCTCGCGACCGTCAAGCTGCCGTGCAGACGCTTCGCGAGCCCTTGCGCGAGATAGAGCCCCACACCGAGCCCGCTCGCCGACGTCGGCACGTTCGAGCCGCGGTAAAACTTGCCGAACACGCTGGCCTGCTCCGCCGCCGGGATCCCGATCCCCTGATCGATCACGCGCACCCGCACGCGTGACTCCGTCCCCTCGACCTCCACCGTCACCACGCGCTGCCGCCCCGAGTACTTCATCGCGTTGTCGATGAGGCTGATCAGGATCTGGTGCACCCGATCCGGATCCGACGTCACGGGCACCCCATCGCCGGGCCCGTGGTACTCGAGCCGCTGCGACGGCGCGGCCAGGCGGAAGTCCTCCACCACCTCGCGCGTGAAGACCGCGAGGTCGAAGGGCGACACATGCACTTCCAGCGTCCCGCGCTCGATCGCCGCGGCGTCGCTCAGGATCGCGTCCACGAGCCGCCCGAGCCGGAGCGTCTGCCGCAGCGCGCGCGCCATCGTCCCGTCGGGCGGCGTCGTCCCGATGGCGAGCGCGCGCTCGATCGTCCGTAGCGAGTTCAGCACCGGCTGGATCGGCGCGCGGAGCTGATGCGCGGCCATCGACAGGAACGACTCGCGCTCGGCGGCGAGCAACTTCGTCGTGACCGACCGATCACTCGCCGACAGATCCCGCACGAAGGCTGTCGCGAACGCGTGGCCCCCGGGCGGCACGAGCGAGACCTCGAGCGGCACGTTCGTCCCGTCCTTTCGATGCCCGATGGCTCGCTCCGGCGCGACCGTCGCCTCGTCCCAGCGAAGCCCTTCCCCGTCGGGAAGCGCCACGAGCTCGGGGAACGACTCTCCGACGAGCTCTCCGGGCGAGCGCCCGAGGAGACGCTCTGCCGCGGGATTGGCGTACACGATCCGCCCACGTTCGTCCGCGCAGACCACCCCATCGGGCGCCCGCGCGATCACTTCGGTCCAATCGATCGTCGTCTCCTGCACGGTTACCACCTTGCGTTCGTCGACGGTGGCTTCATTAGGGACGGAGTGGTTCATTGCCAGTGGGGGGCACGAAATTGGGAAAGCGCTCGCGACCAACCGTTCTGATCGTCGATGACGACGACGAGATTCGATATTCGATGCGCAACCTCCTGGTCGTATCGGACTTCGACGTCTTGCTCGCCGCCGACGGCGTCGAGGCCCTCAAGCTGCTCGAGCGCCATCGTGTCGACGCGCTCGTCATCGATTTGATGATGCCGCGCCTCGACGGCGTGGGCGTCATTCGGGCGCTGCTCGGCAAACCCCCCGAGACGCGGCCGGGCGTGATCATCGTCGTCTCGGCGCACGTCGAGCTCCGCCGGCGCATCATGGGCCTCGACGTCCGCCGTGTCTTCCCCAAGCCCTTCGACGCGCTCGCCCTCGTGAACGAGCTCTCGGCCGCCTTCAGCGACGGCGCCGCGGACAGCGAGCCCGCCAAGGACAAACCGCCCGCCGAGCCGACCCTCGTCGCCGTCCCCCGCGGACACGAAGGGCGCCCGGTTTGACCCGGACGCCCCTCGATTTCCCAAGATTCCTCGATTTCGACGACGACGACGATTCGCTCAGCCGCCTTCGTCCGACGTGCCGATCCGTTTCCGGATCGTGTCCTCGACCATTTCCCGGACAACCTGCCACAGCGCGTCCTGGTTCGGGCAGGCCGCGAGCGGCCCGAGCGGGATCTGGAAGCCGCCTTTGCCGCGCCGCCCGCCGCCGTAGGGCATCCCGAGCGGGCCGATGCCGAACGCGTCGCGCAGCCACGTCGCCGGATCCAGCGACGCGTCGTTCGTGCGCAGCGAGCCGTCGATCCACCCCTCGACCAGGCCGAACGTGATCGCCGTCTTGATCCCCTCGCGCCGGAGGAGGAAGTCGGCGGCTTGCCCGATCGCGTCTCGGTCCTGCGAGCGCACCTGCCCCACGCCCGCGAAGACCCACGTCCCCTCCACCTGCATCGCCTCCAGCGCCCGCCGCATGATCCGCATCGAGCTCGACGGGATCGCGTACCGCGACAGCGCGCTCAGCACGTCCGTGTCCACGAGCTCGATGATGCTCGCGAGCGCCCGCAGATCGTCGGCGCTCGCGTGCAGCAGATCATCCGTATCGCTCCGGATCCCGTACGCGAGCGCGGTCGCGAGCCTCGTCGCGATCGCCCCGCTCTCCAGGACCCGCGTCGGCGCCTCGATCACGTACTCTGTGTAGATCGTGCTCGCCGCGCCCACGCCGAGCCGGATGTCCACGAAATCCGCGTTGAGTTTTCCCTGAATGGCGTGATGATCCACGATGGATACGCAAGGCAGCCCTGCGCTGCTCGGCAGCTCGATCGAGTTTGCGTCGACCAGGCTCAGCGCGCTGTACCGGTCGAGGTCTTCCGCCGCGGTCACGCGGACGAGCGGGAGATCGAGCAAATTCACCATCGCCCGATTTTCCGCTCGGCTCACGAGCGGCAGGTGCGCGATGTCGCACTCGATGCCCACGCTCGCGGCGAGCCTTTGATGGGCCCATGCGCTCGCCAGGCTGTCGGGGTCCGGGTATCCCCGGATGACGACGACGTGCCTGCCTTCGTGCTTTCGCAGCGCTTCGAGGAGCTGTCCGACTCGGCTCTCCGCTCCGTCCACGCGCCGCGGCCCGCGCAGATCGGGAAGGTGTGGGCTGCTGCTACGGTCGGGTTCGATCCGCAACGCTTCTTGATGGTTCACCGTCTTGCCCCGGAGGTGCGGGCCTGATGCCGCACGGTCCGCCACCCACGAAAGCAAGCCGCGCGCCCATCCCGCAGCCGGGCCGTCCCGTACGAACGGGGATGGACGCTTGCCCGAACCGCCTCAGAGCTTGAACATGGCCATGGCCGTTTCGCCCGGTCGAACGGTCACGCTCTTCGACTTCGCGGCGCCGCTCGTGGGTTTGCACGTCACCGAGTAGGTGCCGGCCTTCAGCGACAAACGCAGCGACGACGACTTCCCCTTCGAGGCCCCGTTCACGGTGAACGAACACGGACCGCCGACCGCCACGGCGACGAGGGTTCCGGTCGCCGCGGCCGGCGCGGGCGTCGGGGCCGCTTTGCTCGTCGGCTCGGACGCGCCGGCGCTGCCGCCCTTCGGCGCTTCGTCCCCACCCGAGGGCGGCGGCGTGGCGGCCGCGACGGCCGACGCGGAGGACGCGGGCGGCTCGGCAGACGCCGCCGCGGAGGCGGTCTCGGCCGGAGGGGGCGCGGCCGAAGGAGCTGGCGTGCTCGGGGGCGCGGCGACGGCCGATGGAGCGGGCGTGGCGACGGGCGGAGGCGTGGGAATCGCGATGGGCCCGTTCTCCTGGGACTGCGAAGTCGTCGAGGCGGACGGCTCGCCGGACTGCTTGCGCAGGAGCATGACCATGAGCACGACGACGCCGAGCAAGCCGACCGCGCAGAACGCGAGGAGCACGCGGATCATGCGCGAGCTGTCGGGCGCGACGGCGGGCGCAGGTGCAGGTGCGGCAGCGGGAGCAGGTGCAGGTGCGGCAGCCGGTGCAGGCGCAGGCTCCGCCGCGGGTGCGGGCGCAGGTGCGGCAGCGACAGCGGGCGCAGGCGCTGCAACGGGCGCAGGCGCAGGCGCTGGTGCAGCCGCAGGCATGACGACCGGCCCGGAGAACACCTCCGTCATCGGCTCGTCCATCGGCACCTGCGCGGGTGCAGCCTGCTGAAGCGCCGAAGCCATGTACCTTTGCGGCACCGGCGCTCCGTAGATCCCCGAGCCGAGGTGCACGCCTGTCTCGGCGTCGTCGTCGGCGGGCAGGTGCGCGAACTCGGGGTTCACGATGCCCCCGCCCATGGGCGGCGGCGTCGGCGCGGGCAGCCACGCGGACGCGGTGGCCGGGGACGACGGCGGCGGCGCGGGCGGCGGCACCGATCCGGTCGTCTTCCTCTCCCGCGCGGCCTGCGCGATCTGCCCGATCCGATCCACGAGCAGCCGGCCCTCGGGCGGCGAGAACGGCAAAAGCGCGTGCGCGAACGCGTGCACGCTCCGGAAGCGCGCCTCCACGTCCTTCGCGAGCGCCCAGCCGATCACCGTGTCGAGCTCCGCAGGCACATCGCCGCGCAGTTGCGACACGCGCATCGGCTCTTCGCGCGTGATCTGCAGCATCAGGTACGCGGCTTCACCCTGGAACGGCGGACGACCTGCGAGCATCTCGTAGAGGATCGTCCCGAGCGACCACACATCCGTGCGCGCGTCGACGTCCTTCGCCTTTCGCACGAGTTCCGGCGACGCGTACGGCGTGAGCCCGAACATCGCCGTCCCCGTGAGCTCGCCCGTCGCGTCCTGCGCGCCGCCGAGCAGCTTCGCCGTGCCGAACTCCGTGATCTTGATGAGCGGCGCGCCGCCGGTCCGCTGCGTGAGGAAGAGGTGCGACGGCTCCAGATCACGCACGACGATGCTGTTCGCGTGCGCCTCGGCCACGGCCTCGCAGGCTTGCAGCGCGAACAGGATCGCGTCGTGCAGCGGCAGCGGGCCGGTCTTGCGGACGTGCCGTTCGAGGTCGATGCCTTCGAGGTACTGCCGGACGAGGTAAAACGTCCCGTCGGCCTCGTTGCCGACGTCGATGATGCGGGCGACGTGCTCGGAGGCGATCTTCGAGAGGGCGCGCGCCTCGCGGCGGAAGCGCTCGATCTCGCGCGCATCGGCCTGGTGCGGCAGGAGCAGCTTGATGATGGCCCGCTGGTCGAACGCGGTGTGGAACGCGTCCACCGTGAGGCCATGTTTACGCCCGAGGATGGCGCGAACGCGGTATTTACCGCCGATCAGGGCGCCGGGATGGATGTCGTTGGCGGAGCGCATGACTCGTCGTTGTCGGCGAACCGGATCGCGCGCCCATTCTTGCATGCCCTCGGCGGGAGGGGTAGGAGCGTGCGTCTGGGCGAGAGACGCCCACGCTCCCGCACCATGAAGCGCTACCAGCCCGGCCCCTACGACAACCTCCCCGACGTGCGGGATGGCTTGACCCGCAAGGAGCGCATCGTGCTCTATGTCCTCCACAAGACGCAGGAGGAGCGCGGGGGCCGCAACGTGCCCACGGCGATGCTCTACGGCCGCGTCGTCGAATACATCGACATGAGCGTCGAGGAGCTTCAGCGTATCCTCGCCCGCCTGGCCGCTCCGCAGGAAAATACCCGCGGCAAGCCCTGACGGCCGGCCGCGCTCAGCCGGCCTTCGGGAGCGTGATCTTCGGCTCCTTCGGGTGACGCCGGTAGAGCAAGATCGTCCGACCGAGCACCTGCACGAGCTCGGCGCGCACGGCGGGCGGGATCTTTTCGGCGAGATCGCCGCGCTCGTCGGGGCACTCCGTCCCGACCCGCACCTTGACCAGCTCATGCTGCTCGAGCGCGTCGTTCACGGCGGAGACAATCCCGTCGGTCAGCCCGTGTTTGCCGAGCTGGACCACGGGATCCAGGTGATGGCCGAGCGCGCGCAGGTGGCGGCGCTGCTTTCCTGTCAGGCTCATGCGGTCCTCTTTCTCGGCCGACTCGGTCGAGGGACGGCCGGCCTAGTCCCCCGGCTCCTCCACGTCAAGCGCGCCCTCGCTCCATTGCCGGACGCACCCGACCCCTCCATGTTCCGCGCGTCGCGCCGACGAGGCGCGAGAGGAGGGACGCGTGCAAGAAAAACGCGTGCAAGAAACGGAACGGATCACGTTCGTCCTCGTCGCCGACGCGAGCCGAGCCCGCCTGTTCCGGCAGGGCCTCGAGGAGAACGCGCCGCTCGAGCTCGTCGAGGAGTTCGAGCACCCCGAGAGCCGCGCGATGGCCCGCGATCTCATGGCGGACAAACCCGGCCGCACGTTCTGGAAACGCGGCCAGAGCGCGCCGGACTACCGGACCGATCCGAAGGACGTCGAGGCCGAGAAATTCGCGCGTAGCCTCGCCGACCGGCTCGCCGCGCTCTACGACACGCAAGCCTTCCACAAGCTCGTCCTCGCCGCGCCGCCGAAGTTCCTCGGCCTCCTGCGCAGCATGCTCGCCGCGCACACGAACCACGTCGCCGAGGCTGTCGTCGCGTCTCACGAGAAGGACTACACGCAGCTCGACGTGCGCACGATCGCCGAACGAATCGCCGCCTGAGATCCAGGCACGGAATCGTCGGGCGCGCCCGCGCAGGCGAGGTATACCGGGGCCCTCCATGAGTGACGTGGCCCCGATTCCCAGTGCTTCGCGCATCGTGGACGAGACGGTGGCCGCAGGACCGCGGACGCGGAGCGCGGAGCTGCGCGAGATCGCCGCCCTCGGCGGACCCATCACGCTGAGCTTCGTCGCCAATCAGCTCCTCGGCTTCGTCGACACCGCCATGGTCGGCCGCCTCGACGCCACCGCGCTCGCCGCCGTCGGCATCGGCAACGGCATCTTTTTCTCGATCACCGTGCTCTTCATGGGCCTCATCCTGGGCATGGATCCGCTCGTGTCCCAGGCCGAGGGCGCGGGCGATCGCAGCCGCGCCCGCGCCGTGCTCGGCCAGGCCGCGCGCCTCGGCCTCGTTTTGTCGATCCCGTGCATGGCGATCATCGTCCTCGCCGGCCTCCTCGTCGGCCGCGCCGGCATCGACGCCGAGACCTCGCGCAACGTCCTGCACTTCTTGCTCGGCCGCCTCCTCAACGTCGTGCCTTTCCTCCTGGTCACGGCCTGCCGCGTGTACCTCCAGGCCCGCGGGTACACGCGCGCGCTCGTGTGGTCGGCCGTATGGGCGAACGCCACGAACATCGTCGGCAACGTCCTCCTCATCTACGGCGACGAGGGCCTCGCCTACATCGGCCTCCCGCGGGTCGGTTTGCCTGCGCTCGGCGTCCTCGGCTCGGGCCTCGCGTCGAGCATCGCCTCGCTCGTCTCCTTTGGCGTCGTGTTCCGGGACATCGTCCGGCGTGAGGGCAGGGTCCGCGCCGAGGAGCTCCGCGCCGATCGCGAGACCACGCGCTCCATCGTCCAGGTCGGCTGGCCCATCGGCACGCACCTGCTCGCGGAGGTCGGCGCCTTCTCGATCGCGGGCATCTTCGCTGGGTGGATCGGCCCCGAGGCTGCCGCGGGCCATCAGGTCGCGCTCTCCCTCGCGAGCCTCTCGTTCACCATCGCGCTCGGCATGTCGAATGCGACCTCGGTCCTCGTCGGCCGCGCCGTCGGCCGTGGGGATTCCACGGGCGCTCGCCAAGCCGGCCTCCTCGGCATCGCCTCGACCTGCGCCGTGATGAGCCTCTCGGCCGTCGTCTTCGCCGCGGCGCCCGCGTTCTGCGCGCGGATCCTCTCGGACAAACCCAACGTCATCGCGGCGGCGGTCCCGCTCATTCGCATCGCCGCGATCTTCCAGCTCGCGGACGGCGCGCAGGCGGTCGCGGCGGGCGCGCTCCGGGGTGCGGGGGATACGACGTCGGCGCGAAATGCGAACGTGGTCGGGTATTACGCGTTCGGCATTCCGCTCGCGCTCTTGCTCGGGTTTGCCGTCGGGATGGGCGCGGTCGGGATCTGGTGGGGGCTCACGGCGGCGCTCTTCGCCGTCGCGACGGCGCTCGTCCTCCGGTTCGCGCGCCTCGCGCCGACGCAGATGAAGCGAATCTGAGGCGCTTCGCTTGCAAACGGACGGACGGGGGCCCCGCGCCCCCGCCCTTGTTTCACAGCGATTGCATCACGCCAGGGTCATACGCTCCCGGCGGCTTGCGCCGAGGGACGGACCTCGTACTGGAGCAGCAACACTCCATTGCGGTACACCTTCGTCGACACGAGCGTGAGGTTCACCGGCGCGGCGAGCCGCGACACCACCGGGATCCCCGCGCCGAGCAGCACCGGATTCAGCTTGAACAGCACCTCGTCGACGAGCCCCTCGGCGAGGAGCATCGCCGCGAAATCCCCGCCGCCGCACAGGTACATGGGCTTGCCCTCCTGCGCCTTCAGCTTCCGGAGGACGCCGACGGCATCCTCCGCGATGACCTTCACGCGTGGATTCGGGCTCTCCTTCAACGTCCGCGAGAAGACGTACGTCTCCAGCGTCGGATACGGGTCCGTGACCCCCACCTTCAGCCCGAGCTCATACGTGCGCCGGCCCATCACGACGGCGCCGTACCCCGCGAGGGATGCGAGGTAATCGGCGGCGTGCTCCCCTTCCATCACGAAAAAATCGAACGAATGATCTTCGCGCGCGATGCGGCCGTCCGCCGTGATGGCGACGTGATACACGAGTTTTCTCATACCGATCTCCAGACACACGCCGGCCGCGAAGCCGACGTCCGAGCAGGCAGCAACCACGTTTTCTGATCCGCCACGAGCGAACGACCGGAACTCGACTCCAATGAGGAGCAGCGGCGTCGCAATGGCGGGGGTTCGTGCTCAGCGCGAGGAGACCATAGGGCGACGCTTCGTCAGCGTCGCGGCCACCTTACCCACGTCCCCAGGGCCTTGCAAGAAGTTTCCGAATCTCCCTGGTGCCGTTCGTCCGGGAAAGCAGTATTTGTCCGCATATCGTTGGTGGACAAAACTTTCTGTCGGTGCCACCCTCCCCCGCCATGGCTCGCCTGCTCCTCGTTTCGAACCGCCTGCCCGTCACCGTGAAGGTCGAGCATGGCGAGGTCCACGTCACCCGGAGCGCCGGAGGCCTCGCGACCGGCATGAAGGGGCCCCACGAGCGCTCGGGAGGCCTCTGGCTCGGCTATCCCGGCGACGTCTCGCGCCTCCCGCCCGAACAGCGCGCCGCCCTCGAAGCGCGCCTCGAAGATCTCCGGTACGTCCCGCTCCACCTCTCCCCGGGCGAGGTCTCCAGGTTTTACGAGGGATTCTCCAATGGCGTCCTCTGGCCCCTCTTCCATTACCTGCTCGACCAGGTCCCCATCGGCGAGCGCGACTGGGAGAGCTACCGCCGCGTGAACGAGCGATTCGCCGACCTCATCGCCGCGCACCACCGCGAAGGCGACCTCGTCTGGATCCACGACTATCAGCTCATGCTCGTCCCCGGCCTCCTGCGAAAGAAAATTCCGAACGCGCGGATCGGGTTTTTCCTCCACATCCCCTTCCCCTCCGCCGAGGTCTTTCGCATCCTCCCCTGGCGCACGCAGATCCTCGAAGGCCTGCTCGGCGCCGACCTCCTCGGGTTTCATACGCTCTCGTACCTGCGCCATTTCGCGTCGTCGCTCCTCCACGTGCTCGGCCTCGAAGCCAACGTCGATCGTGTCTTCACGGAAGGACGCGAAGTCCGGCTCGGCGCCTTCCCCATGGGCATCGACGCCGCCGCGCTCTCCGCGCTCGCCGGCTCGCCCGAGGTCACCGCCGAGGCGCAAACCTTCCGCCAGCCCGGCCAGCGCATCCTGCTCGGCATCGACCGCCTCGATTACACGAAAGGCATCCCGCGCCGCCTCCTCGCCGTCGAGCGCCTCCTCGAACGCGAACCCTCGCTCCGCGGCAAGGTCCGCCTCGTCCAGGTCACCGTCCCCTCGCGCACCAACGTCGAGGCCTACCAGGGATTCCGCAGCCGGGTCGACGAGCTCGTGGGCCGCATCAACGGCGCCTACGCCACGGTGCATTCCGTGCCGATTCACTCCATGTATCGCTCGTTCAACGAGCGCCAGCTCGCCGCCCTGTATCGCGCGGCCGACGTCATGCTCGTCACGCCCTTGCGCGACGGCATGAACCTCGTCGCCAAGGAGTTCGTCGCGTCCCGCACCGACGAGGACGGCGTGCTCGTCCTCAGCGAGTTCGCCGGCGCCGCCTCGGAGCTCGCCGACGCCTTGCTCGTCAATCCGTACGACATCGGCGGCGTCGCGGCCACGCTCAAGCGAGCCCTCACGATGCCTCAGGGCGAGCGGCGGCAGCGCATGCAAAACCTCCGGCAGCGGGTCCTCGAGGACGACGTCCACAACTGGGCGCAGAGCTTCCTCTCCACGCTCGAAGAGCAATCCGATGCGTCGAGCGGGCGCTCGCTCGGCGCGACCACGTCCGCGGCCCTCGAAAGCCTCACCTCGGACCTCCGCAAAGCGCCGCGTCTCACCTTGCTCCTCGATTACGACGGCACCCTCGTCCGGTTCGCCCGCGCCCCCAACGACGCCGCGCCCGATGCGGACCTCCGGCACCTGCTCACGGCCCTCGCGCGCCGCCCCGGCACGCGCGTCCACGTCGTCAGCGGCCGGACGCGCGACGTCCTCGAGCGCTGGCTCGGCGACCTGCCCATCGCGCTCGCCGCCGAGCACGGCTTCTGGACGCGCGACGCCTCGGCGCGAGAATGGCGCCCCCGCACGGACATCCCCTCCGATTGGAATGCGAAATTCCTGCCCCTGCTCCGCCAGTTCGTCGCCCGCACCCCGGGCACCTTGCTCGAAGAAAAGAGCGCCTCCCTCACCTTCCATTACCGCATGGCCGACCCCGAGTTCGGCGTGCTCCAGGCCAAGGAGCTACGGCTCCACCTCGGCGACCTGCTCAAAAACACGCCCGTCGAGATCCTCCCCGGCGATAAAATCGTCGAGATTCGCCCCATGGGCGCGGGGAGCGGCGCGCTCGTGGCTTCGCTCGTCGAAGGCGCTCCCTCCGGCGCCCGCCTCGTCGCGCTCGGCGACGACCTCCTCGACGAGGAGATGTTCGCCGCGCTTCCGCCCCCGCACGTCGCCATGCACGTCGGCCCGCGCCCGAGCCGCGCCGCCTACCGTTTGTCCGGGCCGATGGCCGCCCGCACGTTCCTCCAGGCCATCGCCGAAGACTAACCGCGCGGGCACCTCCGCATCACCTCTTCCGGCGGCGCGAGCCCCGCGGGGATCCACCCGCGCGCGTCGAGCGCCTGCACGATCCGCGTCGTCCTCGAAACCCCTTCTCCCCGCGCCGCCTCGATTCGCGCCGCCGCCTGGTGCCACGCAGGCACGTACCGCAAGGCCGGCGGCAAAAACCTCGCTCCACGAAGTGTGCCGAGCGCGAGCTCGTACGCCCGTTTTGCGTCTGCGTCCCAGGGCAAACCCACCGCGCTCCGCCACCGCTCTGGCAAGAGCCCCGCGCAGAGCCTCGCGACCCCGCGCATGTACGGCGGACCAAAAAGCACCCGCAGGATATCCCGCGCCATGTCCCCGAGCTCCAGCGCCCCCTCCACCATCCCCTCGAAATAACGCTCGAAGCTCTCCCAGTCGGGCGGCAATTGCTCCGGGGGCAAACCCACCACGGCGCCCCATCGCTTCGACTCCTCGTAAAAACGCGCCCGCTCGTCCCGATCGAGCGGCTCCACGGCCGCCTCGTACGTCATCAGCGCCCCCTGCACCAGCGTGGCGAACACCCATTGCAGGGCGGCCGGATCGTTCGCGCGATACCGCGTGCCTGCCCGCCCCTCGCTCGAACGCGCCGAAATCGAACCACGGACCCGCTCGTGGAGCTGAAAGATCCGCCCCCCCACCTCGATCGACATCGACAGATCGCCGAAAACGAGCGCGTGGGTCGCGTACACCGTCCGCCGCGTCCTCGCCATCAGCTTCGTTTGATAATCACTGAACCTCCCCACGCCCTCGGCCACCTCGGGCAGGAGCACCTCCAGGACCACCGCCGGCGGAATGGCGGCCAGCATGGCCCCTTCCCGCCAAATTCGCCGCACCATCCCTTCCTGCGCGAAGAGCCCCTCCACCGGGCCCACCGCGTTCTCACGCGCGTAGGCGAGGCAACGCTCCCGCCGCTGCTTATCCTTCTGGGAAACTGCCGCGAGACTTTCGTAGAGGTCTGGCATTGCAACAACGTATCACGACGGCCGCTCCCTCCGCAGCCTCCACGCGCGCTCGATCCCGGCCCCGGCGCTCACACCGACCGCATAATAAATGAGGTCCATCACATGGAATCCATATCCGAGCGCGAGCCCACCGAGCCGCGTCGCGCGGATCGCATCCACCCACGGCGCGTGATAAAGCTGACTGGCCTCGATCGCGTAACAAAAGAGCAGCGCAACGACGGACGCGGCAGCCGTCCGGCACGCGGGAACGAAGAGCCCCACGAGCCAGAAGCTCATCGTGGCATAAAGCGCGTCCCCCGCTCCCTTCGATAGCCACGCCGGCAGGCCCGGAATCTTCCGCGACAAGAGCCCGAGCCCGATCGTCACGAGCACGAGCGCCGCGTACAGCCCCCGCGAGCGACGAGGCGCCTGCTCGTTGCATGGGGTCTGTCTCGACGAACGTCCGGCCATCAAAGGCAATGCCGTTTGTACTTTTTTCGACCGGACGCGTCGATGAAGAAGGGTGGATCGCAGCCGGCGCTCGCGGCGGCAGGTTTCGCCCGCGGCGTCGTCGGGCGCGGCGACGCGGTCCCGCTGGGCGAAACGCTCGGCGGCGCCGCCGAAACGACGCTCGTCGCGGAAGGCGCCGGCGCGGCCGCAGCGGAGGGCGCGCTCGTGACCACGGATTCGGGCGTGGCGACGCTCATGGCGATCGAAGGCGCGCTCTGCGCGGACGCGGTGCTCGCCGGCACACCCCGGAGCAGAATGACGATCAACACCACCACGAGGAGCCCAACGAGCCCGACGAGCCCGAGCACCACCGGCGTCACGCGTCGCTCCGGCACATGCATCGGCGCCGCACTTGGCACCTCCGTTTTCGCCGTCAAAGCCACCACCGTCGCCGCCGGGGGCTCCTCTCGGGACGGCTGCACGTGGAGCAACGTCGCCTCCTCGGGGCTCGGCGCGGACGGGCTCGAAAGCATGGGCCGCAACGAGCGGCGCTCCTCGCTCTCGATCGCCAGGATCAACTGCGCGCGCTCGGCGAGCGTATCCCCCGCCATTTCCTCGACCCACGCGGCGATCTCCGACGGCGTCGCCAGCGGCCCGCACGCTTCGAGCGCCATCGCCATTTCGAGCGCCGTGGGAAAACGCGCGTCCGCGTCGCGCCGGAGCGCGCGCAACGTGACCTCGTCGAAACAAGCGGGCAGCGCGGCCACGCGTTTGCTCGGCGGCTCGACCTCGGCTTCGAGCAGGCGCACGAGCGCGAGGTCCTCCGACGCGCCCGCATAAAGCCGCCGACACGTGAGCGTCTCCCACAACACGACGCCCGCCGCATACACGTCCGCCCGCCGATCGAGCACCTCCCCGCGGAGCTGCTCGGGCGACATGTACGCGAGTTTTCCCTTGATCGTATGGTCGCTCGTCACGTGCGCCCGCCCGGCCGCGCGCGCAATGCCAAAGTCGAGCACACGCGCAACGCCGTCCGCGCCGACGAGCACGTTCTGCGGCGACACGTCGCGGTGCACCACGCCGAGCGGCTCGCCCCGCGCGTCCCTCGCCTCGTGCGCCGCGTGGAGCCCCCGCAGCGCGTTCGCGAGCACCGCGGCCACGATCGACGGCGGGATCTTCTGCTTGCGCTTGCTCGCCGCGCTGATGAGCCGCGACAGCGGCTCGCCGTGCACGTACTCCATCACCAGGAAGACCTCGCCTTCCTGCGACACGACGTCGAGCGTGCCCACCACGTTCGGGTGCCGGATCCGCGCGGCGATCCGCGCCTCGTCCGTGAACATCGCGACGACCTCGGCGATCCGCGCGTGCCAGGGATGGAGGCGCTTGATCGCCACCGTCCGCAAAAAACCCTCGTCCCCGACGAGCCGCCCGAGGTGGACCGTGGCCATGCCGCCCGCCGCGATCTCGTCGTGCACGCGATAACGGCCCAGCACGAGCACCCGGGGCGCGCCGCGTTCGCCTTCCATTCAGCCCCGAGACTACCCCTTGTGGCGCGCCTTGATGAGCTGAAAGTAGCGCCTTGCAATCCCCGACGCCGCCGCGGCTGCGCCCACGTTGCCGCCGTGCGCCGTGAGCACCCGCTGCACGTACCGCCGCTCGAACTCCTCGACCACGCGCTCCCGCGCCCGCGGCAAAGGCAAATCGAGCGCGAGGATCTCCTCGGTGAAATCCGCCGGCGCGGGCTTCGGCGGCGTGCTCGGCCGCGGCACGCCCGACGCGCGCGGCGTGTTCGGCCGGAGCGTCGCGATCGGCGCGAGCTCGCCGAGGGCCACGCGACGCGCGACGGCGTTGTAGAGCTCGCGCACGTTGCCCGGCCACGCGTAGTCCGCGATCCGCCGCGCGAAATCGGGCGGGAACGGCGTGTCCTTGCCGGCCAGTTGACGCCAGAAGTGTTGCGCCAGGACGACCACGTCCCCCGATCGCCTCCGCAGCGGCGGCAGCTCGATCCGCGCCACCGCGAGCCGGTAAAACAGATCGTCGCGGAACCTCCCCGCCTGGATCTCGTGATCGAGGTCGCGCCGCGTCGCCGCCAGGATCCGCACGTCCACGCGAACCCACCGGTTCGATCCGACGCGCTGCACCTCCGAGCGCTCGAGCGCGCGAAGCAGCTTCGCCTGCAACGGCAGCTCCAGATCGCCGATCTCGTCGAGCAAAAGCGTGCCGCCGTGCGCCTCTTCGAACACGCCCTTGCGGGACTCGGTCGCGCCCGTGAACGCCCCGCGCTCGTGCCCGAAGAGCGCGGACTCGACGAGGTTCGGCGGGACCGCCGTGCAATCGAACACCACGAACGGCCCCTGCTTGCGTGGCCCGAGCTCGTGCAGCGACTCGGCCAGCACCTCCTTGCCCGTGCCCGTCTCGCCCTCGATGAGCACGGGCACGGCCGCGCTCGCGAGCCGCTCGCAGAGCGGATACAGCGCGCGCATCTCCGGGCTCGCGCCGAACATCGCGCCGAACCGCACGGCCGACGGGATCGCCGCGGGCGCCTGATCGGCGAGCCTGTCGATGCGGATCTGCGTCTCGCCCATCGTGACGATCTCGCCACCCGTGAGCAGCGCGCCGAGGACGGCCACGCCTTGCACCGACGTACCGTTCGTCGACTCGAGGTCCGTCACGCGGAGCTTGCCGCGCAGGATCTCGAAGGCCGCGTGCCTGCGCGACACCAGCCGATCGTCGACGCGGAGATCACACATCGGGCTCTGCCCGACGAGCACGCGCGACGGGTGACCGGGCGCGATCGTGAACGTCTGTCCGCGGCTCGCGCCGGCGACGACCACGAGCGAAAACCCGGGCGAGGCCGCGCGGTCGGGCCTGCGCACGAGCTCCGTCTCCACCTTGTCGTCGAACTCGTCCTCGTCCTCGCGCCCGCTCATGCGGCGCCATCTCAGCACGCACGCACGCCGACGTCACGGCCCCGGCGCGCGCCCCGCTTTTCGCCGGAGAGCGCGGGCTCCATGCCTTCGAGCATGAACCTCGAGATCGCGGACGAAGAAGCAAGGGAGCTCAGGATCGCGCTCGACATCCGGCTGCGGGAGATGCGAAACGAACTCGTCCACACGGACGATCACGCGTACCGGGATGACCTGCGCAGGTCGCTCGAACGGCTGGAGAAGGTCGCGGAGAAGGTCAGCGGAAGCGGGGCGCGATGACGGACGCGCGTACGGCGCCTACGTCCCGCTCCCCGCCGGCTCGGGCTTCGGCTTCGCCGGCGCCGCCTTCCCGAACGTGTACATCGCGCCGAGGCCCACGATCGTCGCGCTCGCCGAATACGTCCCGCCGTTGATGATGTTCGGCTGCGGCGCGGGGTTCGCCACGAGCGGGCTCACCTGCGGGATCTTCGCTTCCCGTGGATCGACGTCCTGCGAGAACATGATCGCGTGCGCCACCACGAGGTCGAACCGGAAGGGCCCGACGTGGAGCCCCGCGCCAACCGAAGGCGTCAGCTTGTTCGAATCGATCGTCAGCACCGAGACGTACTCGTTCGGCACCGCGCTCGTCTCGAAGCGGAGCCCCGCCCGCACGTCGAGCTGCATCTTCCCCACGGGAATCGCGTATTCGCCGCCGACCTGCGCCGAGAACGCGCCCCGGAAATTGCGCGGCAGGTTCACGGGCGGCAAGAGGTACGTCTCGGGAAACCCCACCACGTTCTTCAGCGCGACCCCGTTCGGATTCACGCGAATGCTATCGTGCACGCCCCAATCCTCGTAGGCCACCGCGAGCTCGGCCCGGAGCTTGTCGCTTGGCCGCGCCTCCACGCCGAGCCGCACGTTCCACGGCAGCTCGAAGGCCACGTCCGCGTCCTCGCCTTCCTGCCGCGCCGTCGCGAACGGCGCCGCCGACGGGAGCCGCGTCCGGATCGTCCCGCTCGACCGCACCCAGAACGGCAAATGCCCCGACAAACCCACCCGCACCTTCGGGTGCGGGATGTAAATCACGCCCGCGTTCGCCGACGGCGCCACGATCGGCCCGACGGCGAGCTCCGCGAGCACGTCCCACGAAGGCTGCTCCGGCGCGCAGAAGAACCGGTCCGGCACGCACCCCGAAAAGACCACCGTGCTGCGGAACGTCCCCGCGAGCACCTCAACCCCCGCGCCGATCCGCAGATTCGGCGTCGGCGCATAGGCCGCGTACGCGCCGCCCACGGCGAGGATCGAGCCTTCCAGCGAGAGCAGCGAATACCGCTGCGGCGCGGGCTGCCCGTTCAACGTCTCGGGATACGTCGCGACGCCCACGTACGGTGCCCAAAGCCCGACGCCTACGACCCATTGATCGTGCGGGACAAACGAAAACCCGAGCGTCGGGATCGGCAGAAACGGCGCGCTCCCCCGGACCGGATCGAACGTCTGCACGCGCTCGTTCACGGTCGCGCCCGTGTTCGGATCCGTCTGCCGGACGATCGTGCGGCGCGTGTATTCGCTCGAAAAATGAACGTAACTCGCGTCGAAGAGCACGCTCATCCCGGCGTCGTAAAGCCCCGCGGGGTTGTAGACGACGGACCCGAGATCGTCGGCGCCCGCGACGAACGCCCCGCCCCGACCGAGCGGGCGCACGCCACGCTCGGACAGATAGAGGCCCGCTGCGCCGGCGGATTCGGAGAAGAGCCCGAGAGAAACGGCGGCGAGCGCGCCCAAGGCGAGGGCGCGCTTCCGCGGGGAGGTGTTTCTGGTCATTGACGCGGCCGCTTCTGGACGATGGTGTAGATCTGCTCGAGGCCGCGGGTCGGGCTCGTCAGGAAATCACGCGCGGAGCCGAAGATCGTCTCGTAATCGGTGGGCGCGAGCGGCCCCGGGTTCGCCGCCGCGTCGATGCGGCTCACCTCGGCCACCGTATCCATGATGATTTCCAGCGGCGAGAGCCTCGCCACGCCGTTCACCGGATCCATCGGCGTCACGAGGTTCGGCAGGATGTAATCCATCACGTGGTACTTGTCGTACACGTCCGAATTGAGCGCCTTCAGGAGCTGCAGCGCCGCCGGCAATGCGCCCTTGTTCCCCGCCTCGTCCTCGGGCCGCGCGCCCGGGGCCGCCGCATTGAGGAGCGGCGCGATCTCGGTATCGGCGAGCAGCGCTTGCAAGGCGTCCGCGAGTGACGAGAGCGTCGCTTCGAGCGCCTGCCCGTCGCTCGCGGACGACAGGAGATGATCGAGCAGCCGTTCGAGCTCACGCCGCGCCGTCTCGTCCTGCCGGATCTTCTCCAAGAGGTCCACGAGCGCGGCCACCATCGGGCTATCGAGCCCGTCGGCGAGCGATTTGCCGAGTTCGTCTTTCGCCCAGGTACACGGCGTCCCATTCTCGCGATCCGGGCAATGCGCGTTCACCTGCTCGCGGAACACGCGCAGCGTCGTCGAGAGCGCCCGCGGGATCGCCGGGTTCGCGAACTTCGCCGCCGCGCCCTCGCCCTCCACGGCGAGGAACTGATCCACGAGCTGCGAGCGCGCCCGCTTCCATTGCCCCTTGCGCCGCTCCGCGTCTGCCTTGCACGTGTCGTACGCCGCCTGGCAATCGGAGAGCTCCTGCCCCGTCTTCCCGGAGCAGCCACACGCGTTGTCGAAGCGCAGATCCATTCCGTGGAGCCCGTCGGCGAACAACGTGAACACCGTGTGCTGCGCCTGCGGCGTCCCGTCCACCCACGTCGTGCCCTTGTTCCCCTTCCGATCCGTCATCCCCGCGGCCGCGGCGTACGCCGGGTCGAACAGGAGCTGCGCGGTCTTTTCGAGCACGTCGGCGCCCGTGAGCACCTTGCCCGCGTTCGGCCCACGCGCGACCGTGATCTTCGAGACGTCGCGCATCGCCTTCGAGAACTCGTGCAGCGCGGGCACGATGTCGGTCATGAACGCGTCCGCCAGGATCGGCTCGTACGTGTTCACGCCCGCGCCCGAGCAATAGAGCGGGTTCGTCTTGGCATCCCCGCTCGAATCGCACTCCGCGCCGTGATCGGGCCCCGGCCAGTGGCGCTTCAGGATCTCGATGAGGTCGAGCAGCATGACCTCGCCGTCGGCCACGAACTCGCCGTTCTGCTGCTGGCATTGCCCAGCGTCGGTGCACGTCGCGTTCGCGAACGTGGTCACCAGGGGTCGCAGGTAATCGTAGAAGCCGAACCGTTCGAGGACGAACAGTGTGTTCTCTCCGCGCAGGCGGAGAATGTCGGCCGACGTCTGGCACTTGCGCGTCTCGATCTGCGTCTGCGGACAAACCACGGTGGGGACGGGCTCGATCAGGTTCGAGATGAAATCGTTCGTCTTCTTGTTCTTCGCGTTGCCGCCGAGGATGTAGAGGTCGATGTCCGGCAGCACGCTGAACTGATCCGACGTCGCGCCGAAAAAGACGAGCCGGTTCAGCGCCTTCGGTTCCGGCTTCAGCGTCAGGCCCGTGATGCCCGACGACTGCTCGAAGAGCGCGCCCTTGTCCGTGAAGGCACCGAGGAAGTTCAGAATGCCTTCGAGCGTGCCCGATTTGATCTTGAACTCGGCCCGCTTGGGGTGATTGGCCGGCAGGACCGAGTCGAGGTAAAACACCCCGAGGTTCGGGAACGCGAGCAGCTCGCATTCGTCGTAGCTACCGATGAGCGGCCACGACACCGTGAGGCTGCCGAGCGCCGCTTTCACCTTCGCGCCCTGCTTGTTACACGCCTTCACGTTGTTCGCGTGGTGAATGATGTCGAGCGTCCGCTCCCAGCACGAGCGGTTCTCCCCCGCGAGCGGCTTCGTCCGATCGACGGGCGTCGACGGATCGAGCGTGTTGTTCGTCGTGACGTTCCACGCCGGACCATTGAGGTCGTCGTCGTAATACGTCATCTCGTCGCGGGTCGTCATGAGCCGCATGAGCGACTCGCCCATGTGCGACACGCCGCCCGTCGGCGTCACGAACGCCGGATCTGCGAACGATCCGATGAGCTTCGCCGTAAGCCCCGGCCGCTGCGTGACCCGCCCCATCACGGCCGCAATCTCGTCCCAAATCGGCGCCTCGTACGGAATCTCCGCGAGCTTCTCCTTGCCCTGCGCCGCGAGCACGTCGTGGCCCTCCGCGATCTTCCGGATCTTCAGCGCCGCGCCGAGCAGCCGCGAAAGCTCCTGCTCGTGGTTCTCCACGAGATCGATGAGCCCGAGCACGAGCGCATCCGACTCCGGATCCGCGAGGATCTGCCCGAGCGCATGCGCGAGATCCGGCAGCGGCGAGGTATCGGCCTTGAAACGCCGATACGGGACACAGCTCGCACACGCGGTCCCCGCGGGTTTGACCTCCTCGGTCTCCAGATCGTAGACCGCGTCCTCGCGATCCCCGAGCAGCATCGTCGCCCCCGCGACCGCGTACATCAACGTCTCGCGCTCGTCCTTCCACGCGTCGTCGCCCGCGCTCGGCGCGTACTGCGTCGCGTCCACGAGCGGCGCGAGATCCTGCGCGACCGCGCCGATCAGCGTGCGCGACGTGTCGACGTATTCGTACATCTGCGGCTCGGCGCGGCCATAGGCGTCCGTGCCCGGCGTTCCTTGCGGGCTGAACGGCGCGAGCGCCGCGACGGGCACGTTGATGTCCGTGACGAACTGCCCGAACTCGTCCGTGTCCGCGAACCCATCACCGTCCGTATCCGCGAACGGCGCGGGCACCGTGCCCGCCTGCCCCGGCACATTGCCGAACGGAACGACAAACCCACGCCGATCCCGCCGCGCGATCCACGTCGGCTCTGCGGCTTCGTCCTTCGCGTACCGCGCGTCCTGGTCGAGCAGGATCCGCGACAGCATCTCGAGCGTCTCCATCGGCCGATTCGGCTGCGCCGTCGCCGGGTCCACGACGAGCGGCACGAGCGGCGCGAGCGTCGGCTTCGAGGTCGCGAGATCCCGCTCCACGACGCGAAGGATCTGCGCGAGCTCGGGCGCCATCACGCCCTCGGGCGCGAGCACATCGAGCGCGCTGCCGAGGAGCGGACGCAGCCGCGGATACGAGAGCAAGGGCCGCACCGCGCCGAGCGCCGCGCCCGTCGGCCTGTACCCTTGCCGTCCCCATATCTTCGAGAAGGCTTGACGTGCGGGCTCGCTCTGCATGAACGAGGCGAAGACCTCGCCGAGCGCGCGTGTCGAGGCGGGCACCGTGGGCGTTCCTTGGGGCTCGAACGGATTCGACTCGTAGAGGCGCGAGAGGTTCTGACTGAACGACAGGAGCGCGTCGTGCAGCCGCACCTTGTCGCCCTCGGCCTCGGTCGTGACGTCGTCGATCTCGATGTCGGGAAAGATCGCGTTGAACGCCTGCACGAGGTCGCTGCGCCGCTTCGCCATGGCCTCGACCTTGGCGATGCCGAGCGCGCGCGCCGTCTCCTGCTCGGCCCCGCGCGCGGGCGGCAGGAAGCTCGTATCGACTGTGTCCGCGTAGATCCCCTGGTTCGAGTAGTGGCAGATCGCATGGTACGATCCGCCCGTGAGATCTTCGGTCAGCGAACTCGCGCCGATACGATCGCAGAGCACACCGTAAAGGTCGTCGCCGAGCGTGGCCTTCGGCGGCGCAATCCGGGTGGTATCGATGCCCTCGTGGCACGACGCGGCCGCAGCGACGGTGGCGACCAGGCCAAACGAACGAAGAACACGGCGCAAGACAGGCGAGCGAGTCAGACGAGCGCGCATGTGGACCCTCCCACGCGAAGCATTCTACATGAGCTCTGCCCCACCAGGAACGCCGACGTTCGACAATTGTCACGGGCGAGGCGCCCAAACGTTGCTACATCGCCGCGCATGACGTTCATCCCCGCAGAACCCGAGGTTCCGGAGGCACAACGCGCGTCGGGGCCGCTGGTCCTACGTTACGAGGACATTAGTCAGAACGGAAAACTCCTCCTCGACGCGATGCCCGTGGTGCTCGGGCCTTCGGTGTGGCGAGCGGTGTGGCAGCGGGGCGCGGCGCCCGCGCTCGCGGCGGAGGGGATCCTCCCGATCCTGAGCCGTTTCGTGATCGAGGGCGGCGAGGGCCCGCTGTCGGTGATGTCCAAGGTCGAAGGCGAGGGACGATTCCAGATCGCGCACACCGTGGGCGCAGACGGCGCGGTCGAGCGGCTGATGCTGAACATGTGGTGCAACGTGTACGGCGAAGCAGGCCGCACGCACGGGCCCGCGCCTGCGAACGCGGGCGAGCGCCTGCTCGCGGGCCGCGTCTTTGCCGAGCACGTGGTCACGCGCCCGTTCGGCCCCCCGGAGGCGCGCAAGATCACGCGCGTCTCCGTGCCGGGTTTTCCCGAGGTGCCGCCCGACCGCCATGCGTGGCGACCGCCCGAGGCCTCGATCGAGCTGCCGCCGGGGGCGCGCTGGCTCGACGACGCATTCACGCTCGACGCGACGCACGTGCTCTTTGGTCTCGACCATACGGATTCGAACCAGCACGTCAATTCGCTGGTCTATCCGCGCCTCTTCGTGGAAGCCGCGCTGCGCCGGTTGTGGGACCACGGCCGGAAAAACCCGCAAATCGCACGCGCCGCGGAGATCGCCTACCGAAAGCCGAGTTTCGCCGGCGAACGGGTGCGGGTCGCGCTGCGCGCGTTCGCGGGGGACGACGCGGCGGGCGTGGCGGCGATCCTGGTGTCGGACGAGGAAGCCCAGGGGCCGATCGAGAAGGCGCGGCCGCGGGTGTTCGCGCGGATTTGGTTTGGCGAGAGCTGACTCAGGATTGCCCCTTCTTCAGCCGTTCGAGCTCCACGCGCATGGCGGCGAGCTCCGCTTCGAGCTCCTCCCGGCGCCTCGCCTCTTCCTCGGCCCTGCGTGCATCTTCCTCGTGCCGCGCGAGCGCCTCGCCCAGCAAGCTCTCCAGCTTGGCGATCGTCTCCTCCGCGTCCGGCAGCGCGGCACCTCCGAAGAGGAAACGTAGCTTCTCGCCCTCCACCAACAACTCCAGCCCGAGGACCTCCGACGTATACCGCCCGCCTTGGGGGACGATCGGCCGATAAGCCCGGGAACGCGCGCCGTGCTCCGCGGGCGGCAATCGGAACCCCGAGAGCCTCAGCCGCCTCCGATCGAACATGAAATACTCGTGGATGCCGAGCCGCGCATACCGCTCGATGTTGCGCTGGTCCTTCGCCGCGTCCCCCGCGTGCAGCACCTCGAGCGCCCAGTCGAGCCCCTTGCCCTCCCGGGAAACCACCCAGGAGGTGCGCGGACGCGGCTCCACGTCGACCACCGCCAGGAGATCGGGCGAGCACATCTCCTCGCCGGGGTAATACACCGCGAGCCCCCCCGAGATGTAGATCTTGCGCCCGATCCGCCTGAAAAACGTCTCCAGCGTCTTCCGCGCGTTCGCAATGGCCGTCCAGTGCGGATCCCCCTCGGGCGGCTCCAGCCCGAGGTCGAACTCGGACGGCAGGGTCGCCTCCACGTGCGCCCGCTCCGCCTCCGACATGAGATCCCACTCTTCCTGGCTCGGAGCGCGGGGATCCGCCGGGTTCACCCGCCACGTGGGACGTGCCGACAGAGCCATGAGAGGCAGTGTATCGATCCCCGGGCGAACCGACAAGGCTCGCCCCGCGGACCTCGCTCATCTTCACGCGCCGTGCACGCCGATTCCTTCACTTTTTCTTGAACAAAAGGGCGAGTCCGAACACCCCCCCCAGCGTCAGGATGATCGTCGCCCCGCTGGCCACGTCCGCGTAGTACGAAAGCATCAATCCAATCGATGACCCGACGACCCCGATGGCCACCGCGAGCAGCGCCACGCGCCCGATGCTCCGGCCCACCATTTTCGCGGTCGCGGCCGGGATCACCACGAACGAGCTCACCAGCGCGATCCCCACCGTCTTCACGGCCACCACGATCACCACGGCCGTCAGCGCGAGCAACATGTAATCGAGCGCGGCCACCTTCACGCCCGACAGCGCCGCGAGCTCCGGGTCGAACGTCGCATACGCGAGCTTCGTCCACGTGAATGCCATGAGCAGCGTCGTCACCACGCCGACCACGCCCACCGTGATCAGATCGTCCGGGGATATCGCCAAGATGCTCCCGAAGAGCACCGTCTCCACGTTCACCTGCGGACCGTCCGTCGACCGGAGCCCCAGAAGGAGCACGCCGAGCGCGAACGACACCGCCGAAAACACGCCCGTCGCCACGTCCCCGCGCAGGCTCCCGCGCCGCAGGACATAACCGATTCCGAGCGCGATCAGCACCGTGAACGGCAGCGCCACCCACGTCATTCGCTCCAGCGACACGCCGAGCAGAAGGCCGAGGGCGATGCCGCCGAACGCCGCGTGCGCCAGGCCGTCGCCGATGAACGAGAGGCCCCGCTGCACCACGAAGACGCCGATCATCGCGCAGAGACCGCCCACCACCGCGCCGGCGATCATCGCCCGCATCATGAAGGGCACCAGCAAGGGCTCGAGCAATCCGTCCACGAACGTTCACTCCTCGTCCGGCAATTTGTGGTGATGCGAATGCGCCGCGTGGTCGCCGCCCGCCACGGCCGATATCGCCGAAAGCGACGCCTGGCCGAGCAGCTCGCTCGGCAATCCCCACGCAGAGACGCGCCCCGCGTCGAGGTACACCACCCGCTCGGCGCAACGCGCGACCGCCGCCAGGTTGTGTGTCACGAGGATCGCCGCGAGCTCGTCGCTCGCCGAGATCTCCGCCAGCAAATCGAGGAACTCAGCTCGGCCCTTCACGTCGACGCCTGCCGTCGGCTCGTCCAGGATCACGAGCGACGGCTTGTTCACGAGCGCCCGCGCCAAAAAGACCCGCTGCGTCTCGCCGCCCGAGAGCCGCGCGATCTCCTTTTCGAGCAGCTTCTCCCCGCCCACGTGCCGCAGGATCTCGATCGCGCGGGCGCGCTCCTCCTCGCGGATGCGCAAAGGCCAGCTCCCGCGCATGCTCGCCACGATGAGGTCGATCGAGCGGGCAGGGAAGGTCATATCGCTCGTCTTGCGCTGCGGCACGTAGCCCACGTCCCGCAGCGCTTTTTGCGCGGGTTTGCCCAGGATGCGGATCGAGCCGCTCGTCGGCGGCATCAGGCCGAGCACCGTCTTCAGGAACGTGCTCTTGCCCGCGCCGTTCGGGCCGCAGAGGCACACGAACTCGCCCTTCGGCACCCAGAACGAGATCCCGTCGAGCAGCCTCCGCCCGGGCACGTCGACGATGAGGTTCTCCACCTCCAAAACCCGCGACAGCGAGGGATCGGGCAGCGTGAAATGCCCTTGCGGCATCCCGTCCGCTTCGGCGTGCACCGCGCTCATTTCAAGGCCTTGTCGAGGACGTCGGCGTTCTTCAGGAGGAGCTTCTCGTACGTCTCGGCGCCGGCGCTGCCGCCGATCGGATCGAGCTCGAAGAGCGGCAGCTTCCCCTGATCGGCGATCACCTGCGCGGGCCTGCGATCGAGCTGCGGCTCGGAGAAGAGCGCCGCGGGCTTGGTCTTCTCGACCGCGGCGAGCACGTCCTTCACGTACCGCGCCGTCGGCTCCTTGCCCGGGAACGGCTCGATCACGGCCGCGATCGAGAGGCCGTAGCGCTCGGCGAAATAACCCATCGAGCCGTGGAACGTGACGATCGTCTTCTTCGTCCAGCCCTTCGCGCGCGCTTCGAGGTCCGCGTGCAGCTTGTCGAGCTCCGCCTCCAACGCCTTGCCACGCGCCCGGTAGCCCTCGGCGCCCTTCGGATCGAGCTTCTCGAACGCCGCGACGAGCTCGGGCACGACCGACTTCATGCGCACCGGATCCAGCCAGAAATGCGGGTCCTCGGCGCCGTGCGCGTGGTGATGGCCGTGGTGGTCGTGCTCGCCCTTCGCCGCGCCCTTGGGCTCGGGCTTCGGCGCGTGATCACCGTCGTCATGCTCGCGGCCGTCGGCATGTTTCTCGTGGTCGTGCTCGTGCTTCGCCTTGTCGTCGTGGTGATCGTCGTGGCCCTTCTCGTCGTGGTCTTCGCCCTCCTCGGCGGCCTCGGCGCCGACCTCCTCGGCCGTCATGCGCCGCGGGTTCGCCTTCGGGCCGAGCTGCACGATCGGCACGTCCGTGCCCGCGGCGCCCCGCACGATCTTCTCCAGCCATCCATCCATGCCGAGGCCGACCGAGATGCCGAGCTTGCTCTTCGCGACCTGCGCCATCTCCTTCGGCGTCGGGTCGTAGCTATGCTCGGAGCGGCCCGGCGGCAGCACGAGCACGACGTCGAGCCCGTCGCCCGCGACGCGACGCGCGATGTCCCAGAGCGGAAAGATCGAAACCGCGACGCGAGGTTTGTCTGAGGAGGCGCCGGGCCCGTCCTTGCTGCGGCTACTGCAGGCCGCGGCGACGAGCACGACGAGGACGAGGACGATGGAGCGCAGAACCGTGGCGAGTCTCGGCGTCATGAACAAGGCTTCCCCCCGGGCGAGGGCCGGGGCGGCAGGATCGAAGCGAGGGGGGATGCGTGTCAAGCAAGCTCGGATGCTGCTCGGGCGGTGTCTCGACGTGCCCCCGTAGTACGATGCGCCGCGATGTCGTCCACGTCCCTCACGGCGCCCAAGGCCAAAACGTCGGCAGCGCTCGCCCCGCGCGCCGCATTTCCCCGCGTCCGCGTTTGCATCGACTGCCGCACGCTCCTCGGCCCGAAAGAGACGTGTGATGGGGGCCCCAAGCACCGGGTGACCTCGATCGAGACCCCCACGGGGCGCAACGCGCTGCGCACCGAGGTGTGGGGCCCGCCGTCCGTGCGAAGGCGCGCCAAACAGCTCGCGAAGGCCGGCGGCACCTCGCTCGGCGCAGGCACGATCTTCGAGGGGTGTAGCGGCTGCGGCGACTGCGGCACGGTCGCGCTCGAGGGCGAATTCATCGTTGTCGTCGCCGTGATCGCGCTCATCGCGGCGGCCGGCGCCTTGCTCTACTGGATCGTCGCGAAGATCGTCGAGGCCATCCGCGCCTACCAGAACCGGCCTCGGCCGAACGGCGGGCTCACGAAGCCTCCCTCGCTCGGGCGCAGGGCCGGGCCGACCGGTGTCGTGATCGGACAAACCAACATGCTCGCGCCCGCGACGGGCAAGGAATGTGTCGCCTGGGCCCTCGATCTCCGCAACGAGCGCTTCCTCGGGACCGACCTCATGCTGCACGACGCGGAGACCTCGGGCTTCGAGGTGAAGCTCGACGACGGCACCCTCCTGCGCGTCCCCGGGGGCCGCATCCGCCTCGAAGGCCCGAAGAAGCGGGTCGATCGTTCGGACGCGCCGTCCCTCGAAGAGTTCGTCCAGACGATCTCGCCCGAGGACGACCCCGAGGACGAGGGCCTCGATGCATTCCCGTACGACACCGTGGACGAGGTCGTGGTTCGTCCGGGCGATCGGGTTCGTGTCTTCGGCGCGCTCGAACGCGAGGTGGATCCGGAGGTGCCCGGCGGGTATCGCGCGCCGAACGCCGTCCTCGTGCCGAAGGGCGTGCCTGCCTTCCGCGTGGAGCGGGACAAGGGGCCTTCGTGAAGGTCGAGCTCGCGGCCTGCCAGGTCCACGTCACGCCCGAGGACTACGCGTCCGCCGAGGCCTTCGAGGCGATGCTGGATCGCGTCGGCGAAAAACTCGCGAACGCTCGGACGCGGCTCGCGCACGGCGCTTACGAGCACCCTTGCCTCGCCGTCTTCCCCGAGATGATCGGCGCCTTCTTGCCGCTCGCCGGCCGGCTCGACGCCGTCCGTGGCGCGCGCTCTGTCGACGAGGCGCTCAAAAAGGTCGCGATCCGTTCTCCCTTCCGCATGGCGTCCGCGATGCTCCGCGGCAAGACGGCCCGTACGAGCGTCGGTTTTCTCCTCGCGGTCGCCCCCGACGTGCAGCGCCTCTATCGTGACGCCTTCGCTCGATTCGCGCGGCGCTACGAGGCGTGGACCGTGGCCGGCAGCGCGCTCTTGCCGCGCAATGCGCACGGCAACCTCGCCGATTCGTTTTCGCCGGCCGAGGGGCGCGTCTACAACACCTCGTACACCTTCAATCCCGCGGGCCGGCACGTCGGCGTCTCCCGCAAGGTGAACCTCGTCCCTACGGTCGAGGACACGCTCGGCCTCTCGCCGGGCCGGCGCGGCGAGCTCATGCCGTTCTCCACGCCGTTCGGCCAGGTCGGCACGCTCATCTGTTACGACGGATTCGCCGTCCCGCACACAGCCCGCGAGCCCGACTTCTGCCCCCTGCTCTCCCATTACGATGCGCACGGGTGCAGCGTGATCGCCCACCCCGCCGCGAATTTCTGGCCGTGGGAGACGCCGTGGACCTTCGGCGGAGTGGACGGACATTCGACCCGCAAACAGCAATGGCTCGACGAGGGCCTCTTGTCGCAGATGGAAAGCACCCCGCTCCGTGCCGTCCGCTACGGCGTGACCGCGCAGCTCCTCGGCCGGATCTTCGACAGCCACTTCGACGGCCGCTCGCACATCCTCGCGCGGGACGGCTCCTCCGTGCACATCCTCGCCGAGGCGGCGCGCGGCGACGCGTCGCCCGAGGCCGAGGAGGTCCTCCTCCGCGTGGTCGAGGTATAGACAATCCCGCGTGGGGGTCTTACCTTCGGGCGCCTGCGACGAGCCCCTGAGGAAGCACCACGATCATGAATCAACCGAACCCGTGGATCTTGCTCATGGGAGGCTTCGCGCTCTTCAACGTCGCCGGCATGGCGTACGGGATCAAGGCGCCGGAGTGGGCGAAGATCGCGGCCGCGCTCGCCTGCGGGCTTCTCGGCGTCGTCTGCATCGTCCTCGCGTTCAAGCGTCAGTTCGGCAAGAAGCCGGTCCCGCCGCCGAAGGTCGAAAAACGCGCAACGCGCATGGCGAAGGCCCCGTCTCCGCGCCCCACGGGGGCGAGCGACGCGAGCGACGTCTCGTAGAAAGGACGCTCGGGTGACGTCGCGCGCGTCCGGCTCGACCTCCCGCAACGAAGCGCGCAGGGTCCTGCTCGCGGAGGTCGCCGCGGGCCGCACCGTCTCCGACGTCGCCTTCGACCGGCTCTACCCCGAGCGCATCCGCAAGCTCTCCCATCGATACTGGACCCCGGTCGACGTGGCCCGCCACGCCGCGACCCTCTTCGCGAAACACGGCGCGCGCCGCGTGCTCGACATCGGCGCCGGCATGGGGAAATTCTGCGTCGTCGCGGCGCTCACGACCGACCTCGAGGTTTCCGGCGTCGAGCAGCGCGAGGGCCTCGTCGTGGCCGGCCGGGAGCTCCTCGCGACGTACGCCATTCCGCGCGTCACCTTGATCCACGGCACGCTCGACGACGTCGATTTCGACGCGTACGATGGTTTTTACCTGTTCAACCCCTTCGAGGAAGGCACCTTCGCGCCCTCGGAATGGGTCGACCGGACGATCCCGCTCTCCGAGCAGCGCGCCTCCGAGGACGCCGCCCGGGTCGAGGCCGCGCTCGCGCGGGCCCGGCGCGGCACGTGTGTCGTGACGTTCCACGGATTCGGCGGCGCGCTCCCCCCGGGATTCGTGTACCTGCCCGAGGAGACACGCGGCATTCCGTTCCTGCGGCTCTGGGTGAAAGATTGAGCTTACGACGAGGGTGGCGCAGCCTGGCCCTTGGCTGGTAAGCTCGCCTCGTGCAGGGCGACCTCGATTTCGACAAGCGCAGCCGGCATCTCACGGCGGTCTTCTGGTTTGCGCTCGCGATCTTTTGCCTTGCCCTCGCGTTCGGTATGCTCTCGGCGCCCATCCATGGGCATCCGGTCCTCGCCGTCCTCATCCAGGGAGGCATCGTGTTGCTCCTCGGCACCATCGGCACGGGGGCGCTGGTGAGCGGCGTGCGCGAACTCTCCGGTGAGAGCGGCAAGGCGCGGGGTGTGCCCGACGAGGCGCTCGCCCATTGCCTCACGTGCGGCGAGCGCACCCCGAACGACGCCGTTTGCCCCGTCTGCGGCGAGCCGCCTTGCGACCGGACGCGCTCGTTCAACGTCGACAAGCAGGGCTGGGGAGGCTCGGCGTTCGGCGCCGCGCTCTCCGCGGCCCTCTTCTGCCTCGGGCTCTTCATCCTCATCGGGCCTTATTACGACGGCGAGCGCCGCGTCTGGGTGCTGCTCGCTTGCGGCGCACTCGCCTTGCTGCTGCTCGTCGTGGGAGGCGCGGGGCTCGTCGGCTCGCTCGGGACCTTGTACAAAGGGCTCGGGGGCGGGTCGACCCTCTCGTATTCGGTGGGTGGCAAGGAGCGGCAGGCGAATGGCTCGGGGGCGGCGGTGTGGGGCAAGCTCGTGTGGCTCTCGGGGCAGGCGCGCGTGGTCGCGCCGCTCTCGCCCTCCCCGGCGAACGAGGGCGGGTATCGGGTGTCGGCGGGCGACATCGAATTCGCGGAGATGGTCGCGACCCTCAATGCCGCGGGGATCGTGAACCTGGAGGACGTGACGACCTACCGTTTTCGCCTCGGCGAAGAACCAGCAAAGGAGGGAGCTCGCCCGCGTGCCCGCGGAAACGGCCCGCTCCCGTTCACGCGCACGAAAGACCGATGCCTCCGCATCCGGCTCGCGCCCCTCGTGCGCTCGGTGACGCCGAGCGGCGAGTACGACGATGGCCTCTCGGACGTGCTCGTCCTGGATCAGCTCCTCGCCGCCGAACCTCGGAACGCCGTGCACCGTTTCTTCGTGCAATACCTGCTCGAGGAGGCGGACGTCCGGCAACTCCGCCACAGGCTCGACGAGACCCCCGTGCACCGCGCCCAGGCAATCACACACGCGCGCGCCCTACGCGAGGGCGGGATCGCCGTCGCGCAGGAGCTCGTCGACGCCGTCCTCGGCGGCCTGCGCGAGGCCCCGCAGCAGCCGTCCGTCTAGCGAAACCCGTCCTTCGCCTCCCGCACCTTCCCGAGCGTCTCCGCGCCGCCCGTCCCGCCAAACTTCGCCCGCAGGCTCGGCGCGTCGACCCGCAAGAACGGATTCGTCCGGTGCTCCTCCGCCATCGTGGACGGCACCGTGGGCTCGCCGCGGCTGCGTTTCTCCTGGGCCATCGTCAACGCGCGCTTCACGTCCTCGTTTTCGGGCTCGGCGAACGCGGCGAACCGCAGGTTGCTCACGGTGTACTCGTGCCCGCAATAGAGCTTCGTCTCGTCCGGGAGCCGGCCGAGCTTCTGGCACAAAGAGGCATACATCATCGCCGGTGTGCCTTCAAAGAGCCGCCCGCACCCGGCGACGAACATCGTGTCCCCGGTGAACACGGCGTCGTTCACGACATACGCCACCGCGCCCAACGTGTGTCCGGGCACGTGCAACGGCCGAAACGTGAGACCTGCCACCTCGAACGGCGTCCCCTCCTCTACCCCGACCGTCTGCGCCGGCACCCGCCCCTGCGCCAAGTCACTCGCGTGACCGTAGACGGGCAGGTCCCCGAAGCGGCCGCGGAGCGCCTCGTTCGCGCCCACGTGATCCCAGTGGTGGTGCGTGTTCAGGATCGCCACCAGCTCCAGCCCCTCGCGCGCGAGGGCCGCGAGCACGGGCTCCGCCTCCGAGGGATCCACGACCACTGCCGCACGGCGCCCCTCGTCGGCCACGAGATACGCATAGTTGTCGCTCAAACAAGGGACGGTGACGACTCGCATGCGGCACACCCTACTGCGCCCGCCGCCACTCCTCAACAGATGCCGTCTGTGCCACTCCGTCCCCGGACCCTCCTGGCAAGGGCGCCTCGATGGCACACTTCGGCACCAAGGCCCAATCCCATTTCGTGAGGAAATTCGAGGGGCGGGGGCCGAGCGCTCGATGGCCCGCCGCTTGCTCAAAGGACCGGCATGATCAAACACGCTCGCTCCGCCTGGTGGCTCTTCGCTTCGCTCCTCCCCCTCACCGCGGCCGGTTATGGCTGCAGCGGCACAACCGATGTGCGCACGCCGACGACGGCTGAAGCGCGCGGCACGCTGCAGCAGGCCCAGAGCTGCGCGGATCTCGAGCAGATGCTGAAGCAAGACGCCATCGCGAAGATGAACGCGCAGATCGACGCGATCATCGCCGAGATCGAGGCCAACGGCGGGTACTGGGGCTACCCCGATTACGGCTGGGAGGACGGCGGCAGCGTTTCGGTGGGCTCGGGCGGCGAAGTCCCCCCCTCCCCGGCGCCCGGCACCGGCGGATCGGGCGGCAGCACGGGCGGCTCGGGCACCGGCGGCGCGTCGAACGGCGGCGGCGACGGGACGGGCACGCCCCCCGAGCATTCCGAAACGAACACGCAGGTCGCGGGCGTCGACGAGGCCGACATCCTCAAGACGGACGGCAATTACATCTACCTCCTCCACGGGCAGAGCCTCCAGGTCCTGAAGTCCTTCCCCGCTTCGGATCTCGCGATCAACACGACCACCGAGATCGAGGGCAACCCGATCGAGATGTTCGTGACCGACGACCAGCTCGTCATCTACTCGCAGGTCGACGGCACGCAGCTCTACACGGACGCGGGCGTGGAGCCGCGCTCGCCGTATTACGATTATTACGGCGGCGGCGTGGCGTACGACGGGTATTACAACCCGTACTACGCGCCGCTCACGAAGATCACGGTCCTCGGCCTCGACGCCGGGCAGACGACGGGCGTGCAGAAGGAGGTCTATTTCGAGGGCAACTATGCCTCCTCGCGCCGCGTGGCCAAGCACGTGCGCACGGTCCTCTCCGGCGGCCAGCACGGCCCCGCGCTGAGCTACTACCCCGACCTCGGCGACAGCAACCCGCAGACGGTCGCGGAGTGGACGGCGGCGTTCGAGGACCTCCGCTTCAAGAACGCGCTCGCGATTTACGGCTCGACGCTCAACGACTGGCTGCCCTACCGCTTCGAGAAGAGCAACGGCGCCGTGTCGCTCATCCCGCCGAGCTGCGGCTCCTATTACGTGCCCAGCCAGGGCTCCACGGCGTACGGCCTCGTGCAGGTCGAGTCGTTCGCCCTCGACAACCTCCAGGCGCCCCTCGCCGAGACGAGCATCGTCAGCGCCGTGCACACCGTGTATTCGAACGCGGACTCCCTTTACCTGGCGGCGCAGGCCTGGAAGGACCCGGGGCTCAACTGGAGCCTGCCCGTCGAGGCGGTCGACACCAGCGAGACGTTCGTGCACAAGTTCGACCTCGCGACGAACCCGGCGCAGCCGGCCTACGTCGCGACGGGTGCGGTGCCCGGCTACGTGAAGAACCAGTTCTCGCTCGACGAGAAGGACGGCCTGCTCCGCATTGCGACGACGCGGCAGCTCGCCTCGCAGACGGACTGGACGAGCTCGAACAGCGTCTACGTCCTCGGCGAGAGCGAGGGCGAGCTCGTGCAGGTCGGCGCCGTCACGGACCTCGCCCCCGGCGAGCAGATCTATTCGACGCGCTTCATCGGCAACCGCGGGTATGTCGTGACGTTCCGCCAGGTCGACCCGCTCTTCGTGATCGACCTCTCGACGCCCACGGCCCCGGCCGTCCTCTCCGAGCTCAAGATCCCGGGCTTCAGCGAGTACATGCACCCGATCGACGACAACCACCTGCTCACGATCGGCCAGGACGCCACGAATGAAGGCCAGATCCTCGGTCTCGCGCTGCAGGTCTTCGACGTGACGAATCCGGGGGCGCCGGCGCTGATGCACAAGTACACGTTCTCGGGCTCGGAGTCGGGTTACTCCGAGGCGTCGTACAACCACAAGGCGTTCAACTGGTATGGCCCGAAGAACCTGCTCGCGTTCCCCTTCAGCGGCTGGAACCCGAACACGGGTGAGATGAAGAGCTCGCTCGAGCTCTTCGACGTGACGCTCGACGCCGGCATCCAGAAGCGCGGCTCGATCGACCACACGACCTTCTTCCAGGCCGATCCGTACGGCTACTGCAATGGCTACTACGGCGTCGACGTTCGCCGCGGCGTGTTCATCGACGATTACGTGTACGCCGTCTCGTACGGCGGCGTGACCGCGAGCCACGTGAACAGCCCCGAGACGCTCGTCTCCTCCGTCGCCCTGGCCCAGCCGGCCCAGCCCTACGGCTACTGCGGGTTCTGAGAGATCATCGTCGCGCCCCGAGGCCCCCTCCTCCCGGCCTCGGGGCGCGACGGTTCATTCCGACGATCGCTCGCGCGTCATCTCGATCATCGTCGCGCGAAACCCGAGCGACGCAAAGAGCTTCTGCCCCGCCTCGTTCTTCGAAGCCGTCGCGAGCACGACGCGCGGCGCGCCGAGCTCCGATAGCCTCTGAATCATCCCCTCGCAGAGCGCGCGCCCCGCGCCGAGCCGCCGCGCCTCCGGCTCCACGTAAATGTCGTGCAGGACGCCACAAGCGTCGAGCAGCAGCGTCCAGTCGCGCTCTTCGAGGCGACCCCAGGTATACCCGATCACCTGCGCCGCGCCGTCCTCGCCCCGGGCCTCGGCCACGAGCACGACCGAGCCCTGCCGGCCGAGCTCGGCCGCGAGAAAGGCCCCGTATCCTCGCTCGTCGCCCACGGCGAAAAACCGGAGCGGATCGAGCGAATGATGAAACCGGACGAGCGCCGCGCCCATGCGGCCGAGGGCGGAGACATCCTCGCGTGTCGCCGGGCGAACGAGAACGGGCGCAGAGAGCGTCATGGAACATACTTAGCAGCGGGCACGCCGAAAGAGAAGACGGACGGCTTCGGGCGTCTTCAATCGCGGAACCGATGCCGGAGTTTTTCCACACGCGCCTGGATGATCTCCCCGTGCGCCGCTTCTTCCAGCGCCGCGCGCAGTTCCAGGTCCGCGCACGCCTCCACGGCGATACGAATGCGCCGCTTCGTGCCCTCGTCGTTCGATTGCGAGAGCGCGATCGCCGCGCCGATGCGGCGCTCGGGCGCGGCGCCGGGGTCCTCCACGACCACCGCGAGATCCTCGGGCACGATGCGGCTTTCGCGATACCCGCCGCGCTCCGCGAGCAGACGGCGCATCTCGTCGAGCCACACGGAAAAAGGTTTGTCCCGCTGATCGAGCTTTTCGAGGTCGAGCCGCACGACGCTGCTCTGCCCACGCGCGGCGCGGGCCTCCTCGATGCGCCGGAAGAGCATCTCGCGCCGCACGAGGTTCTCGTCGAGCACGGCGGCCGCCGTCCGGGCCACGCGGGGCGGCGGCGTGAGCGGCATGCCACGGAGGATCGTGGCGCGCACGGGCAAGAGGAGCTTCTCGTTGCGGCGCAGCCCGAGCAAGACGCCGTGAGAATGGCGGCGTACGCTCTCGATTTCCGTGTACGGGATGAAGCGCGGGCCGAAGTAGCCGTGAAACACCACGCCGTCGGTGCCGATCACGACCTCCCGGCTGCGCATGAATCGAAAGAGGGCCGTGACGAGCCCGAAGAGTCCAAGGGACGGGATGAGCACGAACGAGAAGAGGGCGATCGGGTTCGTCGGGCCCTTTTCGAAGGAGCTCGCCAGGAGGATCGCGACAAAAAGCACGGTGAGCGGCGTGGTGAACAGCAGGCCGGTCACGCCCAGGATCTCCCCCCACGGCATGCGCGACGCGGCGCTGGCGAGCGCGACGCGCATCACGCGCGCGGACGCCGCCACGCCCGCGGCCTCCAGCAACCGATGGCCCGTCGCGTCGTCGGGCACGTCGATCGCGACATCCAGGCCGTCGCGGAGACGCAAGACCGCGCGGCCCGGCGCCTCCAGCCAGCCCTCGGCGACCTCGCCGAGCTGGAACGAGCGCTCTCCCTCGCGCTCGGCGCGCACCACGATCGTCTCCCCCTCGATCGCGAAGGATCCTGGCGAGGAAGCGCCGCGCCGGAGCGACGCGCTCCCCGCGACGATCGCCGCGACGCCCGCGACGACCAGGAGCCCGAGCAGGGGCCACACGAACACGCCCGAAAAGACAAACCCCAGCACGCCGCAGAGCAGCGAGCCGACGAGGCTGCCGATCATCGCGACGCGCGCGCGCCTCCGCCACCGCTCGGACGCGGAGAAGCCGACGCGTGTCTGCGGCAACCGAAAGCCGTCTTCGGACAAATGCACCTCCTAGCCTTCGAGCACCATCTCCGCGATGCGCTTCCGATGATGCGCGGCGTCCCCGAGCGCCGCGCGGCTCCACTGGGCGCGCTTGAAATAAAGCTGGACGTCGCACTCCCAGGTAAAACCGATGCCGCCGTGAAGCTGCACAGCCTTCGCCGCCGCGAACGTGTACGTGTCCGACGCGTGCGCCTTCGCCATGCGCGCGAGCTTCTCGGCTTGCGCGGGCGCGTGATCGATCGCCGCCGCCGCGCGATACACGAGCGACCGCGAGAGCTCGATCCGGGCGAGCAGATCGACGAGCGGGAACTTCACCGCCTGGAACGCGCCGATCGGCCGCCCGAACTGCTGCCGGATCTTCGCGTATTCGGTCGTCATGCCGAGCAGCCGATCCGCGCCGCCCACCATCTCCGCCGCGAGCGCCGTCCACATCCGCGGCATCACCCGACCGAGGATCGACACCGCCTCCCCCTTCGCGCCGATGCGATCCGCGTCGCTCACAACCACGTTCTCGAACCGCACGGCCCCGCTCCGCCGCGTCGCATCGACGAGTTGGTCCGCCGACACCGTCACGCCTGGCGACGCGGCCGGCAGAGCGAACAGGCTCGGCCCCTCGGGCTCGGTCGCCGTCACGAGCAAGAGCTTCGCGCTCGGCGCATCCACGACGAGCTCCTTCTCGCCCGAGAGCAGGATCCGCTCTCCCTCGCGACGCGCCGTGGCCTCGACGTGCGCGAAATCCCAGCCGCCGCGCCGCTCCTCTGCTCCCACGGCCGCGCGGACCTTGCCCTCCGCGATCTGCGGGAGCCAGCGCGCCTTCTCGTCCTCGCTCGCCGCCTCCCGAAGGACGAGTGTCGCGAAGAGCGTCCCAACAAACGGCAAGGGCACGAGCACGCGGCCCATTTCCTCCATCAGCACGGCGAGGCTCGTCATCGACATCTCGCTCCCGCCGTGCGCCGCGGGCACCACGAGGCCGAGCCAGCCCGCCTCGGCCGCCCGCGCCCACAGCCCCTCGTCGAAGCCCGCGGGCGTCTCCGTCCACCGCCGCACGTCCTCCGTCTTGCAGGAGCTCTCGAGCAGCTTCTTTGCTTCGCGCCGGAGGAGCGCCTGCTCCTCGCCATACCCGAAATCGTCGGGGATCCGAGCGGTGCTTTGCATGGTCCCTCTCCTCAAGTGCTCTTCGGCAGGCCGAGGATCCGCTCGCCCACCAGGTTTCGCTGAATCTCGCTCGTCCCGCCGCCGATGGTGAAGCCGAAGCTGTTCATGTACGCCCGCTGAAAATGGCCCCCGCCCGCCGCGCGCTCGGCGCCGAACGCATATTGCGCGAGCGGCCCTTCGAGCTCCTGGCCGACCGCCGCGACCCGCTGCCCGAACTCGGTCGACACGAGTTTGCCCAGGAACGGAAGCGCGAGTGGGCGCTCCTCGACGAGCCCGGGGACACGCGCCCGGAGCGCCGACGCCAAAAGCGCCTCCTCCTCGATCGCCAGCTCCGCAATACGATCCCGCATCACGGGGTCCTCACTCGCGGGGCGTCCATCCCGAGAAACTTCCTTTGCCAGCGCGACGAGCCGCGCGACTTCCCCGCCCGCCGCGAGCGCCCCGCCCGTCGCGCTTCCCTCGGACGCGCCACGCTCGAACGCAAGCGTCATGACCGCGAGGCGCCATCCGTCCCCTTCCCCGGCGAGCAGACACGAGGCCGGGACAAGGGCGTCCTCGAAGAGCACCTGGTTGAAGCCACCCTCGCCCGTCATCTTCACGAGCGGCCGCACCGAGACGCCCTTCGATTTCATGGGGAACAGGAAATAGCTGATCCCCGCGTGCTTCGGCGCGCTCGGGTCCGTGCGCGCGAGCAGGATCATGAAATCGGCCCAGAGCGCCTGCGTCGTCCACACCTTGTGGCCATTGACGATGTAATGATCGCCCTGCCGAACGGCGCTCGTGCGCAGGCTCGCGAGATCACTCCCGGCGCCGGGCTCGCTGAAGCCCTGGCACCACACCTCGTCGCAGGAGAGAATGTTCCGCAGGTAGCGCTGCTTCTGCTCCTCCGTACCCACCGCGAGGATCGTCGGGCCTGCCCAGTCGAGGCCGATGCGGTTCACGATGAACGGCACGCCGGCGCGCCCCATCTCCTCGGCCACGACGCGCTGCGACCCGGACGGTAGCCCCTTTCCGCCATACGCCGTGGGCCACTCGACGCCGAGCAGCCCTGCGCCATACACCTGCTTTTGCCAGGCTTTGAGCCACAGGAATTGCGCTTCGGACTCGACCTCCAGGAACGTCTGCGGGAGCTTGAACCCCGGATCGGAGGGGCGGTTTTCCTGAAAAAACGCTCGCGCCCGCTCGCGCAGGTCACGCTTCTCGGCGGTGTCTCGGGTCGGGTCCATGCGAAACGCACGCTACCACGAGGTTTTACCGCTGCGAAGAGGACAGGCTCGGGCTCGGCGCGCGCACGCCCATCGATCGGAGCGCCGTCTTCAGGCCCTCTTCGAGGTCGGCGACCGTCGTCAGCCCCGAGAGATCAACGCCGAGCTCCACGATGGTCTGCGCGACCTTGGGCCGAATGCCGCTGACGATCGCGCGCGCCCCGAGCAGCTCCGCGGCGCGCACGATACGCAGGAGGTGATCGGCCGTCTCGGCGTCGAGCGTGTCGACGCCCGTCAGATCGAGGATCGCGAAATGCGCGCTGCGCTGGACGATCTCGTGCAGGAGCGCCTGCATGATGGTCGTCGCGCGCGCCCCGCTCACCTGACCGACGATCGGCAACGTCAAGATGCCCTCCCATACCTGGATGATCGGGGTCGAGAGCGCCGTGATCGTCCTCTCCTGCTGCTCGATCAGGAAGGCATTCTCTTTTTCGGTCCGGCGGAGCGCGTCCTCGGTCGTGCGGCGCTCCTCGACCTCCAGGCGGAGCCGCTCCAGCGCGACCGCGAGATCCGCCCGCGTGGCCGCGTCCGCGGCGAGGAGGCGCTCGAGATCGCCCTCCACGGTGCGATCCGAGGGGCGCACGATGAACTCGTCCGCCTCATCGCCGCGGGCCTGGAACGTGATCTGCTGCGCCCAGCAATTCGAGCCGAAGAGGCGCGCGCAGAAGCCGGAGAACTTGCCGCCCATCATGCCCGAGCCCCAGCACACGGAGAGCGCGCGCTGGTACGTCGCCTCCCAGCCGTTCTTGCAGCGGAATCGCCCGATCTCGCGCTCGCGATCCAGCGAGACGATCTCCCATAACCCCCAGCCCGCCGCCGCCGCGATGACCGCGAGGGAGGCAAACCCCTCCTCGAACGTGGGGAACGTGGCGATGTGCGCCCAGTCCCCGTCGACGCTGTCGCGCCCGCCGCTCTGCAGCGCGAGGTTGAATCGCTCGACGCCCACCATCCGTGAAAGGCCGAGCATGAGGCCGGCGACGGTCGTCTCGGTCCACATGATCACGGACGGATGGCCGCCACATGCCACCATGCCCTTCTGCATGTCGAAGGACACGGACACGCCGCCGACCTCGCAGGCGACAATGGACTCACGCTTCTGTTGATCCGGGACTTGGCCCCCCGAAAAAAGAACGTCCGTCATGCTCACCCCCCGGTGAATGCTGCACGATACGCGTCCCGAACGCGGTCGTATGCTCGGGCCAATCCTGAATGAGGGGACCGGGGGGTGCACTAAGCGCGCCGGGGCGCGCGCGTATGGGCTCAGAACGCGGGCTGCGCCGCGAATCGGGCGAGGTGATGCTCCTCGTCGCCGAAGAGGGCGTTCAGGACGTGCATGCGCTTGAAATACAGCCCAATATCGTGCTCGTCCGTGATCCCGATTCCACCGTGGAGCTGGAGGGCTTGTTGCGTGACGTAACGCCCGCAAATGGCGAGCTCGACCTTGGCCGCGCTGACGGCGAAGCGGCGCTCCGCCGGATCGGGGTCCGAGACCTTGACGCTCGCGAGGATCGAGGTGCTCTTCGCGAGCTCGGTGCGGATGAACATATCGACGGCGCGGTGCTGCAAGGCCTGGAACGTGCCGATCTTCATGCCGAATTGCTCGCGCGTCTTCAAGTAGTCGACGGTCATCGCGAGCGAGGCGCGCATGACGCCGAGCCCCTCCGCGCACGCCGCCGCCGCGCCGAGGTCCATGATTTCGTCGAGCACGGGCGCCGCCGCGCCCTCGGGCCCGAGCCGATTCGCCGCCGGAACGACCACGCCGGCGAGCGTGATCATCGCGGCTTTTTGCCCATCCATCGTGTTCACCGGCGTGACGCGGAGGCCCTCGGTCTCCCGCGGGAGCACGAAGAGCGAGATGCCGTCGGTATCGCCCGGAGTGCCCGCGGTGCGGGCCGAGACGACGAGGACATCCGCCGCGTGGCCATTCTGGACGAAAATCTTCTCGCCCTGGAGCACGTAAGCGTCGTCCTTTTTCGTGGCCGTCGTCTCGACCCACGTCGGATCGTAACGGCCGCCGCGCTCGGCCCAGGCGAGGGCGAGCGTCGTGTCCCCGGCGATGAGCGGCGCGAGGTAAGCCTCGTGTTGCTCGGCGCTGCCCGCGCGCAGGATGGCCGTGCCCGCGGAGAGCACGGACGCGACGAAGGGCTCGGGGACGAGACCCGCGCCGAACTGTTCGAGGAGGATCGCGACGTCCACGAACGAGCCGCCGAGGCCGCCCGCGGATTCGGGGAACGCGAGCCCGATCCAGCCGAGCTCGGCCATCGTCTTCCAGAGCGACTTGTCATAACCGACGGGGTCTTCCCGGAGGGCACGGAATCGCGTCACCGGGGACTCCTTCTTGAGGAAGGAGGCCATGGTGCTTTCGAGGAGCTTCTGGTCCGGAGTGAGGTCGAAATTCATGTCGCGTCCCCGTCAGCTCGGCAGGCCGAGGATGGCTTTGGCGATGACGTTCTTCTGGATCTCGTTGCTGCCGCCATAGATGCTGGCCGCGCGCGCGTAATTGAACTGCGGGGGGACCGAGGCCTCGGCCTCGGGGATCGTGCCCGGCGTGTTGTGCCAGGAGAGCGCATCGTGCCCCATCACGTCCATCGCGAGCTCGTACATCTGCTGCATGATCTCGCTGCCGCGAATCTTCAGGATGCTCGACTCGGCCCCCGGCGCGTGGCCGAGCTCGGCCGACGCAATCGCCCGGTAGTTCGCCATCCGGAGCGCCCAAAGCTCGATCTCCATCCGGGCGATCCGCGCGCGCCACGCCGGCACGTCGACGAGCGGCACGCCCCGCTCCTTCGTCGCCGCCGCGATCTGCTTCACGCGCCGGAGCGTCCGCGTCGACAACCCCACCGCCGCGATGTACGTGCGCTCGTGGCCGAGCAGCGCCTTCGCCAGCGTCCAGCCGCCGTGCAGCGGACCGACGAGGTTCTCCGCGGGGACCACGACGTTCTCGAAGAACGTGTCACAAAACGCCGGCGTTCCGGCGATCGTGAGCGTGGGCCGCGCCGTGACCCCGGGCGTCTTCATGTCGACGAGGAAAAAGCTGATGCCCGATTGTTTCTTCGCGCTCTTGTCGGTCCGCGCGAGCACGAAGATCCAGTCGGCGTACTGCGCGTACGTCGTCCAGGTCTTTTGCCCATTGAGCACGTAGTTGCCGTTGCCGTCGGGCTCGGCCGAGAGCTTGAGCGAGGCGAGGTCGCTGCCGGCGTTCGGCTCCGAATAGCCCTGGCACCAGACCTCCTCGCCCGCGAGGATCTTCGGCAAGAAGCGCTTCCGCTGCGCGTCGCTGCCGAACTGGAGAATGAGCGGGCCGACCATCATGAGGCCGAACGGGGAGAGCGCCGGGGCGCCGGCGAGCTCGAGCTCCTCCGTCAGGATGAAGCGGCGCGTGACGTCGAGCTTGGCGCCGCCCCATTCCGCGGGCCAATGGGGCGCGACCCATCCCTTCCCGGCGAGGATGCGGTGCCACTCCATGATCTCATCGTGCTCGAAATGCCCGTCGACGGCCGCTATCTCGCGGATGCGCGGAGGCATGGCCTCCCGGATCCACGCGCGGACCTCGTCGCGGAAGGCGATCTGCTCAGGGGTGAAGGACAGGTCCATCAGGCTCTCCGGCTTCCGTCCATAGTGCGAACGGGCGCCGAAGGGAAGGGGCTCGTCGTCGGCTGCTGCTGCGGCTCGCGTCGATGTCCGTCCTTGGAACCGTGGAGGAGGTCGAGCAGGGGTTCCTGCTCGTGGTCCTGGTAGGGCGTGGACTCCCAGCGGGAGCGGGATAGCATTTCGAGTGCCCAAGTGCCGATCTCGGTGCGGCGCTGGCGCGCGTGCGGTATGGGTGCGTCCTTCGATCCCGACCCCAGAATGAGCAGGTTACCGCGCTTGCGGACGCGGACGTGCGCGAGGTCGGGGTGCTTCTTCAACCAGCGCTCGACCGTGGAAACATCGTGTTGGATGACGAACGACTTGGCCATGGGTTCGATGCGGAGCTTGTACGAAGTCCCCAGAGAATTCGATCTGGTTGAGCCAGGACGCGTGCAGGGGTCGGAAACTGCTCGAACGGCACGGATTTGCGCTCCAGAGGACGACGACGACGGGACTCAGGCAAGGCACTCACTGCCGCGCAGAAACCACACTGGACGATACAAAACAAGGCAGGGGAGTTCTTGGACCGAAGCGGTCGCCCCGTGACCGGCCCGCACCCGCCCATAGGCGGAAAACACATACCAGGTGGATGAGAGCTATGGCGGACGAATCCATTGACTTGTTCAAGCGAATCTTTCACGAGGCGGAGGTCGTCGACATCGACTTCTCTAGGTGGGATAAATTCATCCGCATCGTAGCAGTCGCTCGAGTCATGCCACTTGGAGAGGATGGATGGTTCCAGTTGTATCAGGTCGACTTCTGTGATGTTGAGTCCTTCACTTGGCGGTCGAACCACCTCGGCGTCGAGCTAGACAAGCCGGATCAACACTGTCAACTGACGTTTATGGATTACTTGGTCAAGAAGACCAAGACTGCTTATGTATTCGAGCTCCGTGGCATTCGGCCTTCTCCCGACATTGTGATCCATTGCAAGCGCCTCGACATAAGCAGCATCAGCAAATCCGCGATCGATGCTGTGAATCCCAGATGGCATCAACCGTACCATCCACTGGCCAGGCCAAGTATCGAAGAGTTGTTCGCTGCGCGAAAGGTTCCGAAGGGTAAAACCCCGTAGAGCGGGCGGCGGAGCTGAAGCAGGCCATGGAGAAGGTGACGGCCGCTCTCCGAGACATGCCCCCCTCGCAAGTTGCATATGCATAAAATGGGATATGGTCGTTCCTATATCGACCATCTCCCAGGGCATCTGCCCAGAGATTCTCGGCGTCTACTCCCGCAGCCTGGTCCTCGGGTGAAAGAGGGAAGCGAATTTTTACGAGTCCAGACACCTTCGCACTCACTCTCCGAATGTCCCCCATCCATCGGAGTACCCCCCACGTCTGCGCCCGCGCTTCTTCGGCCTCTATGGCGGGGGCAAGCCGAGGTGTTTCCTTGCAACAAGGATGACCGAAGCGTTGTGGAACGTTCCGCCCTCGATGGCCCGTTTCAAATCGTCCACCGTTTGGAGACGATCCATGAACGGCAGGACCATGTCGTGGAACATCCCCTCAATCCCTGCGGTGCGCTGCTCGTCAGACATTTCGACATCCTCGTATCGGAGAAGCCTCTCGATCAGCGCCTTCTTGTCCGGATAGGCCGACGTCAATCTGATGCGGATGGGGCACTGGTACTCCTTTGGCCTGGGCATGCCCTCGACGCTCATTCCCTCCGGGACGAAAGCCAAATTCACGTAGAACGACGCTCCCCAGGAGGACTTCTGCAGGTTCACGACCTGCAGAAGTCCTTGTGCCTCTCGGTACCACGTAGTGCCCTTCTTCTTGAATCCTCGCGGTGCGAGCGCTTTGCCGAACAATGTTTCTACGGTCTTCTTGTCCATCGTCTATGGCCTTTTATAGGTTTCCACCGTGCCGGTCCACGTCCCACCCTCCTTGGCTTCGAGCTCCTTACGATACCCCTCCACCTGCTTTTCTCCCCTCTTGATCGCACGTCGATTGTCCGGCTTGAGCTCCTTGACTTGTTGTGTGTCATAGTTGACAGCGTCGGGCCGTTTCCTGCTTGGCAACCGTACTCCCTTCTCGAAACCGGGACCTGGGTCCCAGTCCTCGTGTGCCTGCCGGCCGGCCTTCGTTGCGGCGGTCTCTCCGTTGACAGGGCCCTTGCCCGCTGGAGCTGCCTTGAGCGCACTCCCGGCCCCGCTCGACACGGGCCGCGTCCTCGTCTTGACCGTCGTCTTCGGCGCACTCGTTCCCCCGCCGCTCCCGCTCCCCGTCGACAACGACTGCCCGTCGTGCGTCGCGGGGGGCTTCTGCTTGCCCTTCGGGATGAAGTTCTGGTGGCGCGCATGGCAAATTCGTTCGAGGCACTCCCGGCCTCGGTCTTCCGCGAGCGCGGAGACGTCCGCGGGGGTGAGCCCCAGTCCTCATACTCCCGAGCCGCGTCCTCGGACAACCTCGCCGGCTCAGCCGGCCGGACCTCGCGGGGGCTCTCCGCGACGATGGGCTCCATGCGGATCCGATGGACGAGGACCCTGGTGCAGGTACGTCCGCCCGTCCCGCCGCGTCTCCGCGCCTGCCCTGGCTCCGTGCACCGCTCGTGCGATCTCGCGATCGGCCGAGGTAGCGGCTTCGGCCGATCGGCCTTCTTGGCCTCGGTCTTCTTGGTCGCCTCGTCCTGCTTGCCCTCGACCTTCGCCGCGACCACGCGGGGCTTCGGCGGCGCCGGGCATTCGAGTCGATGGTACGGAATCGGTAAGAGTCTCGCGCTCTCGCGAGGGGCTCCAATATCGAATATATAGACGGGGCTGCCTTCGCGTCTCGCCAGGTCCACCTCCCGCGCCCCGAAAGAGGGCAAGCCATCGGAGGTGAGCGCCCAGGAGCGCTGGTCCTCCGGCACGTTCGGCGGACGCACGCAGACGTGGACGACGTTCGGCGCCTCGAAGATCCGGGCCATGGCGGCGTCTCGCGAGGAGGCGCACCCAGACAAAACGAGAAGCTGCGCGACGAGCGCGGCCATGAACCCAATGGTCGAACGATTGCCACGACAAATGAATGCATTGCACGTCCGGCCGATCGGACGCGTCGAGGGAAGCCAGGCCATGGAAGGACCTTCCGTTCCCGCAGGCCACACCAAGCCGCCCCCGTGGCGCTGTGCGCGGGCCTGCGTTGTTCCTGACGATCCTTGTGCACGGCAAAGGCGGAGCCGCGCAAGCGCATTCGCAGGCTGGCGGGACACACAATGTCCGTGCGCGACGGGTCGATGATTCTCGACGTCACAGCGTGTTTACGTTGAGGATGCCTCCCGCGTCGTATCCGACCATCGACCGGCGCGCCTCCGACCTCCACGATCTGCATCGACGACGCCCCCGGGCCTTGCCGACAACCGCCGCGAGCCCGTCGACGAAGCCCCCGGGCGGAGGTCTTGACGGGGCTCGCGGAAGATCATCCCGAGCAAGAAGACGCAGCGCCGACGGAGACGTACCCTGCGGGCGCTTGGGACCCACCTGGCGAAACGAGGAGAGAGCTGAAGATGTGGCGAAAATTAGAGCCCGAGGAGATCGCGTTCAATGAGCGAACCAACGCGGTATTCTTGTCCGAAGAGATGAGCTTCGAGGAGGCGGTTCGCGAATATCGCCAAATCGAGACCGAATTCGTCGAGCGGGCAGGCGACAACGAATCCCATGTCGTGAAAACCAGGCGACGGATCACAGAGTGGCTCCTGAGGCATGCGCACACGGACGAGCAACCCCATGAGGTGTGCCGGGAGATCTGGCACGAGCTTGTGCAGCGGGGATTCTCCGACATCGAGACTCGCTACCGGATGAGCGGCATCTATGCGCGGTGCTGCCAAATGAATGGCGAGTTCGACGCTGGCCTCGCGGTGACGGAACCGCTCATCGCCGAGTCCGAGCAGAGGCTCGCGGATCCGACGCTCCCGCCGAACCCGCGTGCCTTTTACGAACACGAGCTCGCGATCGACCGCAAGATACGAGACGAGCTCAAAGCCGGCATCCGACGGTGAGCGAGGCACGTGGGTGGTCTCGACGGAGGAGGAACGCGGAGAGGGGGGCTCGCCGGTCATAGATGATCCGAGCGCGACCCTCGCCGTCGAGCCCGACGCCTCGAAACGTATAGAAGCAGGCTCACAAACTTGTCCTTGGGTGATTCCGAGCCTGTACCCTCCTCGGTCGAGCGGCGGCCGAGCGTGCCGGGGACGGAGGCGGAATGCCCAGGGTCAACGTCTGGATCGAGGGGATCGTTTTGGCGTGCGTGACGATGTCGGTTGTCCCGTTGGGCTGCGCGAGCAATATCGAATCTCCTCCGCTGAAACAAACGCCGACCCGTGAAGGGCCACACGCGCCGAACAAGACCATCGCGCGCCTGCGAGACTGCGTCGAGGAGTACGGCGGGGACCTCGGCGGAGAAGCCTTCGAGTTTCACTACGACGTGAAGGTCGACGAAGAGGGGCAGGTGGCCTCTGTGAAGTCGGACGTCTTGCATGCCGATTTCAGCGGGTGCACGCGGGCGGCGCTCCGGGCGATGGAGGTGCCGCCGGAGCTTTTCCTGACGTGGATGTCCCAGCCCCTCGCTCGGGGAGACAGGCAGAAAAACGCGGCGCGTGGGCTCGTCGGCGATCTCGTCATCGTGGGCGTGACGATCGCCCTGGCCCCCCTCATCATCGAAGCGGCCGGGGTGACGATCGTGATTATGATCGGGGTCGCAATCGCCGAGGACGTCGTGGAGGCAGTTCGGAGGAGGAGAACGAAGAAGGACGAATGCACGGACGGTTATGTGGACTGCATGGATAGCAAGCTGGGTGACGAGCTGGGGAACAACTGGAACACAACCAGATGCGCGACATGCTTGGAGGTATGCAACAATAAAGGGTCATGGCCGTCGCAGGTCCCGGTGGGGGAGGACCTTGTGCCCTGCGGGCGCTTGGACCCACCTGGCGAAATTAGGAGAAATTGAATATGCTCCGAAAATTAGAGCCCGAGGAGATCGCGTTCAATCAACGCATCAACGCGGTATTCTTGTCCGAAGAGTTGACCTTCGAGGAAGCGGTTCGCGAATATCGCGGAATCGAGGAGGAATTCGTCGAGCGGGCAGGCGACAACGAATCCCATGTCGTGGAGACCAGGCGGCGTATCACCGAGTGGCTCCTGAGCGAGGCGCTCAGAGACGAGCAACCCCACGAGGTTTGCCGGGAGATCTGGCACGAGCTTGTGCAGCGGGGGTTCTCCGACCGCGACAGACGCTACTGGATGAGCGGCATCTATGCGCGGTGCTGCCAAATGAATGGCGAGTTCGACGCTGGCCTCGCCGTGATCGAACCGCTCATCGCCGAGGCCGAGCAGGCGCTCGCGGACCCGGCGCTCCCGCCGAACCCGCGTATTTTTTACGAATACGCGCTCCCGATCGACCGCAAAATACGAGACGAGCTCAAAGCCGGCATCCGAGGGTGAGCGGCGCACGTGGGTGGTCTCGACGGAGGACGAACGCGGAGAGGGGGCTCGCCCGTCATGGATGATCCGAGCGCGCCCCTCGCCGTCGAGCCCGACGCCTCGAAACGTATAGAAGCAGGCTCACAAACTTGCCCTTTGGTGATTCTGAGCCTGTACCCTCCTCGGTAGAGCGGCGGCCGCGCAAGCCAGGGACGGATAGGGAATGTCTAGGGCCAACGTCTGGATCGAGGGGATGGTTTTCGCGTGCGTGACGATGTCGGCTGTCCCGTTTGGCTGTGCGAGCAATATCGAATCTCCTCCGCTGAAACAAACGCCGACCAGCGAAGGGCCACACGCGCCGAATAAGACCATCGCGCGCCTGCGAGACTGCGTCGAGGAGTACGGCGGGGACCTCGGCGGAGAAGCCTTCGAGTTTCACTACGACGTGAAGGTCGACGAAGAGGGGCAGGTGGCCTCTGTGAAGTCGGACGTCTTGCATGCCAATTTCAGCGGGTGCACGCGGGCGGCGCTCCGGGCGATGGAGGTGCCGCCGGAGCTTTTCCTGACGTGGATGTCCCAGCCCCTCGCTCGGGCAGACAGGCAAGAAAACGCGGCGCGTGGACTCGCCGGCAATCTCGTCATCGTGGGCGTGACCATCGCCCTGGCCCCCATCATCATCAAAGCGACCGGGGTGACGATCGTGTTTATGATCGGGATCGCGATCGCCGAGGATGTGGTGGAGGCGGTTCGAAGGAGGAAATCGAAGAAGGACGAGTGCAGGGACGGTTATGTGGAGTGCATGGATAGCAGGGTGGGTGACGAGTTGGGGAACAATTGGAACACATCCAGATGCGAAACATGCAGGGAAATATGCCAGAGGCACAACTCTTGGCCGTCGCACGTGCTCATCTGGGACGAATGGGTGCCCTGCGGGCGCTTGGAACCAAACTGGCGAAAGTAGAAGAGATATGTTGCGAAAACTAGAGCCGGAAGAAATCGCCTTCATCGAGCGAATGAACGCGGTCTACTTGTCCGAAGAGCTGGACTTCGAGGAAGCGGTCCGCGAATATCGCCAAATCGAGGCGGAATTTGTCGAGCGGGCAGGCGACAACGAGTACCATGTCGTGGAGACCAGGCGGCGCATCACGGAGTGGATCCTGAGCGAGGCGCTCAGAGACGAGCAACCCCACGAGGTTTGCCGGGAGATCTGGCACGAGCTTTTGCAGCGGGGGTTCTCCGGCATCGAGAAACGACACTCGATGAGCGGCATCTATGCGCGGTGCTGCCAACTGAATGGTGAGTTCGAAGCCGGCCTTGCGGTGATCGAGCCGCTCATCGCCGAGGCCGAGCAGGGGCTCGCGGATCCGACGCTCCCGCCGAACCCGCGTGCCTTTTACGAACAGGAACTCGCGATCGACCGCAAGATACGAGACGAGCTCAAAGCCGGCATCCGATCGCTCATGCAACGAATCGAAGCGGTCTACTTCTCCGACGAGATGAGCTTCGAGGAAGCGGTTCGCGAATATCGCCGAATCGAAGAGGAATTTGTCGAGCGGGCAGGCGACAACGAAGCCGATGTCGTGGAAACCAGGCGGCGCATCACCGAGTGGCTCCTGGACCATGCGCTCGAAAAAGAGCAACCCCACGAGGTTTGCCGGGAGATCTGGCACGAGCTTTTGCAGCGGGGGTTCTCCCGCATCGAGGAACGACACAGGTCAAGCCGCATCTATGCGCGGTGCTGCCAAATGAATGGTGAGTTCGACGCCGGTCTCGCGGTGATCGAACCGCTCATCGCCGAGGCCGAGCAGGAGCTCGAGGATGCGGCGCTCCCGGACCCGCATGCATTTTATGAACACGAGCTTGAGAAGCACCGCGAGATACGAGACGAACTCAAAGCCGGCATCCGAGGGTGAGCGGCGCACGTGGGGGAGATCGCTCCACCTCCGCCAGGAGGTCGCTCCACCTCCGCCAGGAGGTCGATCCACCTCCGACCGGAGGTCGATCCACCTCCGCCAGGAGGTCGCCCCCCTCCGCTCGGCGGCCGGCCTGGCTCCCCGAGGAGGTCCCCCTCCTCCGCCTCGAAATCGGCTAGCTCCGCCCGGAAATTAGCTTCCTCCCCCAGGAGGTCGTCCCCCTCCGCCGGGAGATGCAGCACCTCCGATGTGCGGCCGTTCACCTCTGGTAGGAGCCCCCGCGTCCCCTTCCGGACGTCCGCAACCTCCGGGAAGAGGTCGTCGAACACCCAGGAGGGGTCCTCCACCGCCGAGGAGACCTCCTCGATCTCCGGAAAGAGGTTCCCTACCTCCGGGGCGATAGCCCTACGGCGTCGTCGCGGTGAACTGCACGCCGCCGCCATCCTTGGCGATCTGCGGCGTGATGATGACGTTCGGCGGAGGCGGCTCGGGACGGTTGGCCATCCCGATGATGAGGCCCGTCAGCGAGAGGCCCACAAGCCCGCAGCCCACAGCGCCCACGGCATACCAGGTATTCGCGGATGCGTCGCCTTTCGAGGCTAGCCCAAAACCAATCCCAGCGGCGCCGACGCCAAGCCCCATCCCAACTCCGCTCACGACCATGAGTCCTTTTGGCCACGTGGGCGGATCCCCCTTCGCTCCACTCGACAGGTTTGCATTGATGTTGAAATGAAGCGGCGGGGTGGGGAACTGGACATACTGCGCATGGATACGCTGCTGCATCGCGATCCGTAGCTCCTTTCGTTCCCCGGCTTTGATGTCCACGTGCGTCTCGTTCATCCAGTACCCGGAAGCGTTCGCTTTGATCTCGTGGCTTCCGGGCTCGACGTAGATCTCGTCGTGGTAGGGCCAGTCCATCACGAGTTCGCCGTCCACCGTGATGCGCACGCCGGCGATGTTGATCCGGAGCGCGATCGTCCCGACGCGCTTCGCGCAGTAGGCCAATACCGTCCGTACCTCTTCGACCGGGTGCAACTTGTAGTCGCGCAGGGCCCAAAACGCGATGACGTCTTGGATGTTGCGTGCGCAAGGGAGGAACAAACCTGCGCGAGCCTGGGCCAAGCCAAGCTCCAATTGTGTATCCGGCAGACTGTTGTGCGCGTAGGCATCCTGGTACTTTTCGAGAGCCGCCGCGACCTTGCCTGCTTTCTCCAACGCCTGCGCCTCCAGGAGGAGCTTCCTGGTCGATGCGTGGAAGAGCGTCATGATGGCTCGATCGGTCGTGTACACGGTGTACGGGATCTTGAGGTTCTCGGGCACCTCGGTAGGTTCCGTGGAGGCCGGAGCGCTGACCCCTACCCCTTCCTCGGCCAGCGACACCGACGAGGAGACCGAAACCGCGAGGAGGAGCGGGCTAGCGAGGAGTAGGTGCTTCATGAGAGGCACGCTACACCCGCCCTCCTAGGCTGGTCAAGACGAACCGTTTGCCCGCGTGCACGCCGTCAAACCCTACGTGTTCGCGGGCAAACCTACGGTTCGTCCAGGACCGACGGTCCTTCACCCCGCCTCGTCCCCGTCGCCTTTGCGCAGCTCCTGCGGGGTGCGGCCGGTCCAGCGGCGGAAGGCGCGATAGAAGCTGCTCCGCTCCGTGTAGCCGAGGAGGAAGGCGATCTCCTGAATCGAGAGGGATCGGTCCTGCAGATAACGGTCGCAGAGGGCGCGGCGCTGCTCGTCGAGCAGATCGTTGAAGACGACGCCCTCGTCCTTGAGGCGGCGCTGCAAGGTGCGTGGGCTCAGGGCGAGGCGCCGGGCGATTTGATCCTGGGACGGGGCGCCGCCGCGCAGCTCGTCGACGAGGAGGCGGCGCACACGATCGGCGAGGCCATTCTCGTGCGGGAAGCTATCGAGCTGGGTCCGGGCCTGCTCCTCCAGATAGGCGCGGAGACGCGGGTTGGCGAGGCGAAGCGGCCTTTCGAGCTCTTCGCGATCGACGATCATCCGTGTCTCGGGCATCTCGAAGCGCACCGGACAGCGGAACGCCTCGTCGTGGGGGCGAAGATCCCGCGGGGCGGCGTGCTGGAACCAGACCTCACGCGGCTGAAAGTCCTCGCCGATGTAGATGCTGAGGCTCTTCACCCAGGTCGCTGCGATCGACTCCGCCATCGCGCCGATCCGGCGGATGGAGGGGTGCAACGCGCGGCGGAGACGGGCGTCGCCGCCCTCCAGGTCGAGGACAGGGAGCAGCATCTCGTGGACGAGGTGCCGGTAGCGGTCGGCTTGCAGCACGGCCTCGCCGAGCGTGGCGGCGTGCGCGGCCATGTACGTGAGGAGGTTTCCGTGATCGAACTCGAAGGCGGCGCCGTAGGTCAGCCCGAGCGAGCCTTTCGAAAAACGAGGCACCGCGAGGCGCCACAAAGCCACGTACCGCGCCATGGAGACGCGCTGATCGGGATCCACGAGCTCGATCTCCCCGACGCCCGCCTCGGCGAGGAGCGGCCGAGGATCGAGGCCGGCGCCTTCGAGGACGCTCGACAGGTGCCGGATGGCGCCTGCGTGGACCGTGCTCGTCACCTCCGGCGCGCGGAGCGAGCGGACGCGCTCGTGCGGATCTCGTTGGCTGCTCGAGGCCGCCCCTGCGAGCCCCTCCTCCGCGTTCGTGTGCCTGCCCATCCCTCTGTTCATGACACCGGCGCGGCGCGTGGAGGCGTTGGTTTCTTGCCTTCGTGTCGGCGGACGCAACAACGTTGTCGCGAGCGGACACTGGCGAGAACTCGAAGGGGCGGGCATTCTCGATTTCATCGGTGAGCGCGGTGAGCGCGAGGGCAGCGCCGGATCGGCGGCCCCGCGCGGCTGCGCTCGCGATTCACGTCCCACACGACCGCGTGTCGTGTGACGGAAGGAGAATGGTCATGCTCAAGAAGATCCTCGCTGGTTTTGGTCTCGCGTTTTCGCTCGTCGCGTGCCTCGGCGCGCCGGAGGAGGGGGTCACCCCGGACGAAGGCGAGGTCGGCGTCGCGGAGCAGGCGCTGCGGCCGTCCGGCCGTTATCGCACCTACTACAGCGACGCCTCGCATACGGTGGCGATCGGCTGGGAGAACCGGGAGTGCGATTGGCGGTACGACTCGTCCGACGGGGACTTCAGCAATTACTACAAAGAATATCGCTACGATTGCGCCCCGCCCGCCGATCCCTTCCTGCCGGCGACGGACTGCTGGACCTGTTCGTCGGCGACGTCGTGCACCCTCCGGTCGTGCCCGTAGGATCCTGCTAGGACACGCCGAGCGGACCCCCTCGACCAAGCCAACGTGCGAAGCTCGCACGAATAATTGTCTAAACAGTTCACCCGAGGTGCTCGCCAAGGGCTGGTACATGGCCTACCAGCGCCAAGCGACAGCCAATCTCGGCAACTCACACAAAGAAGGAAATGTCATGTCGACAAATCAGTTCAATCGCACCGCCACCACCTTGATCATGGGTATCGGCATCTCGCTGCTTTTTGGTTGCCAGGGCGAGTTGGAGCCCACCCAGGCGGACGACAACGGGAGCACCGCGGACGACACGGCTGAGTCGCAGTTGGAGCTCAACACCAACCAGGCTGACCTCGGAGTCGAGAGCGATGCGGCACCTGACTGCTGGGACTGGTGCGTTGGCGGCTGCTATAACGAGCGCTCTACGTGTGAAAATTACTGCATCAGGATGTGGGGCAACTACGATGACATGGGCTACTTGACGGGTTGCTTCCAAGACTGCGGCAGCAATTACAACATCTGTACACAAGGCTGCTTTTTCATGTGCGAATAAGCGCCCAATAAAGGTCGGTCTCCTCGCCCGGCTCCGCGTCGGGGGCGGGAGCGGGCGGGTCCGCGGTGGACGCATGGAGCGCCATCGAGGTCACGAGGAGCGCGGAAGCGAGGGACGTCGAGAAGACAAGCGAGAAACGGATTGCAGGTGTCTTTCTCGACATAGCCTGCGTGCTTGTCCTTGCTCGAGAACACGACGGGGAAAAGCGCGCCGTCCTTCATGGCCGTGGCGCAGGCGGGCAGGTCCCCGCAGGCGCCACATTCGGTCGTCTTTTCGCAGAGCGTGGCCTGGTGGTGCCCGCTGCGTTCGATAGCCCGAGCGGGCATTCGCCTGACCGCTTCCACGGTGCCGGGAAATGCCCTGTATCGAGGTGCACGAAGCAGGGGCGCTCACCTCACGGCCGCGCGCCTACCCGAGCGCTCTGCCGCCTTCGCCGCAGCGCGAGCAAGAGCCCAAGACCGATCCAGGGGGCTCCGTTCGCCGAGCCGCCCCCGACGACGCAGGCGCCACAGCCACTCTCGCTCGACGGGATTTCCCCGGCGCTACCGCCTGCGCCTGCACCCGTGGTCGTGCTCGTCGCCATCATCCCGCCGGTCCCGGTCGCGCTGCCGCCGCTGCCGCCGCTCCCGCCGGTCCCGGTCGCGCTACCGCCGCTGCCGCCGCCACCGCCGGTCCCGGTCGCGCTGCCGCCGCTGCCGCCGCCACCGCCGCTCCCGGTCCCGCTGCCTCCGCTACCGCCGCCACCGCCGCTCCCGGTCGCGCTGCCGCCGCCACCGCCGCCACCGCCGGTCCCGGTCGCGCTCGAGCTCGACGTCGGTCCCTCGATCTGGCACACGCCGGCGAGGCAAACCCCGCCTGCACAAGGTGTGTTATCCGGCTTGGGGATCGGTGAGCACACCCCATTGACCGGGTTGCAGAGCCCAACTTCGCACTCGCCCACCGGCGGGCAGACAAGCTCGTTGGCTCCGGTGCACATCCCATTCTGGCACGTGTCCGTTTGCGTGCACGCGTCGCCATCGTCGCATCCCGCCCCATCGGCCTTTGCCGGTGTGGAGCATAGGCCCGTCGCGACATCGCAGATGCCCGCATCGTGGCATTGGTCCGGTGCCACGCAGGTCACCGGGCTCGCGCCGATGCACGTACCCGACTGGCACGTGTCCGTCTGCGTGCAGGCATTGCCATCGTTGCACGACGTGCCGTTGGGCTTCGACGGATTACCGGAGCACACGCCCGTCGCGGGGTTGCAGGTGCCCGCGACATGGCATTGGTCGGACGCTGCGCACATCACCGGGCTCGCGCCGGCGCAGGTGCCCGACTGGCACGTGTCCACCTGTGTGCAAGCATTGCCGTCGTTGCATGCCGTCCCGTTCGGCATCGGCGCGGTGACACATGCGCCCGTCCCCACGTCGCATGCCGCCATGGCGCCGCACATCGAGAAGAGGCTGAGTCCGCTCGTTTGCACAGCCGTGCTGTGATTGACGGTCGTAGCGTCGCCAAGCTGACCATGGAGGTTGTACCCCCAGGTCCACACCGTACCGTCCGACGTCAGCACCACGCTGTGCGCGTAGCCCCCCGCCACCGCGGTGATGTCACTCAAATTCAGCTGTTCGGGCAGATGTTTGTCGCTGGTCGAGCCGTCTCCGAGCTGGCTTCTGAGGTTGTCCCCCCAGGCGTGGACCGTGCCGTCCGACTTCAGCGCCAAGGTGTGGTCGTAGCCCGTCACCACCGCGACCACGCCTACGATTCCAATTGTTTTCACCGGAGTGCGTCGATCGGTGGCCGTGCCGTCCCCGAGCTGGCCACTGACATTGCGCCCCCAGGCGTGGACCGTGCCGTCCGATTTCAGCGCCGCGCTGTGGCTTGCACCCGCCGCCACCGCGGTGATGCCGCTCAGACTGCTCGTTTTCACGGGCTTGTGTCGGTCGGTGGTCGTGTTGTCGCCGAGCTGGCCGAAGAAGTTTCGCCCCCAGGCCCAGACCGTGCCGTCCGACTTCAGCGCGAGGGTGTGTGTGTGGCCCGCCGTCACCGCGGTGATGCCGCTGAGCCCGCTCACTTGCACGGGCGTGAGTCGGTCGGTGGTCGTGTTGTCGCCGAGCTGGCCTTCGTAGTTACGCCCCCAGGCCCAGACCGTGCCGTCCGACTTCAGCGCGACCGTGTGGTAGTTGCCCGTCGCCACCGCGGCGACACCGCTCAGCCCGCTCACTTGCACGGGCGTGAGTCGATTGGTGGTGGTGTTGTCGCCGAGCTCGCCTTCGTAGTTTCGCCCCCAGGCCCAGACCGTGCCGTCCGCCTTCAGCGCCACGGTGTGTTCGACGCCCGTCGCGACCGCGGTGACGCCGCTCAGCCCGTCCACAGGCACAGGCGTGAGTCGTTCGGTGGTGGTGTTGTCCCCGATCTGACCGAGGTTGTTGTATCCCCAGGCCCAGACGGTGCCGTCCGACTTCAGCGCCACGGTGTGGAAGTAGCCCGCAGCAAGGCTCACCGCCGCGCAGCGCGCCGGATTCCCGTTGCAGTCACCCAGGCTGCCCGCTCCCGCCGTCAACGCTTCCCGCGCCTCGGCCGTCTCCTCCGACGCCGGACTCGCGGCCTGCCCGCCCCCGTCGCCTCCTGCGCCCATCCCCGAGGAATCGACGCCACAGGCGCCCGCAAGCAAAACGAGCGGCCCGAGCCACCGCGGTCGATAGAATCGATGATTCATCACGTGAGTTCCTTCTTGGAAAGAGACGGCGAGAGGACGCGCCGGGATTCCTCGTTACGTCGCGGGCGAGCCACGATGCAACCCTTCGAATCGGACCGTGTCCGACACGCGGTCGAGCGGCAGGCTTGCGCCAGGAGATCGCCTCTGGAAGGAGGCGGAGGAACGCCGAGCCTGCGGTGGAGAGGCGGATCAGCCCGGCGAGGCGAAGAGCTCAGGCGCCGTCGGTCACGGCTCCGACCACGCCGTCGAAGAATTCCCCGCAGCTCGTCGTGTCGAGGAGCCGATCCCACCCGCGCTCGTCGAAGGGCTGGGGCAGGCCGTGGTTCGTGAGCAGGACGGCGAAGAGCTGCCGCGAAGGATCGACCCACATGTACGTGCCCGCGCCGCCCGCCTTGCCATACGAGCCCGGCGAGAGGCGCGTGCCGCCGTTCGAAAATCGCGGCGTGAAGAGCTCCCAGCCAAAGCCCTTCGGCGTCGACATCAGGTTCATCAGCGGCGACGTGTCCGTCTTGCCCGCGTCGACGAACGGCGTCTGATCCGCGACCATCTCGGCGGCGAGCTCCGGCGCGAGGATGCGCCTTCCGGCATACGTGCCGCCGCTGAGCACCATCTGGCAAAACGTGGCCACGTCCTTCACCGTGGAGAACGCGCCGTCGCAGCCGCACACGCCGCCGAGCAGAAAGTCCAGATCATCCTGCACCGCGCCCCGCACGACCGCGCTGCGCCGCTCCGTGGGGCCCGTCGCCGCGATGCGCGGCAGGAGCGCCGGGGGAGGATTGTACGTCGTGTCGACCATTCCGAGCGGCCGCCACACATGGTCACGGGCGACCACGTCGAGCGTCGTGCCCGAGGCCACCTCCACGAGCTTGCCGAGCAGGCGATACGTGAGGTCGCTGTATTCGACCTTCGTCCCTGGTGGATATTCGAGTGGTGTCGCCGCCATTTTCCGCCATATCTCGTCCGGCTTCCCCTCGTAGATACGGTTGTCGAGCGGCAGCCCCGACGAATACCGGAGCATGTCCCGCACCGTCACCCGCTCCTTCCCCTCCCCCTTGAACGTCGTCAGGTACTTGACAACCGGATCGTCGAGGCGGAGCTTGCCCTGGTCGACGAGGACGAGCACCGAAATGGCCGTCGACACGACCTTCGTCATTGATTCGAGGTCAAAGAGAGTGTCGAGCGTGACGGGGTCGCCGCCCCCGCGGACCTTCTTGCCGTACGCGTGCTCCGCGACGATCTTGCCGTGCCGCGCCACGAGGGCCGCGAATCCCGGGAAGGCCTCGTCGTTCACGCGGCGCTCGAGGCGCGCAAACGCGTCCTGCAGCCGCGCGAAGGACATGCCCACGTTCTCGGGGGCGTCCAGCACGAGCGGCCCCGTCGAGGGCGCGGGCGGCCTCGGCGCTACCTTCGTCTCCGCGCCGCCCGACGCGGGCGTCGGGCAGCACGCCGAGGCGAGGAACAAGGCCCCAAACCCTTGGAGGAGGCGGCGGCGATCGAAGGGGGACGTGACTTGGCCCATAAGAAGGGGGATTCTTCGTTAGCGGGGGATGGAAGCTTCCTTGCGGGTACACGCGAGGCGTGGGCGCGCAAGCGCAACATTTTGCCGACATTCACACGGGCAGCAAGGTCCTCGTCGAGGGGGTGGGCCATTTTGGGACCGAGGTTTGGGGGCGGAGCCCGGCGCGCCCGAGCGGGCCCCCGAGCGTCCCGGGGCAGGGCCCGTCACTTCGTGCCAGCGGATTTCCTCGACGTCCAGGCGGGCGGATCACTGGCGGGGAAGGACTCCTCGGACGCCTCGTCCACGCGCTCGTCCGCGACCGTTTTGGGCTCGAGCACCCGGGGCTCGCCTTCTTCCCAGGCGATCGGCGGCCGGCCGTGCTCGGGCTCGTCCGCCGGCGTGCATCCGCTCGGCTTCTCGGGCTGGGCCGTTCGCTCGTTTTGATCCCGGGGGTTCCAGTTCTGCGCCATGAGGTTTCCTCCCGCAGGTCTCATGCCCGCCTCGCCGCAGACCGCAAGAGGAGCGAAGAACGGGCCGGGCCGCCCGCGATGCGGCGCGCCGAGCGCAACCGCAATGGATCACTCGGCCAAACCCTGGACGCGGGTCTTCCTGCGCCCAACGAATGCGGCGAGACCGAGCCACTCCGCATCCGGTTGGCCGCACGCCACGCGAGGAGATAGACCATGGCCGAAAAAAACAAGGATGAGAGCAAGGGCACGATGACCGTCCAAGAGGCGGGTCACCTCGGCGGCAAGGAGGTTCAACACCAGCGAGACCTCCGCGATCGGAAGGAGGTCCGCGGACAGGCCTACGACAAGCCGGGGCCGCCCGAGGGGACGGCGTTCGGCATCGGCGCGATCACGCAGGCGCTCTCCGGCCTGGCGTTCCCCGTGACGAAGCAAGACCTGCTCGCGCGGGCGGGCAACCAGACGATCGAGTATCGCAAGGGGCAGCCCGTCTCGCTTCGCCAGATCATCGAGGATCTCGAAGACGAGTCGTTCCCCTCGATGGCGAACGTCGTTCAGGCGGTGAGCGGCGCCCTCAAGGAAGAGGGGCTCAGCGGCGGTGGGAAAGACGAGAAGGCGGCCTGAGGCCGGCCGGGGGGCACCTCGCGACGGGGGTGCCCCCTCGTGTTCATTCGACGGTGACCGTCTTCGCGAGGTTGCGCGGCTGGTCGACGTCGTTGCCTTTCAGGTTCGCCACGAAATACGCAATGAGCTGGAGCGGCAGCACCGTGAGGAGCGGCATCACCTCGTCCGGCGCTTTCGGGATCCACACGATGTGCTGCGCGAGCTCCAGCATCGGCTCGTCGCCCTTCGTGGCAATGGCGATGACCTGACCCTCGCGGGCCCGGACCTCCTGCAGGTTCGAGAGCATCTTCTCGTATTGCGCGTCGCGCGGGCATACCGCGACGATCGGGAGCTGCTCGTCGATCAGCGCGATCGGGCCGTGCTTCATCTCGCCGGCCGCGTAGCCCTCGGCGTGCGCGTAGGAGATCTCTTTCAGCTTGAGCGCCCCTTCGAGCGCGATCGGGAAGCCAAGCCCGCGGCCGAGGAAGAGCACGTCCTTCGCGTGCACGAGCTTCTTCGCGATGGCGTGCACGTAATCGGCGTCGCCGAGGATCTCGCGCTGGTGGCTCGGGATCTCCCACAACGCCTGCAGCACCTTCTGCGCGCGCTCCTGCGGCAACGTGCTGCGCCGCCGGCCCATGTACACGGCGAGCAAGAGGAGCGCCGCGAGCTGTGTCGTGAAGCATTTCGTCGAGGCCACGCCGATCTCGGGGCCCGCGTGCGTGTAGAGCGCGCCGTCGGCCATCCGCGGGATCGCGCTGTCGAGCACGTTCGCCACCGCGAGGATCCGCGCGCCGCCCGCCTTCGCCGCCTTCACCGCCGCCAGCGTATCGGCCGTCTCGCCCGACTGGCTCACCGCGATCACCAGATCGTCCGGATAGAAGAGGGGCTCGCGGTAGCGCACCTCGCTCGCGAGCTCCACGACCGAGGGCACCTTCGCGAGCTGCTCCATCCAGTAACGACCGGCGATCGCCGCGTGGTGGCTCGTCCCGCAGGCCACGAAGTACACGCGCCGGATCGACTTCGCCACCTCCGGCGTCACGCCCATCTCGGCGGCGTACACGTCGCCCTCGGCGAGGTCGATCCGGCCGCGCAGGGTCGCCTCCACGACCTCCGGCTGCTCGTGGATCTCTTTGCGCATGAAATGCTTGTAGCCGCCACGCTCGGCCTGGACCGGGCTCCAGTCGATGTGCTTCGCCTTGCGCGTCACGACCTCGCCGCTGACGGTCTCGCAACGCACGCCCGAGGCGCGCAGCTCCGCCACGTCCCCGTCCTCCAGGAAGATCATCGAGCGCGTGTGCGCGAGCAGCGCCGGGATGTCGCTGCCGCAGAGCATCTCGCCCTCGCCGAGGCCCACGACGAGCGGCGAGCCGTGCCGCGCCACGACCACCACGTCCGGCTCCTCGCGCGACACCACGGCGATCGCGTACGCGCCCACGACGTGCCGGAGCGCCGCCTGCACCGCGGTGAAAAGCGGCTTCTTCCCGCGCGTCAGCTCCCGGTGGATGAGGTGCGCGACGATCTCCGTGTCCGTGTCCGAGAGGAACTTCACCCCGTCGGCTTCGAGCTCCTGCCGCACGGCCACGTGGTTCTCGATGATGCCGTTGTGCACGACGGCGACCGGGCCGGCCGAGTGCGGGTGCGCGTTCGCCTCGCTCGGGCGGCCGTGCGTCGCCCAGCGCGTGTGCCCGATGCCCGTCGAGCCCGCGAGGGGCCGCTTCTCCAGCGCATCCCCGAGTCGCGCGAGCTTGCCCAGCGTCCGCACGATCTCGATGGAATGGCCGTCATGGATGGCGACGCCGGCCGAGTCGTACCCCCGGTACTCGAGCTTCCGCAACCCGTCGACGATGATGGGGGCCGCATGCCGCGTCCCGACGTAACCCACGATCCCGCACATCGGATGCCTCGCTTCGGAGAGCGGCACGCCCGCCGCTGCCGAGGTGTAACCCGAGCCGTGGCGCCGAGCGAAAAAAGTTTGGCGTCGGGAGGCGCCTCGACGGACGTCAGGCAGCGGCCTCGTTCTGCCCTGCACGCGTGCGGCGCGCGAAGGCGATCGCGATGCCGCACGCGATCGCGGACATGAGCGCGGCGCCCCCGAACGCGACGGCCCCGCCCCCGCGGCGATAGACGTGGATCCAGCCGAGCATCCCGGTGACGGAGCCCGCCGAGACCGTGGCCACGAACACGCCCTGCGCCGTCCCGAGCAGGTGCTTCGGCGCACGATCTTTCACGTAAGCGAGAGCTGAGATCCACGCGAGCCCAAAGGCGATCCCGTGCAGCGGCTGGAGCACGAGGAGCGGCAAGAAGCCCGGGACGAACCCGATGAGGATCCAGCGGAGCGCCGCGACCCCGTACGCGACGGCGAGGAGCACGGGGGCACGGACGCGGGACGCGAGGGCGCCGGCGTTGGCCATGAGCACGACCTCGGCGAAGACGCCGACGGCCCAGGTCACGCCGAGGACCCGCGGCGAGGCGCCCCGCGCGAGCAGGTGGAGCGAGAAGCACTGGTCGTAACAGGCGAAAGCGACCTGGGCGAAGAACGCCGAGGCGAGAAAGAGGCGCACGTCGGCGCTCGCGAGCAGCGCTCGGATCTGCGCAGCCGAGGGTCTCGCGGGGACGGGCACGCGGGAAGGGAGCGCGAAGGTGACGCCGAGCGTGACGAGGAGGAGCGCGGCGATGGCGAGCGGGACTTGCACGGCGGAGGTCGGTTCGAGGCCGCCGGCGAGGACCGCGGCGACGAGAAACCCCATCGAGCCGAAGAGGCGCGTCGCGCCGTAGGGCACGTGCCCCTCGCGGGCCGCTTCGAGGGCCACGACGTCGGCCAGCATGGACATGGGGGAGCGGAAGAACCCGAAGACGACGACCGGCAAGAGCAACGCGGCGAAGCTCGCGCCCCCGCCGCCCGCGAGCGCCGCGACCCCGGCAAACCCAACGAACGCCCCGGCGCACGCGACACGCAGGAGGTGGCCACGCAGGCCGAGCGCGTCGGCCACGAGCCCGAACACCGGCGGGCCGATCACGCTCATCGCCGGAAACGTGGCCGTGAGCAGGCCGAAGGACACGCCCTCGATGCCACGCGCCGCGAGCCACGGCGGGAAAAACGGCAAATACACGCCGATCACCGCGAAGCTCGCGAGGTAGTAGAGGCGGAGCGCGACGACGCCGGGCACGAGGGGGCCGAACTGTGCGCGACCGCTCGGGCCGCCGCAACCGACGCGCTGCGCGGCAATGGCCGAGCACGGCCGAGCACCGGTGTTTCCCGCGATGGGGCCCCGGCAAACCCGGGGTACCGTCCTCCGCTCGCCAGCGCCAAGCAGTGGGAAGGAGGAAAGCGATGCACGACCACCCCACGCACGGCAGCCACGACCACCAGCACGGCGATGGCTGCGGGCACACGGCGATCCGGCACCAGGGGCACACCGATTATCTGCACGACGGACACCTGCACCACGCGCACGGCGATCACACGGACGAGCACGTCATTTCCGTAACCCAGGCGAACCGCGACGAATGCACGCCCTCGCACGCCTGCGGCGGGCACACGCAGGGCCACGCGCACGGCCCTGCGTGCGGACACGAGGGCGTCCCGCACGGGGATCACGTCGATTACCTCGTCGGCGGGCATCTGCATCACCCGCACGGCGGGCATTGCGACGATCACGGCAAGCTCGAGCTCGCCTGATCCGCTCGCGCGACAGTCGGCTTGCGGCCCGACCAGGCCGGCTGGTAGCCTCCCGCGGTTGGAGGTTCTTTTCATGAAATCGAAGGACGATCGGCAATCGATCGAGCGCCCGTTCGGGCGCGTGCTTCTCTCGTGCCTCGGCGTCGCGCTCGCCTCGCTCGCCGTGGCTTGCTCGGATGGCTCGAACAACAACCCGAGCGGCGCGGGCGGCGAGGGCGGCGACGGCGGCACCGGCGCGGCGGGCGGCATGGGCGGCGCGGGCGGCGACGGCGGAGACGGCGGCGACGCCCCGATCGTCTACCCCGCGGTGCCCGAAGAGGTCGCGAAGTTCAACCCTGCGCTCGGCGAGCTGCCGGAGGGCCTCGCGATCGACGGGACCACGGCGTACGTGGGTTACTCCGTGGCCCCCAAGGTCGTGAAGGTCGACCTCGAGACCGGCGCCGTGACCGATTACGGCGAGATTCCGGGGGAGATCGGGATCGCGTTCCCGCAGGGTGTCGCCCTCGACGCGCAGAAGAACGTTTATATCGCGGTGAAGAGCGAGGACCCGGGGAAGTTCATGCCGGGCATCTACAAGTTCCCCCCGGGCGGCGGCACGGCCACGCTCTGGAGCTCGCACCCTTCGATGAGCTTTCCGCGGCATATCGCGTTCCATTCCTCGGGATACGGCCTCATCTCCGTCCCGAACGCGGCGCGGATCTACGTCGTCTCGCCGAACGGGATCACCGATGATCCGGGCGTCGCGCAGCTCCTCTCGGGCGACCAGACGTCGGCCTGCGCGTACGGCGAGTTCCTTTCGTACGGCGTCACGAGCACGGCTATCTCCGGCAACACGTTCTTCGCGACGAACGCCGACCGCGCGTACATCTTCCAGGGCACGTTCGACGGCCAGACCAGCGAGCTCCTGCCGGACATGGTCTCGGGCCCGGACTGCGGGACGCTCGGCGGCGCCGAGAGCATCATCGAGGATCCCGCAAGCCTCAGCCTGATGCTCGCGGTCCGGCGCATCGACAAGATCACGCGCGTCGAGTTCACCGGCGGGATGCAGGTCCTCGCCGAGACCGGGCTTTACGAGCCCTCGGCCATTGCGATTGGCGAGACGAAGAAGGGGCGCCACCTCTACGTCACGAACTCGGCCCACACCACGTACAACAAGGGCGGCATCCCCGGCCTCGTGCGTATCCCCCTCAACAAGGCCAAGTAAAGCCGCCGTACATCTCGTCCGGCCATCTGCTGCACCGCAGCAATCTCCTCCCTTCTCCCCCATCGTAACCTCGATCTCTCGTCTGCGGTGCTTGTTGCACCGCCGCAGACGACGCTTGCCTTCCTGCCCCCGCGCGCCTACGCTCGATACGATTTCCGGAGGTTTGCCATGGCTTTGCGTGAGGTTTCCGTGGGCGTGCTTTTCTTGCTTCTGGCGGCGGCCTGCGGGCCGACCCCGGATCCCGAGGCGACGGGCGGCCAGGGGGGCCAGGGAGCCTCGGGCGGAAATGGGCCGGGCGGCGCAGGCGGGCAAGGCGGCGCGGGCGGGCAAGGCGGCAGCGTGCCGTATCCGCCCGCGGATGCGTTCGATCCGGCGTACGACGCCTATTTCGATCCGCCCGCGGCCGGCGAATACGTCGACGATTACCGCGTCGTCGGCGCGATCACCCCGCCGTCCTGGTCCTGGGGCAAGATCGAGCTCGTCGAGGGCCTCCAGCGCTACCGCACGGAGGGCTACAACGTCCGCACGCAGAAGCTCCGCTGGGAGGACACGTTCGAGGACGACACGTACAAGCTGAAGACGTATTTCGGCGCGCTCAACCAGGAGCTCGTCGACGGCTTCAACATCCATTACAAGGACGCGTGTGCCGGCGAGGTGGGGAAATCGGGCGCGCCGGCCTGCGGCAAGAAGGGGCCGATGCGGCCCGAGGCGCGGTTCGTCCTTTTGCACCACGGCCCGAAGACGGCGTCGCTCTCGTGCGACAAGACGAAGACGCCCGTGCTGCTCGTGCACGGCGCGATGCAAAACGGCAACGTCTGGCTCCTGCCCGGCGGCGACGACGGCGCGGGCAACGCGTACCCGGACACGGCGCAGAAGACGGGCTTCGTGCAATGGCTGGAGGAGCGCGGGCATTGCACGTACGCGCTCACGTTCGGCACGTTCCACGGCGACAACTTCAACCAGGCGACGAACCTGGCGAACGTGATCCGCCGCGTCTCCGCGCTCGTGGGTCAGCCCAAGGTCGACATCGTGGCCTGGAGCAAGGGCGTGCTCTCGGCGGACGTCTACCTCTCGAACGTTTCGAGCTGGAAGGATTGGGGATCCAAGCATTTCGAGCGCGTCGCCGCGGATTCCGCGAAGAACGTGCCCGCCTTCCGCAAGGACGTGCGCACGTACGTGGCGCTCTCGGGTCCGCACCTCGGCATCGACCTGAACTTCCGGCACCCGTTCAACAACCTGATCATCTACAGCACGCCCGACGCGGCGCCGATCGGCCAGGGCCCGGTGACCTGGGGCTGGATGAGCGCGGTGCAATGCGTGACGTTCGGGTATGCCGCCGGGCCGAACTCGATCTTCCCGAACCCGTACGCCTACTCGGCCTGCGAGAACCGCGGCGCGATGTGGCCCGACTACTTCAACCGTATCTACACCTCGAACATCACGGGCCTCGACGAGGCGGGCAAGCCCGTCTCCCAGGCGAGCCTGGAGGCGCTCAACGTGGGGGACGGCGCGAATGCGGCAACGTTCGATTTCGATCAGTACAACCACGCGATGTGGGGCTCGATCGACGAATCCGGCGCGTACGTCTCGGCCTACCTCGGGCAGCTTCAGACGGCGTACGACCTGCGCTCGTTTTATCCCCTGCCGAACCGGCAGGACGATCCAGCCTCGTACGATTGGTCCGAGCTCGACACGGACGAATCGAAGTGGCGCGACTGGGTGAGCATCTACAAGCTCGGCTACAACCCGGCCGGGCTTCCTGGGACCGGCGGATGGGTCGACGACGACGACGCGCACATCACCTGCCGCGCCGCCTCCTACGATCCCGCGACCTCACCCTGCAAGGCGAAGCACGTCTCGTACGACACGAAGCACGCCGAGGACTACTCGTTCGGATACGCGACGTACACGCTCATGGACGGCATCGGCATCGCGGCGGTCATGGAAATGGGCGGCAACTTCATCGAGCGGTTGAAGGGCCACGGGCTGAGCCCCGACCTCGAATCCCTCTACGTGGTGCACGGCCAGAAGCCCGGCGCGCCCGGCACGATCTTCGAGATCGACGGCATGGAGTGCCCGACCTGCGATCCGAAGGGCGACGGCGTGCTCTTCGACGTCAGCATCGCCGCGCGGGATCAGCTCACGCAGGGCTGGCCGGCGGACGCGAAGGCGTCACGCTCGAAGCAAGAAGGCGTCGCGTTCGGGCACCTCGAGGTCGGCGTCGCGCCGGCCGTTTGGGAGAAGATCGAGGCCGCCTTCAGCCAGTGATCACGACCCACGCCGCGCGGGCCGCGTGGGGCTTCCCCCCGGGGTCCGCGCCGCGGTAGAACGAGCCTCCGGCCGAACGAGCGCCGGGGAGCCTGTACTTCTCATGTCCAAAGACCTCGCCCTGCCCGCATTGACGACGATCGCCGCGCTCGTGGCGTATTTCGTGTTCATGCTCAACGTCGGCCGCGCCCGCAAGAAATTCAACGTTCCGGCGCCCCAGACCTCCGGGAACCCCGATTTCGAGCGCGTCCTGCGGGTGCAGCAGAACACGGTCGAACAGATCACTCCGTTCTTCGCGGCCCTGTGGCTCTGCGCCTTGTTCACGAGCGCGAAGCTCGCCGCGGGGCTCGGCGCCGTCTGGGTCCTCGGTCGGATCCTCTACGCGTGGGGCTACTACCAAGCCGCGGAGAAACGTGGGGCTGGTTTCGGGATCGCGATGCTCGGTTACATGGGCCTGCTCATCGGATCGATCTACGGCGTGATCACCAACCTCCTGTGATAGGCTCCGGGGCCACCGCGTCGAGGAGGGCCGGAACGTTCGATGTTGCTTGCGCCGGGGACCGTGATCGCGGGTCGATACCGCATGGAGCGGCCGCTCGCGTCCGGGGGCATGGGCTCGGTGTGGGTCGGGCGGCACGTCACGCTCCAGACCGACGTCGCGATCAAGTTCATCTCGAACGAGTCGGCCGCGTCCCAGGCCGCGCGCGCGCGCTTCGAGCGTGAGGCCCGCTCGGCGGCGCACCTCCGCCACCCGAACGTCGTCGCGGTCCAGGACTACGGCATCGAGGACGAGACGCCCTACCTCGTGATGGAGCTCCTGCGCGGCGAGAGCTTGGAGGAGCGCATCCTCGCGCGGGGCCGGCTCTCGCTCGAAGCGCTCGGGCCGATCGTGCAGCAGATGAGCCGGGGCCTGCGCAAGGCGCACGAGGCCGGCGTCATCCACCGCGATCTCAAGCCCGGCAACGTGTTCCTCGCGCGGGACGACGACGACGAGGTCGAGGTCGTGAAGATCCTCGACTTCGGCATCGCCAAGGAGACGGACATGTCCCTCGGCGAGGCCACGAAGACGAGCGAGCTCATGGGCTCGCCGCATTACATGAGCCCCGAGCAGCTCCGGAGCTCGAAGAAGACCGACGTGCGCAGCGATCTCTGGTCCGTCGGCGTCGTGCTCTACCGCGCGCTCACGGGCAAGATCCCCTTCCCCGGCGACACGCTCGCCGAGGTGATGGTGCAGGTCTTTTCCGCGCGCCTGTCACCGGCGACGTCGCTCGCGCCGGAGCTGCCGCCCGCGATCGACGCGTTCTTCCAGCGCGCGCTCGCGCGGAACCCGGACGATCGGTTCCAGTCGATGCGCGAGCTCGCGGAGGCGTTCCAGTCGGTCGCGAGCGGCCGCGGCATGCCGGCGGCGGTCGCGGCCCCGAGCCCGCCGGACGCCCCGCGTGGCTCGCTCCCGAGCCTCAGCGCGGTCGCGACGCCGTTGCCCGTCGCTCCGCCGATGGGCGGGGTGCCTCCGGCGCCGTCGTCCTCGCCGGGCATGCCGGCGCCGCCGTTCGCAGCCGCAGCACCGTCGTCCTCGCCGGGCATGCCGGCGCCGCCGTTCGTGCCTCCCGCGCCGCCCTCCTCGCGAGGTTTGTCGGCGCCGCAAGCCTTCGGCCCCACGACGACACCACCCGCCGTCGCGCCGCCCATCACGCCGCCCGTGTCCACGGTTGGTCCGGACGCACCTCTGCCGCTCGTGCCGGGAGGCCCCACCGCGCCGCCCGTCTCGATCCCGACGTTTGCGGACGCCTCGGCCGCGCCGCTCAGCGCCCCGTCCCCGCAGCCGCCCACGGCCACGCCCTTCCCAGCGCCGCCGGGTGTCTCCGCGCCCGAGCGCGAGGCCCCGGACCCGCTCGACCCGCGTGCGTCCCGACGAACCCGGCAGGTTCAGGCGGCCGTGATCGGCGTGATCGGCGTGGGACTCCTGCTCGCGATCGTGCTCATCGCGTCGCGCCGCTCGCCCGATCCCGAAGTCGCCACGACTCCGCCCGAGACGACATCATCCGATTCGATGGGCGTGGCCACGGCGGCGGGCACGGCGCTCACGCCGGACGAGATGGCGGCGGCAGTTCCGGACGAAACGCCGATCGAAATCCTCGCGGACGAGGCCGTCCCCGCGCCGAGCGCCACACAAACCGCGCGCCCCTCGGGCTGGACCTGGAAGGCGATCCCGAAAGGCCACGGGCGGCTCCTGATCCGCGCCAAGGGAGGCTCCTGCAAGGTCACCGTCAATGGCGTGTACTACGGTGTGACGCCCATCGACGTGGTGGTGGAAGCTGGAAAGCAACGCGTCTTCTGCCGCATGCCCACGGGCTCCACTCGATCCAAGGAGCTACGCGCGCCCGAGTTCAAGGTGACCAAGGTCGAGTTCGAAGTGAAGCAATGACGTCAGCCCCGGGCGGCCGGCCACGCTCGGAATTTGCGGGCGACGAAACGCTCGGCTTTCGCTATAGGTAGTATTGGCCAACGTGACGAGCTCAGATACGAAAGACGATCTGCCCGAGGAGATCGAGGCAGACCTCGAAGAGGACGACGAGGAGGAGCGCCGCGACACGCGCGAGTGGCGTACCCGCTCGTGGCTGCCGAAGGCGCCGCTCTTCGGGCTCGACGCGAGCCTGTCGGAGCTCGGCGTGGCGATCCTGGAAGCCGACGCCGAGGGCCGCCTCGTGCGCATGAACGCGACCGCGGAGCGGCTGACGGGCGAGAACTTCGAAGAGAAGCGCGGCGCGCCGATCGACGAGATCTTCCGCGTGAGGCCCGTCTCGCCCCCCACGCCGTTCCCCTCCGAGGGCCCGACGAGCGGCCAGCTCCCCACGGGCCTGCTCGGGCACACGGCCCTCCTGGAGCGGAAAGACGGGCAGATCGTGGCGATCCGCCACGCGACGGGCATCGCCGGCACGGGTGAGGGCGCGCCCGAGCGCGCGGGCAAACTCGTGGTGTTCCGCGACGCGAACGTCGAGCAGCTCCTCTCGCTCCAGATCGCGCGGCAAGCGCGCTACGACGCGCTGACGGGCCTCTTGAACCGGCACGCCTTCGCGGAGCGCATCGAGCACGCGCTCGCGCAGAGCCGCGAACGCGGGGTGCGGCACGCGATCGTGTACTTCGACCTCGACCGGTTCCGGCTGGTCAACACGACATGTGGCCACGACGCGGGCGACGATCTGCTCCAGTGGGTGGCGACGCGCCTGCACGAGATCATGGGGCCACAGGACGCGGCGGGCCGGATCGGCGGCGACGAGTTTGTCGTGCTGCTCCACGGCCGCGACACGCTCGAAGCCGAGCAGGTCGTGCGCAAGCTCCAGCGGACGCTGCACGAGTTCCGCTTCGGCTGGCAGAAGAAGACGTTCCCGGTCGAGGCGAGCATGGGCCTCGTGCCGTTCGGCGCCGAGTTCCACCGCGCGGCCGAGGTGCTCGGCGCCGCGGATCAAGCCTGCCGGCTGGCGAAGGACAGCGGCCGCGGGCGCCTGCAGATCTACATGAACGACGACCAGGACATGGCGCGGAGCCGGCGCGCCATGCAGTGGGTCGCGAGCATTCAGCGGCACCTCGCGGACGGCCGCTTGCGCCTCTTCGCGCAGGAGATCCACGCGCTGCCGCCGACGAAGCGGCGGGGCCTGCATTTCGAGGTCCTCGTGCGTGTGGTCGGCGACGAGGGCCAGCTCGAGTCGCCGGTCGGGATCATCCAGGCGGCCGAGGACAGCCGCATGATGGACGAGATCGACCGGTACGTCGTGCAGAGGACGCTGGCGACGCTCGGCGCGCTGCCGAAGGAGCACCTGAAGAACCTGCACACGTGCGCGATCAACCTCTCGGCGCTCTCGCTCCTGCGCGAGGGGCTGCTCGATTTCCTCGTCGAGCAGCTCGGCAAGTACAAGGTGCCGGCGACGAAGATTTGCTTCGAGATCACGGAGACGGCGGCGTTCGCGAACCTGCAGGAAGTGCTCTGGATGATGCAGGAGCTCGGGGCGATGGGCTGCCGCTTCGCGATCGACGATTTCGGCAGCGGGCACGCGTCCTACGGGTACCTGGAGAGCCTGCCGGTCGATTACGTGAAAATCGACGGCATGTTCGTGCGGAGCATGCTGGACAGCCCGCTCCACCGGGCGATCGTGGAGAGCGTGCAGCGCATCGGCGGGATGCTGGGGATCGAGACGGTGGCCGAATCGGTCGAGACGCAGCCGATGGCGGACATGCTCTCGAACATGGGCATTCATTATGCCCAGGGCTGGCTCTACGGAAAGCCGAAGCCCATCGGCGACGTGCTGGCGACGCTGGTGCTGCCGAATGGGAAATAGCCGACCTCAACGGCAGTCTCCATCGATCGAGATCGTCTCTCCCGTGCCCAGGCTACACTTGACCTCGTAGTTGCAATCGACGCCCGTGTACCTGCACGAGGACGCGAGATAATTGTCCTGGCAATACGAGTCGTTGCACCGGATCCCCGGCTCGGCGGGCGGCTCCTCGGGCGGAGCGCCGCTCCCGCTCGACCAGGGTTCGCAGGCGAGCTTCCCGCCCACGCACGAGCATTCCCAGCCCCATTCGATGAAGTTGAGCTTGCACGTCTCGCCGGGCTGACACCCCACGTCCTGCCCGCAGCGCTTGGTCGCCCCTGCGAGCGAGCCGCCCTCGTCGCCGCAAGCCACGAACAGGAGCAGGCCGGCCGTCATGGCCATGAGGGCCCGCAAAGGAATCTTCGTAAGAAAAGCCATGGTTCGTCTCGCTTTCATTTCTTGGTTTCGTGAAGCCTCCAGAGGTACCAGCAAGCAATCGATCGATACGGCCTCCAGGGACGCGCGAGCTTGACCATTCGCTCGGGCGTCGGATCCTTCCGGAGGCCGTGGAGCTTCTTCATGCCCTTCTGAATGCCGAGATCCGCGACGGGGAGCACGTCGGGCCGGCCGAGGCGGAAGATCAAGAACATCTCCGCGGTCCAGCGCCCGATGCCTTTGACGCGCCGGAGCCGCTCGATCACGACCTCGTCGTCGAGCGCGGGCAGCTCGTCGAGCACGAGCGTGCCGTCGAGGAGTTTTTCGCAAAGGTCCCGGATGAACTTGACCTTGGACCCCGACAAACCGCAGGTCCGGAGCGCTTGTTCCTCCACGCGGAGGAGCTCGGCGGGCGGGAGCAGCTTTCCTCCCCCGATCGCGAGGACACGCGCGAAGATGGTATCGGAGGCCTTCACGGAGAGCTGCTGGCTGACGATCGACTCGACGATGGCCTCGAAATACCCGGGCGTATGAAACGGCCCGCTCGTCTGGGCGGCAGCGCCGAGGCGGCAAGGGCCGACGGTCTGGATGAGGTCGGCGAGGCGGGGATCGGCGGCCGAGAGGAAACGGAGGGCCTCGGCGTGGGGATGGGGGGCGGTCGCGGTCATGGAGCGGTCATCTTACCCAAGAAGATGTCGGTTGTCGTGACGGCGGTGAGCGACAAACCGCCGAGGTCGGCGGGGGCGTTCAAAGCTCCAGCATGTCCGCATGCTTCACGAGAAACACGTTCGTGCCAGGGAGCGGCACGATCTCGCCCTGGGAAAACTTCGAGGCTTTACTTCCCCCGCCTCCGAAAACTCGCTCCCAGATCCCACCCGTCCCCGCCACGGGCAAGCACGAGCTCCGGCGTCAATCCTCCCACCACCCGCAGTTCCCCGAGCACACCCACCCGCAAGCTATGCGTCAATGCCCGCGCCGACGCATTCGGCGCGAGCTTCGGCGGCTTCATCGCGAGGTCTTTCGCCCGCGCCGGGTCGTCCGCGGTCGCCAGCGATAACAAGGCCCCGAGCGGGCCCGGCTGCGAGGGTCGCACGATGTCGATCGAAAGCGTCACCTGCCCCCGCGCCCGGCGCCGGCTGAGCTCCACGCGCGGGATCGTCGAGACCGTCACCTCGTGCCCCGGCCGCGACAAGATCGGCGCGAGCGTCCGCGCCACCTCGACGAGGTGCGCAGAGGCTTCGTCCACCAAAAGCTCCGCCGGCGGCCCACCCCAGCCCGGATCCCCATTGGCGGGCGGGAGCGGTCCGAGTCCGAGGTGCGACAAACGCTCCGGCGGAACCGCGTCCACGAGCCGCTGCGCGACCGAAGGCGCCCCATAGCTGCCGGCCTGCGGGCCCATTTGCAAGACGATCCACGCAGCGCGGCCGAGGTCGAAACGAACGGCGCCTTTTCGCTCGCCGTGCAGGCCGAGCCCGAGCCAGCCCACGTCGTCCCGCTCCGCTTCGAATCGTCGCAACGACGTCGCCAGGTCGTCCGCGCGCGCGACCTCGATCCCGTCGAGGAACGCCGCGCCCCGCGCCGAGAAAGGATTTTTCGAAAGGACGAGCCCGCGCTCGCCACATTCCGCGCGGAACGCGCCTGTCCCGTCCGGCGCGCTCGGATCGAATTTCTGCGGCACCACGGAGACAAGCGGCGAGGCGAGCGCGCGGGCGAGCTTGTGCGGGTCGGTCGTGCCAAACACCATCGCCAGCGGATCCTTCGGGTAAGGCGTGGGGGTCGGGACGTCCGCGAGGAGCCCCGCCGCGCCTCGACCGCGGGCGCGCTCGATCGAGAAGATCACGTCCGCCGCGCCGAGCGTCACCTTGCGCGCCGTGCGCAGGCCCTCGCGCAGCCGCACGACCGTGCCGAGCGCCTCCCTCGAAGGGAGCGATTGCGCGAGCGCCGGGGCCGGGTGGCCCGCGGCGTCGAGGGTGTAGAGCGGATCGGCGATCGCCGCGCCGAAGAGCGCCGCGGTCGGGTCGCGCAGGTCGTGGGGATCGATCGCGCGCGTGGGCCAGGGCAGGTGGAGCGAGAACCGGCCGCCGTGCGGGGTGCGGCCAAGCGCCGCGGCGGAAGGCGTCGCGGCCGCGAGCGCGGTCGCCACGGAGGCGCCGAGGAACGTGCGCCTGGACAAACGATTGTCCCCGCCGAACATTTCGCCGCTCATCGGACCACCCAGATCTCGTCCGCGGTCGCGACCACGAACGGCGCGCGCCCCGGGCCGTCCGGAGGACACACCGCGAGCGCGCGCACGCCCGCCGCGGCCGGCAGCCGCAGGATCTCGCGCGGCCTCCCCGCCTCCCCCGCCGCCGCGCGCGCCCACGTGCGCACGATGACCGCATCCTCGAGCGCATTCGCCACGTCGAGCCCGCTCAGGATCTCGGGATCGCCGTCCTGATCGAGATCCCCCACCGCGAGCTGCGCGCCCGCGCCGGTGATTGTCTCGACGTGCCCTGCGTCGTCACGCACCTCGACCGTGCCACGATCGTTCCGCGCCGCGAGCACGGTGAAACGCTGCCCCTGCGACGTCACGAGCGAGGCCGCGGCGAGCACGTCGAAGTTGCCGGCGATCGCCGGCGCGATCACCGTTTCTCCCGACCAACAAGGCACGAGCGGGCCCGTGAGCCACCCCGACGTGATGCGCGCGCAGCCACTCGCCTCGCCCGAGGAGACGGGCAAACCCGCGACCGGCGCGACGACGACGAGCTCGGCGTCGAGGCGCAACGCCTTCGCGCGATCCGTCACGCCGACGTCGACGAACCACGCGACACCGTCCGCTTCGTCCCTTCGTTCGACGAGGCCCGCGAGGCCGATCGGCTCGCGCAGCGGAGACGGGTGCAGCGGCGAGAGATCCGACCAGGAGCGCGAGCGCAGCGGCAACACCTTGCCCTCACGCAGCCGCAGGGTCGTCACGCGGCGACGGCTCGTGCTCAGGATCTCCAGGGCGCCGTCGCCGTCGATGTCGCCACACGCGAGGGCCACGACGTCGGACTCGAAGTTCTGGCCCCGCGTGACGTTCGCCTTCGCGAGCGGCACCGATTCGAGGAAGCTACGAATCTCGGCGTCGAGCGGCACCTCGGCAAACGCGTGCGCGAAGGGGGCCGGCTCGGGATCACGAATGCGCGCCCATACGGTGCGCGGGACAGGAAACACATCGGCCGTGACGCGGAGCTTTCCGCTGCGGATCTCGACGAGGAGGTGCACGAACGAGCGCTCGCCGCGCGCTGCCACGCGCGCGTCCGCGAGCGGGAGCGGGGTCGGATGCGTGGTGCTGCCCGCGCCGAGGCGACCCGCGAGGAGCGAGGCGATCCGGGCCGTGAGCTCGGCCCCGCGCGGCGCCGGCGTGTCGGAGACGAGCGGCGCGGCGATCGCGCGCGCAGGAAGGAAGGACAAGGGCGCGAGATCCGCAGCGAGGCTCTCGACCACACGAGCGACCGAGGCGCGCGGCAGGCGCGGCGCGGCGGGCGAAGGCGGAGGGTTCGTCGGGGCGGGGTTTGCCGGCGGCGAGTTCGTCCCGGCCGACGCGGACGGCGCCGTGGGCTTGTTCGGCTGAGCGGCGCTGTTTCGCGGGACGAACAGGACGAGGGCGATCGCCGAGACAAACATGCCACGCGCGAGCCTCCCGCGCGTGTGTTCCCCGCGCTCACGCGGACGTGTCCCCTCGGTGCGTAGCGGCAGGGCGGCCACGCGATCAGAATAGGCGACGGGGAGGCGCGTGGCTATGGGATCAACGCGACCGCTCGGTCGAGGGCGCGGCGTCTTCCTCCTCGGGCAAACCCGCGAGCCTGCGCGCCGTCGGACGGATCCCCTCGGCGAGCGCGGCGTGCCCCGCGAGCGCATAAAGGCCGCAGGCCGCCTCGGTGACGCCCTGGTACGTGGAGAGCCACTGGGCCATCGCCAGGTTCTTCGTGCTTTGCGAAAGGACGGCCTCGCGTTTCTCGCGGTCGACGTCCGCGAGCGCGCGCCGGAGGTCCGCGATGGCGAACCCGAGGTCCTCGGCGACGGCGAGCGGCGCGATGGCGAGGCTTCGGATCTTCGGCGGCTCGACGAGCGGTCGATCCCGAAGGAGGCGCTCGATGGCGCTCGCCACGCGGAGGAGGACCTCGGGGTCGTCGGGGATCTGCGAGGGAATGCCGTACGCTGCGGCGACGGGCACGCCGTACGTGCTCGCGAGCGTGGTGCGGAGCGAGAGGAGCAGGGCCTTCAAGACCTCGAGGCGCTCCTCGGCGAGTGCGCGGGGGGCGTCGTCGTCCGCGAGCTCGCGCGTGTGTGCGAGGTCGGCCGCGAACATCGCCTCGGTCGAGCGCGCGAGCAGGTCGCGTAGTGCGTGGAGGAATCCGCCGACGGTGACGTCGCGGGGCGGGCCCTCCGGAAACAGCGCGGCTTCAAGCTCCTTGGCGATATCGGGGGTGTGCTCGTTCAAGGAGGCGAGCACGGTGCGGCTGATGGAGACGCGATCCGCGATGAGCTTGGAGGGTTGCGACATGGGAAGGACCATGGATACCGCCCCACGGGCAGCCTGAGAAGACCTCACGCCTTCCAGAGCCGAAGCCCCGCGGGCACGACGACGAGCGCGACCACGAGCCCCGCCACGCTGCCGAGCGCGCCCACGAGGCCGAGATCCCGAAGGCCGTCGAAGCGGCATAACGCGAGCGCCGCGAAGCCCGTGGCCGTCGTGAGCGCCGTGGCCGCGACGGGAGGGCCCTCGTCACGCAAGGTCTCGCGAATCACATCGTGCTCCACGTCGGGGGCGCCGGCCTGCCCTCCTGGCTGGCCTGGGCCCCCGATCCCCCCGTCGACTTGGCGGGCTCGATAAAGCAGAAACATGCCCTCGTCGACGGTGATGCCGAGCAGCACGGGCAAGACGAGCGCGTCGTAGGCATGCAGCGGGATGCCGAGGATCCGCACGAGCAAGAGCACGGCCGCGATCTCGCAGAGGACGACGACCGCCGCGATCACCACGTCCCGCGCCCGCCGGAGCGACATCGCGAGCGCGGCCACCACGAGCACCGCGGCGACGCCCGCGATCTTCGGCAGGTCTTGCGCGAGGCTCTGCCGGAGCACGACTTCGAGCCGCGCATACCCCGTCAGCATCGCCCGCGGATCGGTCCGCCGGAGCGCCTCCTCGACCCGCGCCGTCGCGCCGGGCACCTCGCGAGGTCGCACGTAGAGCGCCACGAGATGCTCACCCTCGTCCATGCCGAGGTAACGCGACAGGAGGATCGACGCCGTGCCTTTGCGGAGATCCTCGATCTGCACGAGGTCACGCGCGGGCGCGCGCATCGCGTCGAGCGCGCCGGAGAAACGTGCCGGGGCAAACCCCGTCTCGACGAGCGCCTTTTCGAGCTCGTTCGCCTTCGCCGGGAGGTCTTGCGCGTCCCGCGCCGCCAAACGCGCTTCCTGCGTCTCCTTCGCCGGCGCGAGCGCCGTGAGCGCGTCGACCGCCTCGACGTCGTCCTTCATGCCGGAGAGCGTCTCCGCGAGCCGATCCCCTCGCACCCGCGCAGGCTCGAGGTCCCGATCGGCGACGAGCACGACCCATTGCCCGCGTTTGCCGCCGAACGCGTCGAACACCGCCTGCTGCACCTTCAGCGGTTCGAGCTCCTTCGGCCGCACGGCCACGATCGACTCCGACAAACCCGGGGCCGCGCCGAGAAACACCGCGACCACGGGCAGGAGCGCGACGAGGGCGAGGAGCGCCGCGCGCCTGCGCGTGCCCGAGAGCCAGGCGAACGCGTCGGTCCAGCGCACGGGCGCAGGCGGTGGCGGGGGCTTTCGTTCGAGCAGCGCGCCGACCTCCGGCGTGACGAGGACGATCGCCACTGCCGTGAGGAGCTCGCCCGCGGCGCAAAGGAGGCCGAGCTGCTGCATGGCCTCGATGCTCGAAAACGCGAGCGCGCCAAACGCCGCGGCCGCCGTCCCCGCCGCGAAGAGCACGCCGCGCGCCGTCTTCGCCCGCGCAGCGCGCGCGGCCTCGCGGGGTGCGAGCCCCGCCCGCCGCGCCTCGAGCAGCGCCGCGTAAACGTGAACGCCCGTGTCGACGCCCACGCCCACGACGACAGACATGAACGCGACCGCGATCCCCGACAAACCACGCGGGAGCGCCGCGGCCACCGCCGCGGTCCACACCGTCCCGAGCAGGAGCGGCGGCATCACGGCGACGAGCGCACGCACGCGCCGGAAGATCAACGCGAAGACGAGCGACGCGAGCACCATGGCGAGGGTGCTGGAGATCGAGAGGTCCCGCGTCAGCATGGACTCGGTCGCCGCCGCAATGGCATGCCCCCCCGTGAGGCCAAGCCGCATCTCGGGGTGCGCCAAGCGATGCGGCGCGAGGACGGCCTCGGTGTCCGAGACGAAGCGCCGCGCGTCCTCGCCACGCAAAGCCTGTCCACGCGGCTCGACGAGCACGAGGTGGGCCTTGCCGTCGTCGGTGGCGAACGCCCCGTCCGGCTGCGTGCGCACGCCGGCGCCGATGTCCGCGCCCTCGTAGATGAGCTGCCCGAGCCGGAGCGGGTCGGCCGCGAGCATCTCGGCCGCGGCGCCGCTGCCCGGCGCGAGGAGCATGGCTCGGCTCTCCGCGAGCCGCGCGCGCATGCCTTCGGGCGTGAGCGCGCCACGGAGACGCTCCATCGCCCGAGGATCCGCGTGGCGGAATGCGAGCATCGGATCGAGGGCGCGTGAGGTGTCGATGCGATCGGCGGCGCGGGCCACGCTCGGGCGTTTTCCGAGCTCGGTCGCGATGTCGGCCGCGACGCGCGTGTTCGTCTCTGGATCCGGCCCTTCGACGAGCACCACGGCGAGGTCGCCGCCGCCGAAGCCTCGCACGTACCGCCGCAGCGCCGCGGCCTCGCCCTGATCCGGCAGGAGCGACGCTACGTTCGGGTCGAGCCGGAGCCGGAACGTGACCGCGAGGAGCGCGAGCAACGTCATCCCGACGAGGGCGAGCGTGACGGCGCGCCTCGGCCCTTTCTTCTCGGGTGCCGCGCGGGCCGCCGACTCGGGAGCAGACATCGGCGCTTCGATACGCCGGGCGCCCTCGCCCGGCAAGCCGTACGTACGCCGGGGCAAGAACGATCCGCTTGGTGAAGAATTCAAAAAAATCGGGAACGCAGCGGCCTTGTGGATGTCGAGGGTCCATCGCCATGCGGACCTCTTTCGTTTCGTACACGCGCGCCGCTGCCGCCCTCGCTTCGATTCTCCTCTCTGCGAACGCCGCGTCGGCCGACGACGTGCAGGCTCTGCGATCGGACAAACTCGTGGAGAAAGCCCACGTGATCGACCTCCGCATCGGCCACGGGCACGCCGACCTCGTCGTGCGGCGCACGGTGCACAATGGCGGTCCGCGCCACGATCAGGCGACGTTTTACATCGACCTGCCGACCGGGGCCGTGGCCGTCGGGCTGCGCACGCTGGCGACGCTGGACGGCAAGCCCCACTGGTACGACGGCGAATTGCTGGAAGCAGAAAAAGCCGCGGCGCGGTACCGCGAGCTGACGGGGATCGGCGGGTATTATCCGAAAGATCCGGCCTTGCTCTCGTGGCGGAGCCAGAGCCTGCTCGCGCTGCAGGTCTTCCCCTGCCCGCCCGGCGAGGACAAGACGATCGAATACACGCTGCGGCTGCCGACGCAATATCGCGACGGCCGCCATCACCTCGATCTCTCGGCCATGGGCACGGAAAAGCTGCCCGCCGCGGCCACAGTGTCGCCGATGATCGCGGGCGAGGCGCTCTTCGTCGGCGATACACGTCAAAAAGCGCCGGCCCAGATCAGCTTGAAGGACGCGGTGGACCTGTCGGTCGCGCCCGCGAGCGAAAAACCCCTCGAAGGCGCGCTCGCTTCGGTTTCGTTCGGCAAGCAGAAGAATGTCGTCCGGTTTCACATCGACGCGGCGCCCGCGCTCTCCCGCGTGCCCCGCGGCGCGCACGTCGTGGTGCTGATCGACGCGTCCCGATCGCTCGAACAAGAGCAGATCGAGGCGGAGGTCGCCATGGCGCGGGCGTATCTCTCCCATTTCACGGACGCCCGCGCGGCCGTGCTCCTGTTCGACCGCGCGGTGCACGTCCCGAAACACGGGTTCGTCTCGGCACGCAACGCGCTCGCCGGGCTCGACGGTGCACAGGTCGTCCGGCGAAACGGGAGCCACATCGACGAGGCCCTCGCCCGCGCGGACGCGCTGCTCGCGGCGCTGCCGGAGGGCACGCCGAAGCGGATCCTGGCCTTGACGGACGCGCGCACGCGGCGGGAGCTCACGCCGGAGCGGCTGCGGGGGCAACTCTCGAAGAGCGGCGCGCTGCTGCACGTTGGCGTGGTGGGGAGCGCGTTTTCAACCACGCTCGAGCGCGACGACACGCACGCCTGGGCGACGCTGACGCGGCCCACGGGCGGGCTCGTCTGGCAGGCGTCGATCGATAAGGACGACCCGGGCGAGGAGCCGCGCGACGTGTACGAGGAGCTCGCGCGGCCCAAGCGGATCGACCATTTCGAGGTGCACGCGCAGGGCCTCGCCCGGGAGGATATCGAGGCGCCCGAGGAGCTGACGGAGGGCGCGTCGTTCGAGGATTTGCGTTTGTCGGAGAAGCAGGTTCCGTTCGTGGAGGTGACGGGCGAGTTATGGGCGACGCCCGTGCGCCGGGTGCTCGTCGCGGACGAGGCCGAGAATCGAAGGTGGGCGGGGCTCGTGTTCGGTTCGCACCTGCTCCATTCGATCGACGAGGCGGACATGATGACGCTCGCGATGATGGGGCGGGCCGTGTCGCCGGTGACGAGTTACCTCGCGATCGAGCCGGGCGTGCGGCCTTCGACGGAAGGGCTCGAGCATTCCACGGGCAGCGGCCAGGGTTTCGGGTCCGGTTTTGGCCGGCTCTCCGGCGCGCACCGCGCGAAGCCGGTCCGGCTCGCGACATTCGACAAGCAGGCGTTCCTGAAGAGCGAGCTCGAGCGCGGGCTCTCCGCGTGCGGCGGTGCGGGGAAAACGGCGAAGGTCGGGCTCGAATCGACGCTCCAGGAGCTCGTCTCGGTGCGGGCGACGATCGACGGGGAAAAGGCGGAGTCGAAGCTCGTCTCGTGCCTGGAAGAGGCGGCGTGGGAGATCGTGCTGCCGACGGCGTTCGATTCGGCCTGGCAGGGTTTTACGATCGCCCTCTGATCAGCCTACCGTTTCATTGCAGCTCGGCGTTCCACATCGCCTGCCAGAGCTCGGGATAGGCGCTCGCGACGCGCGCCGGGGCGTGGTCGCAGAGCGCGCGCGCCGCGAGGTCGAAGGCCTGCGCGCCGTTGGTGACGGGCGTGAGGGAGCGCTTGCATTTGGGGCCAGGTCGCTCGGGCGGGCTCGGCGGGACAGGCAACGACGACCGCGCCGCGCCGCGGTTCAAGACCGCGGAGACGCTGCCGATCCCCTGCGCGGCCCTGTGCGTGACGGCCTCGGAATACGCGCCGTCGCCGAACTTCTCGGCGAGGAGCTGCAGGATCGAGGTGTGATCGAGCAGGCCGCTGTGGACCGTGCCCGGCTCGACGAGCGGCGAGACGACGATCGCGGGGACACGCACGCCCGCCGTCGCGAATTTTCCATCGTGAATCGACGGGGGCGGGACGTGATCGTACAAGCCGCCGTGCGAGGCATACGTGACGATGAAGAGCGTGCGGCCGAAGCGCTTGGGGTTCGATGTGAGCGCCTGGTAGACCTGGAGCAGGAATCGCTCGCCAGGCGCCATGGGCAAGGGCGGGCGGTTGTCGTTCGGCGGACGACCGAGGTGGAAAGGCGCGTCGAAATACGAGGGCTCGATGTAAATGACCTGGGGGAACGTGGCGTCGGGCTCGTTGCGAACGTCGTCCGCGAGCCGCGCGGCAGGGCGGAACCGGTCGCTCGTGACCTCGCCGTGCATCCAGGGGCCGAGGGTGAAAAAGGACAAACCGTCGTGGTACACACGATATCGGACGCCGCGCTGCTTCATCCAGTCGAAGACCGTATCGTGCAGGGGCAGGAGCCGGGGCGTGGTGTCCGCAAGGAGCGAATAGCCGCACGTTGCCATGAGCCGGTTCGGCGCCACACCGGTGGGGAGTGGAGCGAACCAGCGATCACAGATGGCATAACTCTTCGCCAGGAAATTCGTGACGGGCGCGCCCGAGGACCGCAGGAAGCCCATCGGCAAGGACCGCGACGCGCGGTGCGAAGAGAGCGCATACGCGCGCACGAAGCCATCCATACACCGCTTGCCGGAGGACGCCCTGCGGCCGAGGGAGATCTGGACGGACTGGCTATCCTCCGGCAGCTCCCCGGGCATTGCGCCGTCGCGGATCTCCTGGGGCTGGTGAATACGCCCCTCGCAGGTGTTCTCATACCGCGCGTCGAGGAGCTTCCCGTCGATCGGCGTGCCCACGAGCCCGTCGAGTCGGCCCTCGTAAGGCCCGCCGTCGAGGCTCAGGTGACCGAGAACGTGATCAAACGACCTGCTCTGCATCATCAAGACAACAAGGGTGTCGATGTCCCCCAGTTTGTCGGGCACGGTTGACCTCCAACGGGCTGCGCGTCGAAATGACGAACAAGATTGCACGCGGCATGCCAGCAAAAGATCGTGGACTCGTGAGCTTGACCAGGGGCTCGACACACCGCGGGCACCCCCTGCCGATCCGGGCCCAGGCCGGACGTATCGCTGACGTGTCGGCTGACGTGTCAGTCGACATGTCAGACGCGCACAGGCTTGTCGGGCATCCCCTTTTCATGGTATCAATGGTACGTGTCCTCACAAGACGCGGAGCTCTCGACGCTCGATGGGCTCAGCCCGCCGACACACGCAGACGACCCCGAGGCGGGGTTCGGGAGCACGCATGTCCCCACGTTGACGATTGTCTGGCACCCGACGCTGGAGCGCGTCGGCGATCGAGCACTCTTGCCGCTGCGGCCGGACGGCAGCGGTGTCCTTGTATCGCGGCTCGAGCCCGACTTCTCGCGCCCGGGTTCGAGCAAGCGCGAGCCGCTCGCCGACGCACACGTGAGCCGCACACCCATTCGCCTGCTCTGGCTCGAAAACAAATGCATTCGTATCGAGAAGCAAGGCAGTCCCACCCGGGTCGTCGTGAACGGAGCGCCGCTCGAAAGCTGTCGCGATTTCTCGGCGAATGATTTGCAGGCTGGGATCGTGCTGGAGCTTGCGAACCGTGTCGTGCTCCTCTTACACCTCGACGAGGTGCGCCAGGAGTCGGAGGATACCCTCGGCCTCGTGGGTGCGAGCCTGGCAATCGAGCGGGTGCGCCGCGAGATCCGGCAGCTCGCGAGCCTCGACGTGCCCGTGTTGGTACGCGGAGAGACCGGCACGGGTAAAGAGCTCGTCGCGCGTGCCCTGCATGACACCGGAACGCGAAGGAATCGGCCTTTCGTGCCCGTGAACATGGGCGCCATCCCACCCACGCTCGCCGCCTCGGCGCTGTTCGGGGCCGACAAGGGCGCCTTCACGGGCGCGGTTCGCAGCCACGGGTACTTCGGAAGCGCAGCAAACGGGACGCTGTTTCTCGACGAAGTGGGCGAGATGCCGCTCGATGTGCAGGCGAACTTGCTCCGGGCCCTCGATGACGGGGGGGAGGTCCAGACGCTCGGGGCCTCGCACATGCGGGAGACGCTGGCCCGGATCGTCGCCGCGACCGACGCCGATCTCGAAGCCAAGGTGCAATCAGGGGCCTTCCGCGCGCCGCTTCTGCACCGACTGGCGAGTTACGAGCTCGTGATTCCGCCCCTGCGCCAGCGACGCGACGATATCGGGAGGCTCTTCGTGCATTTTCTGTACGCCGAGCTCGACCGCTTCGGAAAGGCGGACCGGATCGCGGCGAACAAGGTGTGGTTGCCCGCGTCGTTCTTGGCGGCGCTCGTCCGTCACGACTGGCCCGGAAACGTGCGGCAGCTCCGCAATGTCGTCCGTCAGCTCGTCCTGGGCAGCCACGACGCCGGCCCGCTGGATCCAGGACCCGCGCTTGCGGCGCTGCTCGCGACGCCGCCGCCACCCGCGGTTGGCGGCGGCGTGAGCCTCGGAGGCGATGGAGGGGCCCCGGCGACAAAGGCGCCCATTTCGCCGCGCCGCAGCCGCAAGCCGAGCGACGTGACCGAGGAGGAGCTGCTCGAAGCGCTGCGCGCGTGCAACTTCGACATGAAGGCCACGGCCGAACGGCTGAGAATCCCGCGAAGCTCGATTTACAATCTGGTCGAGCAACACAAGGTGCGGCGCGCGAGCGACCTCGATAAGGAGGAGATCCTGCGCTGCTCGCGGGAATGCGACGGGAACGTCGAGTTGATGGCGAGGAACCTCGGGGTGTCGAAGGTGGCGCTGCAGCGGCGGATGCGCGAGCTCAAGATCGGCTGATCGCCCGATCGGCAAACCCAGGTCGCATTTTTCGGCTAGGATGCGCCGCGCCTGCCATGTCATCCGCCTCGGCCGCCCCCCACGCCTCCGTTCGCTCCACCCCCACGCTGCGCGAGTGGCTCCGCGAAGGTCCCTTTTCGATGGGCCTCTCGTCAGGCTTCTTCGGGTTCTTCGCGCATGCGGGGGTGATGACCGTGCTCGAAGACGAAGGGCTCGCGCCCGCGCGGGTCTCGGGCTCCAGCGCAGGCGCGCTCGTGGGCGGGATATGGGCGGCGGGCGCAAGCGCGGTGACGATCCGCGACGAGCTTCTGCGCTTGAAGCGCGAGGACTTTTGGGACGTGCGGCTCGGGCCGGGGCTGCTCGCGGGCAAACTCTTCCGCGCGCGGCTCGAAGCGTTGCTCCCGGTGCCGACGTTCGATCGGTGTCGCGTGTCGCTCGCGGTGAGCGTGTACGACGTGTTTGCCCGCGGGACGCGCGTGCTCGGGGGAGGGCCGCTCGCGCCGGCGATTCAGGCCTCGTGTACGGTGCCGGGCCTGTTTCATCCGGTCTGGCACGAGGGACGGCTGCTGCTCGACGGCGGGATCCTCGATCGGCACGGGCTCGCCGGAATGCCCGCGGGCGAGCGGCTTTTTTATCATCACCTCGCGTCGCGCTCGCCGTGGCGAAAAGCGGACAGCCCTTCGCTGAAGGTGCCCGCGCGCGACGGGATGACCGCACTCGTCATCGAGGCGCTGCCGCGCGTGGGTCCGTTCCGGCTGCCAGAGGGCGCGCGGGCCTTCGACATCGCAGCGCACGCAACAAAGGACGCGCTCTCCCGGCCCGCAACGGGCCCCGAGATCCGCGTGCAGGGAGGAGCCACATGACCGACGAATCCACGAAAAAACCATCTCTCATCCGGGCCCGCGACCGCGGACCCGAGCACTCGATGTCGCATCCGTTCAACCCCCATTCGCAGATCCACGGACATCTCCTGGGAATGGCGACGGGGCTCGAGAGGCTCGGGGTCAACCTGATCCGCGTGCCGCCGGGGAAAGAGTCGTTCATCTATCATCGCCATTACGGCGAGGAGGAGTTCCTCTACATCCTGAGCGGCCGGGGCATCGCCGAGATCGGGGACGAGTCCTTCGAGGTGGGGCCGGGCGATTTCATGGGTTTTCCCGTGCCGTCGGTGGCCCACCACCTCAAGAACCCGTTCGAGGAGGACCTCGTGTATCTCTCGTGCGGCGAGAAAAAGCCGACGGAGATCGCCGAGTTCCCGCGGCTCGGAAAGACGATGGTGCGCGCGGGCGACCAGGTCTCGCTCTTCCCGACGAGCGCAGCCGAGGCATTTCCCGGGCTCGAAAAGCTGAAATGAAGAGGGGCGGCCGGATCAGGGGCCGCCCGAGAGCACGACATAGGCGATCGGCACGGCCGCGCCGACGAGCACGAAGATGCCGCCCCGGCCGATCAGGCCTTTCCGGCCGGGCAGCATGAACATCCCCGAAAACGCGAGCAGGAGGAGCAAGACCGCGTAGCCGTCGGCCACGTAGGTCCACGCTTTCTTGCCGCGGTTCAGGTGCAGCCAGTTCGCGAGTCGCAGGAAAAACCGCGGCTCCTCGCCCTCGTCGAGGACCTTGCCGGTTTGCGTGTCCACGTGGAGCGTGCGCCGGTCGAGCGTGATTTCGAGCTGGTTTGGCGCGGCGCGGTAGACGTCGCTTGCTTTGCCCTTCACGTCGAGCTTTTGAAGGACCCGCTCGGCGACGGCCTGATCCTCGCCTTCGAGAGGTCCGCCGAGATCGTGCGTGGTCTGGTGGCTCTTGAAATTCGGGTCCCAATCCGCGATGTGGTTCACCGCGAGGCCGGACGCGGCATACACGAGCGTGAGCCCGACCGCGAGGTTGCCCGCGTCTCGGTGGACCGTGCGGAGGAGGCCTCGCAACGACAATCGCCGCCGGGGCTCGGGCGCGCCCTCAGCCATACCGCTCCTCGGCCCAGGGATCGGCGTGGTTGTGGTAGCCGCGCGTCTCCCAGTAGCCGGGCCGGTCGGTCCGGACGAACCGAATGCCCGTCACCCATTTCGCGCTCTTCCAGAAATAAAGGTCGGGCACGAGCGCGCGGGCGGGCGGTCCGTGCGGGCGCGTGAGCGGATTGCCCTCGTGCTTGTGCGTGATGAGCACGTTCGGCGCGGTCGCCTCGGCGAGGCGGACGTTCGCCGTGTACCCGTTCGCCGCCTCGAAGATCACGTGCCGCACGGTGTCGCGCACTTTGGCCATCTTGGCGAGCTCGGCGACCTTGACGCCCGTGAATCGAGCGCCGAGCACGCTCCAGCCCGTGACGCAATGAACGTCGCACGTCAGCTCGGTTTGCGGCAGCGCGAGCAGGCCCGCGAAATCGAGGTCGAAGGGGTTGTCGACGTCGCCGTGGACGTGCAACTTGAAGGCCGAGGGGCTCGGGTCGCCCGGGTCGCCGCCCATGGGCTTGAGCGCGTCGAGGATGCGCTGGCCCGGCGGGAGGCGCGGGCGGCCGTCGGGGCGGAGCTGCTTGGCCCGCGGGTCGTCGGTGGCGGCGAGGACGTAGGTGCCGCCGCCGAGCGCGAGAAACGAGGTGCCGGCCGCGGCGGCGCGCAGGAAGGCGCGGCGGCGGATGACATTTTCGAGCTCGGGGGAATCATCCTTGGGCTTGGGCACGGGAGCCTCCTCGATCGAGCGAACGCATCCTAGCCTTCTACGCGCGAGCGTCGAGGCGGTTTCAACGGCGCGCGCTTCCGCTCTCGATCTCTCGCACGGCGATGGCGGGCCCGCAGCGCGGGAGGAGCCCTCCTTCGGGAGGGCCCCCCATTGACACCCTGGTCGGCCGGAGAATGTTCGGCGGGAGCTGGGAGGGAACTACATGGCAGAGCGCAAGGACGAACCCGGCAAAGGCCAGATGACCGTCGAGGAGGCCGGTCGCAAGGGCGGGCACATCGGCGGCGAACATACGCGGGACAAGTACGGGCCCGAGTTCTACTCCGAGATCGGCCACAAGGGCGGCCAGCGCGTCCGAGAGCTCATCGAGGAGGGCAAACAGTCCGAAGGTGAGGGCGAGCGCGGCCAAGGCCAGAAACGCTAGCCAGGAACGACGAGCGCGGGCTTGCCGCTCGTTTTCCCAAGGAACAGGAGACGACCATGGCGGAGAAAAAAGAGCATTCCGGGAAGGGTCAAATGACCGTCGAGGAGGCCGGACGGCTGGGCGGTGAGGCCCGCAAGGAAGAGCTCGGCTCCGAAGGTTACGCCGAGATCGGACGCAAGGGCGGCGAGACCGTGCGCGAGAAGTACGGCCCCGAGTTCTACTCCGAGATCGGGCACAAGGGCGGCCAGAAGGGCGGCGAGACCGTTCGCGACAAGTACGGCCCCGAATTTTATTCCGAAATCGGGCACAAGGGCGGTCAGCGCGTGAAGGAGCTGATCGAGGAGGGAAAGCAATCCGAAGGTGAGGGTGGAGGCGAGAAGAAGTAAATCTTCGCGCGTCGCGGTGCGGGGCGCGTCGAAACATGAATACCCGAGGGCCGGGGCGGATCAAGGAACTTCCCCCCGGCTCTCAATTCATTTCGTGTACCGTTTGTCGCGACGAGCCGCGTCCTCCGGGCTGCCGAACTCGACGAGGTAGTGCTGGAGGTCGATTTTCTTCAACGTATTGGACGAGCTCATGTAGCGGACCGTGCCGTAGACCGGTCGTTCGGGGGCCCAGGGACGGTCGTAGCGACCGAACGTCCAGAGGATGCCCGAATACGAGTTCGGGTCGCGGCCGTCGAGCGCGTACTTGTCGTTGAGCTCGATCAGGATGGCGAGGGCCTCGCGCGGGGTGCGGGTCCATTCGAGGACACGTTTGCCCCAGAGCATGCGCAGGTAGTTGTGGATGCGGCCGTCCCGGAGGAGCTCGCGTTGCGCCGCGTTCCAGAGGGGATCGGACGTGCGCGCGCCTTCGAGCTCGGCGAGGGTGAAGAGCGCCGGGCGGGGATCGGATTCGTGATCGGCGAGGGTCTTCTGGGCCCAGTCCGGGAGGGATTCGAAGCGCTGCGCGTCGTCCGGTCGGAGGGCGCAGAGGTTCAGGCCGATTTCGCGCCAGGTGACGAGCTCGTCGAGGAACGACTCGACGGGCGGGCTCATACCCCAAAAGCCCTCGCGTTTGCCGCCCGCGGGTTGGGTCTTTTTTTCGGTCCAAGCTTCGAGCCGCTCGAGCTCGGCGAAGACCTCGTGCGTGGAGACGTGGCCAAAATGGAGATAAGGCGAGAGGCCGCTCGTGGCGCGGGCGTCGGGGTCGTTGCGCTCGGTGTCGTACCGGAGGAGGTTCGACCGCAGGAAACGCGCGATCGCGGCGCGGCCCGCCTCGGGGCCGCCCGGAATGCGGGGGACGACAGGGACCGTGTGGTCGATCGGGAGCGCGGCGAGCGCCGCGGGCGAGGCGGCGAGGAGCTCGGGCGAGGCGGCGGGCCAGCGCGCGAGGAGGTCAGGCGCGAGGAGGGTTTTGGGAGGGGCCGGCAGGCCCGCGGCGAGCGGATCGGCGAGCGGGCGGCGGCGGAGGTGCGGGAGGAGGTTTTTCTGGAGATACGCGCGGAACGAGAAGGCCGTGGTGAAGACGCGTTCGGGGGCGTAGATGGGCAAGAGGCCGTTGGAATCGACCTGTTCGAAGCGGACCGGGATCTGCTTCGCCGCGGCGGCGATCATGCGCGGCAGGAAAAAGATGGGAAAATCGTCGGTGACGACCACGCACGCGCGGCGCGAGAGCGCGGCGATGAGGCCCTTGCCCGCGCCGGGGCGAGGTTCGACGTAGGCGTGGTGCGTGACGCCGGCCTCGGCGAGGCGGCGGGCATTGTCGGCCATACCGCGCAAAACGAACGCATGGAGCCTGTCGCTCGCGTAGGGATACCCGGCGCGCAAGGCTTCGAGGACGACGAGGGGGCGGCCGAGGGCGCGCGCCCATTCGGCGGCGCGTTCGAGGCCAAAGTTGAAATGGGTGCGCCGCGCCGCCGTCATCCAGTAGAGGACGAAGGCCCCGTCCGGCCGGAGATCGCGGTCGTTTGCCAGGCGCACGCGGTCCGAGGGGACGCGGCTCTCGCGGAGGAGCGTGTCAGGGTTCGTCATGGCCATGTCCAGACGCGGTTCCCCTAAGTCAGCACCCACCACCGGCAAGGGCCGCGGTACGAAGAGGCCTGAAAAATCGTCGGACAGTGAAACAAGCCACATGTCGGGGGCACATTTTTTTCGGCGAGAGGCTCGGGACGTCCGACCGGCTCTTGGAGTATGAAGGCGTCGGTTCACACGCACCGGTGGGGAGCGTCCACCTCCGGGTACGCATGAGGGAGGTTTGCCCGATGGCACTCGCGAAGAAGATCGGCCTGTCATTCGTCCTGTCGCTGCTCGTCGGCGTCGCTGCTTGCGCCGAGACGGCGGAGTATCCGCCGCCCGAGACGCCGCCGCCCCCGCCGCCCGCGCGCACGGCCGACGCGACGCCGCCGCCGGCCGCCACGGCCGCCGTGAAGGGCCCGGCCGCGCCGCGGGTCGATACGTCGCTCATCCCGCGCGACGTGCTCTTCGGCAACCCCGACCGCGCGAGCCCGCAGCTCAGCCACGACGGCAAGCAGCTCTCGTTCCTCGCGCCCGTGGACGGGGTGATGAACGTGTGGGTCGGCCCCGCGGACGACCCGTCGAAAGCCAAGCCCGTGACGAGCGACAAGGTGCGCGGGATCCGGCAGTATTTCTGGGCCTACACGAACGACCACGTGCTCTACGTGCAGGACAAGGGCGGCGACGAGAACTGGCATCTCTACGCGGTCGATCTGAAGAAAGGCGAGACGAAGGATCTCACGCCGATCGACGGGATCGCGGCGCGGATCTCGGGCGTGTCGCAGAAGATCCCCGGCGAGGTGCTGGTCGGGATCAACGACCGCGACAAGAAGGTGCACGACCTCTACCGGATCGACGTCAAGACCGGCGAGAAGAAGCTCGTCTTCAAGAACGAGGGGAACTACGCGGGTTTCGAGGCGGACGACGATTTCAAGGTCCGGCTCGCGATGCGCAAAGGGCCCGACGGCGGCGATGTGTTCATCGACCCGAACGCGAAGCCGAAGGAGAAGGGCAAGGAGCCCGAGCCGTACCTGACGGTGCCGTTCGAGGACGCCGAGACGACGAACCCCGTGAGCTTCGACGGGTCGGGCAAGACGCTCTACCTGCTCGACAGCCGCGGCCGGAACACGGCGGCGCTCTTCGAGCTCGATTTCGCGACGAAGAAGGCAAAGTTGCTCGTCGAGGACGCGAAGGCCGACGTGCAGCGCTTCATCGGTCACCCGAAGACCGGCAAGCTGCAAGCGGCGGCGGCGGTGTTCGACAAGCCGACGTGGCAGACGATCGACAAGTCGATCCAGCCGGATCTGGATCTGCTCGGCAAGCTCGGCGACGGCGAGCTGCGCGTGCTCAGCCGGACGCTCGACGACAAGCGCTGGCTCGTGGCGCTCGTGCCCTCGGACGGGCCGGTGAAGTATTACCGGTACGATCGTGACAAGAAGAAGACGGAATTCCTGTTCACGAACCTGAAGGCGCTCGAAGGCAAGCCGCTCTCGAAAATGCACCCGGTGGTGATCAAGTCGCGCGACGGGCTCGACCTGGTGAGTTATTTGACGCTGCCGAAGGCGTCGGATCCGGAGGTCGATGGTCGTCCGGACAAGCCGCTGCCGATGGTGCTCCTGGTGCACGGCGGGCCGTGGGCGCGCGACACCTGGGGGCTGAACGGGATGCACCAGTGGCTGGCGAACCGCGGGTACGCGGTGCTGTCGGTGAACTACCGCGGCTCGACCGGGTTCGGGAAGAAGTTCCTGAACGCCGGGAACAACGAGTGGGCCGGCAAGATGCACGACGACCTGATCGACGCGGTGAAATGGGCCGTGGACGGGAAGGTCGCGGACGGCGCGAAGGTGGCGATCATGGGCGGGAGCTACGGCGGGTACGCGACGCTCGTGGGGCTGACGTTCACGCCGGACCAGTTCGCCTGCGGGGTCGACATCGTGGGGCCGTCGAATCTGAAGACGCTGCTCGCGACGATTCCGCCGTACTGGGCGCCGATGGTGGCGACGTTCCACAAGCGAATGGGGGATCCCGGGACGCCCGAGGGCACGAAGCTCTTGGAGGAGCGGAGCCCGCTCTCGCACGTGGACAAGATCAAGAAGCCGCTGCTGATCGGGCAGGGCGCGAACGATCCGCGCGTGAAGCAGGCGGAGAGCGATCAGATCGTGAAGGCGATGCAGGCGAAGAGCATCCCGGTGACGTACGTGCTGTACCCCGATGAGGGGCACGGGTTCGCGCGGCCGGAGAACCGGATGAGCTTCAATGCGGTGGCCGAGACGTTCCTGGCGCAATGCCTGGGCGGGCCGATCGAGCCGGTGGGCGACGATTTCAAGGGGTCGAGCCTGCAGGTGCCGGCGGGGGTGGAGCAGGTGTACGGGATCAGCGAGGCGTTGCCGAAGAAGTAGGCAAGCCCTACCGCTAGACCCTCACCCCAACCCCCTCTCCCGCCCGCGGGAGAGGGGGCTTTTTTTTCAGAGGGGGCTTTTTTTCAGAGGGGGCTTTTGTTTCAGCTCGCCGCGGGCTTCTGGAAGAGGACGACCTTGTACGTGTCGGTGCGGTCGACCATGTTCTGGTAAAGGTTCGTCCCGGGATTGCGGTAGAAGTTCTCCATCGCGAGTTTCGCTTCGAGCCGCTTCTTCGGGCCGACGACGGGGACGCGGAACGCGGGGAACATGTCGAGGACGTGGCGCACGTACGCGTCGGCGCGGCCAGCGTCGAGGTCACGCGCGAGGACGGCTTCTTTCGTGACGTCGCGGACCTCGACCTGCTTCATGCCGATCGACTTCAGGAAATCGAAACAAGGCTGCCACGTGACGTCGGGAATGGCGTTGCCCCACGTGAGGAAACCACCGGGCTTGAGGAGACGGTAGGCGGTGCGGAAGAAACGCTCGTCCTCCGGCGTCACGATGCCCACCATTTCGGTGACGTGGGTCTCGTTGACGGCGACGAAATCCGCGCTCCCATCCGGGATCGAGAGCTTCGTGGCGTCCGAGTGGGTGGCGACGAGGCGCCCGCGAAGGCCGGGGACGAACCTGCGCCTGCACGTCTCAATGGCGGCATTTTGCATGTCGACAGCCTCGTAGGTGCAGTCCGGCAGCACGTTGTGGCAGACGTGGTGCGCGCCGGCACCGGTGCCGCAGCCCATCTCGATGACGTGAACGCGACCGTTGCGCGCCTTGACGTACTCCTGGATCTCGTTGAACTGATAGAGACCCGTGTACGCAATCCGACCAAACCGCTGCGGATCGGAGGCCAGGATCGGGCACTTTCCCCAGGCCTCGGGCCACGCGTAGCCCCAGGTGTTGAACGTGAATTCGTACGACTCGCCCGTGTCGCCCTCGACGATGCCGACGGAGCGGTAGAGCGAGTAGAGGAGCGAATAAATGGACTGCTTGGTGTAGTCGTCCTCCGCGACGTGCCCGTTCGTGGTCGAGACCTTGGTGCCCGGTTCGACGAACCCGCTCAGGACCCACGCACCCAAGATGAGCTGAAGCTGCGGCGCGGTGTACGTTTTCGTCGGATCGAGTCGAGTGAAAATATCCACGTGAGGTCTCCCTTCGGCTATCGGCGCGCACCCTACAAGGACTCGCCTGGAAATTCTACCAGGACGGAGGGTAAGGAACGCCCCACATCAGCGAGGGAGGACCGAGACCTCGACGCGCGTGGCGCCAGCGGAAGGGCGCACGAGCAAGAGGCCCGGGTGCGTGGCGTCGACGCAGCCGTTCGAGAGCTCGACGCGGTAGCCCTCAGGATAATTTCGCTCCGGGACGATGATTTCCGTGACACCGTTTTCGGTGGGCACGTCGTACGCGAGAGCAAACCTGCGGGCTGCGGTGTCGTAACGGAACGAGGGCGCCTCGCCGGCGACGGCGCGGGGATAGGGGCGCGCGACGACGGAGGTGATCGCGGTGGCTTCCTGGCCCTCGTCGTCGATGAGGGAGAGGTCCTCGGCGTTCCAGGTCTCCTTCGAATCGCTGTACTCCCAGTAGGTGAAATGGAGGGCATTGTCGTCCATGGCGTCGTAGACGGCCGTGACGAACTCGCCGGCGGTCTCGAGGTCCCGCGGGACGCCCGATTCGCCGATGAGGACAGGCATGTTCCATTCACGGCCCTTGTCAGCCCATTTCGAGAGGTACGTGGCCGCATTCGAGGGGGACGGGGTGCCGCCGAAGAGGGCGATGGAGTCGTACCAGTGCGGGGCAAAGACGAGGCCTTCGCCCTCGGGTTTGTCGAGGTACGTGGCGGCGCCGATCGCGTCGGTGCCGGTGGCGTCGAAGAAGACGAGCGCCGTGGGGTCCTTCGCGCGAAGGAGGGCAGCCATTTCAGTGTAGAAAGGCGTGAGGACGGTTTGCTCCCACGTCTTCAGGTCGGCGGTGCCCTGGTGCGGCTCGTTGATGGGCTCGTAGCCGAGGACGCCGGGGCGCGTCGCGTGGCGGGCCGCGATGCGCTCCCATAACGCGCGAAACGCGGTGCGGGCGCCGTGTTCGTCGGTCCAGAATTTGTCGAACGCGGCCTGGACGTCTTCATCCTGGGAGTAACGGACGAACCAATCGGGGCAATCGTGGTGGGGCTCGGGCGTGGGAAACGGAAGGGTCCAGCCGGGAAAACCGTCGCCGCAATAGACGTCGGAATAAATGTCCTGGTGGAAGTCGACGATGGTCCAGATGCGGCGCTCCCAGGCGCCGTCGAGGAGGGCGTCGTAACGCGCGAGGAAGGTCTCGTCATCCGTGCCCGGCGTAGGCTCGACCGCGGCCCATACGAACGGGACGCGGAGCGCGGAGACACCCCACTCGGCGGCGCGATCGAGGTAGCGATCGAGCGATTCCTGGAAGCCGGCCTCGGTGGACGCGAAATCGAAGGGGACAAAGGGCGCGAATTTGCTGCGGCCGCCCGCATTGACGCCGCGGAGGAAGACGATGCGGCCAAGGGCGTCACGAAGGACGGTGCCGTCAGGCGCGAGGCGATGGTCCGGGGGCGCAGGGAGCGCGATTTCGCAGCGCGGGGCGTCAGGGAGCGCAGCAGGTTCGTCCGTGGAGCCACACGCGACGAGGGGGAGCGAAACGGAAAGGGCGAGGAGGAGGCGGAAACGTTGCACGCGGCGGATGGTAGCGGCGGAGGGTGGGCGCTGTCACGGTGCGTGATGGGCAGAAGCGCGAGGGCTCTGCTAAGCTCGCGGGCGTGATGCGTCTGCTCGGCTCGATCGCGGCGGTCCTGCTCCTCTCGGCCTGCAATGGCGGCACGCAGCCGCCCGATTCCCCCCAGGCGTCGGGCAGCACGACGACGGAGACAGCGCCAAGCGCAACGACGCCGAGCCCGACGACGACGGTCTTCGTGCCACAAGAGCCGACGGTGACCCCGCCCGGAGGCGTGGTGCCCACGGCGAATCCAGAGAACCCGGCGAACCCGGCGCCGACGGCAAACCCGACGAACGGGGAGGCGTCGACGCAGCCAGGAGCGTCGTGTGGGGGAAGGACATGCGGGGCGGGCGAGAGTTGCGCGTCGTATTACGGGGTCGCCGGGCCGCGCGGGCCGATGTTCCACGAGTGCGTGGTGCGATGCCGGCGCGGCGCGCCCAACGGCGGTTGCCCGGCCGGGCAGCGGTGCACGACGATCTCCGATGGTCCGGGCGAGGTTTGTCGCTGAATACCATTCCAGCGAGGTAAGACCGGTCAATCCTCGATCGCGCCGAGGAGCGTGCGCAGGACCTCGGCCTGCGTGCTGAGCGCGGGGTCGTGGCTCGTGCGGGAGAGGGACGCGAGCGAGTCGGCCTGGAGGGTGACGACAGGGCGGAGGCCGCCGAGGGTGTCGAAGCGGCTGCCCTGGAAGATGCGGCCGAGGCGCCGGACCATGGCGAGCGCCGAGGCATACGCGATGACGTCGCCGTGGCGGGCGCTGGCGATGCGCTCGACGTCGTCGTCGTACCGAGCGTCGATGGTGCGCGAGGCCGTGTGCCAGGTGCCCGTGGCCGCGTCGCGGTACCGCGCCGAGACGGTGATCTCGCAGGGTTCGCCCGGCACCCACACGGGCATGGCGATCCGCGCGATCTCGGTGCGCGCCTCGCCCGCGTAGAGGTCGCCGATCAGGAGGCGGTCGTGGTCGATCGAGAGCGCGGCGAGCCCGCCCGAGACCTCGAGGACGCGGACCGGCGCAGGGACGGAGTGAACCGTGAGCTCGACGTCTTCGAGCACGACCTCCCCCGGCGGAGGGACGATCCGCGCGACCGCATCCTCGCGATCGGCAAAGGAGCCACCGGCGAAGACGTCGTCGCCGAAGGGCGCGAGGTGCGCGACGTCGAGGCGATCCGGCGTGCCGACCGCGGAGACGTGGACGTCGGCGCGGCGCAAGGAGGCGAGCTCGTTCGCGAGCCGGAGGCCGGCCTGCGCGACGCCGATGCCGTCGCTGAGGACGAGGACTTGCCCCGCGGAAGGGGGCGTCGTGGCCTCGGCGAGTTTCACCCCGACGAACCCTCGCGCGAGGGCGAGGGCGCCTGCGAGGTCACGCGTGTTCGCGACCGCAGCGCCGCCGCGCGGGCGTTCGAGGACACGCGTGATCGCGCCGTCGAGCAAGGTGCGATGCGAGCCGGGCAAGGCAGGGACGACGACACGCGGGCCGGAGGCGTCGATGATGGCGACGCGATCCCGATCGCCGAGGTCGTCGAGGGCGATGCGGGCGAGCGGCGCGGTGTTCGGGTTGCGGCCGTCGAGCACGATGGCGAGGCGGCGCGGCGCGCGGACGGAGGGTTTGGCGGCGGGGAAGGCGTCGACCGGGGCGATGGCGTCGATGCGGAGGAGGACCTCGCCGCCCCAACTCGGGACGAGGGTGTCGCTCGACCGAACGACGACGGCGAGGCCACGCCCTTGGAGCGCGACGGGGCTCGAGGTCTTGCGCCAGATGCCGTCCTTGGGGACGAGGAAGCCGGTGGGCGGAGTCCAGGGATCGTTCGGGCTGCGGCGAACGACGGGCTTGGGCAGGTCCGTGGAGTCCATGAACTCGACGCCGTTCGCGGTGATGACCGAGGCGCCGCGACGGCCGCCCGAAGGCGCAAAAACGACCTGCCCATCGCGGGTGAGCGCCGGCGGCGCGCACGCAGACAAACCCGCCGCGGCGATCGCCACGAAGGCACCCAGGAACCGGCTCGCTCGCCCGCCCGTGCTCATCAGGGTGCCCGTAGGATACGCCAATCCACCCGGAAAGGGGCGATCGACCGTGTCGTGACCGCGATGACGCGGGCGTCCGTTCATGGCAAAGCTCGGCGCGATGGAGAAGGCGACGGCGGGATTCAGGATCGGCGCAGACGAAAACGGCCTCGGGCCTCGGCTCGGGCCGATGCTGGTCACGGCGGTGATGGCGCAGGTGACGGAGGAGGGCGCGGCGATCGTGGGGCGAAAGCCGCGCGGTGGTCTGGCCGAGCGGCTCGGGGACTCGAAGGCGATGGTGGCCTACGGGGACGTGGGGCTCGCGGAAGCCTGGGCACGCGCGCTGGTGGAGCGAGGCGGGGGGCGCGCGGCAGCGGCGCGGACGCCGGACGAGCTCGCGCATGCGATCGCGAGCGAGGATCGCGCGGAGCTTCGCGCGGCGTGTCCGCCGCACGTGGAAGCGCAGTGCTGGGGCGCGGAGGCGGAGGCGTTCACGGCGCCCGCGGAGCTCGTGCGGACGATCCACGGGGATCTCGATCGGCTGGAGAAGAAGGGGGTGACGATCGTGGCGGTGCGGAGCGAGGTGCTCTGCGCGAAGCGGCTGAACGAGGGGATCGCGGCGGGGAAAAATCGGTTCGTGATGGATCTGCACGCGATGGAGCGGCTGATCCTGTCGATGCGGAAGGACGCGGGGCAGGACGTGCAGGCGGTCTGCGGGAAGGTGGGCGGGTTCGGGAAGTACGGCTCCGCGTTCGGTCCGCTCGGAGGGCGGATGCACATGGTGCTGGAGGAGACGCGGGCGAGGAGCGCGTACATGTTCCCCGGGCTCGGCGAGATCGCGTTCGTGCGGGATGGGGACGCGACGGATCTCCTGGTCGCGCTGGCGTCGATGGTGGGCAAGTGGATGCGCGAGATCCTGATGGGGAGGATCGTGCGGCATTACCAGGCGATCGTGCCGGATCTGCGCGGGGCGAGCGGGTACCACGATCCAGTGACGGCGGCCTTCGTGGAGGCAACGCGCGTCACGCGGAAGAAGCAGCAGGTGCCGGAGGAGTGCTTCGAGCGGAGGGGGGCGGAGTGACGATCAGGAGAGAGCGGCAGCCGCATCGGGCGCAGTGACGGCCGCGCGGAGCCAGGTGCGGAGGACGGCGGGGTCGCTGCACGGATCGATCCGCGTCTCGTGGTCCGGGCCGAGGGGGAGGCCACGCGCAGAGAAGACGTCCCTTACGGAGGCGCGGAGCGCGCGGAGCTCGCCTTCGTCGCGGCCCTCTTCCTTCACGGCGTCGAGACTCTCGAAGCCCTCGCGCTGAAGGAGGTTCTGGAGCGTCGCGTGGTGCGCGGCGTCGCGATCGTAAAGCGCTTCGACGGGGACCGGGTTCTTCAGGATGTTCGGCGCCGTGAGCAGCTCGCCCGGCAGCAACGTGCGTACACGCGCGCCAGGCTCGTAGACTTTCACCCTGCGTGGACCGAAGAGCCGCACGACCCAGATGAGTTTCGTGCCGGCTTCGAGCAGCTCGGCGACCTTCGCCTGAAGCTCGTCCTCATCCTGGCCCGTATCGGCATACTCGACGGCGAGGGGAGGCGCGCCCTTCACCCAGCCGGGCGCGCCCGGAATGTCGCCGACAGCGATATCCGGGGCGCGCAGGAAGCCCGGAAGATGGGCTTTTGTCGGACGGGTGGTTTGGAGGGACGAACCCAGGAGGCTCGCTCAGCGGTTCACGATGTGGACCGCAGCGCCCATCGCGTGCGCGGCGGCTTCCATGAACGCCTCGCCGAGCGTCGGGTGCGGGTGGATCGTGAGCGCGATGTCCTCGGCGAACGCGGCCATCTCGAGCGCGAGCGCGCCTTCGCTGATCATCGTGCTCGCCTCGGGGCCGACGATGTGCACGCCGAGCACCTGCTTCGTCTTCTTGTCGGTCACGACCTTCACGAAGCCGTCGGTCTCCATCATCGCCATCGCCTTGCCCAGCGCCGCGAACGGGAACTTGCCGACCGAGACCTCGATGCCCTTCGCCTGCGCTTCCTCGGCCGTCAGGCCCGCGGTCGCGATCTCCGGGTCCGTGAAGATCGCGCCCGGGATGCACGCCCAGTCCTTCGCCGCCTTGTGGCCCGCGATGACCTCCGCGATGACCTCGCCCTCCTTCGACGCCTTGTGCGCGAGCATGGGCGGGCCCGAGACGTCGCCGATCGAGTAGATCGTCGGGACGTTCGTCCGGCCGAACTCGTCCGAAGGCACGAACCCGCGCTTGTCGATGTTCACGCCCACGTTCTCGAGGCCGAGCCCGCGCGAGTTCGGGCGCATGCCGACCGCGACGAGGACCACGTCCGTGACGACCGTCTCGGGCTTGCCCTCGACGTCGAGCTTCACCGCGACCGAGCCGTCGGCCTGCTTCTCGTAGCCCATGGCCTTGGCGTTCTTGTAGATCTTGCCGCCGCGCTTCTGGATGCGGCGCTCGACCACCTTCACGCAATCCTGATCGACGCCCGTGAGCAGCGTGGGCATCGCCTCGACGACCACGAGCTCGGCGCCGAACGCCTGGTAGACCATGCCGAGCTCGAGCCCGATCACGCCGCCGCCGATGACGAGCAGCCGCTTCGGGACCTCGCGCAGGCTCACGGCCTCCTTCGCGCCGATGATCTGCTTGCCGTCGAACTTGAAGCTCGGGATCTCGATGGTCGTCGAGCCCGTCGCCAGGACGATGCCCTTCGTCGCCTCGATCGTCTCGACCGAGCCGTCCGCCTTCTTCACCTCGATGCGGTTCGGCGAGACGATCGTCGCCGTACCCGCCATGAGGTCGGCGCCGTTCGACTTGAGCAGGCCTCGCACGCCGCCCGTGAGGCGCTTGACGATGCCTTCCTTCCAGTCCTGCATCGCGTTCGGGTCGTGCTCGACCGAGCCGAGCTTGATGCCCATCGTCGCCATCGACGAGTGCGCCTTCTCGTAGGTGTGCGCCGCGTTGATGAGCGCCTTCGACGGGATGCAGCCCCAGTTGAGGCACACACCGCCCACCTCTTCCTTCTCGATGCACAGCGTCTTCTGCTTGAGCTGGCCGAGCCGAATCGCGCAGACGTAGCCGCCGGGTCCGCTGCCGATGACGATCGCGTCGTAGGTCTTCATCCGATTCTCCAAGGTGGAACGCGGGCCGACAGCCCCTTTTGGGCGCGGATTACCATGTCGAGGGAAAGGTGGGGTCGGAAAAAGCGGTAGACCAGAGGCCAGGCGGGTTTGGGGGGGTTCTCGGACCCCCCATCGTTGCTAGTGCCCGCCGCCGCCGTCGTGCGAGCCCGGGTGGGGGCGGTTCGCCAGGACCTCGGCGCGTTGCTCGGCGAGGTGCCACGGCAGCTCCGCATACACGTCGTCGAAGAGCGTCTCGCGCGCAGGCGGGCCGAGCGCCTCGACCTCCTGGATCGCCGCGCTGATCTCGGCCATGAGCCCGTCCTCGAGCGCCGCCTCCTCCGCCTCGTCGAGCAAGCCCCGGTGGACGAGGTGACGGCGCAGGCGCACGATCGGGTCGCGCTGCGCCCACGTGTCGACCTCCTCCTGCGAGCGATACCGCGTGGGATCGTCGCTCGAAGAGTGCGCGCCCATGCGGTAGGTCACGGACTCGATGAACGTGGGCCCGCCGCCGGCGCGCGCGCGGGCGACAGCGTCGCTGACGACACGGTAGACCGCGAGCACGTCGTTTCCATCGACGCGCACCGAGGGGACGCCGTACGCGCGGCCCTTCACTGCGAACGTGGGCGACGCCGTCTGTTTCCCCGCGGGGACGCTGATCGCCCAGTGGTTGTTTTGACAAACCAGGACGCAGGGGACCTTGAAGACGCCCGCGAAGTTCAGGGCGTTGTGGAAGTCGGGCTCGCTCGTGCCGCCGTCGCCGACGAAGCCGAGGACGACGCTGCGGTCCTTGCGCATCTTCGCGGCCCAGGCAGCGCCGACGGCGTGCGGGAGCTGCGTGGCCATGCAGCTCGACCACGCGACCTGGTTCACGGCGCGGCCGCTCATGTGCGAGGGCATCTGCCGGCCCTTGAGCACGTCGCCCGCGTTGCCGAAGTACTGCGCGATGTAGCTCTTGAGCGGGAAGCCTCGCACGAGCATGATCGCGCTCTCGCGCAGGGCCGGGAACACCCAGTCTTCACGCTCGAGCACGAGGCCCGTCGCGATCGGCGTCGCCTCCTGGCCGCGACACTCGCCGGCGAAGTGGATGCGGCCCTGGCGCTGCAGGAGCATCATGCGCGTGTCGATGAGGCGGACGCGCTTCATCTCGCGGTAGGCGCGGAGGAGCACGTGCGGGGACAGGCCGGGGTCGGTCGCGGGATCGGCGCTGCCGTCGTCGCGGAGCACGCGGAGGAGCCCGAGATCCGGGGCCTCGGCGGCGCGGGGAGCCGGCGTCGCGGACGCCTCCATCGCGGCCCCGTGCGCCTCAACGTCGTGGTCGTGCATGCGGGCGAACCTAGCGCGAATCCGCCCGGGTGTAGAGGGGCTTCAGGGGCGGCAGACGCCGTAGAGCGGCGTGTCGGGGGTGCAGGTCTGGCCCGCGGGACAGCCGCCCTTGCCCGGCTCGAGGTCCTGCCAGCCCATGTTCAGGCAGCTATACCGGCAGACCGAGTCGCAGCGCTGGGCCTCGCTGCAGTCGTTGATGGCGTCGCACGGCTCCCCCTCAGCGGCGAACTTCCCCGACGGCGGGACACAAAGCGCAAGCTCGTCCTCGAGCACGGTCAGGCGGCATTCGGTGTCCTCGTCGCACTCCTTCCCGTCGAAGAGCGTGCAGGAGGGGGCGAAGTTGCAGGTCCAGATCCGCTTCGAGCCGTAGTTGAGACGGACGCTGCACTTGGCGCTGCCGCAGAAGAACGCGGGCTCGCTCTGGCAGCAGACGGGCGTACAATAGCCAAAGACGCAATAGAGGCCGGCCGCGCACTCGCCGAAGGACGCGGTGCACCTCGCGCCGACCCCCTTCACGCCGCCGCCGCCCTCGCAGACCGTGCCCGTGCCGAGCGAGTTCGGCCGGCACGTCTCGTTCGCGCCCTCGCAGTCCTGCGCGAGCAGGTTGCAATCCGACTGGGTGACGTCGCCAAAGTCCGTGCACATGGGGAGCGCTCCCCCGGTGCCCGACGACGAGGTCGTCATGCCCCCGTCGCCGCCCATGCCGCCAACGCCGCCAACGCCGCCCGTGCCGCCAACGCCGCCCGTCCCCGCGGAGCCGCCCGGAGGGGTTTCGGTGCCCGGACAACCGAGGAGGAGCCCGGCCGAGAGCAAGACGAGGACGAGAGAAGCCAAGCGGATCGGCGACATGGCGCGACGATACCATGAGCGGCGTCGAGGCTTCGAAAAGGAAGAAGCCGCAGCGATCCCGCCGCGGCCTCTTCGAGATGCATCAGCGTCTGCGAGGGCTCAGGGCATGCCGCCCATGCCACCGGCGCCACCGGCACCACCAGCGCCGCCCATGCCACCGGCGCCGCCCATGCCACCGGCGCCGCCCATGCCACCGGCGCCGCCCATGCCGCCGGCGCCACCCATGCCACCACCGCCGCCAGAGCCGCTATCGGGCGCCAGCGTGCCGAGCGGGTACTTCGACTCGAGGCAGTACGAACCTTCCTTCGTCTCGGTGCAGGTCGTGCCCGCGATCTGCGCGCAGTCGGCCTGGCCATTCGGGCACTCGAGCGAGAAGAAGCAGAAGCCCGTGCCGCCAATGGTGCGGCACCAGAGGCCCGGCGCCGCGCAATCGTCCTGCTGGTCGCAAGCGTTCGAGCAGAAGCCGTAATCCCCGGCGCCCGAGCAAAGCTCGCCCTGGGGGCAGTTCGGCACGGCAGGCGGGATCAGGCAAAGGCCCTCCTCGAGTCCGCCGCACTCTCCCTGGATCGGATCCCCGCCGAGCACGCAGTAGCCGGAGCAGAAGCCCTTGCCGCCGGGGAGGCCGCCGACGCAGAGGCCCGTGCTGCATTCGGCGCCCATCGGATCACAGATTTCGCCGAGCTGCTTGCCAGGAACCTCCTCGCCGATGCACACGCCGGGCGTGAGCTGGCAGTAGCGGTTGTCGCCGCACGCGAGATCGTTGCTGCACGTGGGCAGACAGATGTCGCCGTCGGAGCGGCGCTGGCAGCGAAGGTCCTCGCGGCCGTGGCACTTGAACGGATCGAGATCGGCGAACGGGTTGAAGCCCCCGCTGAAGCCAGGTCCGATCTCGCAGCCGAGCACGCAGCGCCCCTCGGTCGCGCTGTTGTCCGGGCCCTTGTAGCAAATGCTGCCGACGCCCGGACAGTCGCCGCTCTTCGCGCAGGGCTTGCTGCAATACCCATTCTGCGGGCCGCCCAGGAAGACCGGGTCGTCCGTGCCCGCCACGATGCAGGTCCCGGGGGCACAGTCGGAGTCGGCCGTGCAAGCCTCGCCGAGCCAGTCGCCCGAATCGACCGTGCCGCCCGTGCCGCCCGTGCCGCCAACGCCGCCGACGCCGCCCGCGCCGCCAACACCACCCGCGCCGCCGGTGCCGCCTGGGCCGGTGTTGCTATCGTCGCCGCAGCCCGTGCTGTTGACCGCGAGCCCGAGGCTCAATCCAAGGGTCGTCAGGACCCACCATGCGCTCTTCAATTTCATCGGCCGCCTCCACGCGAACGAAAAGAAAGACCAGGCCACCCGCGTGACGGGCAGCAAACCTCGCCTTCCGGAAGGCGGAATCATACCTTCTGCGTCGCGCGAGGGCCAGCCGCTCGGCCCTTCGGGAAGGGCGCGTCAGTCGTCGCGAGGGCCAGGCGGCAAGGGCGCGACCGCCTCTTCGTCGTCTTCCTCGTCGTCCGGTTTCCGCGGCTGGATGGTGAAGACGCTGAGCACGACGAGGCCGAAAGCCATCCCCATGCCGATCTTCCCGAAGAGCTCCGCGCGCTTGTGGACAGCTTCGAGGACCTGGCCCTGCGGCGTGTCGTCGCGCTGCACGTTTTGCCTGTGCAGCTCGTTGATGCGCGGCGAGAGCGAGAGGGCGACGTAGGCCGCGGAGACGGCCATGAAGAGCGTGCACGAGCGGCGCAGGCGCGAGAGGATCGTGCGGCCGCGGCGACGCGCGGCGAGCGTGCGCGTGACCTCGGCAGCGAGCACCGCGAGCGCCGCGCCGAGGCCCACCACGTCGAAGCGCGCGAAGACCGCGCCCATCACGTCGCCCGCGATCGGCCGGGGGAGCATGCCGAAGACGATGGGCGCCGCGCCGGCGCCGAGAGCGATCATGCCGCCGATGTACACGCCACCGGCGAGGACGGCGACGAGGGCCGCGACGCGGTCGACGACGGCGAGGAGACGGTCCCGCTTTTCCTGCGGATCGGGGGCCAGATCGGCCTCGGTGAAGGTGTCGTTCATACGTGCATCCTCACGCCGTGGTCGGCGTCGCGCGTGCCGATCTCGAGCGCGGCGGCGTGGCTCTTCACGACGACGGGCGGCCGGCCCGACGCCTCGAAGCGCACATGCGCGCGCGCGAGCTTGCTGTTCAAGCAGTACGTCATGGGGCCGTCCGGGTTCGGATAGTAGAGGCCGACCATGTCGTCCGTCTCCGCCTCGAACGAGCCCTCGATACGCGCGGCGCGGCTCTCGGCGGAGAAGCTGTAGCGACGCAGCCCGACGTCACCGTGCGCGCGGGCGATCTCGAGCGGGCCGTTCCACGTGTACGTCACGCCGCGGAAACGCGCGCAGACGAGCGTGACGAGCGGCGTGAGCACGGGGCCCACGCGAACGCGGCCGGAGAGCGCTTCCACGACGAGTTCCGCTTCGCTCTCCCACGTGTTGACATGGCACCAGGCATAAAGATCGGCGTGCCCGCGGCCCCAGTTGTGCCCCTGCATGCCGCGCCAGTTCGAAAGGTCCCAGCGCTCGCCATCGACCTCGACCTCGCCGGAGAACACGAGGTCCGGGTACGGCGTGAGCGTCTTCGATTTGGGAAATTTGCCGCGGTACATCGAGGCGTGCGGGAACGGAACGAACGGGCTCGCCTCGCCCTCGAAGCGAAGGTCCCAGCGAATCGCGTGCTCCCGCCGCGCGATGCGACCGTGGGTCTCGCCGGGCCGGATGCGCATGCGCTCCTCGGAAGCGCCGCCGGCCACGGGGAGGCTCCACGCAACGTCGAGGCCCTCCTTGCCGAAGAGCGCGTCCGCGAAGGGGAGCACGTGCTTGACGGCGACGTGTTTGCTCTGCCCGCCGCGGCGATCGAACGCGACCGCCCAGCCCTCGGCGAGAGCGCGGCCAGGCTCGCGCGCGGAGGCGAAGATCGTGGCCTTGATCCAGAGCGCGCGATCACCCGCAGGGTCGTTCGCTTTGAGGAAGTAGCTCTCGACGTGATCGGCGCCGGCCGCGGGATCGAAGCGGACGGCGTTCGGCTCTCTCGGTTCGTTCATGCCGGTTCGTCCTCCGCGAGCGCGAGGAGGGCCTCGCTCACGGCGTGCGGGTCGGCCCGCGAGGGATCCCCTTCCATCGCCGCGAGGATCGTGCGGGCCGAGCGGATGCGCGCGCGCCCCACGGCGGCGACCGCGAGCGTGCGCTTGTTGCGATCCCACGAGCCGAGCTCGCTGACGATCTCGCGCGTGGCGCGCGCGTGGCCCATGCTCGCCAGCGCGACGCGCGCGTGCCAGGAAAAACGGTCGCGGCCCAAGCCGAACGCGCCGCCGAACGCGCGCCGCTCGAGCCCCACGCGCGCCTCTTCCAGGCCGAGTGCTCCTGCGAGCTCGATCGCGGCCGCCTCGTCCTCGGCGTCCTCCGTCTTGATCGAACCGTTCACCACCGACGCGAGCACCTTCGCCCCTGCCTGATCCCCGGCGCGGCCGAGGACCACGGCCGCGGCGACGCGCACCGTGGGGGAGCTGTGATCGACGAGCGCGCGCGCTCTTGCGACGAGGATCGGATCGACCACGTGGGCGCCCTCCTCGCCGCCGATCTCCTCGGCCATGCGGAGCGCGATGTGGCAGACGAGCGGGTCCGCATCACGCGTGCGGGCGGCGAGCGCCTCCACGACGGACGCGCGATCCGTGCAAACGCGGGCGTACGCGATGACGGCCTGGAACCGCACCTCTGCGCGGGCGTCTTCGAGCGCGCGGGCGAGCCTTTGGGCCGCGCGGCAATCGCCGATCTCGCCGAGTGCGGTGAGGGCCATCTGCCGCACGTGGACGTCGTCGTCTTCGATGGCGACGAGCAGGGCGGGCAGCGCTTCGTTCGCGCCCACGTCGGCGAGCCCGAGCGCGGCGGCCGAGCGGACGGGCGCGGCTTCGTCGGAGAGCGCGCGTTCGAGGGCGCGCACGACCTGGCTGCGTGCCTCCTCGGCGTGGCGGACGAGGTCACGCACGGCATCCTCGCGCACGGCGGCTTTGGACGAGCCCACGTCGCGGAGGGCGGCGTCGAGGGTACGGGGAAGCGCGGGCGCCCGAAACATGCGCGCCGAGGCTAGCACGGCGGGTGCCGGTTCACTTCCCGCGGATCGTCCGGAAAGACCTCAGGGACCGCCGCCAGCGCCGCCAGCGCCGCCAGCGCCACCGGCTCCGCCTGCACCCCCGGCGCCTCCAGCTCCGCCTGCACCACCCGCTCCGCCTGCACCACCCGCTCCACCGGCACCTCCGGCTCCGCCCGCGCCTCCGGCTCCGCCTGCGCCTCCGGCCCCCGTGGGGACCCAGGGCGGCGGCGGTGCGGGCGCCTCGGAGGGCAGGCAGATCTGCGGAATCTCGATCGACACCGGCGGCGGCGGGATCTTCACCACGCAGATGCGCTCGGCGATCGGCTCGAAGTCGATGACCCGCGCGGCGCGCTCGGACGGACGGGCGCACTCGTAGCCGTCGCGGCAGTCGCCGTTGTCCTCGCAGCCGGCCATGCAGAACGTCCGCCCGAAGCGGCCCCAGGTCGCGTCGTCCGCGGGGCCACAGGCGGGATCGAGCTCCGCCGAGAACGCGACGCAGACCCCGTCGCCTTCCGGGCATTTGTCGGGCTCGCACCCGAAGAGCGTGCAATAGCCGCCGGGCTGGGTGCTGTCGCAGAGGCGGTCACCCGTCTGCGAGCAATCGAGCGAGTTGGTGCAGTCGTCCCCGATCTTCGGCGTGCAGCCGGCGAGCGCAGCGACGAGGGCGGCGAGGACGAGCGGGATCACGCGGGGTCGGGGCATCGCAGGGCAAGCGTACTAACGGGCCTCGGGCCGGCGTGCAACCGGGCGCCGCGGTCGACGTGAGGAGGCCGGGATCCGCCGGCCGATCGAGGTCGACCGTGGCGCGCGTGATCGGGTCTGCGGCGTTGCTCTGGACGGATGGCCCGGGGCACTGCAGGATGGGGACGCCGCTCCCTGCCCGCCCATGGTCTGGAGGGCGCGCGGCGCAGAGCCCGGGTCTTCTCGAGTGTGCGGAACGCTCGAATTGACAGCCGGGGCGCCGCCCTTTAGATACCGGGAAATTCCGGACCGCACCCCCGGAGGACGAAGCAACCCCATGGCTACCTATATCACCGAAGATTGCATCAACTGCGGCGCTTGCGAACCGGAGTGCCCAACGAGGCGATCAGCGAGGGCGACGAGATCTACGTGATCGACCCCGAGCTCTGCACCGAGTGCGTGGGCTTCTACGACCACGAGGCTTGCCAGGCGGTTTGTCCGGTGGAGTGCTGCTTGCCCGACCCGAAGCGCGTGGAGGACGAGAGCGCGCTCATCTCGCGGGCCTCGCGCCTGCACCCGGATGACGGCGAGCTCAAGAAGAAGGTCGCCGCAAACGACTACCCCTCCCGTTTCCGCAAGTAGCCAAGAGGAGCGCCGCTTCCGAGGTGCATCCGCCCACGGCCCGCCCCCAGCTCCGGCTGTTCGCCCTCGCGCTCTGCGCGCTGGGCCTGGGTGGTTGTGGCGGCGGCGCTCCCCTCCTTCACCCCGCACACGTCCTCACGCCCGGCAAGGTCACGCTGGGCGCTGGTTTGTCCGGCCGGCCCGTCCTCGCCGCGCTCCCGAGCGCGCCCGGAACGGAGGAAGCGCTGGCCGAGGGCGTCCTCCAGGATCGAACCGTCGCGCCTGCCGTCGCGCCGTGGGTGGGCGCGCGCGTCGGCATCGCGGGATCGAACGAGGCGGGGCTCACGTACTCGGGGCGGGCGGTTCGTCTGGACGGACGGCATGCGTTCACGTTGACCAAGAGCGTCGCGCTCTCGACGGGGCTCGGCGGCGAGCTGATCCTGTCGGGACGGCCGAGCGGGGGCGACGACGGCGGCTCGCTGCTCGGCGGGGGGCTCGACGTGCCGCTGCTCATCGGCTGGAAGAGCACGGGGGAGCTTTATTCGGGGTGGATCGGCCCGCGGGCGGGGATCTCCTGGGTGCGCGGGACCTACCCTGCCGCGGATCTGGACAAGCCGACGACGCTCGCGGGCGAGCACGTCCGGGTCGGGATGGTGGCCGGGCTGCGGCTCGGGTTCCGTCACGTGCACGTGGCCCTGGAAATCGGCGGGGACTGGCACAGGGTCTCGGGCCGCCTGGGCGCCACGGACGTTTTGTTCAATCAGTTTTCGCTGACCCCAGCGGGCGCCCTGATCCTCGGCTTCTGAGCATTTCGCGCGAATTTCGGCCGAGAATCGGTCCCCAGAGGAGCGACCTCGGGCGAGGCGCTTGCCCACCCCGCGGACCCACCATAAACTGGGGATCATGCGCTCCTCGAACGTCCCGCTGCCCGCGCTCCTCGCCTCTCTCGGCGTCGTCGTGGGCGGTTGCTCGGCTCCCGTGGCCGACGCCGACGAGATCACGAGCGCGATCGGGTCCACGACCGAGGCGATCGTCCTCGTCGAACGCAGCGCCGCCGAGGGCGAGTTCGTCCAGACGAACGTGTCGGCGAAGTTCATGCGCCTCGCGTCCGGCGCAGATCCCGGTCTGGCCGAGCGCGTGGTCGGCGGATCGTGGCTGGAGCTGCCGGCCGCAGGCGAGTGCATCGCTCTCACGCCGTTCGCCGCAGCCGAGGATTCCGATGCGCTCGCCGCGCTCGGCACGATCGAGCTGCTCGACGTGGGTGACCTGTCGATCCAGACCGGGACGACGCGCATGCCGCTGGCGACGCGTGCGTTCCCGGACGTGGGCGCGTTCGTCTCGGGTGTGTTCTACACGTCGCGCGACGCGCAGAGTGATCTGCCGGCGCCCGCGCGGTACGTCCTCGAAGGCACGGGCTCGGCGACGCTGAATCCGTTCTCGATCGAGGCCGACGCGCCGAGCGCGCCGGAGCGGGTTCGTCTGGGAGAAACCGCGCTCGCCGAGGGCGTGGTGTTCGAGGAAGGGGCGGCGGCGACGTTGCGGTGGAGCGCGAGCGAGGCGCCTGCAGTGGGCGACCTCGTCTACGTGGATCTCACGGCGTCGAGCGGCACGGGCATTCGTTGCGCCTACAACGATTCCGGCGAAGGCGTGATCCCGCAGTCCGTGCTCGGCAAGAAGACCTGGGGCGCGCTGCCCGCGACGGTCGCGCTCTCGGTGCACCGCATCCGCCAGGGCGGCTTCGCGGCCACGGGGATCGACGCGGGTGAGCTCCGGTTCGACCTGTCCGTCGTCGGCCGCGCGACGATCGTATCGACGTCGCCCTGACGAACGTTCATCCGGCCAAACCAGCGGGGACCGATCGATGAACCCCGACGAGCGCGAGACGGCAGAGCGTTCCCGGAGGCACGCGGAGGCCTCGCGCCGGCTGGAGGAGGCGTGTGATTTCGCGGGAGCGGCGCGGGAAGCGCTGCTCGCGGGGGACGCGCGGCGGGCGGCGCGACTGGCCGCGCTCGGGGGCGACGAGGCGACGGCGCGGGAGGCGATCGCGCGCATCGTGGAGCGGCTGCCGAGGGAGGTCGCGCTCGCATCGGCGTCGGATCTCGCGTCGCGGGGGTTCAGCAAGTACGCAGGGGCGCTCTACGCGCAGCTCGGCGACCACGCGGAGGCAGCGAGCGCGTTCGTCGCGGCCGGTGAGGTGCTGCGCGCAGCCGAGAGCTTCGAGCGCGCGGGGCAACCGGCCGAGGCGGCGCGCGCGCTCGAAAGCGCGCTCCGGCAGCGGCCGGAGGACGCGGCGCCGCGGCTCGCGCTGGGCGCGCTGCTCGCGCGGCATGGGCGGACCGAGGGAGCGATCAAGGCGCTGCAGCAGATCGACGTGTCGGCGCCGGAGCGGGCTGCAGCGCTGCCGCTGCTCGCGCGGTGCTTCGAGGAGGTGGGCCTCGCCGAGGCCGCGCGGGAGGCGCGCGCGGAGATGGCGCGGCTCGGGGTGCACGAGGAGCCGCCCGCGAAGGATGCGCCAAGCGGGTCGGTCCGGAAAAACGAGCGGCGCGGCGGAAGCGTCGTTCTTTTCGGCCGCTACGAGACGACGCGGGAGATCGCGTCGTCGGCGCATGCGCGGCTCGTCGAGGCGATCGATCGGATCAGCGGCGAGCGCGTCGCGGTGAAGATCTTCAGCGGGCTCGTCGAAGGCGCGGGGCGCGACGCGCTGCAACGCTTCGAGCGAGAAGCACGCGCGCTCGAACGGCTACGCCATCCGAACGTGGTGCCGCTCCATCAGTACGTGCCCGAGGGGCCGGCGATGGTGCTCGCGTTCATGCGAGGCGGGTCGCTCGCGGACAAGATGCGCGAGGGGCCGATGGCGCCGGCGCGCGCTGTGGAGATCGCCTGTCTCCTTCTGACGGCGCTCGGCGAGGCGCACCGGCTCGGGATCCTGCACCGCGACGTGAAGCCTGCGAACGTGCTCTTCGACGACGCAGGCACGGCGATGCTCTCGGACTTCGGCGCGGCGCACCTCGGCGACCTGTCGAGCACGGCGACGGCCGGCGCGATCGGCACGTACGCGTACATGTCGCCCGAGCAGAGGCTCGGTCGTCCGGCGGGGATCACGAGTGATCTCTACGCGGTGGGCGCCGTGCTTTACGAGCTGCTCACGGGCGAGGCGGCCGAGCCTACGCGCGGGCGGTTTCGCGAAGGAGCGCCGAGCGAGAAGAACCCGGAGCTCGGGGCGGAGCACGACGCCGCCGTGGCCGCGCTCCTCGCGGACGAGCCGGATCGCCGGCCGGAAGACGCATTCGAAGCGCGGCGCGCGCTCTCGGCGTTGCGCTGGCCGGAGGCGCTTCCTCGACGATGGGCCACGCCGAACCCGAGCGAGCGGCCCGCCGCGCCGAGGGAGGGCGAGCGCCTCGGTCCGCCGCTCGCGCTCGGCGACGGGCGCGACATGGCGAGCCTGCGCCACGACGCGTGGCTCGAGCGCGAGGTGCTCGTGATCCCGATGGACGAGGCATCCCTCGCCCGCGCGCGCGCCTTCGCGCGGACCGGGTCTCCCGCGCTGCCGACGGTGCTGCGCGTGGATCGAGCGGCCGGTGAGATCTGGGTGGCGCCGCCGCTCGGCAAGGCGCTCGCGGATGCGCCGCGGGCGATCGACGCGGCGGCGATCGAGCGGCTTCGGCAGGCCCTCGTGGCGCTCGCGGCCGTGGGTGGATCGCACGGCCACATCGACGCGCAGCACGTGTACTGGTTTGACGGAGAGATCGAACTCGCCTGGCCGCGAAAGCCTGCCCCACCGGACGCGGCCGAGAGAGACCTCGCGGCGATCGAGGCGCTCACGCGCGGGACGCCGCTTTCGCGCTGAGCCCCGCGCGCGCTTCCTGCATCCACGTCTCGCACGGGCGCGCAGCACGCCCCGGCGCGACGGACCATGGAGCAGCTCCCGATCCTCCGAGATCTCGCGATCATTTCGATCGTCGGCGTCCTCGTCGTCCTCGTGCTCGGCCGCGTGCGTCTGCCCGTCGTCGCAGGGCTCCTGCTCGCAGGCGCGTTCATCGGCCCCACGGGCTTCGGCCTGCTCAGCGATGCGCACCGCATCCAATCGCTCGCCGAGATCGGCGTCGTGCTCCTGCTCTTCGGCATCGGCCTCGAGTTCTCGCTCGAACGACTGCGGCAGATCGCCAAGACCGTCACGATCGGCGGCTCGCTCCAGGTGGGCCTCACGATCCTCGCGTCGGTCCTCTGCGCGCGCCTCGCGGGACAGACGTACGCCCGCGGGATCCTCTTCGGATTTCTGTTCGCGCTCTCCAGCACCGCGCTCGTGCTCCGCACGCTCGCCGAGCGCGGCGAGGTCGACGCGCCGCACGGCCGCTTCATCGTCGGCGTGCTGATCTTCCAGGACCTCTGCGTCGTGCCGATGGTGCTCGTGATCCCGATCCTCGCTGGCAAATCCGGCGGGGATCCAGCGCATGATCTCCTGCTCGCGCTCGGCAAGGCCGCGCTGCTCGTCCTGGTCACGGTGGTCGTGGCGCGTTCGCTCGTGCCGCGCTTCTTCGCGCTCGTGGACCGCGTGCGGAGCCGCGAGCTCTTCCTCATGGCCGTGCTCGGCATCTGCCTGGCGACGGCGTTCCTCACGTCGCTCGCGGGTCTCTCGCTCGCGCTCGGCGCGTTCCTCGCGGGCATCCTGCTTGCGGGCAGCGAGTACGCGCACCGCGCGATCGGCGACGTCCTCCCCCTGCGCCACGCGTTCACGAGCCTGTTCTTCGTCTCGCTCGGCATGCTGCTCGACGCGCACGTCCTCCTCGAGAGGCCGCTCTCGGTGGGGCTTTATCTCGCCGCGTTCGTCGTTGGAAAAGGGTTCATCGCGACGCTCTCGGCCCTGTCGATGCGCTTCCCCGCGCGCGTCGCGTGGCTCGCGGGCGTGGGGCTCGCGCAGTTCGGCGAGTTTGGCTTCGTGCTCGCGACGCTCGCCGAGCGGAACGAACTCATCACGCCGAGCGAAGATCGGGCGCTCCTCGCGGCAGGCGTGCTCAGCATGATCATCACGCCGCTCGCGATGCACCTCGCGCCGCGCGTGCGCGCCGGGGAAAAGATCCTGAAGCCGCTCGAACGCCTGCTCGGCGCGCGCGGCATCGACGAGCCGATGCCCGAGCACTCCGCGCTCTCGGAGCACGTCATCATCGTGGGGTACGGCGTGGCCGGGAAGATGCTGGCGCGCGCGCTCGCCGAGACATCGGTGCCGTACCTCGTGCTGGAGCTGAACGCGGAGACCGTGCGCGCCGCGCGGGAGGCCGGCGAGCCCGCGTATTACGCAGACGTCACGAGCCCCGAGGCGCTCGCGAGCGCGCGCGTCGAGCATGCCGCGGCGCTCGTCCTGCTCATCAACGACCCCGAGGCCACGCGCCGCGCCGTGGCCGCCGCCAAGCAGAGCGCGCCGAAGATCCCCGTCCTCGTACGCGCGCACTACATCGCCGCGGACCGCGCGCTCGCCGAGCTCGGCGCCGAGGAGGTGGTCTTCGAGGAGCTCGAAGCCGGGCTCGAAATGATCGCGCGTGTGCTGCGCCGGCGCGGCATCCCGCGGAACGTGATCATCGAGCGCGTGAACGTCGCGCGCCGCGAGAGCAAGGGGCTCTTCATCCGGAAGCAGACGCTGCAACGGCCCACGCTCGCGACGTTGCCCGAGCTCGGCGAGCTCAAGGTGGAGACGTTCCTCGTGCGGCACGGATCCTTCGCGTGCAGCAAGAGCCCGCTCGACCTCGACTTGCGCCGCAAGACGGGCGCGAGCCTCGTCGCGATCCGCAGAGACGGATCCCTCTGCGAGGACGTCACCGCGACCGCGCCGTTTCGCGAGAACGACGTGCTCTACCTCGTCGGCAAGCTCGTCGCGATCGAGAGCGCGGTGCGCCTGCTCGACGAGGGGGACTAGACGGAAAGCTCAGGCAGCCTTGCGCCGGCGACGCTCACGCACGAGGCGCACGGCCGCGCGCACGCCGAGGCCCGCGCCGAAGAGCAAGCCGAGCGACGAGGGAACACCCGCCGCCCACACCACGATCGGGATCGGCGGCCGCGTCGGACACGTCGAGCGCAACACGAAGCGGCACGCGTTCGCCCCGTCGACCTCCTCACGCGCAGCGGTGGTCTCCGGCGTCTCGGGCAGCGCTCGCAGCGCTCCCGACGCGATCAGCCACGCCGCGGCCGCCTCCTGATCGGCCGAGGCCTCCCGCGGCACGTGGTTCTTCATCGCCGCCGCGAGCGCGCGCGCCCGCGCCGCGGGCTCGATCTCCGCGAACGCCGACGCGAAGGCCGACGCCACCGGCGTCGAGATGCGCCCGAGGCAAACCACGGCCCGATCCTCGGCCGGCCGCAGGTACACCGTGCTCCCCTCCGACGTCATGTGAGGGATCGAGCCCATGACGGGCTCCTCGCGCGTGAGCCCGCGCCGCGCGCTGAGCACGCACGGCGGCAAGCGCGGCGGCTTCCGCAACCACACCGCGGCGTACTGCAAGTACGACACGATCGCGGCCGCGAGGCCGAGCGCGGAGAGCACGAGAAGCGCGGCGGTCACGTGGCGCGCGCGACGCCCCCGCGCGGGCTCGGCCGAAGGGGACTCGGACGCGCTCATGGGCAACGCTTTTGCTCGCCGATCCCGGGCATGTCAACCGCGGAGCGCCTCGCCCGGGGTCTGCGCGACCTTCACCCAGACCGAAGCCGCTTGCGGCTGGCCCATCGCCGCCGACAGGTACGCGAGGAACCGCGCGCAGGCTTGCTCGGCCTGCCGATCCGACGCCTCGCGGGCGCGCGCGAGCGCCGTGAGCGTCTCCATGAGCGCGCGATCCATGTCGCCCGCCGACGCGAGCGCGATGCCGTAGGACAGGAGCGCACGCGCACGCGCGCGCGGCGAGCTCGCCGCATCCTTCGCTTCCTTCAGCCTGCGCAGCGCCTCGCCGGACTCGCCGCGGTTGAGCAGGACGAACGCGCCCATCCGCTCGACGAGCGTGTCGTGCTCTCCCGTCACCCGGAGCCGCACGAGGATGTCCTCCAGCGTCTCGATGTCGCCCTCGACGAGCGCCTGGCGCAGGAGCTTCGACAGACGCTCCGCCATCACCACGGGATCCTCGACCGCTTCGGGATCCTCGCCGAGCGCCGCGACCGCCTCCGCCAGCGAGGTTTTTGCCGGCGGCACGGACCCCAAGAGGCCCTCGCCCCCCGCGTTCAGGCTGTCGGGCGAGAGCGAGCCGAGCGACAACGGCGGGTGAGGATCGGAAGCGCGCATCTGTCCCCCCTCCCCCATCGCCGCCTCGATGATCGACGCGATCGAGAGCTCCTCGGCGCGCGGGTCCACGAGCAGCTCGCCCTCGTCCGAGAGCTCCGGCACTTGCACGTCCGGATCGAGGCTGCGCGCCTCGTCGATCAGCGCCGCCGCCGCCCTCCGCAAGCCAGCGCCCGCCGCCGCGAGCGCCGCCTCCGCCGCGAGCACCGCCGCCGAGGCTCGCTCCCCCGCGACGGCCGCGTGATACGCCGGCTCCGCGAGCCCGAGCGGCCCCACGTTCTGCTCCAGCACGCGCCCGGCCATGCGATGCCAGAGATCGCGCGTCCCCGCGTCGAGCAGCCCGATCAGCGCCCGCGCCGTCGTCCTCGTCGTGATCGCCAGCCATCCTTCTTCCGGCCGGTACGCCCATCCCGCGCCGACGAGCGCGTCCTCCACGACCGCCACGCGCGCGCCTGCGCCCGCCATCAGCGTCGACACCGCGTCCACGATCTCGTTCGGCACATCCGCGCCGAGCAGCGCGACGCCCACGAGCGCCGCCCGCTCCCCGGGTTCGAGCCACGTCGCGCGCCGCGCGATCCACTCGTGCGCAGGCGCCGGCGCGCCTCGACCGCTCACGCGATCCCGCGGCTCGGCCACATCCCCGACCCAGCGCAGCTCGCCCGTCGCGAGCCCCTCCGCGAGCGCCTCGCGGATCCCGAGCGGCATCCCTTCCCCGCGACGCGCCCACCTCTCTGCGGCTTCCTGCGTGATCGCGCCGCCGCAAAACGCGCGCGTGAGCTCCACGGCCGCCTCCTTCGGCAGCGGGCCGAGCTTCACCTCCGCGACCACCGGGATCGACGACAGCACCTCGGGCAGCGCCTCCTCCACGTCGAGCCGCACGACCGACCGGAAGAACCCCGGCGGCGGGATCGCCAGCGACACCACCTCCAGCGTCGCGATGTCGACCAGCGTCACGTCATCGACCGTGAGCAGCCCCGATCGCCCGTCCACCGGCGCGAGCCACGCATCCACGAGCTCCGCGGCGGTCCGCGGGTCGAGCCCTTCCCCCGCCAGGAGCTTGTCGAGCGCTGCGACGAGCGCCTCCGGCAGCTCGGGCGCCTCTCCCCGCGCGAGCGAACGCGCGAACGCGTTGCGCAACGCCCCGAGCGGCTCGCGTGGCAAGAACGTCGGCGCGATCCGCAGCGACCGCGGCGGCGCGAGCCTGTGCGCGAGCTCCTGGAGCAGACGTGTCCCGCCCGCGCCCGGCGCTGCCCGCAAAAGACCTGCACATCCGAGCGGCACCGAGAGCTTGCGCAGATCCTCCTCGCGCCCGACGAGCTCCGGCGCGGCCACGAGCCTGTGCACGTTCGCCAGCGTGTCGCCCCGCAGCGGCGCGTAGATGTCGAGCCGCAGGCCTCGAACGATCGAGCCGTCCGCGGCGCGCCCCCGACGCAGGCCCGCCGTCACGAGATCGCCGGCCTGCACCGCCGCGAGGTCCGGATCGAGCAGCACCTCCCCGGGACGCGCGATCAGCGCGAGCCGCTCGGCGCGGACGAGCGGCGTTCCCCACGCGAGCTCGCCCGGCTCCCCGAGCGCTTGCATCGCGCCCTGCGCGAGGCCGATCCGCAGGGGCTCGCCGTCTTGCGCTTCGGCCACCTGTTCGAGCGTGAACCCGAGCGCCTCGTCGAGCGCCTCGGCCGCAAAGTCGAAGCTGAACGCCTCGCCGCTCCACGCGCACAACGCGCCTCCATGGGCCTCCGCGCGCTTCCGGATCGCAAGCGATCTCTCGAGATACCCCGATCCGGAGCTCGCCGCCGGGCCGCTGGGCCCGCGGAAGCTCACCACGATACGTTCCGCCACGCGCGCATCGTCTCTCATCGCGCCCGGCTGTCAAAGGGGGTTCTCAGCCGAAAATGATGAAGCCGAGTTTCGTGAGCACGAAGTCCGCCACGAGGATCGAGATCGAAACGCCCACTACGGCCCGCGTCGTCGACTGCCCCACGCCCTCGGTGCCGCCGCGCGTGATCATGCCGAAGTGACAGCCCACGAGCGCGATGATCGCTCCAAAGAACGGGCACTTCATGAGCCCCATCCAGAAGTCGCGAAAGTTCATCGAGCCGAGCGCGGAGCGAAGGAAAAACCCCCACGGGATGCCGAACTGCCAGTCGCAGATGAGCATCGCGCCCGAGAAGCCGATCACGAGCGCCAGCGCACCGAGCACCGGCATCACGATGACGCAGGAGATCAACCGCGGCACCACGAGCTTCTTCATCGGGTCGGCGCCGAGCGCGCGGATCGCGTCGATCTGCTCCGTCACGGCCATCGAGCCCACCTCGGCCGCGATGCCCGATCCGATCCGACCTCCCACGATCACCGCCGTCAACGTCGGCGCGAGCTCGCGCGAGAACGACAAGCCGATGACGCGGCCCGTGTACTCCATGCCGCCGAACTTCTGCAGGCCGAAGGCGAACTGCACCGCCATGACCATGCCCGTGAAGAGCGCCGTCGCGCACGCGATGCCGAGCGAGCGTATGCGCTGCTCCATCTGGTGCATCGTCGATTGGAGCTCGAACGGTCTCTGGAACATCGCCGCGAACGTCTCGCGCGTCATCCGCCCGAGCTGCCCGAGGTGCACGAGGAAGTTCATCCCCCGCTGCACGAGCCGCTCGTAGAACGGCGGCTCCGGCGGCAGCCCCGGCAGCGACTTCGGCTTCTGCGACTCCACGCCGGACTGGCTACTCATCGGCCGGCACCGTCGCGAAACCCTTGACGAACTCCCGGAACGGCCCGACCGCGGCCGGGAAGCCCGCGGGGTCCGCGATGCAGTAGAGGTCGTAGACGCAGCCGTCCTTCTTCAGGACCCACACGTCGAACTGCCGCGGCACGCCGTCGAGCTTCGCCGTCACCACCGTGTGCAGCGCCTCCCGCCCGTCGAACGGCACGACCTCCTCCGTCACCACCTCGCGGTCCGTGAACTGCAAGAACAGGTGCTGCACGAGCGAACGGAGCGGCACGTCCTCGCCGTCCACCTTGCAACGACCCGAGGCGGCGATCATCGCGTCGTTCGCCGTGTCCTCGAACGCGAGGGCCTCGCCGTCGAGCTCGATCCGCTTCCACGTCGAGGGCGGCGTCGGCACCTGAAAGGCGTAGCCGCGCCCTCGGTACACCGAGCCCGTAAAACTCGGCCCTGCGCAAGCGCCGATCCCGGAAAGCGCGAGGCAGAAGCCGAGCATGAGCGCTCGGGGGCGACGAAAGGGCATTCCCATCGCGCGGGCGAAGCTAACACGCCCTCCGAGGTGTCTCCGGCGGAAACCGACGACCTGACCATGCTGTGACGAACTGCGTAGTTCGTTTCTCACCAGCCCCAAGGGTCCCGGCTCGGGGGCCGTCGCGGCGGCGGCGCGCCGTAGGGCGGGCCGGAGGGGGATTTGGGCCTCTGGGCGGGCGGCCGGAACTGGGACCAGCGGTCGTGATCACGGCCTGTCTTGTCGCGCATGAACAGGCGGACGAGCAGCGCGCCCGCAACGAAGCCGCCGAGGTGCGCGAAGAACGCGACCCCGCTGCCCGTCCCGCCGAGCGACCCGAGCCCGCTGAAGAGGTTCAGGACGAAGTACTCGAGGATGATCACCCAGGCCGGGAGCTCGAAGAAGAGCCCGAAGAACAGCCAGAGCGGGACGATCGGGTTCAGCACCGTGATCGGCGAGCGCGGGTAGAGCGACCCGTATGCCGCGAGCACGCCCGAGATCGCGCCCGAGGCGCCGACCATGGGCACGACCGACGACGGGTTCACCACGACCTGCGCGAGCGCCGCGGCCATGCCGCAGAGGACGTAGAAGAGCGCGTAACGCCGGCTGCCCATGGCGTCCTCGACGTTGTCGCCGAAGATCCAGAGGTAGAGCATGTTGCCGCCGAGGTGCGCCCACCCGGACGGATCGTGCATGAACATGCTCGAAAACATCGTCGGCAGCGCGGCGAGCGGCTCGTGCACGAGCCGCGCGGGCACGAGGCCGTACTCCATGAGCAGGTCGTAGGCCCTCGCCTCGTTCCCGCGGGGTCCGGCCACCGAGAGGAGCGCCTGCGTCCACACGAAGACGCAGATGTTCGCGATGATGATCAGCCAGTTGACGTAGGGGGGACGCCGAGCCGGCAGCCGGTCTCGAAGGGGCAGCATGGCGGGACTGGCTTACCATGCGCACGCCATGCCGGCCCTTCAAGGACACGAGGGTCCGCCTTCCCCCTCGTGACAGGCGTGGATCATGCTGGTAGACGGAGAACGCGATGCCTCCGATCGGCCTACGCCTCCACGACACGATGACCGGCAAGCTGACCGAGCTGGTCCCGAAAAGGGCCGGCGAGGTACGCGTCTACTGTTGCGGCCCCACCGTCTACGACGTCGCGCACGTCGGCCACGCCCGCGCCGCGCTCGCCCCCGACGTGCTCGTGCGGCACCTGCGCAGCCAGGGCGTGCGGGTCGTCTACGCGCGGAACGTGACGGACGTCGACGACAAGATCCTCGCGCGCTCCCGGGAGAACGGCGAGACGCCGCTCGACCTCTCGGCCCGCATGGCGGCGCTCTACCAAGAGGACATCCGCGCGCTCGGCTGCCAGGACCCGGACCACGAGCCGCGTGTCTCCGACTCGATCGCCGACATCGTCCGGATCATCGAGACGCTCATCGCGAACGGCAACGCGTACGTCGCCGACATGCCGAACGGCTCGAAGGACGTCTACTACGCGGTCCGCTCCTTCGCGCAGTACGGCAAGCTCTCGCACCGGCACATCGAGGACCTCTGCTCGGGCGCGCGCGTCGAGGTCTCCGAGCAGAAACACGACCCGCTCGATTTCGCGCTCTGGAAGGGCGCGGGCGAGTGCACGTGGGGCTGGGACAGCCCGTGGGGGAAAGGCCGCCCCGGCTGGCACATCGAGTGCTCGGCGATGAGCGAGCGCTACCTCGGCTACGGCTTCGACGTGCACTGCGGCGGGATGGACCTCATCTTCCCGCACCACGAGAACGAGATCGCGCAGAGCGAGGCCGCGCATCCGGGCGAGGGGCCGTTCTGCTCGCTCTGGATCCACAACGGCTTCGTCAACGTCGACAAGGAAAAGATGGCGAAGTCGCTCGGCAACTTCGTCACGATCCGCGACGTCTACCAGCGCAACGACCCCGAGGCGCTGCGCTACTTCCTGCTCACGGTGCACTACCGCGGCCCGATCGCCTTCGAGACGGAGAAACGCGACGACGGACGGGTGGTCTTCCCGGGCATCCTGGAGGCGGAGCGGCGGGTCGATTACCTCTACCACACGCTCGGCCGGCTCGGTTCGCTGGCCGAGCTCGCGAAGGGCGCCACGGGCGGCGACGATGCGCCGGCGCCGACGATGCGTTTGCCGCGCGAGATGGCGCCGATGATGGACCTCGCGTCGGCCGCGCGCGGCAAGGTCGACACGGCGCTCGACGACGACCTCAACACGCCTGTCGCGCTGGCGGTCGTGGGCGAGCTCGCGCGGGCGGGCAACGAGCTCGTGGACCTCGCGCAGAAGCGCCGCAAGGACCCGGAGATCGCGAAGGCGGCGCCGCTCGTGGCGAAGATGCTGGCGCGCGCGCTCTGGTCCACGGTCGAGCCGCTCGGCATCTTGCAGACGCCGATGGATGTCTACCGCACGCGCACGCAGGCGCGCCGGCTGGCGATCATGGGCAAGACGGCGGAGGAGATCACGACGCAGGTGGAGGAGCGGCGGCAGGCGCGGCAGGCGAAGGACTTCGCGCGGGCCGACGTGATCCGCAAGGAGCTCGAGGCGCTCGGGATCGAGGTCGCGGACAACCCGACCGGGACGACCTGGCGCATCGGCGTGTAGGAACGACGCCCTCACCCCCGACCCCTCTCCCTCGCGGGAGAGGGGAGAAGAGGCCGTTCGGTCGTTTCCGACTTGCCCCCCGTGACGTAGCCACCTCCGGGATTTACCCTTCCCCGGCCCATGGCTCGTGACCTTTACTCCGTGCTCGGCGTCGCCCGGGACGCAGACGAAGACACCATCAAGAAAGCTTTCCGCAAGCTCGCCGTCCAGTACCACCCGGACAAGGCGCCTGGAAAGGCGAACGAAGCGAAGTTCAAGGAAATCAACCGCGCGAACGAGGTGCTGTCGGACAAGCAGAAGCGCGCGCTCTACGACGAGTTCGGCGAGGACAGCCTGCAGCAGGGGTTCGACCCGGAGCGCGCGCGATTCGTGCGCCAATACGGCGGAGGCCGCGGCCGAGGCGGCGCGCCCGGCGGGGCGGGCGGCGTGCCGTTCAACGTCGAGGAGATCTTCGGCGGAGGCGGCGGCGGGTCGGGGGATTTCGGCGACCTCTTCGGCAACATCGGCGACATGTTCGGCCGGGGCCGCGGGGGCGGGGCGCGCGGGGGCGTGCGGGCGCGCAAGGGCCAGGACGTCGAGAGCGAGGTGACGATCGATTTCGTGTCGGCGGTGAAGGGCACGACGGTGCAGCTCCAGCGCGAGGGCGAGGAGCCGATGACGGTGCGCATTCCCGCCGGCGCGAACGAAGGCAGCCGCATTCGTGTCCCTGGGCAGGGCGCGCCAGGCATGGGCGGCGGTCCTCCGGGGGATTTGCTGCTGACGATCCACGTGACGCCGCATCCCTTGTTCAAGCGCGAGGGGGACGATCTGCGCCTCGACGTGCCGGTGAGCATCGGGGAGGCGTATTTCGGCGGGAAGATCAAGGTGCCGACGCCGGACGGCGAGGTGACGCTGAAGATCCCGGCGCACACGCAGAGCGGCCAGGTGTTGCGGCTCAAAGGCAAAGGCGTGGCGCGCAAAGGGAAAGAGCCGGGGGATCTTTATGTGCGATTCTTGATCCAGATTCGCACGGAGGACGATCCGAGCGTGGCTGATGCGGTGAAGGAGCTCGACGTGCCGGGGGAGGAATTGCGGAGTGAATTGAGGTTCTGAAGGAGCGAACGGCGAACCGTGCGCATTTCTATCGAAATGCGCTTCCATTCAGGACATTGCTCACCGCGACGTAGCGGCTGGAGTTGCCCTTCTCCGTCACGAAAACCTTTGCCTGCTCTGCCGTCGCGTCTTTGCCGTCCTCGTCTGTTGCGATGACGTAAACGCTCTCATCAAATCTGCCCGCGTCGGGCGCATCGCGACAGCTCAGGCGCTTGCCATGGATGATAAGGAAGTTCGGCCAGATGACGCCGTGCGCATGTAGCTGCGCCGCGATCTTGGCAATGGTGCCCCACCAGGGCCGAAACTCTTGGCACTTCTTACAGCCTTCCGCGTTGATGTCCTTCGATAGTCCGATCTGCATGTGAAACCTCTCCTGTTCGTGCGTGCGCGGCAGCCGCCTGCGCTACGGAGGGCGCATGGTGGGGACACTACCATGCGGATCCTACGAGGCGGTGGAGGTTCGGCGGATGAGGTAAGCGTGGCGTGCCCCGTTTCCAGCCCACCATGTCCTCCTCCACGAGGACCGGGGACCTCCTCCACGAAGACCAGGTACCTCCTCCACGACCTCCGCGACCGCCTCCACGAAGTCCCGGACCGCCTCCGCGACCTCCGCGACCTCCTCCAGGAGGACCGGGCACCTCCTCCTCGACCTCCAGGACCTCCTCCTCGACCGCCGCGACCTCCTCCTCGACCGCCGCGACTTCCTCCACGAAGACCGGCACCTCCTCCACGAAGACCGGCACCTCCTCCACGACCTCCACGACCTCCTCCAGGAGGACCGGGCACCTCCTCCTCGACCTCCAGGACCTCCTCCAAGACCTCCGCGACCTCCTCCAAGACCTCCGCGACCTCCTCCAAGACCTCCGCGACCTCCTCCAAGACCTCCGCGACCTCCTCCAGGAGGACCGGGCACCTCCTCCAAGACCTCCGCGACCTCCTCCAAGACCTCCGCGACCTCGTATCCCGACGTAGCTCGGGTAGCATCCCCCCATGCTCCGCCGCCTCCTCGCCTCCGCCGCCCTCCTCTCCTTGCTCGCCCTCGCCGGCTGCGACGAATGCGGCGAGATCGATTGTGCTTGCTTGCAAGGCGGCATCGTCGTGACCGTCGTCGACGCGACCACGAAACAGCCGCTCGTCGGGGCCAAGGTCGCCATTGGCAACGACCTCTGCGCCCCGAATGGCCCGGACCACGTCTGCAATGTCCCCGGCGGCACCTATTCGGTGAAGGTCTCCGCGACGGGGTATGCTCCGAAAACGGTCTCCATCGTATTGCCCGAGCCGCAGGGCGAAGGCTGCTGCGTCTGCGGCGACCGCGTCGAGCAGACCGTCGAGCTCGCGCAGATGCCTTGAAAGGCGTCGTCACGATTCGAGCTCTATCCCAAAGAAATGGGGATCCTCGTTCGCCGCCGTGCGAACCGTCGTACGCGACCACGCGCAAGACGCCGACGTGGAACCCGGACGAATATTCAAAACAAAGACCAACAAAAATCGAGCTTTCTCAACGAGATAGCTCCGTCGAGACCGTTGCCATCGGCCTCGCGACGATGGTATTCGTTCCCGATTGGGAACGTCTCGGGTCATGAGGCCCCCACGATTCCCTCCCCCATCGAGGCCCATGCTTAAACGAACCCTGTTCCTCACGGCCTTCGCCTCCCTCCTCGCCTCCCCTGCGTTCGCGCAGGGCCCGACCGGCGACACCTCCGCGCCGCCGCCGCCGCCGGCCGACGCCGCCGCGCCGCCCCCCGACGCCGCCGCGCCGCCGCCCGCCGCGCCCGCCGCGCCCGCGGAGCCCCCCAAGGACGAGCCGAACGAAGAGACCCCCGAGGATCCGGGCGGCCGCGTTCGCTGGGGTGTCTCCGGCAACCTCGGATGGCACGTCCCGCAATCGATGTTCACCATCGGCGGCGAGGGCCGCATCGGCTACCAGGTCTCGAACGTCTTCAGCGCGTACGCCGCCATCGGCGGCACCGGTGGCTTCGGGTTCAGCGCCGATGTCGGATTCGAGGGCATCAACGTGGGCGTCTCGGCCATCTCGTACTGGTACGTCGGCGCCATTGCCGAGGCCATTTTCGGGAACCGATTCTACGTCGGCGGCGGCCCCGTCCTCGCGCGTGGCGCCCTCGGCGGCATCACCACCGGGGTGAGCCTCGACGGCGTCGCCGAGGTCACCGAAATCGCCTCCGCCGGCTTCAAGCCGGGCCTCAACCTTCGGTTTGGCCTCTCGACGGCGAACCCGAGCGGCCCCAGGCACCGCCGCGGCGGCTTCAATATCGGCATCGACGCGCTCTTGCTCTTCCACCCGAGCGCGCTTTTCGTGACCACCCGCGCGGACGGGCCGAACGGCAGCGCGGGCGTGTCCGTCCGGGAGAACACGCTCGGCGTCTCCCTCATCCCCATGCTCACGCTCGGCTACGATTCGCGCTGAGCCGCCACGCCCCCTTCCGTTTTCGTCCGCATCCCGGCTACCATCGCCGCGCCCACCACGAGAGGAGGCGACCGATGCTTGCCGGACGCATGATGGACTTTCCCCTCACCCTCACGCATTTCCTCGAACGCGCGCGCACCTTCTTCGGTCGCAACGAGATCGTCTCGCGCCTCCCGGACAAGACCCTCGTCCGCGGCACGTACGGCGACTTCTACCGCCGCACCGCCAAACTCGCGAACGCCCTCGCGCGCCTCGGGGTTCGGCCGGGGGATCGGGTCGCCACGCTCGCGTGGAATCATCAGCGCCACCTCGAGGTCTACCTCGGCGCGCCGGCCATGGGCGCCGTCGTCCACACCTTGAACCTCCGCCTCCACCCGAACGAGCTTGAACGGTCTCCATCGTATTGCCCGAGCCGCAGGGAGAAGGGCTGCTGCGTCTGCGGTGACATCGTCGAGCAGACCGTCGAGCTCACGCTGACGCCTTGAGATGCGTGCAAGGCGAGGTCGCCGCGTTCGTCACGGATCGAATTTCATCGCGGGAGAATCCATTCTCGATCTCAAGGAGATCACCCGAACGAACCTCGCGCGCTCCCTGTTCGTCGGTTGCGGGGCCATGCAAGCCCGTGATAGCTTGACGTTCGATGAACCTCGTCGGCTACCACAACCGGAAGCGAATGGGATATCCGCTGCTGGACCGCGGTCCGGACCGCGATCCCTTCAAGTTCATGACGAAGAAGCCCGTCGAACACCTCGTCGGCGCGACGGTGTGGGCGATCGAGGGGGTCAGAGGAGCACGGATGGAATACTTCCTCGGAGCCTGGTTCATCATCGGGGAAGCCGGACCATCCAACCATCCGTCGCTCGGGAACTACGTGCGCGGGACCGAAGGCGAAGTATTCGAACGAATGATTCGCCTTGACGACCGCCCCTGGTTCTCGCACTTCCGCACGAGCCAGGGGAACTTTGGCTTCGGCTTGTCGCCTATCCAGGAGGAATTCGTCACGCACCTCGAAGCCATCGCGGCTGCGGTCCTCCGGAGAGCGCCCGGCTGACGAGACCGTCACCGCCACTTGAACCTACACACGTACGCGACGGACGTTCAAGACGAACGCTGACGCGGACGGCCGGAGCACCTCATCAGGGCCGTAGCCCCTTCCCGGGCGTGGAGCTGGGGCCGGCATCGCTAGGACCGGCGTCGGGCGCGGGCGCTGGGGCGGGATCGATGCGCTCACACGAGGCGAAGTCATACTTCTCGTTGTTGCCGCAGAGGATGCTATTGTCATTGCAGCAGACGGCACAACTGTAACTCGCCTCCCGTCGGAAGCAGCTATAAGAGCAATCCATATCCAGTTTAATACATGTTTCAGGAATCTTGTGCGGCTTCGTCTCCTCGTCTCGGTCGCGCTCCGGCTTGTACGGGCCGCAGCCCGGGCGCGAACTTCCGAGGGCGGCCAGGACCACAAGCGCGAGCGACACCTTCTTCATGAAGACCTCCAGACCTCGAACGTTGGGGGGTTGCATGCCGCTGCTATTCCTTATTGGGACACCAGAAGAAGCTGTGGTTCTCGCCCTTCATGCAGGCATCTCGCGCTTCGTCGCAGCAACCCACGCATGCGGAGCCAGCCCCGGACTTGAAGCAATTGTTCTTGCAAGCAATCGCCTTCTTCTGGCACGGCGGCAGGTCGTCAAAATCATCCGAGCATCCGCCCATGGCAAACGACAGGGCGACGAAGGAGAGACGAACGACAAGGCTCCACATGATGCTGCTCCTGCTCCCCACGGTACTGCGCCCCACGCGTGCAGGGAAGCTTCCATTTCCGCGCACACCCCGGCTACCATCCCCCCCGCCCGCTCCCCATCCTCGAGAGGAGGCGACCGATGCTTGCCGGACGCATGATGGACTTTCCCCTCACCCTCACGCATTTCCTCGAACGCGCGCGCACCTTCTTCGGTCGCAACGAGATCGTCTCGCGCCTCCCGGACAAGACCCTCGTCCGCGGCACGTACGGCGACTTCTACCGCCGCACCGCCAAACTCGCGAACGCCCTCGCGCGCCTCGGGGTTCGGCCGGGGGATCGGGTCGCCACGCTCTCGTGGAATCATCAGCGCCACCTCGAGGTCTACCTCGGCGCGCCGGCCATGGGCGCCGTCGTCCACACCTTGAACCTCCGCCTCCACCCGAACGAGCTTGGCTACATCGCCAACCACGCCGAGGACAAGGTCGTCGTCGTCGACCGCTCCCTCCTGCCGCTCTGGCGCAAGTTCGCCGACCAGGTCCGCTCGGTCCGCCACGTCATCGTCGTGCCCGACTGCCCCGCGCAGGGCGAACCGACGAGCGCCGAGATCGATTACGAGGAGCTCATCGCCCCCGAAAAGGACGAATACCCCTGGCCCTCGCTCGACGAGCGCAGCGCCGCGATGATCTGTTACACCTCGGGCACCACGGGAAACCCCAAGGGCGTCGTCTACAGCCATCGCTCCACCGTCCTGCACACGCTCATCGTGTGCAACGCCGATACCCTCGGCGTCCGCGAGGCCGACACCGTCCTGCCCGTCGTCCCCATGTTCCACGCCGCCGCCTGGGGCCTCCCGTATGCCGCCATCATGGCCGGCTCCAAGATCGTCTTCCCGGGCCCGCACCTCGACCCGCCCAGCCTGCTCGACCTCATGGCCGCCGAAAAGGTCACGATCGCCGCCGGCGTGCCCACGATATGGCTCGGCATCCTCCAGCTCCTCGATCAACACCCCGGCAAGTGGGACCTCTCCGCGATTCGCTCCACGGTCATCGGCGGCTCGGCCGCGCCGCCGGCCCTGATCGAGGGATTCAAGTCGCGGCACGGCATCGACGTCACCCACGCCTGGGGAATGACCGAGACGAACCCCATCGGCACGCTCGCGCGCGTCAAACATGGGATGTCCCATCTCGACGATGCCGCCAAGCTCGGGTGTAAAGCATCGCAGGGGTATGCCGTGCCGTTCGTCGAGCAGCGGCACGTCGCCGAGGACGGCACGATCCTCCCGTGGGACGGCGAGACCATGGGCGAGCTCGAGGTGCGCGGGCCCTGGGTCGCCTCCTCGTATTTCGGCGGCGAGGGCCCTGATCGGTTCACCACGGATGGCTGGTTCAAGACGGGCGACGTCGTCACGATCGACCGCGAGGGCTATCTCCGCATCACCGATCGATCAAAGGACGTCATCAAATCGGGCGGCGAGTGGATCAGCTCGGTCGCGCTGGAGAACGCGCTCATGAGCCACCCGGCCGTGCTCGAAGCGGCCGTCTTCGCGGCGCGGCACGCGAAATGGACCGAGCGCCCGCTCGCGGCGATCGTGCTCAAGGAGGGCAAGACCGCCACGAAGGAGGAGCTCAATGCCCACATCGAGGCGAAATTCGCGAAATTCTGGCTCCCGGACGATTACGTCTTCATGGCGCAGATCCCGCGCACCTCGACCGGCAAGTTCCTGAAGACGAAGCTCCGCGAGCTGTACGGCGACCACCTCGAAAAGAAGGGCGCCGCGGAGTAACACCTACCCATGCGTCCCTCCCTTCTCCTCGCGCTCGCCCTCGTCGCTTGTGGCGGAGCGCCGCCCCGGGAGATGCCGGCCGTCCACGTCGCGACGGCGCGCGCCTCGCATTCCTCCAGCGGGGCGCTCGTCGCCGAGCCGCTTCGGGATCCTGAGCCGTGCACGCGTGTCGCCGAGCTCGTGCGGATCGAGCGCGTGCCCGAGACGGAGAACGACACCACGCTCACCCCGGATTCCGGCTTCGGGCACAAGTCGATCCATTTCGCGGGCTCGCTGAACGGCGACCGCTTTCCCGACCTCATCATCTACTACAACGATACCTGTGGCAGCACGCATGAATGCATGTGCGGCGTCTACCTCGGCTGCGGCAACGGGGAATACCTCCCCGTATGGGGTCCCGAATACGCCTTCGAGCTGCAGGTCACCGACACCGAGACGGCGAACGGCTATCGCCTGATCCGGCACATCTCACGAGCGGGCGAAATGGATGCGATCGTCGTCGATCTCCACTTCGACGGACAATCGTACCAGCCCGTGCCGCAAGAGACGCCTCCCCGCCCCTAAGCGACGCTCTCCACCTCGTAGACCTTCGTCCCCTGCGGCGTCGGCACCTCTGCTTCGTCCCCTTCCGACAAACCCATCAATGCCGCGCCGAGCGGGCTCGTCGGCGTCACCACCTGCACCTCGGTCCCGCCCACCTTCACGCGTTGCCCGCCCGCCGCGGGCAGCACGAAGCAGACGAGCTTCGCTCCCCGGTGCACCAGCGTCACGAGCGCCGTCGCCGCGATCCCGTCCCCCGGCGCAAACGCGCGCACATAGATCGCACCCAAGAGCGCGAGCGACCGTTCGAGCTCCCGCGCTCGCTCGGCCTGGCCCCGCGCGATGTAGGACGCCTCGGTCGAGCGCATGTCCTTGTCGTTTTCGGGCTTGTTCTCTTCGTGGGACGCGGCCGCGGCCGCCTCCGACGCGATCCGCGCCATCGTGGCGAGCTCATCCCCGAGCCGCGTACGAAGCTCCTTCAGGAGTGCCTGTTTGTCGAGCTGCACCATCCACTCTCCGTCGACGCCGCATCAAGCCACGGACGCCCCACCCCCCGCAAGCGCCACGCGGTACACGACGCCCCATTTCTCCGCCGTCCCCTCCACATCGTCGATCACCGGCACCCGGTAGCGCGTGATCTCCTCGATCCCCTCGTTCGGCAGATACGCGCGCCCCGGATCCCCGAGCAGCACCGTCCGCCCTTCCGCCGCACGCGCGCGGAGCCACGGGAACACCACGCGTGTCATCGCCGCGTCGTAACAAACGTCCCCCGCCAGCACCACCTCCGCCCCCTCGGCCCAGGCGGGCAAACCCGCCCCCCCCAGCATGTCCTCGACGTGCGCCTCCACGGAGACGCCCCCGTCCTCCGCGTTCCTCGTGATCGCCACGGCGGCCAGCGGATCCGTGTCCACCGCGACCACCCGCCGCGCCCCCGCGCGCGCCGCTGCGATCGCGCAAAGCCCCGAGCCCGACGCGAGATCGAGCACCACCTTGCCGCGCACGAGCTCCGGCCGATCGAGCACGAGCCGCGCGATCGCTTGCCCGCCGGACCAGGCGAATGCCCAGAAGGGCGGCTCGATCCCGTGCATCCGGAGAAACGCTTCCGTGGCGCGCCAGAGCGGCGTCACCTCCGTCGCGAGCCGGAGCCGGATCTCGGGCAGCAGCGGCGGCGCGCACGGCGCCGTGTTCTCCTCGATGAATCGCCTCGCTTCGGCCTCGCGCATGAACGCGCGCGAGCGTACTCGATGCTTGACGCACGCGCGGAAAAAAGGTCAGTAGGGACCGATGTGGGCCCACGCGCGTCCTGCCATTCTCACCTTCCTGGGCCTCTTCGTCGCCGCCTGCGCGCCAGCCAAGCCTGCGGAGAGCCCGGCCGGCGCGTCGCCCACGGTCGCCGTCGCGGCGATCGAGCCGAGCGGCGAGCCGATCGGGCCCGACGTCGCGAGCCCTGGCGACCAGTTCGAGCTTTTGATCGGGGGCAAGGTCTACTCCGTGGCCGACGGCAAACCTTTCGAGGTGCAGATCGGCGGCGAGCGCATCGAGGCCACGATCCGCTCGAAGCAGGTCTTGCATTACGAGGGGAACGGGGTCTCCTTCCGGTATCCGAAAGAAATGACCCTGGAGGAGGAGCGATCCACGGGCGTTTCGAGCATCACCGTCGAGGCGGCCGATTCGACGTTCCTGATGATCCAGATCTATACGGTGGACGTCGATCCCGCGACGCTGCGCCAGTCGCTCGTGGATGGGATCGAGAAGGAGATGCGCTCGCGCGGCGGCCAGTTTCACCCGGGCAGCGGCAGCACCGTGCACAGGCGCCTGCGGGGCGAAAACGCCGAGGGGACGCGGCTCGAGTTCACGCTCGCGAAGGAGTCGATGCAGACCGAGATCTACGTCCTGCGCAAGAACAAGCTCATCATCTCCGTGCTGATCCAGCGCTCGGACGACGACGCGATCATGGCGGAGCGCCGCTTCAAGGTGATCACGGACTCGCTCCGGTAGGCTTGACAGGCGCCGCTTCGTGCGAGAGACCGAGGCGCCCGTGAGCGACCCCTCCCCGAACGAGCCCACGAAACAAGCCGCGCCGCGCTCGCTCGTGCGGCTCGCCGTCCGCCTCGTGGGCCCGGTCCTGCTCGTGGTCGTGCTCCTGCGCATGCGCGACACGCGCGCGGCGTGGGATGCGCTCGCAGGGGCCTCGCTCCTGCCGCTCGCGCTCGCATTTGCGCTGAACGCGGCGAGCTACTGGCTCAAGATCATCCGCTCCGACGTCCTCCTCTCGGCGCGCGGCTACGACTACCCGCGCAAGCGCGCCTGGCTCGGCTTCCTCTCGTCGGTCTTCGTCGGCATGTTCACGCCGGGCCGTGTGGGCGACGTCCTTCGCGCGCAATACTTCCGCCACGACCTCGGCATGCCTTATTCCGAAGGGATCGCGGTCGTCGTGGTCGACCGGCTCTGCGACCTCTACGTGCTCGTCGCGTTCGTGGCGGTGGGCGTGGCGCGATGGAGCTCGGTCGTCGTCGGGGATCTCGCGCTCTTCACGTGGGCGGGCGTGCTGCTCACGACGCTCGGCCCGCTCGTCCTCTTCGTGCCCTCGTTCGCGCAAACGGCGATGCGGGCGCTTTACAAGAAAATGCCCGGCCACCCCACGGGCGAGGGATTTGATCGTTTTCTTTTGGCCCTGCGCGCCCAGCGCCCGCGGCACCTCGCGTCCGCGGTCGTGCTCACGCTCCTCGCGTTCGGCGTGAATTACCTCCAGGGCTATCTGATCGCGCAATCGCTGCACTTCGACCTGGCCTTCTACGACGTCGTCGGCCTGCTCGCGGTCGCGAGCTTGCTCGGCCTCCTGCCGATCTCGGTCTCGGGCCTCGGCGTGCGCGAGCTCTTCTTTTCAGAGGTCTTCCCGGCGCTCGGCCACACCGCGGACGCGGGCTTGATCTACGGCCTCGTGGTGTTCCTGGTGATCTACGTGGGCGTGGCGGCGATGGGGTTTGTCGGGTGGTATCTGGCGCCGCCGCCGTTCGGAGACGAACCCGAGAAGCCGAGGCGCTCGACGGCGTGAACGGGGCGCTCCCCCTTGGCTCCGGATGTGGTAAGATCAAGCCATGAACGCCTTGCCGGCGCGCAAGCTGGAGGATGACGAACGGAACGCGCCCGAGGTCGAGGCGGCGTTCGAAGCGGTGCCGGAGGGACAGATCGCCGAGATCATCGACGGCGAGCTCCACGTGCAGCCGCGACCGCGAATGCGACATTCACGTGCGTCGTCCGTACTCACGCGTTCGCTGCGTGCCTTCGATCCGCCCGAGGATGAGCCTCCGGGGGGATGGTTCATCGTGTTCGAACCCGAACTGCACCTCGGTCCGCGACCGGACAAGCTCGTGCCGGACCTGGCTGGCTGGCGACGGGAGCGTGTGCCCGAGATGCCCGACGTCGCGGCGTGCACGATCACGCCCGACTGGGTATGCGAGGTCCTCTCACCGGACAACCTGTCCACGGACCGCGGGAAGAAAAGGCGAATTTACCAACGCGAGCGCGTCGGGCACCTCTGGTTCGTGGATCCTGGTGCGCGGGCGGTCGAAGTGTATCGGCTCACCGGTGAAGGGTATTTGCTGGTCGACGTGTACGAGGGCGACGTGCGTGAACGGCTCGAGCCCTTCGAAGCCATCGAAATCAATCTCGGCGCGCTCTGGCGGATGTAGAGCCCGAACGTGAACGAAAACCAGCCCCCCGGGGCTTCCGTCTCCGGCCCCGACGCGATCCTCCTCGCCTGGATCACCGCGGCCATCACGAATGCGATCACCATCACGCGGTCCTTCCGCTTGCCGCCGCGCCTCCTCACGCGCGTCCTGCATCACGCCTTCGACACGGGCCATTTCCTCGCCCTCGGCCTCGCCGGGGCCGGCCTCGTGGGCCTGTACGTTCGTTTTGGCCACACGCGCCGCCGCACGTCCGCCGCCGTGTTCGTCGTGCTCTCCCTCGCCCTCGGCGCCCTCGTCTTGCCCTCGGACCTCGCGACGGCCGCCGAGCGCCACGCCTCGGGCCATGCGGCCTGGGTCGAGACGGCGCTGCTCATCCTCGCCGTCGGCCTCCTCGCGCTCACCGTCCCGCTCGCCGTCCTGCTCGGCCGCCTCGCCGCGCGCCCCTATCTCCGCTGGGTCGCCCTCGCCGCCGCCGCCGCGCTCCTCTCGGCGAACCCCGTCCTCCTCCAGGGCGATTATGCCGGCGCGCGCCTCTTCGTCGCTTTCGCCGCCGCGGCCCTCTTCGCCGCCGCCCTCGCCGGCGCCGCCTTGCCCGCGCGCCTCGCCCCGTTCGTCGCCCGCCTGCGCCCTCTCCGCGCCCCCTTCCTCGCCATCGCCTCGCTCGCCGCGGCCGCCTCGCTCGTCATCGCCCCGCGCCCCACCGTCGCCTTGGCCCTGCAAAGCCCGACCGGATCCCTGCTCCCGCCTTTCCTCGGGCCCCTCCACGAGGACGCGATCGTCGACGACGCCCCCGTGCCCCCCGAAATGGCCCCGTGGTTCGCCGACCGCAAGGACGCGCCGCCCGTACCGCCCAGCGCGCCCTCGGTGCTGCCTGCAAGCCCCGTCGTTTTCCTCTTCAGCATCGATTGCCTCCGAAACGACCTCCTCGCGTCCGGCAAGTACGACGAAAAACTCCCCACCCTCGCCTCCCTCCGCCGGCAGGGCGTGTATTTCCGCAATGGGCGCTCCCCCGGCGCGCAGACCGTCTACAGCCTCTCGGCGCTCTTCGCCGGCACCTACTTCTCACAGCAATACTGGACCCCTTCGACCGGCGACGTCCACGGCCTCTGGCCCGAGAACGACCCCACCCCGCGTTTCCCCGAGCTCCTCCGCGCCCGTGGCGTCACCACCGTCACCTTCGCCGGCGCCCCCTGGCTCGTGAATCGGTATGGCATCGTGCGGGGGTTTTCCGAAGAGACCTTCGTCCGCCCCGTCGGCAACCATTTCACCCTCGGAAAGCACCTCGTCGACGCGGCCCTCCGCCGCCTCGCGGCCACGCGCGGCGAGCCCTTGTTCCTGTACATCCATTTCCTCGACGCCCACGCCCCCTACGACCTCGCCGGCGGAAGCGGCCCCGAGCTCGATCGGTACCTCGGCGAGCTCGCCCTCGTCGACGCCGAAATCGGCCGCGTCGTCCGCATGATCGCGGCCTCTCCGCTCGCGGACCGCGCCGCCTTCGTGATCACGAGCGACCACGGCGAGGCCTTCGGCGAGCATGGCCAGTACCGCCACGCGAACTCCCTCTACGACGAGCTCTTGCGGGTCCCCCTCCTCGTCCAGGCCAAAGGCCTCACGCCGCGCGTCGTCGACGAGCCCGTCACGCTCGTCGACCTCGGCCCGACGATGCTCGACCTCTTCGGCGTCGAGACGCCCGGCACCTTCCTCGGCCAGAGCCTCGTGCCGTTCCTGCGCGGCGAGAGCCCCACGCTCACGCGCCCGATCCTCGCCGAGACCCGCATGAAGCGCGCCCTCGTCCTGCGCGACGGGACCAAGGTCACGGTCGACGATCGCAGCCGCACCCTGGAACTTTATGATCTCGCCTCCGATCCGGGCGAGATGCGGAGCCTCGCGGACGACCCCACGCGCCTCCTCCCCCCGCTCTCGCTCCTGCGCCGTTTCCTCGCCACGCACACCTTGCGCCGCGAAGGCTACGTGACCCCCTATCGACGGTGAGCCCCGCTTGACGCCGTCTCCCGAGGCAGCTACGCCCTCGCCCTCCATGGAATCGGGAGAGGCTCGGATCCAGGGCCGCGCGGGGGGGCGCCTCGGCAGCGCCGCCGTAGCCCTCGTCCTCCTCGCCGGGATGGCCTACTTCGGCAAGGTCGTCCACGCGCATTACCCGATCCAGCAATGGCTCGTCTGGCATTACGCCGGCATGTGGCTCGGCGTGCTCGTCGTCCTCGCCGGCGCCTACGGCCTCGGCCACGTCCTCGTCCGGCGCGCCCTCGGCCTCCGGCTCCCGCTCCTCGAACACGCGATCACGGCCTTCGCCGTCGGCGTCTTCGGCTACGAAATCCTCGTCTTCCTCGCCGGGATCTTCCAGCTCTATCGAGCGCCCACCTTTTTCGCCCTCCCGCTCGGCCTGCTCGCCGCCGTCTCCGTCCCCCTCGCGCGCCACCTCGCGCACGTGCGCCGTGTCCTTTCGCGGGCCTCGCGGCGCGCGCCGCGCCTTGGAACAGGGGCGATCCTCGCGCTCGCGTTCGGCTGCCTCGGGCTCGGGCTCTTGTATGTCAACGTCCTCACCCCGCAAAACGTCCAGTTCGACGCGCGGTGGAAGCACATGGCGATCGCCGAGGATTACGTGCTCCACGGCGGCATCCACCCTTCGGCCGAGGGCTGGGTCTTCTCGGCGCGCCCGCATTTCAGCTCGTATCTCTACACCTGGGCCTTTCTCTTGCCCAAAGCCCGCCTCTTCGACCGGATGGTCCTCGCGGCCCACCTCGAATTCGCGGCCTTTCTGTTCACCACCGTCGTCGGCATCCCCGCGCTCGTGAGGCGCCTCGTCCGGGGCGCCGATCCTCGCTGGATCTGGGCCGTCCGTTTCCTCTTCCCGGGCGTCCTGCTCTACGACAGCTCCGTCAGCGGCGGGGCCGATCACCTCGGGGCCATGGTTGCGGTCCCGATCGCGCTCTGCACGTTCCGCGTCCTCCGCGATTTCGATCCGCGCCGCGCCGCGCTGCTCGGCGTCCTCGCGGCCGGCGCGGCGCTCACGAAGGAGACCGTGGCGATCATGCTGGTCCCCTTCCCGGCGCTCGCCCTCCTCGTCCAGTCGATCCGCGCGGCCCGGAGCAATCGCCGCGCCCTCCTCGGCCCGCTCGTCTTTGGCCTCGCCGCCCTCGTCGCCACCTCGCCGCTCTGGCTGAAGAACTTCGTCTTTTATGGCGACCCTGTTTATCCCCTCTCGCATCGCTTCCTGAACCTGCACCCCTTCTCCGAGGACGCCGCGTATCGATTCCAGTACGGGTATCTCGAAGGGAAGATGTGGGCGCCGACGCGGGACCTCGCGGGCCTCGCCGAGACGGCGAGCTCGCTCTGGCTCTTCTCGTTTCTCCCGAACGACTGGGGGAAATTCCACGGCGACGTCCCCGTCTTCGGCTCGCTCTTCACGCTCCTCCTGCCGGCCTTGCTCCTCGTGCGCGTGGACAGGCGCGTGTGGTTCCTCGTCGCGTGGATCCACGTGGCGATCTTCGCGTGGTACTCCGTCCACCACCAGGACCGTTACCTCCAGGGACAACTCCCGCTGATGACGGCCGTCACGGCGGTGCTCTTGCTCTCGCTGTATCGCTCGTTCGGCCGTCCCACGCGGGCCGCGCTCTTCGGGCTCGTGGGATTGCAGGTCGTCTGGGGCGGCGACGTGTATTTCATCCAGACGCACGTCCACGCGAAATCACCGCCGAAGCAGGTGATCGACCTCGTGAGCGGCGGGTTCGATCAAAAATACACGGAGCGTTTCGCCGTCCAGGCGCGCTTCCAGACGATCGGCGCCGAGGTCCCGCCGGGATCCCGCCTGCTCCTCCACCTCATGCACGTGCACCATGGCCACCTCGGCACGGGCCATCGCACGGTGCTCGACAATTACCTCTGGCAATTCGGCATCGAATACGGCCGCGCCGGCTCCCCCGAGGGCGTACGCAAGCGCCTCCGCGAGCTCGGCGTCACGCACGCGTTCGTCGCGCCCGAAAAAGAGAGCGACGGCTCGAACTCGATCGCGGCCGACATCCTGTTCTGGGAATTCGCGCAGAGCGGGCTCGCCGAGCGCCGCGTGATCGAGGGCGGCGTCCTCGGCCGCGTGACGGACACCCCGATCACGGCCCCCTTCCACGACGCGGCCCTCCTCCTCGGCTGCACGAAGGACGCGCCGCCGCGCGGGCTGTATCACGTGAACGACCTGCACATCTTGCCGTATGGCCCGAAGGCGCTCGACTTCCCGGCGCCCGAGGCCGAGGCCGCCACGAAGGAGGCCGCGGAGCGGCTGATTCCGGCCGCCGAATACGTGATCCTCGAAAAACAATGTTACGAACAGAAGCCCACCGCGCTGCTCCAGGGCTTCGAGCTGCTCGTCGAGCGCAGGAGCCACGGCGCCTGGAAGAAGCTCGAAATCTGGTCGCGGAAGCGCTGAACTGCGACGTTTCAGGCTTGACGAGTTCGTGCAATGGGACGATTTCGACCCTCGGTCTTCGAGGGCTCCTGCCCCCGCCCTTGATCTCCACCTCACCCGGCCCACGTGAGGCTTGACTCACGGGGGGCCGGGGAGTACTCCGCCCCGGGCGATGGAGTCGGAGTCGGCCCCAACTGTACCGTCCGCTGGATCACGCGCGCTCGACGTCGTGCGTACCCACCTCCGCGGGGCCCTCGCCACGACGATGCTCGTGGCCGGGATCGCCCTCTTCGGGTGGGTCGTCCACCGGCATTATCCCATTCCGAAGTGGCTGTTCTGGCGTTACGCCGGTTACTGGCTCGGCGCCTTGGTCGTCGGCACCGCGAGTTACGGGATCGGCCACGTCCTCGTCGAGCGTGTCTTCCGCCTCCGCCTGCCGCTCCTCGAACACGCCGTCTTTTCGTTCGTGCTCGGCATTTTCGGATTCGAGACCACGATGTGCCTCGTCGGGGCGGCGCAGGGCTATCGCAAGCCCGCCTTCTACGCCGTGCCCCTCGTGCTCCTCGCCGCCGTGGCCTTGCCGCTCCGCCGCCACGTCGCGCACGTGCGCCGCGTCCTCGCCCGCACGGCCCGCACGCGCCCCGCGCTCGGCTGGAGCACGCTCGCCACGGTCTTCGGCGTGCTCGGGCTCGGGATGGTCTATTTCCTCGTGCTCACGCCGCACAACATCCAGTTCGACGCGCGGTGGAAGCACATGGCGATCGCGGAGAACTGGGTCGCGCACGGCGGCCTGTATCCCGCCGCTGAAGGCTGGGTCTTCTCCGCCCGCCCCCATTTCACCTCGTACCTCTACGCGTGGGCCTTCCTCGCGCCGGGCCGCCTCTTCGACAAGATGGTCCTCTCGGCGCACCTCGAATTCCTGATCTTCGTGGTGACGACGGTCCTCGGCATCCCGGCGCTCGTTCGCCGGCTCGTGCCGAAGGCCGATCCACGCTGGGTCTGGGCCGCGCGCTTCGTCTTCCCGGGCGTCTTCCTCTACGACAGCTCGCTCAGCGGCGGCGCCGATCACGCCGGCGCGATGTACGCGATCCCGATCGCGCTCTGCCTCTTCCGCGTCCTTCGTGACTTCGATCCGCGCTTCGTCGTGCTCCTCGGCCTCTTCATCGGCGGCGCGGGGATCACGAAAGAGACGATCGTCATGATGCTCGGCGTGGCGCCGCTCCTGCTCGTCGGCGGCAAAATCGTCGTCGTGCTCGTCCAGAGCCTCCGCGGGAAAGCCACGCCGGAGCTGCGCCGCCGGGCCCTGCTCTCGCCGCTGCTCCTCGCCGCGGCGGGCCTCGTCGCGACCTCGCCCCTCTGGCTGAAGAACTTCCTCTTTTATGGGGACCCGGTCTACCCGGTCTTCAGCAAATACCTGCACGCGCACCCGCTCACGGACCAGGCGCTTTATCGATTCAAGTACGGGTATGCCGAGGGCCTGCTCTGGAAGCCGACGCGGGACCTGAAGGGCCTGCGCGAGACGCTCCAGGCCCTCTTCACCTGGTCCTTCAGCCCGAACGACTGGCCCAAGTTCCACCGCACCGTCCCCGTCATCGGCTCGCTCTTCACGCTGCTGCTCGCGTGCCTGCCCTTCCTGAAGAACACGAAGCGGCTCTGGATCCTCGTCTTCTGGATCCACCTGGGGATCTTCGGCTGGTATTCGATCCACCACCAGGATCGCTATCTCCAGGGCCTGATGCCGCTCATGGCAGCGGTCACGGTGGCGATCGCGCTCTCCCTGTGGCGCTCGTTCGGCGTGGCCGCACGCGGCGCCCTCGGCATGCTCGTCGGCCTGCAACTCATCTGGGGCGGCGACGTCTACTTCATCCAGACGCACGGCTTCGTGAAGACGCCGCTAAAATCGGCGATCGACCTTTTGAGCGCCGGCTTCGAGAAGAAATACGACGATCGATTCGACATCCAGGACGGCTGGCAGGACGTCGGAAACGCCACGCCGAAGGGCTCGCGCCTGCTCGTGCACATCTTCCTGAGCCACCATTTCCAGCTCGGGACGAACCGCGAGACGATCCTGGACATGTACCTCTTCCAGTACGGGATCGAATACGGCGCGGCGAAGACGCCGGAAGGCGTGCGCCAGATGGTGAAGGACCTCGGCGCCACCCACGTCTTCGTGGCGCCCGACAAGAAGGCCGACGGGATGAACTCGATCGCGGCCGACATCCTGTTCTGGGATTTCGTCCGGTATCTGACGGACCGAAAATCCGTGAACGAGGGCGTGCTCGGCGGCGTGCCCGACAAGCCGATCGACGTGCCGTTCCGCGACACAGTGGCCGTCCTGAGCTGCTCGGCAAAGGCGCCCCCAAACGGCCTGTACAAGCTCTCGGACCTGCGCACGTTGCCCTACGGCCCGGACAACCGTCGCTTCGGCAAGCCCCTGCGCGCAGCGAACAACAAGGACGTGGCCGCGGCCTTCCTGCCGATGGCCGAATTCGTGGTCGTGGAAGACACCTGCTACGACCCGAAGAGCCTGCCCCCGGACATCTCACGCTCCTACGACCTGCTCGTCGAGCGCCGGGAATGGTCAGGCTTCCGGGGGATGGACATCTTCCGCCGCAAGGCGCACCTGCCGGCGATGCCGGTGCCCCCTGGGCCTTAGGTCTCAGCACAAGCCGCCGCGCCGGGCGGAGCAACTGGGCGACACGGACCCCTCGTCAAGGTCCCCGGCACGTCAAGTTCGATCGCCTCGCGCGAGCGCTCGCCTGCCGGTCCACACGAGGGCGCCGAGCAGGACGAGCAAGGCGGCGTACCGGCCGTCTGCGTGCGCTCCGACGGCGCAGGTTCCACATGCGGACGTCCCCTCCGGCAAGCTGCCTGGGTTCGGCGCCACGGCCGAGGCCACGGGCGGGCTGCTCGATGGCGGCGGCGCAGACGAATCCGCAGAGGGAGCCGAAGGCTGGGCGTCGACCGCGGGCCACTGCCTCGAACCGGGTTCGGAATCGATGACGGCTCCGAGCTCCGAGAGCCGATCCGTGCGGACGTGCTTGCTCGCGCACGATTTGCCGTCGGCTTTGATCGTGTAGAAGAGGCGGACCTCCTTCACCGGCGACGTCGGCGTGTCCCTCCGCTGAATCTCGAGAAAATCGGAGCAGGGCATACCGCGGTCCGTGATGGCATCCCGCGCCTCGTAGGCCGATGTCCCAGGCACCCAGTTCTCCCGAATCGCTTCCACCTTGGGCAAGTCGCCCGAATCGATGAGGTAGAGACGGACGGACTCGTATCTTCCGATGATGAATGGAACGAGGGTGCCCGTGTCGATGACGGCAGCGCCCTTGAAGGTACCCGTCATGAGGAGGACCTTGCCGGGAGGCAGCGCGCCCTCGACGTCGACGTGGATCGAGTGTTTCACCAGGACCAGGCCGGGAGGGGCCACATTGGCGCGGGCGACCCCCGACGCAAGGGCGACGAGGACGCATGTCCCGAGGATGCAGAGGGCGCGGGGGTGAGACATAGGCCGGCCTTTCGGCGTCATGGCGACCGATCCTCGAAATGTTTCAGCCCGTTGGCCTGGGGATCGAGCAGCTTCATGTCCAACGCTCCGCCCGGCCCAGGGGGTAGGTAATAAGCCTTGAACTTTGTGAGGGGATGTTTCGGGTCGTAGGCAGTGAGCGCAAGTCGCAGGAAGAACGGCCGTACGTTCTCGTCCGAGCTGAAAATCGAGAGGTCGCGGACCACGGCATTGCTGATGCCGACATAGTGCCAACCTCCGTCGGCGTTCTTCTTGCGCATCAAGGCTGCCATATGGGCCTCGCGCAACTCGTTCGGATTGTCATGCTTCGTCTCGCCCGGCACGATGGCGAGATAACCGGCGGTCTCCCAGCCCTGTTCGCGGAGGAGGCGCGCGCCATAGGTAGCGTAGATGTCGCAGTCGGCTTCGAGCTTCTGCTTTTTTTCGTCGACGTTGAGGTGCCCGACCTTACCCAGCGGATTGGGTCTGACGTCCTCGTGCGCATACGTGAAATATTGCTCCAGGAGTTCCTGCGTCATCTCCAGGGCGATCTCGTGTTCCTTGCCCTCGAATCCAGTAGAGGAGTCCTTCGTTGAAGACTCGTCGCCCTCCAAACCTCTTTTGTCCAGCGCCTGCAAGGTCTTTCCTATCGCAGGCGTGTGGGTGTCCAGCCATCGCCTCGGATCTGGATTCGGGGTGATCTTCTGGCCGACGACCGGCGCCACCCTCTCGAACGTGCTCTGTTGCCCAGCGACACCGTCGGAGCTGTTTCGAAGTGCAATGAAGATCGCGTTCTCGACGATGCGATCCTCGCTCTTGACAGCGATCTTCCACGCTGCCTTCGGCTCCCCGTTGTTCGCCAGCCCGCGCACGAGCTCGATCAAAAGTTCACGCGTCTCGTCGATCAACGCGCCGTTGGGTGGTTTTTGTCCTTTGGCGGCGGTGAGCACGGCAATCAGGTTATCGGCGAGCTGCATGGCCGTCACCACGTGGGGCTTGCGTTCTTTTTCCGAGCCCGCGGTATACAGCTTTCCCCTGAGGTCCCGCACCTGATCCAGGAGCGAGAGCTTCTTCTGCGCAGGCTGTAGCGCGACGTGCGCCCTGCCGGATTCGCGTTGCTGAACGACATGTGCGAGCTCGTGGGCGAGCAGGAGGCGGCCCCCTTCGGTATCGGGCCTGAATTCGTCCCTCGCGAAGACGATGTTTTCGCCGAGCGTGAAGGCGCGCGCCCCGAGGCCGCCAGCGATCTGATCCGCGCCTCGATCGGCCACCACGCGCACGCGCGAGAAGTCGTGGCCGAAGCGTTGCTCCATGTACTGCCGCGCGTAGGCGGGCAGGGCGGCGCCGCGCGTGGAGATACGGTCGAGGATATCCGCGGAGCCCTGGGTCGTCTGCGGGGACGGCGGAGCCTTCTCGACCTCACCGCCAGGCTCGCTCCCTTTCGGCGCCGCTGCGAGCTCTGGACGAGCGCCCATCACAATCGAGCGGGCCGCGGCGTCTGCGGCCTGCTCCTCGGACGATGACGAGCGGGAGGCGCTGCGCGCAGCGGACGGCAGTGCGCGTGTCGCCTCGACGGGTGGGGAGAGCGGCACATCGAGGAGTGACCGTCGCCACGGCGCAAGCAACGGGTCAACCTGCTCCCTGTGATCCGAGCCGCTGGATTTGAGTCGCGACCATGAGGATCCATGGGCAGCCCACGGAGTCGTCTTCGTGGCCGAAGCGGACTTCTTTGGTGTGGGCTTCGAGATGGGACCCAACGGCTGGGGAGCGCGCTGCCGACCGCCGAACATCGCCATGGGAGAGCCTCCTCGTGGTGAACCACGTCAGTTTACGTGGAGCTCAATCTCTCGTCCTCCCCAATCGATGAATGATTGCCCTCCTGGGCTCTCCGTCCGTGCGCGTGCGCGAGCGGGTCCCCTCGACCGAGCACGGCCTAATTCGTCTTCAGCTTCTCCGCATTGAGCACGAGCACGTCGTCCGCGAGCACGTGGGCCCAGTTCCCTGCGGATTCGTCGACGATCACGACGCGCCCCTGCTTGCCCGCGTAGGCGCTCGTCGACAGCTCGGTGGGCCGGAGGATCTCGTCGTTCTTGCCGCAGGCGCGCGCCACGACGCGCCCGTCGACCTCCAGGCCCACGAACGTCTTCTGGCAATCCTTGCCGCCGGCCACGAGGACGTGCACTGGCTGGCCGTCGAGGGGCATCATCGGCAGCACGAGCTTGCCCTTCGCTGCGTCTCCGCCGTGATACCCGTTCACGAATGCGCGGCCGAGGAACCCCGTGACCTCTTGCTGGTTGCCCGTCGGGCCCGTCGTCGGCACCTTCCCGAACGCCGTGCCCGTGACTTCGCTCCCCACGGGATAGGCATCGTCGAAGCTGTAATGCACCGTGAACCGCGCCGCGAACGCGATCACGTCGGGATCCGAATCGGGCAGCTCCGTGCGGGCTGCGCGGAAGAGGTCGACTGCATTCGCCGACGTGCCCGCCCGGAGCCGCGCGCGCACGTCGTCCTTCGTGCCGCCGGACCAGTGAATCCCGTCCACGTAAAGGCCCATCCCCGGCGCCTTGTCCTCGTCGATGATCCGGAGCGTGGCGCGGCGGCCCTGCAAATCCTGAATCTGCCAGGCCTCGGGCACGAGCTTCCGGTCGACGCGCGGCCGCGCCGTCCGCAGGGCCGCGCCGTCGACGACGAGCTCCACGCGCAGGCCGGGGCTCGATCGGCCGCCGAGCGCGAAACGAAGCTCGGGCCGCGCGAGCACGCCGAGGTCGATCTCCAAGGTCCCCGTGTTGCCGCCCGCGTCTGGCAACGAAACGAGCAGGCTCTTGCCCGTCGCGCCCGAACGCCGGCTCTTCTCGATACGTAGCCCCGCGCCCTGCATCACCGCGCCTTGCGGGAGGCTGCCCTCGAAATCGGCGACCTCGGCGAGCCGCGCCCGCAGCTCGCCGAGCAGCTTCTCCCGGTCCGGGTGGCGCTCCAGGAAGACCTGATAAAACTCCAGGGAATCGAGGACATCGTTCCGCGTGCCCGTGCGCACGAGCGTTGCGATGTCGCGGGCCGGGTCCGGGAGCTGGGCGCCTTTGACGGCGCGGAGCACCTTCACGACCTCGGGATCCCAGCGAATGAAATGGAACGAGCTGCCCTCGATGTTCGCGCGGGTCTTGTCCTTGTACTTGTCGCCCCAGGGATTGCCGAGATCGACGACCGCGCCCTCGGCGAGGAAGTCCTCCAGCGTGCCGCGCTTCTCGTGCCCTGGCCGCCCGCGCCGGTCGATCGGCTTGTGCGCGATGCGCCGGTTCGCGAGGCCATAGGCGTCGATGATCGGCAAGTCCGCGTACCAGCCCACGAGGCCGATGCAATCGATCGAGAGGCGGGGCTTGAGCCCCCGGGCGACGAAGAGCTTGTGGATCCGCTCGCCCATGCCCGCGTACGTCGAGCCGCTTTCGAGCGGGAACACGCTCTTCAGCGGGTAGAACGTGTTCTCCTCGGCGAGGTTCCAGCGCTTCTCGTAGGGCTTGAGCACGCGGACGGGCAGGACGGCGAGCGCGACGGCGAGCGCCGCGGCCGAGCCGAGCAGCGCGCGGGCCGGGAACGCGGCCTCCCGCAGGCGATACCGGAGCGCGATCTCGGTCGAGGCCGCGAGGATCGGCAAGAGCGAGATGAAGAAGCGGTGCTCCATGAAATCGCCGCCGACCTTCACGACGTACCGGCCGTAGACGAGGAGCGAGAGGAGCGCGAAGATCCGGAGCCGCGTCTCGGCGCGATTGCGCGCCCGCCCGGAGAGCACGAAGAGGAAGAGCGGCAGCCAGATCGCCGCGCCGCTCGTGAACAGGAAATGCGTCGCGTAGATGAGGCCCTGCGACCAGTACGTCAGGTTGCCCGATTTCGCGTAATAGGTATTCGGAAAGAAATCGCCGTACGCGCGCCAGCGCCAGAGGAAATACGGCACGTACAAGAGGACGAGCGGCGCGCCGTAGGCGAGGTACCGGCGGAGATCGAGGCGCTTCCAGAACGGCCGCTCCTCGTGGTGGACCAGGTCCTCGAAGACGATCGCGAGGCCCATGCATCCATAGAGGAGCAGGTGATCCGGCCGCGTGAGCGCGGCGGCGACGAAGGCGAGCCCGGCCCAAAACGCGCCATTCTTGCGGAGCGAGGCCCACATGCCCACGGCCACGAGCATCGCGGCGGGCATGGTCTCCAGGCCCGACGAGGCGAACGTGTAGAACGGGCGGCTCGCGGCGAGGCCGAGCGCGGCGAAGGGCACGATCGCGGCTTTTGGGCTCGCCTTGCGCACGACGAGCGCGACGAACACGATCGCGAGCACGTACGACGCGAGGTTGCCGAAGAGCCCCGCGTGCGGGATCGAGACGCGGACCTTGGCGAGGAGGCCGAGCACCAGCGTCCACAGAAAGTTCGTGTACCCCTCGACCCACTCGCCCGGGTTGAAGACGAGCCCGTCACCCCGCGCAAAGTTGCGAGAATAGCGGAACGAAATGAACGCGTCGTCACAGAGCCATCGGATCTTCCACGCGAAGAAGAGCCCGGCGCCGAGGCCGCCGAGGAGGAAGAGGGCGTAGAGGACACGCTTGACGGCGAAGGAGACGCGGCTGGCGAGGAAACGCTCGAAGAGGAGCAAGAGGGCCGCGCCGAGGATCAGACCGGCGAGGAGGGGCAAGCTGGCCTTGATGGCTTCGGCCGCGGCGACGACGATTTCGAGGAGCATCACGGAAAGTCCGGAGGCGTAAGGGCGGGATCCGGCGCCCCGCGGGGCGGAGACTAGTACATCCAGGGGGAAGTTCTAGGGGGTCGTGCGTCGGCGGCATCACGTGAGGGGGGCACCTCCCGCTTGACGCTCTCCGCGCTCCCTTGCAAGGATGCCGCGTGTTCATCCACAAGGTCGAGATCACGAACCTCCGGTCGATCGAGCATCTCGTGTGGGAGATCGACGATGGGGATGCCTACGGATGGCACGTGATCATCGGGGACAACGGTGCCGGGAAGAGCGGGTTGCTCCGAGCTATCGCGTTGGCGCTCGTAGGCCCTCAAGAAGCCCTCGCCCTTCGCCAGGATTGGAACGATTGGCTCCGAAGGGGCGCCCCCTGGGGCGGCATCAACCTGGAATTGGTTGGTGATCCTACGTTTGATAGGTTCTCAAAGAAAGGCAATCGCCCCAAGCATCTCAAAGCGGGCATCTGGTTGGAACGGACCGGGGCGGAGCCTCAACCGGTAGCACTGCATGCGTGGGAGAAAGGCGATCGGCATGTTTGGGGGCCATCCTGGGGCTGGTTTTCCGCATCGTACGGCCCCTTCCGTCGCTTCACAGGGGGCGACAAGGACCTGGAGAAGCTCTTTTACTCGAACCCGAAGCTCGCGCGTCACCTGTCGGTGTTCGGGGAGTCCGTGGCGCTCAGTGAATGCCTCGAATGGCTCATCCGCCTTCATTACAAGACGCTTGAGGGTGATCCGGAGGGCAACCTCCTCGAACCCGTCATGGCCTTCGTCAATCAGAGCGACTTCCTCCCCCATGATGCGCGGATCGAATCGATCTCCTCGAAGGGCGTCCGCTTCGTCGATGGAAATGGATGCGAGGTCCCCGTCGAGAACCTGAGCGACGGGTACCGCTCGATCCTGAGCATGACCTTCGAGCTGATCCGCCAGCTCGCAGCCACTTACGGCGCATACGCCGTCTTCGACCCCGAGGACCCCACGAAAATCATCGTCCCCGGCGTCGTCCTCATCGACGAGATCGACGCGCACCTGCACCCCACCTGGCAGCGGCGCGTCGGGCGCTGGTTTCGCGAGCATTTTCCCAGGATCCAGTTCATCGTCACCACCCATAGCCCGCTCATCTGTCAGGCCGCCCGGCCCGGGAGCGTCTTCCGATTGCCAAGGCCCGGCAGCGACGAGGAAGCGGGAATGGTCACCGGCACCGAGCTCGATCGCCTCCTCTATGGCAACGTGCTCGACGCCTACGGGACCGGCGCCTTCGGCGACGCAGCCACACGCTCCCCGGAGGCCCTGGAGCTCCTCGAACAGCTCGCCATCTTGAACCAGAAGGAGCTCGCCGAAGGACTCTCCTTGTCAGAAAGGAAGCAGCAGAAGAAGCTCCGCGCCATCCTCCCCACTGCGGCCAGCGAGGGGACGGAGGACGACGCGTGATCGGCCTCCCCAAACGAGTTCTCCCCAAGGCCGCGCGAGACAAGCTCCGCGAATACCAGGCCGAGATCGACGCCCTCCCCGACTACGCCGCCCGCGTCGAGCACGCGAAGGCGAGCTTCGGCGCCCAAAACCGCAAAGGAAACGCGACCTTCGATGCGGTCAAGAAGGCCCTCACGGCCATGTGCTGCGGCGCGCGGCGCTGCGCCTATTGCGAGGACTCGGCGGCCGATGAGGTCGAGCACGTCCGGCCCAAGAGCCTCTACCCCGAGGCCACGTTCGTGTGGTCGAATTACCTCTACGCGTGTGGACCGTGCAACGGCCCCAAGAATGACCATTACGCCGTGTTCGCGCATGCGTCCGGCGTGATGACCGAGGTCTCGCGGCCTCCGAAGGCCCCCGTCCTGCCGCCCGTCCCCGGCGATCCCGCGTTCATCGACCCGCGCGCCGAGGACCCGACCACATTCCTGGCGCTCGATCTGCGGGACACGTTCTTCTTCGTGCCCCGGAAGGCGCGCGGGACGAGGGAGTACGACCGCGCCGAATACACGATCAAGACGCTCGGCCTGAACACGCGCGACTACCTGCCGAAAGCACGGCAGCAGGCCTTCAAGGACTACAAGGCGCACCTCGCGCAATACCGCGCGAGCCTCGCAGAAGCCGCGCCGGAACGAAGGCTACGCCGACTCGAACAGGACATCCGCGAGCGCGGTCACCCGACGGTCTGGGCCGAGATGAAGCGCCAGCACGACCACATCCCCGCCCTGCGCGAGCTCTTCCGCGCCGTCCCCGATGCACTCACCTGGTGACAAAGGCGTCACCTACCCCCGTCCACGCCGCGAAGCGCCCAGGTGACCCGTCACCTCCCCCCCGCTCACGGCGTGAGGCCCCCAGGTTCGGAACGATCCGCACCCCCGCACCCCCGTGACCCCACCCAGATCAGCCCCGCCCTGACCCACCGCAGCATCCGCGCCGGCGAGGTTCACCCGCGCCTGCCCCCCTCGCATCCGCGGCGCCCACGAGGATCCCCCCTCCCCTGCCCCCCTTCAGCTCCGGCGCGGACCTAGATCACGCCCCGACGATCCGCCCCCGGTTCTCCTCGTACCAAGCGATCGTCTTCACCAGCCCGTCCCCAAGCTCGGTCCGCGCCTCGAACCCGAACCATTCCCTCGCGCGCGACACGTCGAGCATCCTGCGCGGCTGCCCGTTCGGACGCGCGCTGTCCCAGACGATGTCCCCTTCGTACCCCACCGCCTTCGCGATCGTCGCCGCCAGGTCCCGCATCGACACCTCGCGCCCCGCGCCGAGGTTCACCGGCTCCTCGCCGTCGTAGCGCTCCGCCGCGCGCACGAGCCCCTCGGCCGCGTCCTCCACATAGAGGAACTCCCGCGTCGGCGACCCGTCACCCCACAAGACGACCGACCGCTCCCCGCCGCGCCGCGCCTCCACGAACTTCCGGATCATCGCCGGGATCACGTGCGAGTCCTCCAGGTCGAAGTTGTCCCGCGGGCCATACAGGTTCACCGGGAAGACGACGACAAACTTCGACCCGAACTCTTTCCGGTACGCCTGCGCCATCACGAGCAGCGCCTTCTTGGCGATCCCATAGGGCGCATTCGTCTCCTCCGGATACCCGTTCCAGAGATCCTCTTCCCGGAACGGCACCGGCGCAAACTTCGGATAGGCACATATGGTACCGGCCACTACAACCTTTGGGGTTCCCGCGCGCCGCGCCTCTTCGAGGACGTGCAGGCCCATGGCCATGTTGTCGCGGAAAAAGGTGCCGGGGTGGCGGCGGTTCGCGCCAATTCCACCGACACGCGCGGCGAGATGCAAGACGAGGTCGGGGCGATGCGTTTCAAAGAGAGATCGCGTCGCGTGCGCGTCCGTCAGATCGAACGCGGCCGAGCGGGGGACCACGATCTGGCGCGCGCCACGCGCTTTCAGCACTTCCACGACGTGCGAGCCGAGGAACCCGGCGCCGCCTGTAACGAGGATCTTGGAGTCAGAGAGAGGGAACATCGGCATGGCAAGCACGACCTTAGCGCAGGCGATACCACCCCCACGCCCAGGGCGCAGCCAATCGATCGAGAAGTAGCGAGACGCACATGCCACGCAGAGTCCGCCCCAAAAAGCTGTTCCTCACGATTGGCGAGCGCGTGAAGGCGTTCCGGCTCGCCGCCGGGCTGACCCAGGAGGAGGTGGCCGAAGGCCACGCGCCCGGCGAGTCGCTCGCCAACAAGGGCCACATCTCCAGCATCGAGCACGGGCTCGCCAACCCGACCGTCGAGACCCTCCAGCGTATCGCCGAGGCGCTCGAAGGGCTCGACGTGGAGCTCGTCGACCTCGTCGTGTCCCCGGACGAGAGCCTGCGCCACGCGGTCATCGCGCTCTCGCGGACGCTCCCCGAAGAAGTGCTCGAGGAGATCCTCGCGAAATACGGTCCCCTGCCGAAGCTCGTGCCCCAAAAGAGGGAACGCACGCACCACCGGGCGAGCGGAGCGCGGCCGAAGGCGCGGTGATTACGTCCGGGAATACCAGTCCACGAACTTGCGAATCCCCTCGCGCATCCCTGTCCTCGGCTCGTACCCGAGCGCAGCCTTGGCCGCGCGGATGTCCGCGATCGTGTGCTCGACGTCGCCGACGATCGCAGGTCCCCGATGCACACGCGCAGGCTTGCCGAGGGCCTCGGCGAGCAGCACGACGACCTCGTTCAACGTCGTCGGCGTGCCCCCGGCGCCGAGGTTGTAGACGCGGTAGCCAGCATCGACCCGATCGATCGCGCGGAGCGTGCCGTCGATGACGTCGTCGACGTAGGTGTAGTCGCGGCTCGCCGCGCCCGTGCCGTAGAGCTCGATCGTCTCGCCCCGATCGATGGCGCGGCAAAACGCGTGGATGGCCATCTCGGGGCGCTGGCGCGGGCCGTAGACCGTGAAGTAGCGGAGCGACGTGACCCCGAGGCCGTGCGTGTGCACGAGCGCGCGCAGCACGAGCTCTGCGGCGCGTTTGCTCGCGGCGTACGGGCTCATCGGCTCGTCGGCGCGGTCGTCCTCGGCGAAGGGCAGGCGCTTGCTCGCGCCGTACACCGAGGAGCTCGACGCGAACACGAAGCGGCGCACGCCCCGCGCGCGGGCGAGCTCGGCGAGGCGCGTCGTGCCCTCGACGTTCACGCGCTGGTAGCGGGCGGGCGCGGCGAGGCTCGGGCGCACGCCCGCGAGGCCCGCGAGGTGCACGACGACGTCGAAGTCCGTCGCCGAAAGGACCTCCGCGACGGCCGCCTCGTCGAGCAGATCCGCCTCGACGACGTGGGCGCGGCCGCGCACGCGGGCGAGATTTCGCTCCTTGATCGCGCGTGCGTAAAAGGGATCGAAGCTGTCGAGGCCGACGACCGTGTCGCCTCGATCGAGCAGGCGCTCGGCGAGGTGAGATCCGATGAACCCGGCGATGCCGGTCACGAGCAGCTTCATCGCGGGCGCGAGGGTAGCACCCCGATCTCGCCTTGCCTGTCCTCCGAGGCCTCGTGCGGACGGACCGTTCTGCTATCCTCCGCCGCCGTGACCGCCGTGGACATCACCCAGCCCTCTCCGGGCGAGCCTCCTGCCATCGCCCTGACCCGAAAGGTGGCCGAGAGCCCGGTGGTCATCCTCCCGCGCGTCTCGCTCGTGGTCCCAGGCCTGAACGAGGCGAAGAGCTTGCCGGAGCTGGCCCGGCGCATCGACCAGGCGCTCTCGGGCAAGGAGGCGTACGAGCTCATCTTCGTGGACGACGGCAGCACGGACGACTCGTGGGCCGTGATCAAGCGCCTCGCCTCGGAGAACCCGAACGTGCGGGGCGTGCGGCTCCGGAAAAACTTCGGCAAGGCCCAGGCCCTCACGGCGGGCTTTCGCAGGGCGCGCGGCACGATCTTCGTGACGATGGACGCCGATCTCCAGGACGATCCCGCGGACCTGCCGAACTTCTTCACCAAGCTGGAGGAAGGTCACGACGTCGTCGTCGGCTGGAAGGTGCAGCGCCTCGACCCGACGAACCGCCTGTTCCTCTCGCGGATCTTCAACGGCACCGTCGGCTTCATGACGGGCGTGAAGCTGCACGACATGAACTGCGGCTTCAAGGCGTACCGGAGCGAGGTCATCCGCGCGATCCCGATCTACGGCGACCTGTTCCGGTTCATCCCGGCGCTCGCCGCGTCGCAGGGCTTCAGCGTCACCGAGATCCCGATCAAGCACCACGCGCGCAAGTACGGCAGCTCCCGCTACGGGCTCGAGCGCATCCTGCGTGGCTCGTTCGACCTCATGAGCGTGATTTTCCTGACGCGGTACCAGAAGAGGCCGATGCATCTCTTCGGCTTCGCGGGCCTGACGCTCGCGGGGATCGGCATGCTGATCGAGCTCTACCTCACGGTGCTCTGGTGCTTCGGGCACAAGATCGGCGACCGCCCGCTGCTGCTCCTCGGCGTGCTCATGATCGTCACGGGCATTCAGCTCTTCTCGATGGGCTTCATCGGCGAGTTCCTGACCTACCAGAGCCAGACCCGGCACCTCGAAGACGAGCCGCCGATCCGCGAGGAAATCCTGTGATCCCCGACGCGTACTTCGACCGGTTCGAGACACAGAAGTACCAGAGCCGAAACCCGGTCCAGCGGATGCTCATCCGCCGCTTCGCCGCCACGCTGCACTCGATGTTCCTCGAAGCCCTGCCGGCGCGCACGGTGCTCGAAGTGGGCTGCGGCGAGGGGTTCCTCTCCGGCTACCTGTCGGAGAAGCTCGAAGACACGAGCTTCGTCGGCGTCGAGTACAACCCGGACGACGTCGCGCGCCTGCGCCGCCAGTTCCCGCGCATCGAGGCGCACGAGGGCTCGATCTACGACCTCGGCTTCCTCACGAAAAAGCCCGACGTCGTCGTGTGCTGCGAGGTGCTGGAGCACCTCGACGATCCGCGCCGGGCGCTCGCGGAGCTCAGGAAGGTCGGGGCGCGGCGCGCGCTGCTCTCGGTGCCACACGAGCCGTTCTTCATGCTGTCGAACTTGCTGCGCGGGAAGAACGTGTCGCGCTTCGGCAACGACATCGATCACAAGAACCACTGGGGCCTGGGCTCGTTCCGCGCGTTGCTCGAACCGGACTTCGAGGTGCTGGAGCTGCGGACGTCGTACCCGTGGATCCTCGCGCTCGCGGAGCCTCGGCCCTAGCGGCGCTCACCAGCCGGGGTGGAGGCTGCCGTTGCAGCCGGACGAGGAGAATTCTTCCACCTCGTAGCAACATTGCTCGTTTTCGAGCAGGCCCTCGCCGAGGATGGTGAAGTCGTTCGGGTTGTCGCGCCCGATGATGTCGCGCGCCCTCGTCGTCGGGGGGCACGTGTTCGGATCGTCGCCCGGCGCGTCCGGCCAGGGGAAACATCGGTACGTCGTGAGATCGTCGCCGCATCCTTGGATGGCCACGGGCACGACGAACAAAGCGAGCACGAGCGCGCGCTGGAGGTTCTTGGACGTGTGCATGCGCGCATCCTATCCGAACGTGCAGCCAGCCTCAGGACTGCGCTCCTTTCGCGCACAGCTCGCCACCGCCTCCAAGCCGCCAGCTCTCCGCGCTTCCCCGCGTTGGATCCTATCTATCAACGCTCCCCCACGTTGACGCGCCGCGCGGCAGGTCTTCCCCGACAAACCTTTCCCACGCGCCCGCGTCCCCGGCGCTCGCCTGCGCCCCGGCTGGACGAACCTTCCTTCGGCGAGCGCCTTTCCGCCCACTGGCCGTGAGCTTGCATGGTGGATCCCGCGCGCGATCCACGTCCCCGAACTGCGAGGCTCTAGCCCATGGCGCTCGATTTATCGATCTCCCACGGACAACGTACGGCCCCCGGTCCCCAGCCCGACACGAGCGGGCCGAGCAATGCCTGTCCCGAATCGACCCGCGCGGACGACGTGTCCCCGGTGTCCCGAGCGCTGTCGCTCGCGCAAGCGCTGGCCGACGCGCTCGCCGATACCCGCGGCTTCGGGGTCAACGCCACGGCCCTGCACGAGCTCTCGCTCGCGCATTCGCTCGCCTCGCACGTCGTCGACATCCTCGAAGGCCTGCCGCCCGAGTCCGTACGATCGCGACCGTCCGCCCCCGACGCCGAGGAATGACCCTAGGCCGGCGGCCCCGCCTCGATCGCCCGCCGATACCGCTCCCGCCGCGTCCCATCCTTCAAAATCTCGTAGGCTTCATCGAGCACCTCGATCACGAGGCGCACGTCGCTCTGGAGATCGGCCGTCGCGGCCGTGAGCAGGCGTGAAGGCTCGAAGAAACGCCGCAGCTCCAGGTAGGCCCGCCGGATCTCGTAACTCGTCGCCGTGCGCCCGAGGCCAAGCAGCGCGAAGTAGTCGCCGTCCTCGACAAGCGCGACCCGCGCCCGCACCCGCATGCGAATCGCCTCCTCATCGAGCGGATCCTCCGCAGGACGGCGCTCGGCCGAGGCGGGACGCGCCGGGGTGAGCGCTGTGAGGACCTCCAGACAAACGAGCGCGTAAAGCAGCGGCGTGAGATCGTGCCCCGCTTGGGCCGCGAGCTCGCCCACGGTCGTGCCCGGCGCCTGCGCCACGAGCGCGGCTTCATCAGGCACGAGCGCGCACTCGGAGAGGAGCGACATGCGCGGGCCGGCGTCGAACCGCGCGGCCGCGCCGCCGAGGCGCGCGAAAGAGGCCTCGGGCGGGATCACGCGCCGGACGATCTCCACGAAGACCTCGGCCCCGGTGGCGCCGCCGAACACGTTGGGCTCGGCGCGCAGTCGGCCCGGCGGCTCGGCTTCGAGCTCCAGCGTGCCGGACTCGACGAGGATCGCCCGGCCGATGATCCACTCGGCGTGCGCGCGGAGGACGGGCCAGAGCGCGTCCTGCTGGAGAAATCCGTGCGCGATGAGCGCCGCGCCCGCATGCCGGCCCGAGGGCGGGAGCTTGCCGGCGAGGCGATGGGCGACGTCGCGCTCGAGGTCGCCGCGGGCCGAAAGGAAGGAAAGAAGCGCCTCGTCGGCGACGCCCGACCCGGCCGTGACCACGTCCCCATCCTGAAGGACCACGCGACGCACGGCCCCGCCTTCATGGAGGGCGAGCGAGCCCGTGGCGCGGCTGGCGATGGCGCGGGCGAGCGCGCGCGGCGCGTCGCCGGGGCCGAGGACCGTGGGTTGCTCGCTGCGCGGCCCCTGCGAGGCGTGCGGGGTCTGCGAGGACGGAACGGGCGCGGGCGGCGGTGGCACCGGCGGAGCGAGGCGCACCGAAGGCGGCGGGGCGTCCGAGGCTCGGGTGAGGATGTTGGGGGCCGTGGGCGGCGAGGGAGGGTTTCCGCTCGCCGGCGTGTAGCCCCCGGGCGTACGGGGGTTGGGGGGCGTCGCTCCGCTCGCCGGCGTGTAGCCCCCAAGCGTGCGGGGGTTTGGGGGCGTAGCTCCGCTCGCCGGAGCGTAGCCCCCAAGCGTCGATGCAAAGCGCGGCAGGCCGCCCGGCACCGTCCAGCGGGCCGGGAAGACCGTCGGCGGCGCGACGTCGATCATGGGCTCGATCACGGGCGGCGGCGGGCGCGGCGGCGTGGGCGCGGACGAGGGCCGCGGCTCGATCGAGCGGGTGGCCGTGGTCGTCGTCTCCATCGGGCGGATCGGCGTGCCCGCGTCGTCGGTGATGCGGGTCGGGCGCGGCTCCCAGGCCGTCGCGGGGGCCTCGGAGGAGACGGCGCGGGTCTCGGACGAGCGCGGCGTCGATCCGCCGGGCGCCGTCGTCACGGTCGGCTCGCTCGGTTTCGGCGTGGGCGGCATGTCGAGCACGAGCTCGCCCACGCTCGGCGGCTCGAGGGCGGCCGTCGACGGCGGCGCGGGGTTGGGCGCGGTCGTGTGGCCTTCGGCCAGGGCAAACGAGCCGGTCGTGATGCTGAGGGCGGCGTTGGGTCCCGTGCCCGGATCGAGCCCCGTGTTGGCGAGGTCCGACTGGGAGCTGTCGGCCTCGGCGTCGAGCGGCTCATCGAGGATGGCGAGAAACTCGTCGGCGAGGATGAGGTCCGCGTCCTCCTCGGCGGCCACGGCCGGCGGGGGCACGGACGAGGCGGGCGTCTGCGCGAGCACGCGTTGCTCGGCCGAGGCGAGCAGGGTCATGAGCTCGGGCGAGAGCTGCATGGGGTGCGAGGGCAGGAGCGTGGGCGGCGATTGCCCATCACTCTCGTCGGGCGGGAAGATCGACGCGCCCATCTCGGCGATCTCGGGCGCGCCGGGAAACGCGGACTGGAAGGCCGGCGGGAAGGTGCCGGTGCCGTCGTCGAGCAGGCCCGGGGGCACGGTCTCGCCGGGGCGGATCGCGGCGGCGCCGCGGTCGTCGACGATCGAATCGTCGAGCGGCGCCGGGTCGGCGAGCGCGGCGATCTGCGCGACGATGGCGTGGATGTCGAGCGGCCGCGCGAAGGAGCGACCGGCGGCGGAGTGCGCGCCGATCTCCGCGGCGCGCAGGCGGCTGCCCAGACAAACGAGCTCGGCGTCCTCCCCGCCGGGCAGCTCGCGCAGCCGCTCGATGGCGTCACGCGCGCCGGGCTGATCGATGTCGACGAGCACCACCCGCGGCGCCTCGTCGAGCACGCGCGCTTCGAGCCGCTCGATGGGCGCGAAGGCCACGGCGAAGCCTTGCGCGCGGAGCGCCGACGCGATGGTTTGCCCTTCCGCGGAGGCGTCCGCGATCAGAATCACGTCGCGACGCGGCGTGTTCGGGGCTTCCTCCATCGCGGGCACAGCGTGATCCTTCGACCCGAGGCGCCAGGCTGTCAACGCGTGCGCCCTCGGGTCTTCCCTTCCTACGTCCAAGGCGGCGTTCGTTCCAACATTTGGAGCGATGCGCTCACGTTTCTGGTGGTAAGAATCCAGCGCATGTCGGCCTTTGGCACCCCCCGAGAGCTCGCGCTGGTCGCCTTCCTGGTCGGGCTCGTGGTCATCCACTCGGTCGTCCCGCGGATCGGCGAGGCCATCGGCGGCTTCTTCGACCGGAAGAAGGGGGGCGGAAAGACGAGCCGCTCCGAGGGCGCGGGCTGAACGAGCGCGGACTCACCCCCCGCCCTTGCGTTCTGCATTTGTAGAACGTTGCGTCGGGGGAGGGGGGACGCCGCGCGTGAAGCGGGCCGGCGCGCGCGACGCGAGGCGCGAATGGCGGCGCGCGCGGTCTCCCGAAAAACGTGGTAGGGCTCCGCCCGTGCAGACGCGCACGCGCAACGCCCTCGTGTTCGCGGCCGCCGCGGTGGTGGTCGTCGCGGCCGTCGCCTGGGTCTGGCAACGACGCGAGATGGCGCGCCCGCTGCCCGGAACACTCGACGCGATCCCCGAAGGCGCGCTCCTCGTCGCGACGGCCGACCTCGGCGCGCTGCGGCGCTCGGACGCCTTCGCGCCCCTGCTCTCCGAGACCCGCGAGATCCCCGGCCTCGGCAAGGTCCGCGACGTCTGCGGCACAGACCCCATGGCCGGCCTCACGGAGCTCGGCGTGGCCGTGCCGGCCGCCGGCGGCGACGGCGACTTCGGCCTCGTCGCCTCGGGCGCCATCGACCCGGACGCCTTGCTCTCCTGCGCGAGCAAGGTCATCGAGGCCCGCGGCGGCCGCTCCGTGGTGAACCCGATCGGCGCGTTTCGTACGGTGCGCGACGCGAGCCAGTCGACGAGCGGCGCGGAGATCGCCGTGCGCGAGGGCGGGCCCATCCTGCTCGGCGCGGGCAGCTACCTGCGCGCGATGATCGACGCGGCGGAGGGCCGCGTGCCGAGCGCGCGCGCCGACGGGGATCACACGAAGCTCGCGGCGGAGGCGGGACCCGGCGCGCTGCGCGTGACGGTGGTGCTCACGCCGGAGCAGCGGCGCACGTTGCTCGAAGAGATCGCGCTGAACGGTGCGCAAGGCTCGCCGGCGGCGTCGGTCGTGGGCTTGGGGCTCTCGGTCACGATCGGCGAGCGCGTGGGTTTGTCCGGGGTCGTGGCCTGCGACGCGGCGGCTCCGTGTGCCGATCTCGCGCGAATTTTCGACGGCAAACGGACCGCGCAGTCGGGCGACCTGCTCGTGCGCCTGATGGGCCTCGGGCCGATCCTCGAACGCCTGCGGATCGGCGCGGAGGGCCCGCGCATTTCGGCGCGCGTGGACATGTCGACGGACGAGGCGACCGAGCTCGTGACGCGCGTGATCGCCTTGCGCGCCGCGGCAGGGCGGCAAAGAGGCCCGGTCGAGCAAGAGCCGCAGCCCCCGCCGCCGCAGGCCCCGCCGCCGAAGCCGCACTGAATCTTACGGCGGCGTCCGTTTTTCGAGTGCAACGAACGGCACGTCACTCGATTAGACTGGCGCCGCCATGACTACGCCGAACGACACCATTCCTTCCCGGCTCTTCAAGCAAGCCGAACGCAGGCCCGACGCGCCTGCCCACCACATCAAATCGGGCGGCGTCTACCGGCCGAAGAGCTACCGGGAGCTCGCGGACGAGGTCAAACGCCTGGGCAAGGCGATGATCGCGCTCGGCCAGGAGCCGGGCTTCACGGTGTGCCTCCTCGGCTTCAACCGCTCCGAGTGGGTCGCCTTCAACGTCGCAGCCATGGCCGCGGGCGGTGCGCCCGCCGGCATCTACACGACGTGTTCGCCCGAGGAGGTCGCGTACATCGTCCACCACGCCGAGAGCCAAATCGTCCTCGTCGAGGACGCCGGGCAGTGGGCGAAGATCGAGAAGATGCTGGGCGAGCTGCCGCACCTCAAGCACGTCGTCACGATGCGAGGCGCGCCCTCCATCGATCATCCGATGGTCTCCTCGTACGAGCAGTTCCTCGACAAGGGGAAGGACGTCACCGACGAAGCGTTTTTCGCGCGAATCGCCGCGCTCGAACCGCAGGGACTCGCGACGTTGATTTACACGTCGGGCACGACGGGCCCGCCGAAGGGCGTGATGCTCTCGCACCAGAACCTCGCGTGGACCGCGGACACGGCGCAGCGGCTCGTGGGCGGCACGGCGCAGGACTGCGTGCTCTCGTACTTGCCGCTCTCGCACATCGCAGAGCAGATGTTCACCATCCACGGCTGCATCACGATGGGCGGATCGGCCTACTTCGCCGAGAGCATCGAGAAGGTGCCGGACAACCTCAAAGAGGTGCAGCCGACGCTCTTCTTCGGCGTCCCGCGCATCTGGGAGAAGTTTTACGCGGGCGTCCAGGGCAAGCTCAAGGACGCCAAGGGCGCGAAGAAGGCGCTCGTCACGTGGGCGATGGACATCGCGCGCGAGGCGACGGCGGTGAAGATGCGCGGCCGGCAGCCCGAGGGCGCGCTCGGGCTCCAGTACAAGCTCGCGCAGAAGCTCGTGTTCGCGAAGCTGAAGGCGGCGATCGGCCTGTCACGCGCGCGCACGTGCGTGTGCGGCGCCGCGCCCGTGTCCAAGGAGATCCTCGCGTTCTTCGCGAGCCTGGACATCCTCGTCTCCGAGGTCTACGGCCAGAGCGAAGACACGGGCCCGACCACGTTCAACCTGGCGAGCAACATGAAGCTCGGCGCAGTCGGCACGCGGATCAACGGCATCGACGTGCGGATCGCCGAGGACGGCGAGATCCTGGTGAAGGGGCCGAACGTGTTCCTCGGCTACTACAAGGAGCCGCAAGCGACGGCCGATACGCTCCAGGACGGCTGGCTGCACTCGGGGGATCTCGGTCAGTTCGACAAGGACGGCTTCTTGTCGATCACGGGTCGCAAGAAGGAAATCATCATCACGGCCGGCGGGAAAAACATCGCCCCGAAGAACATCGAGGCGGCCCTGAAGAACCACCCGCCCATCGCGGAGGCCGTGGTCATCGGCGACCGGCGCAAGTTCCTCACGGCGCTCGTGGTGATCGATCCCGCCGCCGCCAGCGAGATCGCGGGCTCGCCCGGGGCAGATCCGGCGAAGCTCCGCAGCGACCCCACCGTGGTGGCCGCGGTCCAGAAAGCGGTCGACAGTGTGAATTCCACGCTCGCTCGCGTGGAGACCGTGAAGAAATTTCACATCCTCGACCAGCCCTTCACCATCGAGCGTGGTGAGCTCACGCCCACCTTGAAGCTCAAACGCCGCGTGGTTTACGACAACTACGCCCGTGAGATCGACGGCATGTACGAGGGCGCGCACGACGCCTGACGCAGCAACGAAACCCCCGGGCGCCTCCACTCCGTGCTAACGGAGCCTGCGCCATGCACGCTGTCACCTTCGACTTCGGACAGACCCTCGCCGCCCTCGACGCGGACCTCACGGTTTCGCGCCTCGCCGAGCGGAGCCTAACGTTCGACCCCCAACGAATCGAGGCCGCCCTCCCCGACGCATGGCGCGTCTACGATGACGCCATCCATCGCGGCCTCGGCGGTCATCCCTGGAAGATCTTCATGCGCGCGCTGCTCGAACGCGCGACCTCTTCGCCGCTCGACGAGGAGGCGCTCACGAGCGCCGTGGATTTCCTCTGGTCCGAGCAGCCCCGGAAGAACCTCTGGCGGCGCCCGATCCCCGGCATGCTGGAGCTCGCGGAGGACCTCTCCGACGCGGGGGTGCCCGTGGGCATCATCTCGAACTCCGAGGGCCGGCTCGCCGAGCTCGTCGCGGAGCTCGGCTGGGACGATCGGTTCCTCGTGATCGCCGACAGCGGTCGGCTCGGCATGGACAAACCCGGCCGCGCGATCTTCGCGTGGACCGCGGAGCGGCTCGGCCGGCCGCTCGATCGGGTCGTGCACGTCGGCGACTCGCTCGCCGCCGACGTGGAGGGCGCGCTCGACGCGGGGATGCGCGCGGTGTGGTTCCGCGGAGACGCGAAGCGCGCGCTCGGCGAGCGGGCGCGCGTCGCGAAGGACGCAAGCGAGGTGCGGCGGGCGCTCGTCGAGTTCGGCCTGACCGCGGTCGCCGAGCGTGTGCCTACTCGAGCTTCGACCCGGCCTGGATCCAGGCAGCGATCGACTTGATCTCGGCGTCCGTCAGCGGCTCGCCCGAGAGCGGCATGAGGCTCGTCATGTCCGCGCGTCCTTCACACGCCGGATCCACCTTGCAGAGCAGGTAACTCGCCGCCGGTTGACCCGGCACCACGCGTTGCGCGCCCGTCTGCACGCTCGGCGCGTTGATCACGTTCGCGAGGAACGTCGCCGGGTTGGGGGATAGATCCAGATCCCCCGCCTTGTCCGTGCTGTCGTGGCACTTCGACGTCGCGCAGCGCGAGCCCATGAGCGTGCGCACGCTCCCCCACGTGCCGGCCGTGTTCGGATCGGGCGCGTCGGGGTCGGGGGGACAATTTCCGTAGTCGATCGGGTCGAGGGCCGACAGATCGCCCTGCAACGTGTCCGGCTTCATGCCCCGGATCCAGCACCACACCGCGCGCGTCGAGAGCGCGGTCCACGTGCGCTGGAGGAGCGGCATGCGCGGGCCGTGTTTGTCCGAGAGCAGCCGCTTGTAGAGGTAACTCCGCCCCGGATCACCCGGCGCGATGAGCGACCACGGCGTCGCCGACGGATGCGCGTTCCCGTTGCCGTTCGCGTCGCCGACGCGCACCCGATCGAGGTCGGTCACGCGTACGTCGAGGAACCCCTTCAGCGACGGAGGCGACGCAGCGAGGTTCACGATCACGCTCGTCGGCGAGCCTCCCGCGACGAACGACGCGCCGTCGAGGGGCACGCTGAGCACCTCGGCGCCAGCGTCGTCGAGCCTGCGGATGCGCGCGCCGTTCGCGTCGAGCGAAGGCGGCGCCGAGGCGAGCCGTAGCTCCACGTTCGCCGGCGGGAACGGCGCGTTCTTGTCGAGGACGACCTGCAGGATCTCCCGCTCTTGCCCGCCGATCACGAGTTTGTCCCCGGGGCGCTCGCACTCGTCGGGCACGAGGCTCGGCTCGGCCGCCGTGATCTGGCAGGGCGCGTTCACGAGCGCGAGCATGTCCTTGACGCCGCCGAGCTCGGGGTACTGCCGCGCCGAATGGCACACGCCCTGGTTGAGCGAGCACGTCTGCGCGACGCCGAGCGCGTGCAGCGATGCGATGTTCGGGTAGATCGCCTCCGCCGGATCGTCGCTGCCGCCCGCGCCGCCGCCGTTCCCGCCGCCGCCGACGCCGCCGCTTCCGCCGCCGCCGCCGTTTCCGCCCGCGCCGCCGGTGAGCTCGACGTCCTCGTCGGCGCCGCACCCGACCACCATCGCCAGGGCGATCGAGAGTGCCCCGATCGCCCTGGTCGCCCGTGACAAACCCATCCTGCTCGTCCTTTCGACGCTTGGGGCTGCGCTCGGACAAGCCGAGCTACGCCCCAAGCCCCTTCGACGCTTAGGGCTGCGCTCGGGCAAGCCGAGCTACGCCCCAAACCCCTTCAACGCTCGGGGCTGCGCTCGGACAAGCCGAGCTACGCCCCAAACCCCTTCCGTCACTGCTTCTTCGCGGTGATCGTATCCGGACCGCAGGTGATCGTGTACGGCGCGCCGATCTGCCCCGCGACGAACGTCACGTATCCGCACGTACCCTCGTACGAGATCTCCGGCGGCGTCAGCTTCGGCACGTCGGTCGCGTCCCGGGGCACGACGCCGCCGAGCATGAACTGCGGCGCCGCGACGAGGACACCGCAGAACGAGCGCAGCTTCGCGTCGAGGCCCGCGAGGTTCGTGTCCTCCAGGGTCGTCTTGACGAGCGCCTCGATCTGCGGCTTCTCCGCGACCGGCTCGACCCACGGCTCGCCGAGGAGACGATCCTTGAGCGCGATCACCGCGTCGCCGATCGTCGCGCCCGTCGTCGCCTGCGCCCTCGACACGATCTTCGCGATGAAGTCGTTCCCGCCGAGCGGCTTGCACGCGCCGTACGTCGCCTCCCACGAGAGCCGCCCCTGGAAGTCGAGCCCGCGGAAGCCCGGCTCCGCGTCCTTCAGCGCGAACCCGATGGCGAGCTGGAGGCTCTCTTCCGAGTTGTCCTGCGGATACTCGCTGTAGCTCGGCCACTCCATGGCGCGGTGCAAGCCGCGGCGCAGCGGGCGCGACGAGATCGCGAAGACGCCGTCGGCGGGGCTGTTGCCGCGCCGGCCGATGTCCTTGTCCGAGATGGTCCACGGATCGAAGAGCCGCGGCACCTCGTAGGCCGCGTTGCCGCAGCCCTCTTCCGGCGCCTTCAGGTTGAAGGCCGGATGCGCGAGGATGTCCGCGAGCAGCTCGCGCAGCGAGAAGTGCGACGCGACGAACTTCTCCGTGAGCCCCATCAAGATGTCGCGTTGCACCTCGGTGCGCGGGAAGTAGTTCGCGATCGTCAGCCGCGTGCCCATCACCTCGGCCCACACGACGTCGACGATGTTCTGCGCGACCATGTACGCGAACGCCTCGTCCGGATCGGCGAGCTCGCCGCCGGGCAGACGCACGAGCCCGTGCGCCGCGAGCTGGTCCACGCCGCGCTTGAGCGAGCGCTCGAGGTCCCACACGCTCGCGCGGCGGCCCTTGTTCGGGGCCTCCGGCGTCGATCGGATCGAGCCGAAGTACGTGTCGACGCCGAGCGGATCGTCCTCGGTGGGCGCGCGGAAGCTGCCGCACGCGTTGCCGCTCCAGCCGTAGGGCGCGCTCCCGCCGCCGTCGGCGACGCCCCAGTAGCGCAGCATCGACAGCGCGCGCATCTCGTCCGTGCCCTTCGTCTCCTGCTCCTCCTCGGGGTGCACGCCGGCCGAGTTTCCGTAAAGCGCGACCTCGAAGAGGCCGGGCACGGGCCACGCCCGGTTCAGCGACGGATCGTCGCTGTACGTCACGGAGAACTCGCTGTTGTGGCAGGTCAGGCACACCCGATCGCGGTGGAGGTAGGCCCGCTCGAAGATCGCGCCGAAGTTCTGCCGACGCGCGCGCTCCATCTCCAGTTCGCCCACGTTCGCGCCCGAGTACGGCTGCGACATCATCGCGAAGAGGTTCCCGCGGTACACGGGCGAGAGGTCGTCGAGCTCGAGCGCCGACGAGAGGAGCTGGTTCATCGTGAACCCGGGGCTCGGCGGGTTTTTCGTGGTCGCGTCGTTGTCGCGCACCCACGCCGCGAGGTTGCCGTTGTCGAAGGCCGTCGCCGGCGGCGAGCCGTAGCACTGCTGCAGCGACTTCGTCTCGATGCGGTTCACGCGCAGCGTGTCCATGAAGAAGTCGCTCCACCGCTGCCGGAACGCGTCCTCGCGCATGAGCGCGCGGGCCACGATTTTGCGCGCGTTCACGAGGTCGTCGCCGTAGGGCGGCAGCGCGCCGCCGAGCTCGCCGAACTTGCCGGCGGCTTCGAGGTCCGCCTTGCGGATCGCCGTGATCGCGTCGGTGTACGCGTTCACCTCGGCCTGGCCCCACGGCTTGCGGCCGCTCACCGCGACGATCGCGCGGCGCACCCACGCTTGATCACTCGCCTGGCACTCGGTCCACACGTGCTGCGGCGTGTGCGGCCTCGGATCACCGCCCTCGCCGCCCTCGCCGCCCATGCCGCCCTCACCGCCGCTGCCACCGCTGCCGCCGACGCCGGGGCCCGTCGGCTCGGGCGGGTCCGTCCCACCCCCGCCGCATGCGGGCACCGCGGCCATCGCGGCCGCGCACGTGATCACGAGGGTGAACGTCGAGAGCCCGGAGAAACGCTTGGTCTTCATGCCACCACCCCCAGCTGCCGCTTCTGCACGAGGAGCGCGGCCTCGACCTCGGTCGTCGCGCCCGGCACGTCGGAGACGTTGAAGCTCTCCTGCGCGAAGGGCCAGATGCCCAGCGAGAGGAGCGCTGCCATGCGGTTCTCCTGCGGCGTCGAGGCGACCGTCGCGCGCCCGTCCTCTCCACACGCGCCGAACACGCCCTTGCCCGAGGGCCGCACCGGCCCGCCGATGAACACCACCGGGAAGCCATACGGCCAGTGGTTTCTCCCCTGGCTGCCTTGCTTGAACGGCGTGCGCCCGAACTCCGTCGTCAGCACGATCAGCGTCTTGTCGAGGTCGAGCTTGGCCGGGTTGTTCTCGCCGGGCGCGTTCACCACCGAGAGGAGCTGCCGCAGCGTGTGCGACAGGTTCCGCGCCTGCGTGAACGAGTTCTCGCCGTGCGTGTCGTACCCGCCGCCGCCGTCGGCCGAGAGCAGCCCCGTGTCGACGATACACACGTACCTCGCAGGCACCGTCGGGTGCCGCAGCAGGTGCGCCGCGAGCTTGAGGTTCATCGTCATCGCATCGGTGCCCGCGTTGTCCCCGCAGTTCGAACCGCCGATCTTCGTGAAGAACTGCGGCTCGAGCACGCCCGAGATCGCCTGCGCATTCGCGATGGAGCTCGACGCCGCTTCGAGCTCGCCGAGGCGCGGCGCGCGCAGCGGACCGCCTTCCCCTCTCCAGCGCAACCGCTCGTGGTACCGATCGATGTAGCCTTGCATCAGCGCGTCGTACTGCGCGCGGTTTTGCCCGACGGTCCCGCGGGCGAGCAGGCTCGTGAGATCACCGGCCGCATCGACCTTGATCGCGAGCGGACGCGCCGCGCCGGGGTGCATTCCGATCGACACGACGCTGCGGACGTTGTCCGTGGGCAGCCCGTTCGCGCCGTTCGACATCAGCGCATACGAGTAGGGCGCGCGCCCCGGCGTGTTGAACCGTTCGAGGAAGTAACGCTGCACGTGCGCGCCGAGCCCCGAGAACGCCGGATGCCCGAGCCCGCGGCCGCCGAGCATCATGGGAATCGCGCCCTCGTGGGGCTCGAGGTCGTGCGCCGAGACGGAGACGCGTGTCCGTTCCATCACATCGGGCCGCTCCCGCAGGGGCATCACGAAGGGCCCGAGGTGCACGGCTTGGCCCATCGAGTCGGCCGCGAAGGGCTCGGTCAGCGGGCCTTGGAACGCACACTGGTCCACGGCCGCCTGCACGTGACCCGACTTCAGGTACGCGTGCCACTGCGTCCCGCTCGCCTCTCCGAGCGAGGGAACGCAGTAAAACGACTCGTACTGGCTCACGCCGCCGTATAGAAAAATCTCGAGGATGTTTTCGGCCTGCAGCTCGAGCGGCAGCATGGCCCCCTCGGCTTCCTTGGGCACCTCTCCGAACGCGCGCGCTTGGCGCATGCCCCAGAGCGATACGCCGAGGCCGCTGGCCGCCGTCGCGGTGACGAGACCTGCGCCCTTGAGAAAATCGCGACGCTTCACGTAAGCCTCCAAGTCGAACGTGCCGGGACGAACCACGCCGCCCGGCACGTGTCTACGTTCTCTTGCGCGGAAAGGGTGGTCAATCAAGTTTTCAACGTCCACCCGGAACGGTTTTTTAAGCGGCTTCGTTGGTGCCGCAACGTTACGCGTGCGCGACCGTTCGTTCCGATGGGAGCGTGAAATGCCGTGCCTATTGAAGCTACGCGAAGGGCCGCGACGACAACGTGCTTGGGCGCGACGACAACGTGCTCGGTGGTGCCCGGCGGCTCGGGGTCGTGGAAAATCGCGACCGACGGGAAGGGTTTGCATTGCGCATTCCCGGGGTCGCCTTGACGCACCCCAGCGCGCCTCCTAGCATCCGCGCCGATGTCGCGCGTCTTTTGGCCCTCGTCCCTCGCCCTCCTGCTCGTCGGCTGCGCCGGCGCCACGCCGCCCGCCGACGCGCCGCCGCCCGCGGAGGCGAAAGCCACGCCGGCCGAGGCGTCCCCCGCGCCCGAAGCGAAGGCCGAGCCCTCGGACAAGGGAACGGACGTGATCGGAGCCGAAGCCCCGGCGGGGAGGCTCGAACCGACCGAAATTCAGAAGGTCATCCGCGCCAACTTCAAATCGTTGCAGGCCTGTTACGAGGAGGGGCTGAAGAAAAACCCGAACCTCGGAGGCCGGATCGCGATCAAGTTCGTCATCGGCAAGGACGGCAAGCCCGGCTCCGTCGGCGAGGAGACGCCTGCGACCTTGCCCGATCCCGACGTCGTGAAATGTGTCCTCGCGGCCGTCGAGACGCTGACGTTTCCCACGCCCGAGGGTGGCGTCGTCAAGGTCGTCTATCCGATCATGTTCGCGCCGGCCGGCGGCGATGCAATGAGCAATTGCAAGAAATCCGCCGAGGAGAAGGACGGCATTCGCACGGTGTCGATCGTCTGCGACAAGCAAACGCTCAAGGTGACGGACATGCCCGTGCGCGCCGTGGACGAGAAATTCGCCGACGCGATCCTGACCGGATTCGAGCAGCAATCGCCGAAGATGCGCCGCACCCGCGGCAAGCCGACGATCGCCGACAAGCCCTGCTACACCACGCTCATCGACGGACAAACCTGGGTCTCGACGTTGCTCGTCACCGAGGTCACCCCGGGCCGCGCGCTCGTCGTGTCCTGCCTCGACGAGACGGGCGGGATCAGCTCCGGCCGGTGCGATGCGCTGGTCGAGTTCATCGTCAAGCGCGAGGCCACCGCGCCCGCCACGCCCTCGCCCTCCCCCACGCCGAAACGACCGATGCCCACGGGGACGGCCACGGGCGGCGGCTTCTGACGGTTTTCCAAAGCTTGCCGCCTCGGGCGTACCCCTGTATGCTCGGGCCCATGTCCGCGCCGATCCGCGCTCCGCGCCGCCTCTTCCTCCTCGGCGCCGCGCTCCTCGCTTTTGCCGCCGGCTGCAACCTGAAGACACGCGGTCCCGCGCTCGCGGCCTCGGCGCAGGCGCCCGCATTCTCGCTCCCGTCGCACACGGGCGAGACCGTCACCCTGGCGAGCCTCACGCAAAAAGGCCCCGCGGTCGTGGTGTTCTACCGCGGCTACTGGTGACTGTATTGCCGTAACCAGCTCGGGGAGCTGGTAAGATTGCACGATCGATTCCGGAGGCTCGGCGTGGGCCTCGCGGCGATCAGCGTCGATTCCGAGGAAGATTCGCGCGAGTTCGCCGAGACGCTCGGCGCGCGTTACCCGCTGCTCCGGGACGACGGGTTGAAGACCGCGCTCGCGTACGGCGTCGCCATGCAGGGCCAGGACATCGCGGTCCCCGCGCTCTTCGTCATCCTGCCGGACGGACGTGTCTTCTTCCGGCAAATCGGCGAGAGCATCGCCGACCGGCCGAGCACCGCCGAGCTGCTCGATATCGTCGACCGCGCGCTCGTCGAATCACGGCGCGATTGAGCGGCCGCTCCCTGCGCGCCTGCGCCCTCGAAACGCCGCGAGCGCGCCGAGGAGGAACATGAATCCCGCCGCGCCCTCCTCGCCTTTCACCGCGCACCCGCCGCAGCCGCTCGGCGCGTGCGCGGGCGCGGCCGGCGTGTTCTCGGCCGGATCGGCGGTCGTGCTCGGAGGAGGCGTCTCTGCGGGCTCGTCCCGAGGCGGGGTCGCCGTGACGCCGGGCGGAAAGGGCCGCTTTCCATCGGCCGGATAATCGACCGACACGCTCTTCCCGTCGTCGAGGGCGTAAACGACCTTCACGAGCCGGGCGACGAATACGCCTGCTTCGAGCTTCTCGACCCGGACGACGTCGTGCATGCCCTTCACGGGCCAGCGCACGGGCACGAAATGCTCCGGGTGGATCGTGACCCCTGACGAAAGGATCCCCTTTCCCTCCTCGAAAAACGCTTCGAGGGCCGCCCCCTGGAACTTGCGCACCGAGGAGGCCTCGAAGTCGGACTTCTTCATCGCATAGATGACGGGCTGGACGTACTTCCCCACGATTCGCGGCATCCCGCCGAGCACGCAGAGCTCGGGCATGGGCGCGCCGAACGACGTCGTGTACGGATGCGCCAGGAACACGTAGTCGGGGAACTGCGAGGCATTCTCCAGCTCGAACGTGTATTCGACGCGCTTCTCCCCGTTGGGGATGAGGTCGGCCCGCGCTTCACGGGAGACAAGGAGCCCGAGCGAAGCCAGAAAAAGCAGGGCGGTACGTCGTGTCGTCACGGATGGGTGCTCTCCTCCGCCCATCCTACACGAACGCCCTGCCCCGTCCCCGGCCGAAAACTTGTCCCACGCCCCGCGTACGTGAGACCCCCCTCCCCATCATGACGATCCCCCGCTCGCAGGCCGAGCTCGTCACGCTGCGCAAGCTCGCCCAGGATCTGGCCGCTGCGCGTAAGGAGCGTCCGACGAGCGTCCACCTCCTCGCCGCCATCGCCTCGCGTGAGGGTCAGGCCGGCGAGCTCTTGCGCGAGCGGCGCCTCGACGCGGACGCGCTCCTCAAAGCCGGTCGTTCCTTCGACGAGGACACGCCCGATCCCCTCGCTCGCGCCACCGTCGCGGCCCGCGAGCTCGGAAAGCGCGCGCCTCTCGGCGAGCCGAACCCCCTGCACCTGCTCCTCGCCCTGCTCGCGGATCGCACCTCCGCCGCGCACCGCGCCCTCGTCCAGGCCGGCGTGGATACGGGGCGGCTGCGCACGGCGGCCATGCAGCTCTCGCTCGGGGTCGTCGCGGCCCGGCGTGTGCCACAAGCCGCAGGCGGCAAGACCACGGAGGCCGAGCCCCGGCCGGCCCCGCGCGCTCCCACGCGCATCGACCTCGACAAGCCCGCGCCCATGCCCGCGAAGCGGCCGACGGGCACGGGCGTGACGGTCCCGCTCTTCCCGCCGCCGGGTCGGCTCGGCCAGGAGCAACGTCCGCCCACGAAGGCGCCCACGGTCACGCCTTCCGCGGCGCAATCCCCGCCGCCGCCGCAGGCCACCGCGACCGCGACGCCGATCCCGCTCCCCACGCCCGCGACCGCGAAGCCGGCCGAGAAGGACCGGAAAACCAAGGCGCGCGAGCCCCTCGCGCTCGGGCCCACGATTCCGGAAGGGCATCCGCTCGCGCTCGATCGGGCGAAGACGCCGACGCTCGCGGCGCTCGGGAAAAACCTCACGCTCGCGGCGTGCCTCGGCGAAATCGAGCCCGTGATCGGTCGGGACGCCGAGGTCGACGCGACGCTCGACATCCTGGCCAAGAAAAACCAGAATAGCTGCCTGCTCGTGGGGCCGGCCGGCGTCGGCAAAACCTCGGTCGCGCGGGGCATCGCCGAGCGCCTCGCCCGCGAGGCCGATCGGGACCCGTCCGCGGCGCGGCTCTTCGTCGAGGTCGCGGTCTCCGAGCTCGTCGCCGGCACCGGGACGCGCGGCGCGCTCGCCGAGCGCATGAACGCCATTTTGCGCGAGATTCGCGAGGAGGGGCGCGCCGTCATCCTCTTCGTCGACGAGATCCACGAGCTCTTCTCCGGCGGCCTCGACGAGGCCACGGCCGAGATCAAGCTCGCCCTCGCCCGCGGCGATCTCCGCCTCGTCGGCGCCACGACGCCCGAGGAGCACCGGCGCGCGTTCGAGCCCGATCCCGCGCTCGCGCGGCGATTCTCGGTCGTCGAAATCGAGGAGCCGGACGAGGCATCGGCCTTCCTCCTCTGCAAACAGGTTTGTCAGGGCCTCGGCGCTCACCACGGGCTCGGGTACACGGACGAATCCATCGCGTCCGCGGTCTCGTGGTCGGTGCGGTATCTGCCGGGCCGCGCCTTGCCCGACAAGGCGATCGGGATCCTCGACCTCGCCGGCGCGCGCGCTCGCCGGCGCGCCGGGGCCGGAAAACTCCAGCCGGTCGGGCCCTCCGAGGTCGCCGAGGTCCTCGCGAGCCTCGCGGACATCCCCGAGGAGCGGCTCCTCGAGACCGACCGCGAGCGCATGCTCAACCTGGAAACACTGCTCGCCGATCGGGTCGTCGGCCACACGGCGCCGCTCGCCCGCATTGCGAGGGTCCTGCGGCGCAATGCCGCGGGCATTCGCGCGGATCGTCCGCTCGGCACGTTCCTTTTGCTCGGACCGACGGGCGTCGGCAAAACGGAGACCGCGAAAGCCATCGCCGAGGCGCTCTTCCATTCGGCCGACGCGATGACGCGGCTCGACCTCTCCGAGTACAGCGAGGCGCACGCGACGGCGCGGCTCATCGGCGCGCCGCCCGGCTACGTCGGGCACGAGGCCGGCGGCCAGCTCACGGAGGCCGTACGACGCCGCGCCTACCAGGTGATCCTGCTCGACGAGATCGAAAAGGCGCACCGCGACGTGCTCGAAGCGTTCCTGCAGGTCTTTGACGAGGGCCGCATGACGGACGGCCGCGGCCGAAGGGTCGATTTCACGAACACGGTGATCGTGTTGACCTCGAACCTCGGCGCGGCCGAAGCCGGGGCCCTCAAGAGCGAACGTTCGGTCGGGTTTTCCCGCAGCAGCGCGACGCAGGTTTCGCCGGACAAGCTCGAATCGACGATGCTCGCCGCCGCGCGCGGGGCCCTGCCGCCGGAGCTCTACAACCGCATCGACGAGGTGCTGGTTTTCGGTCCGCTCGGCAAGGCCGAGGTGAAGGAGGTCGCGCGCAGGCTGCTCGCGGCGCTCGGGCGTGGGCTCGAAGAAAAGGGCATCCGCCTCGACGTGGAGCCGGCCGTGCTCGACGTGCTCCTCGCGGAGGGTGGGTTCGACGAGGGGCTCGGCGCGCGTCCGATGAAGCGCGCGATCATGCGCCACGTCGAGGCGCCGATCGCCGAGATGATCCTGCGCGGCGAGCTGCCTGCGGGATCCGTCGCGCTGCTCTCGGCCGATCGAGGGCAGATCGTCGTCGACGCGGTGGACGAAGCCGCCGGCGAGCTGGCGACGGGCGCTTGAAGATCACCGCCGCCCCTCTCCCGGGAGGGAGAGGGGTTGGGGGTGAAGGCCGAAGGGTGAGAGGCTAAATCCCGACGTCCTCGGACACCGGCATCGACGCCGGCATCGACGACGGGGAGGCCGAAGCCTCGGGCCGCGGAGGCCGCTGGCGACGCTCGCCGCGGCTCACCGCGCGGTCTTGCCCTTCGTCCTTCGAGGCGTGCGCCTTCTTGTCCTTGTCGCCTTCGCCGGGCTTCTTGCGCAGGCTGATGCGGTCGGCCTCGCGCATGTTGAGGCAGGCGCGCAGGCCGTCCTTCAGCGTGCGCAGCGTCATGAGCCCGCCGAGGTGGACGCCGATCTCCACGAGCGTACGCGCCACGTCGGGGCGCACGCCCGTCAGCACGCATTTCGCGCCGAGCAGCTTGGCCGCGTGCGTCAAGCGCACGAGGTGCGCGGCCGTCATCGTGTCGACCACGTCGACGCCCGTCAGATCGATGATCACGTACTCCGCGCCGCGATCGGCGATCCGCTGCAGGAGCTTCTCGGTCATCTCGGAGGCGCGCGCGCTGTCGATCGCGCCGACGAGCGGCAGCGTGAGCACGTCGTCCCACACGTCGATGATGGGCACGCTGAGCTCGCGGATCGCGATGCGTTGCCGCTCCACCGTGGCGAGCTGCTCCTCGAGGTCGCGCCGCGACGCTTCGAGATCGCTCATCGCCTTGTCGTGCTCTTCGCGGGTCTGCTTGAGCTCCCGGAGCAGCACGAGCAGACTCTCTTCGAGCGCACCGAACCGATCCTCGGTCAGCGCGCCGGAGAGCCCGATGGCCTCGTCGAAGGCCCCGACAGAAGCGAGCGAAAGCGCCTCCAGGACGCGCTCGATCCGCTTCCCCTCCACCACTACCGACTCGTCGGTCGCGTCCGTCATCCCGATGGTCTCCGATGCGTCCCTCCTACATACGGGAAGATGCCCATGAGCATCAAGTTCCTCCTGATGCCAGCGGCGCGTGGAACCGTGCTTTTCTCGAATCCTCGGGAAAGCATGTCCACAGAGGGCGGAAATTCAGCCGAAGGCGAGGGACAGCGGCCGAAGCCGCGGCCCCCTCGAGCGAACAGGAATTAGGGAAGCGAGAGCACCTTGACGTCGATGCTCGTGTTGCCGTCGCTCGACGTGAGGGTCACGACGGCGTCGCCGGGCTTGCCTCCGACGAAGATGAAGACGGCGCGCGGCTCGTCGGTGGCGTACCGCTGATACGCGTCGCCCGGCGCGAGCAGATCCACGAAGCCGGGCAGGACACGCACGATGTCGGGATCACTCGAGCTCGCCGTCGCGTCCGCGCAAGGGCTGCTCTGGTAGGTGCACTCGATCGCGAGCGCGATGCCCTGCGAGAGGCGGACGTCCTTCTCGACGTTGTCGACATCGGCGACAGCCGTGGGCGGCGCGATCGTGAGCGCAGTGATGCTGGGTTCGCAGCCTGCGGCGAGCGCGGCGGCGGCAAGGAGCAAAAGGCACGCGCGGGGGCTCACGGCTTCACCTCCAGCACGGTCAGCGCGACGGCGACCTCGATCCCGAGCGCCTTGACGGTGACGGTCGTCTCACCCGCGGCCGTGGCGACGATGCGACGGCTGCCGGCCACGCCTTCGTCGAGCATCAAGACCACCTGCGGATCGGCTTCGAACGCCGCGTCGAGCTCGCCGAGCAGCCGCTGCGGGCCTCGATGCGGCGCCGCGACGAGGGTGAGCTCGTCGCCCACGAGCATCTCCATCGCGGCGGGCAAAGGCGACGTTTGAAGGCCGCCGGTGGTCACGCGGTGCAAACGGAGCGCGTCCGCCTCGGCGATCCACACGTGAAGAAAATCCACGACCAAATCGCCCTCCATCGTGATGAGCATCGACGCGAGCCCGGGCGCCTGCGCGTGGATGCGGGCGTCGTCGATCGTGAAAACCGCATGGTTTGCCGCGACGAACGAGAGCGGCGGCGTGGCGGCGCCCTCGGAGGTGACGGAGACCTGGATGGGCAAAGTGGCGCCCTTGGCGATGGGGGCGTTGATGCCTGCGACGGCGCAGACGAGTTCGCTCGGGGGGCAAGCCGCGGTCGTGTCGGTCTGGCCGAGCGCGCCGGACGAGCCCTGGGCACATCCGGTCGCGAGCGCGAGGAAAGGAAGCAAAAAACGAGGGAATGGCATGGCCCGACGATAGCAACGGACATGCCCGTCGCGTAATCGCGATCGTGCTCGGGTCCGGCGGCCCGGGAGGCAGGGCAAGAACGTCATGGCCGGCGCGGCGATTGCACAGCGAGGCGTGCTCGGGGGAGAGGACCCCGACACACGCAACGAGACACGAAAGGGGAACGGGATGGCGACGTCGCTCCTGACGGCAGTCGAGAACCGATCGAGCGTCGATACACTCGCGGAAGCCGTGCACCGGCCGGTCCAAGCGGTCCTGCAGAAGCGCCCGGAGCTCCGGACCACGCTCGACGGGACGTGGCTCGGGCACCCGCTTCACGCGGCGCTCACCGATTTCCCGATCGGCGCGTGGGCGACGGGGGTCGTCCTGGACATCGCCGGGCTCGGGCGACGAAAAAAGGGGCTGCATGACGCGGCATTCACGGCGCACGCCTTCGGGCTGGCGGCCGCGGGCGCGGCGGCGCTCGCAGGGCTCGCGGACTGGAGTTACCTCGACGGAAAGCCGCGGCGCGTGGGCTTCGTGCACGCAGCGCTGAACACGATCGCGGCCGGCCTCTTCGGTGTCTCGTTGCTCCTGCGCAAGAACGGCCGGCGCGGGGCGGGCATCGCCGCGTCGACGACGGGCTTCGGCATCGTGATGGGCAGCGCGTGGCTCGGCGGGGTCATGTCGTACCATTACGGGATCGGCGTGAGCCACCGGGCCTTCGAGCAGGGCGGTCCGAGCGGCTTCGTGCCGGTGCTGCGCAATGACGAGCTCGTCGAAGGGCAGCTCCGCCGCGTCGTGGCCGAGGGCGCGCCGATCCTGCTCGCCCGCGCGAACGGCCGCGTCCACGCGATCGGCGATACCTGCACGCACCTCGGCTGCTCGCTCAGCGCGGGCCGCCTCGACGGCGAGCGCGTCGTCTGCACCTGCCACGGCTCGCAGTTCCGTCTCCGCGACGGCCGGGTGATGGTCGGCCCCGCGACCGACTCGGAGCCCCATTACGAGACGCGCGTGCGCGACGGCCAGATCGAGGTCCGCAAATCGGGCCTCAATGGTGCTTCGTAAAACGCGGGCACGAGAATCCCAGCCGCAGCCGGGTTCGTCCGCCGCGGCTGGGCCTTCGTTTGCATCGGAACGTCGGGGACGCCGCCTCGCGGCACGATTCGCCCACGGAGCAAGGAATGGTCCGTACCGAAAGCGTGGCCGATCACCATCGAAAGGCCGCCGAACACTTCGAGAATGCTGCTGTGCACCATCGGATGGCCGCGGAGCAGCACGAGCGCGGAAACGAGGCCGAGGCCCTCCGGCACGCGATCGAGGCTCGGCGGTATCACGAACAGGGAATGCGGCACGAGCAGGAGGCCGAGAAGCGGCACGCCGCGTGACACCCATCGCCCGAGGAGGAGGAGAACACCATGACATGGCCCCGATGGATCAATGTCGCACTGGGTATCTGGCTGCTCATCGCCCCGGCGCTGCTCGGATACGTCGATGCCTACGCCGTGAACAATGACCGCCTGCTCGGCATCCTGATCGCGGCCTCGGCAATCGTCGCGCTCTGGGCGCCGAAGGCCCGGTTCGTGAACGTCGTGCTCGGCGCGTGGCTGATCATCGCGCCGTTCGTCCTCGGGTACTTCGGCCGAAACGCCGTGGCGAACGACATCGTGGTCGGCATCGCCGTCGCGGTCTTCGCGTTCATCCCGAGCCGCTCCATCACGAGCACCCACACGACCGCGGGGCCGGGCGACCTGAGCTGACCCGACCCCACCTGAAACTTGGCCCGGGACCTCGCCCCGTGGGAGGTCTCGGCCATGTCCATTCGTGTCGCCCGGCCCTGGCTCGTGGCCTCTGGCCTCGTCCTCGGCCTCGTCACGCGGTCGGCGCCCGCGCTGGCCTGGGTCGACGTGCACGTCGCGGGCGACGACGTCCGCGTCGACGTGAACAAGGACGGCTCGGCCCGCGTCGAGCACAAGATCACCCTGCGCGTCTCCGGCGGGCCGCTCAAGTCGATCGACCTGAAAGGCATCGACGCCGACGCCGTGCCCGAGCCCGACGGCTACGTCGTCCCAGGCCGCGACGCCGCCACGAACTCACTCGCCTCGGCCGCGCCCGTCACCACGGAAATGCTGCCGCCGCCGAGCCGCCCGCGCGACGACGGCCAGCCAAACCCCTCGGCCATGCGCATCCGCTTCGACTCGGACAAGGGTTTGTCGCGGGGCGTCTTCGTGGTGTTCGTCCGGTACCGCACCGAGCTCTTCCGCCGCGGCCTCGTCCAGCGCGACGGCTCGATGGCCCGCCTCCGCTGGACCGGGCTCACGTGGGAAGACGGCTTCGACTCGGCGCGCGCCACGTTCGTCCTGCCCGCCGGCCCGACCGAGCCGCGCCCCGACGAGGCCGGCGTCGCCGCCGATCCCGCGAGCGAATCCGCCGCGCCTCCCTCGGTCCTGTCCACCGTTCGCCGCGCCACGGGCCGCGACGAGCTCGAACTCTTGCGGCCGTACGCGCCCAAAGGCGAGCCCGTCACGTGGCTCGTCCGTTTCGACGCCCGTGCCCTCGAAGCCACCACGCCGCGCGCCGAGCCGACCACGGTCGTGTCCCCGGGCCCCGCGGCGCTCGCCCCGGATCGCCGCACGTTCGTGCTCCTCGGCGGAGGCCTCGCGTTTGTCCTGTATGCCCTGCTCGTCGCCTGGAAGACCCGCGAGGTCGAGCGCGCCGCGCGCGCGGCCGGCGCCGAGCCACGCCCCTTGATCCCGGCCCCGCTCTTCGTGCGCGCGACGGGCGCGGGCCTCGCGCTCGTCGGAGGCCTCGCCTTGCAGCTCACCTTGCCCACGGGCACGGCGGGCGCACTCCTCGTCGCGCTCGCCTCGGCGTTCGCCGCGTTCCGGGCCCCGCGCTGGATCCGCGCGTCCTCGCTGCGCGGCCCGGGCACATGGCTCCCCGTCTCCGAGGAAGAGGCCTTCGCTCGCGCCGCGCGCCCCTCCGCGCAAGCGGGCCTGCTCGACGTCTCCACCCGCGCCGGAAAGGCCCTCTTCGCGCTCGGCCTGCTGCTCCTCGGCGGGGCCGTGTGGTTCGTCTCGCGCACGTCGATGTACCACGCCGAGCTCTTCGCCTACGACGCAGTGGCCCTGCTCGCGCTCTTCTGCACGGGCCGGCTCGCGGAATTGCCGCCCGATCCGGTCGCCTCGGCCGCGCCGCTCCTGCGCGACGTCGCGAAGCGCGTCCGCAAAGCGACGAAAAAGGCCGGCGAAGAGGTCCGCATCGTCCCGCGCATCCGGGTGCCCGAGGGCAGCGCGAAGGCCGACGAGCTGCGGCTCGCCGTGGTCCCGCGCGCGCCACTCCCGGGGTTTGCGGGGCTCGAAGTCGGCGTGGTGCTCACGCCGGCCGCGGGCTCGACGTTGCGCTCGCCGGAGGTGCTGCTCCGCGTGACGTCGGGGACAACGTGCGAAGAGGCGATCGAGGCGGTCGCGCAGCAAGGCCGATCGCAGCGCGGCAAGCGCCCGACGGAGCGCGCGATCACCCTGGTCCCGCGCTTGCCGACGGCGTGGATGACGGCGGACCTCGTCACGCGGCTCGTGGGCCTGCTGCGCGAAGGTCGCAAGGCGGCCGAGGAGCGCTCGGGCATTCGGCGGTCGGCCCAGGTCATCACAGCCTCCGAGGATGGCCGAGCGGCTTGACGCCGGGCAGGTTTTCCCGCTTGCTTCGAGGGCGCCCGTGACCGCCCCTGCCGAAAAAACCCCCCGCCTGTTCGCCCGGATCGCCGCCGCCGCGTTGCTCCTCGGGATCCTCGGGTTCCTGGTGGCCGCGCAGAGCGACCCGAACACGCCGGCCTCCCCCGCAGTCGGAGCGAACGCCGACGCGCCCGCGCCTGCCGAGCCTTTTGGCCCGGCCCCTGCGCCGCCCGATCCGACGCTCGTCGCATTGCTCGACGGGCTGACGGTGGGGAATGAGGTGAATGGGTGGAAGGTGGTGAACTTCTACCCGACGAGCGAATCCGTCGTCTGGGTGGAGCTGCAAAAAGGCGAGATCTTCTTCTCGGTGGGAATCGGCCCGAAAGGAACGGGCAAACCGCCGCCGCCGATCCAGACGGAGATGTACGAGGTCGGTTACGGAATGCCGAAGCCGCGCAATGCGGGGATTTCGACGCAGGAGATGACGGCGGCCGCGGAGCAGGTGGCGGCGCGGATCCGGAAGCGGGAGAAAGAGGTCCCGCGGCCGAAGGGCCTTTGAAAGGCCTGCATCAACCGCCCTCTTCCCCCACGATCGCCGCAATGTCGCCCGGCAACGGCGAGCTCGCCGTGAACGCCGGCACCTTCGCGTCCCCGCCCCACGCGATCCGCGACGCGTGCAGCGCGTGCCGCGCGAGCCCCGGCACGCTCTCTCCGCCGTAAAGCGTGTCCCCCGCCAGCGGATGCCCGATCGCCGCGAAATGCGCCCGGATCTGGTGCCGCGACGCCTTGCCTGCGCGCGCCTCCACGAGCGCCCATTCGCCTCGCTCGGACAGCTTCTTGTACGTCGTGTGCGCCGGCCGCGGCGAATAACGCTCCACGTCGCGCGGGTGCACGCATGGATACACCCGACGCCGATCCTTCGGGTGCGGCGCCAGCGGAATCTCGATCGTCCCCGTCTCCGGCAGGTCCTTCGCCGCGCAGACGAGCAAATATCGTTTGTCGAGGCGCTCCTCCTTGATCGCCCCCGTCAGCACCTCGAACGCCTCCCGCGTCCGCGCCGCCAGCACGAGCCCGCTCGTCTCCGTGTCCAGCCGATGGCAAAGCCCCGGCTCCCGCGTCGAAAAGCCAATCCCCGCGCACTCCGGGTACCGCGCCACGAGCGCATTCGCCAGCGTGCCCCGCTCGCCCGGCTCGAGCGGCGCCGTCGGTTGACCGGCCGGTTTGTCCAAAACGACCACCTGGCGCGTCTCGAACACCACGGCGAGCGCCGCCTCCGCGTCCGGCAGCGCCCCGCCCGAGAGCGACGTTGGATCGAGCTCGACCGAGACCACGTCCCCCGCGCGCGCCACGTCCCCCTTCGCCACCCTGCGCCCGCGCTCGCCTCCGCCCTCGTGCAGGCGGACCTTGCCGGCCTCGAACAGCCGCTTCGCCCCCGCTCGCCCGAGCGTCGGCATCACCTCGAGCAGGAGCTTGTCCAAACGAACCCCTGCCTGCGCCTCGTTCACCGTGATCTTCATGGTCTTCCGTGATGTCCGTCGCCCGCGACGAACGATCGCTGCTCTACCGCAACGTCCCGCTCCACGATAGCCCCACGACGGGCGCGCGCCGCTCTCCCACCTGGCTCTGCCCGATCACCCCGAACACCGGCAGCGTCCCCGGGGCCTCGCCGTGCGCCTGCTTGCCGGGCTTCGAAGCCTCCGCCTTCGGCTTCGTCATGAACCACCCGATCGCGCCCCCTGCGAGCGCCATGCCGCCGATCATCCCCACCCAGGCCCGCTGCTGCGTCTCCGTCGGCCCGTCGAGCAGGAGCGGGCTGCCAAGCGCCGCGCCGCCGAGCCCGCCAAGCAGCGCCCCGAGATCCATCCCCACCACCCGGTTCGCAGGGGGCCGCCAGTGCACCGCGAGCGCCGCCGCCCCGAGCCAGCCGAGCCCCGCGCCGTAGCCCATCCCCGTGATCGGGAAGCTGTCCACGTTGCCCCGCACGAGCGCCTCCGTCACGCCCCCGAGCACGAGCCCGAGCCCGCCGCCCGTGTGCGCGAGGAGCGCCCCGCCCTCCGACATGCCGCGCAGCGCGAGCCCCAGCGTCGACAGCGTGAGCCCTGTCATGCCCGCCACGAGCCCCGCGGTCCATTGCTCGCCCTCGCCCCCCGACGCGCCGAACCGGCCCGCGTAGATCATGTGCCCCGCGATCGACGGCCACCACACGCCCGACGCGAGGAACCACGCGGGTCCCACGCCCACGTCCCACTCCTCCGCGACGAGGATCGACGTGACCAGCCCGCCTCCCGCGCCCACCGCGAGCAACGGATACAACAGCCGCGGATCCTCCGACCCGCTCGCACGCTGGATCGAGTACCCGAGCAGCCCCCCGAAGAGCGTCGCGTTCACCGCGAGCGCCGTGCGGCCCGCGCTCCTCGCAGGGTACGTCAGCGTCCCCTCGGGCGCGTGCCGCGGCTCGGGTCGACGCGCCGGCATCGAGCGGAGCCCCGTCACGAGATCCCGCAACATCACGACCGCGCGCACGGAAAGATCCGCTGGGCTCGCACGCTCGATCCGCACGCGAAGCTCGGGCGACGACGCCTCCACGAGCACGATCCTGAGCTCGATCTCGCCGTTCCGCGCGCGCACGCTCGGCACGATCAACGTACCGCCGAGCGTGCTCGCCAGCGCCACGAGCTCGGCCTCGTCGGGCGCTGCGCCGCGCTGATCGAGATCCAGCACGAGCCCGAGATCCTGCGCCGCGTCTGCGAGCAGCGCGTCGAGCTGGCCCGCGATCGGCACGAGCTCCGCGCCTTCGCTCGCCTCGTCCGCGTTCACCGGCCGACGTGAGATCTTCGTGGGAAACAAGACGGCGGAGTTGCGCGAGGCATCCGCGCTCGCGCTCGTCGTGCCGTTCGTCCGCGGGGCCTCGGCCGAGGCAGTGCGCGCGGCGCCGAGCGCCGCGAGGACCACCAGGAGCCGAGCCACGCGGCTGCGTTTCAGAACATCACCACGCCGCTCGCGAAGACGTCGAAGGTGTTGCTGTCGCTCACCCAGAACCGCCTCCCGACCGCGTTGATCGTGGGACGATAGTTCGGGTTCGGAATACCCGTGGCGGAGACGAACTCGCCGACGTTCAGCTCGTTGCCGCTCTTGCACGGGCCCGACTGCCCGATGTCATCCTTGAACGTCGGGTTGCACGGCTGATCCCCGGTGATCCCGTGCTTCTGATCGTGCGTGAAGCCGAAGCCCAAGTTGAACTTCACGTACTCGCTCGCTTGCCACGTCACCGACGCCTGCCCGCGGATCGACGCGTACTGCTGCACGTCGGTCAGACCCGTGACGTACGTCTTCTGCGAGCCCTCGTCGATGATCGAGATCGGCTGCCGCATGCCCGCCGGCGCGTTCGCGTCGTAGGCCGGGTTGCGCCGGTACTTCGCCCACTGCGGCTGGCGCATCGAGTTCGCGCTGCTCGATCCGAGCGCGTCGAAGATCTCCGAGTAGTCGCGGCCCTCCGACGTGTACGTGCCCTGCGCGCGTAGATCGAAGGTGAGCCGGCCGAACTTCTCACGGTTCTCCCACGGGATGATCTGGAGCCCGAGCGTCATCGTGCCGCGGATCGGCGGACGGTTCACGAGCGAGCCCTCGAGGTCCGTGAAGCCGTAGTCCGAGTCCTGCTGTTGGAACTCGAAGAGCGCGGAGAAGCCGCCGTACGGCTCCAGGTACTTGATGCGCTTCGAGACGAGCGTGTGCACCTCGAGCCCGATCGTGCCGCGCGTGACGCCCGCGTCTCGCTCGCCGATGCCGACGCCCTCGTTCGCCAGGTCCGACTGCCCGTTGCGGTTGATGTCCGACGGGTGCGCGCACTGCACCTGCCCCGAAGGCGCGTTGGGGTTGCACGCGTGCATGGGCGTGCCGAGCGCGAAGCGACCCTCGACGCCGAAGAGCAGCGTGGGCTTCGTGCGATCACGCGCCTGGTTCATGAACGCGCTCGTGTCGATACCGACCGCGAGGTACTCGAGGCCGCTGCGCTCGGGCGAGGTGAACGGCAGCCCGAAGAGCTGCTCGCCCGGCGCGCCCGCGAGCACCACGTTCTGCACGTTGGAGCTGCCGTCGAGGTCCGTGAGCTCGCGCGAGTTGTTCAGGATGATCGGCGTGCGGAAGTAGAGCGCGAGATCCTTGTAGAGGCCGATGTCGACGCGCGGGATGAGGCGCGACGTCTGCTCGCTGTAGCTGGCCACGTTGAGCAGGTTCGAGGTGAACCCGCCCGACGTGAGGCCCGGCCCGAAGATGTTCGTCTCGCGCTGGATCTTTGCGCTCTTCGTCGAGTACTGGAAGCCCAGGCTGATCGCGATGTCGAACGGATCGCCGTCGTCGAAGGCGTCGATCACGTTCACCACTTCGCCGGGCTCCTGCATCACGCGCGGCTCGGTGGCGCTATGCGGTTCGTCCGCGAGCGCGCCGGTCGTCACGAGCGACGAAAGAAGCCCCGCCACGAGGGCGAGCGAGACAGGCAATCCCAGGCTTCGCCGCCTGAGGCGAAAGCCATTGCCCTTGCGATCGCAGAACGTTGCGCCTTCCATGGCAGACCTTTCCGTTGGACGGACGCTACCGGCGCTGGGGCGAACGTGTCAATTGGAACTACCAGGAAACCCGTATGCCCGCGACGGCGCGGCTTTTCTCAGGCCCCGACAGGGGGCGATTGATCCGAGGGGGGCTCGGGGAGGTAGCTGTCGCGGGGCCGCGGCTCGGTCACGGGCGCGTCGTCCTCCCCCGGCTCGACCTCGTCCGGGAAGATCGCGTCCGTGATGTCCTCGGCGTTGAGCTCCTCGCGCGCCGAGCTGAGATCACGCGAGGTCTGATCGAGCCGGTCGGCGAGCACGCCGAGGAACTGCCAGAGCAGCTTCACCGCGAGCTCGTGCTCCTTGCGCAGGATCTCGAAGAAGTCGTTGCGGTGCAGCACGATGAGCTCACTCGGCTCGATCGCGGTCACCGTCGCCGATCGCGGCGCGGCGCGGATCAGCGCCATCTCGCCGAAGTGCTCGCCGGGGCCGAACTCGTTCAGCACCGTCTCGCCGCGGCTGATGCGCACTTGTCCCGAGAGCACGATGAAGAGCTCGTCGCCGCGATCTCCCTCCTGCACGACGATCTGATCGACGTCGTACGAGACCACGTCCGCGACCTGCATGATCCGGAGCATCTCGCGCTCGGACAGGCGCGAGAAGAGCGGCATCTTCGCGAGCACCTCGCGCTTGAGGTGCAGCCGCCGCGCGCGGTTGTCGTCCTGTTTGTCGCCGGCGCCGAGGCGAACCAGGATCGCGGTGATGTTGTCCTTGCCGCCCTTCCTGTTCGCGAGATCGATGAGCTCACGCGTCGCCGTCTCGCCATCCGCCTCCTCGAAGTACGGCTCGAGCTCCGCGGTGTGCGCGATGTATCCATGCAGGCCGTCAGAGGCGAGCAGGAACTGGTCGCCGGGCAGCACCTCGATCGTCAGCGTGTCGACCTCGACCCGCTCGTAGACGCCGACGGCGCGCGTGATCGCGTTCTTCTGCGCGACCTTTTCGATCTGGTCCCGCGTGAGCTTTCCGCGCTTGATGAGCTCGTTGTAGACCGTGTGATCTTCGGTGATTTGCTGCACCTTCCCGCCGCGCAGGAGGTAGATGCGGCTGTCGCCGACGTGCGCGATGAAGCCGTGCGAGGCCACGATCAGGAGGGCCGACAGCGTCGTGCCCATGCCGCGTTTGTTCGCGTCCTGCTTCGCCTCGTCGTGGATCTTCGCGCAGGCTCGCTGCACGGCGAGCTCCAGCATCGCGAGGATCTCCTTGGCGCCTGCCCGACCGCTCACGCCCTCGCGCGCGTACTTCTCGACGACGTCCTTGTGCTTCTTGACCTCCTCATGGATGATCCGCACCGCGAGCGCGCTCGCCACCTCGCCGGCCGCATGCCCGCCCATGCCATCCGCGACGATGGAGAGCGCGAGCTTCTTGTCCACGAGGAAGTTGTCCTCGTTGTGGTCACGTACGCGGCCTACGTCCGTCGCGGCGTAGAACTGGATATTTTCGGACAGCGCCATCGAACGCGAGGCTACCACGGGGAGTCGAGCGCCTACCACCCCCTGCCCCGTTCGCCCGAGGCGTGGTGAGGGGCCATCCGCCACCCAGGCCCCGGCGTCGCCACGCCCAACGTCAACGAATGGTTGCGATGGTCTGGTGGTTCAGCGCGAGGAGACGGCCGTCTTCGGTCCAGAGCTGCCGTTGTTCGACGCTGTATCCATCCGCCGCGACGAGCACCTGGCCGCGGTGAAGCAGCGGCGCGTCGGCAGCCACGCCGTCGAACGGCGGAAAGAGCTGGAGGGTGAACGAGACGGTGCCGACGGGGCGCGGCTCGGTCCAGACCGAAAACGACGCGGGCCAGGTCGCGTCCGCGAGCGCCGTGAGATACGCCGCGTCGAGCGTCGGGCACGGAGGACGAAGCCGCACCCAGTTCTCCGTGACCGGCGACGAATGGCCCGAAAAAGGAAATGGGCCCGTCACGCGATACTCGAAAAACTTCGCGAACGTCGGCCATTCCTGCGACGCCATGGGCGCGACGTCCTTCCACGGCGTGAGCCGGGGCGGCGGGATCTCGCGGTGCGTCGTGGTATCGGCCCGCGCTCGCGCGAGAATGCCGACGGCGTGCGAGATGACGGCGCCTTCTTGCACCACACGCGCCGCCACGGTCGTCTGGCCAGAACCGCGGCGCAGGACCTCCACCGAAATCTCCGCGGGGCCGGGGAGCAGCGGGCCGCAGAGCTCGGCCGTCAGCGAGCGCAGCGGCCTCTCCGCGACGTCTTCCGTCGATTCGAGGGCTCGCACGAGCACAGCAAGGGAAAACCCTCCGAATGCGCCGCGCCCCTGCTGCCAGCCATCCGGGACGTCGAGCGAGAATCGGCCCGGAGTGACGGGGCGCGGGGTCGTAAGAGCGACGAAATCAACCATGGGATCGGGCACTTGTAGCACGCAGCCCGTCCCGTGCACGTCAGAGCGGCTCGCCGCGGAGGAGCGACAAGAGGACGCGCTTCTCGGTCGCGTCGGTGACGACCTCGAGGACGCGGTTGATCTCACGCACGGCGGCCGCGACGAGCAGGGTGCGCGCGCGCGGATCCTCCGCCGCTTTTGCTGCGAGCGCGCGCACGGCGGGATGCGAGCGATTGAGCACGAGCTTGCCCGACACCGCATCGAATCGAAGCGGCCGACCGCTCCGCGCATACCGCACGCCGGTGACGACCTGCGTCGGCGCGAGCCCGAGTTTGTCGATCGCTTGCATGAGCGAAGGCCCGAGCGCGCGCGTGGCCGGCTCCACGGGCTCCGACGGACCGAAGAGCAACACCACGCGCGACACGAGCCCGCCGAACCACGATGAAGCAGGCTCCTCCTCGATACCGCTTTCGGCTTCCGGCGCCTTCGGCTCGACGACGTCAGGCGCGACGAAAGGCGTGACCTCCACGCCCGGCCGCGCGAGCGCGTTTGGCATGCCAGACCCATAGGTGAACGCATGCACGGCCGCGAGCACCTCGGGCTGCATGGCCTCGGGCGCGGGCGCCGCGCGCTTCTCCGGGACGGCCCCGCCGAGCTCCCGGACGATCCGCGTCCTCGCCCGCAAGACCGAGGCGAGCACGCCGCCGTCGCGCAACACGAACGGCGGCGCCTCCCCCGGAAAAACCCCTTCCGCCGTGCCCTCGTGGCGCGTGACCCATATCTCGCCTTTGGCCTCGACCTGCGCCACGACCTCGGACGCCTGCACGCGCGTGCCATCGGCCGCCACGACCTCGAGCTCCCCCACGTCGCCGCCGAGGAGCTTCAGAATCCATCGATACCCTTCGACGAGCTCCGCGGGCGCGCCCTTCTCCTCGGCGGCCTCGACCATTTCGATCGTCCGCTCCACGAGGAACCGGGTGAGCACCGCGCCCATGTTCACCTTTTCGAGGTTTCCGACCTTGGTCGGCGCGACGAGCAGCCGCCCGCACACCGGCACCATCCCGTCGAAATGCTTCAGGCCGGCGACCTCGTAATGGCACGCAACCGTCTCCTTTTTCGTCGCGTCCCGCACCTCGATGCGCCCCGCGCCGGCCCAGGAAGGCGGGAGCCAGAGCATTCCCTTCACGAAGAACGGAACACCGGGGAGCGGGCCGTGCACGGAGAGCTCGACGAGCCCCCCCGGCGGCGGCGCCAGCCATTTCGCGAGGTGCTCGTTCGCCTGCCCGACCACCCGCGCCCGCAGGCCCTCGCGCGCCACGTGCCCCTTGATCCCGTCGAATCCGCGGTTCGTCGGAAGCGCGTCGTCGTTCACCACAGCGAGGACGGGCCAGCCGTCGCCGTCGAGGATGCGGCAGAGGAGCCTGCCCGTCGTGTGCACGTGAATGCCACGCGCGGCCGCGTGCTCGGGCATGAGGATCCCGATCTCGCCGAGGACGCCGTCGCCACGAAATGGAACGACCTCCAGGCATTTCGCCCGTTGTGTCGCGTCGAGGCCGATGAAATCGAGCGGCCGGGAGGCCCGGCGTTGCTCGGCGACGAGCTCACGCTTGATGGCCTGGGAGACGTCCTCGAACAGGGCGCGCGAGCGGATCGCCTCGAACTCCTCGGACGTGAGCGCGAGCGGCGGGCGCGGGCGCGGGGCGCTGGGATAGGGCGGCGGGAAGTTCACGTACGGATAATCGGACGAACCATCCCCCGCGACGTCCGCGATCGAATGGAAACCGCCGAGGATGTCGGGGAACACGCGCATCGTGAGCCGGCGCTTGGCGAGCGTCTGATCCTTGCGGGAATGGGCGCAGACGACCCGGCGGAGCGAGGTCCGCACGAACGCGGGCAGCTCGTCGAGTTTGTCGGCGAGCGTTTCGAGGTGCTTCTTCGCCGCTTTCGTGAGGTCCACGGCGAGGTCGCGTTTGTCCTTGTCGTCGAGCTCGACATCCTCGACCCGCACCTTCGCGCGGAAGGGGAACATCCCCTCGACATCGAGCGTCACGACCTCCCCGCGCAACGTCTCGACCTGCACATCCGCGCGCCCGCTCTCGGTGAGCTCGATCTCCCCCTCATAATGCGAATGCAACGATGCGAGATCGACCCGAAGCAGGGGATGCACCGGCGAGCCTGGGAGTCGCGGCCGGCCTTGCGCCGCCTCGCCCGTGCGCCGCGCTTGCAAGGCGGCGACGGCCTCGCTCACGTCGACGAGCTCGTATCCCATACCGACGAGGATCTCCAGCAGGAGATCACCCTCCGGCGAGGACGGCGTGTGCACGATGGGCGCGTCGAGCTCGCTCCCGCCGCGCGTCGGGGTTTGCCATTGCGTGTACCGCGCCCGCCCATAAAAGAGCTTGGCGCCGCCCGGGACGAGCTCGGCGAACGCGCGCGCGTCCCCTTGCACGGTGGGCCAGCGGAAATCCGCCGAACGAAGCGCGAAATCCGCTTGGAGGATGTCGGAGCGGGCGCGATCCTGCGCCGAGACCTTGTACAGCGTGGCGACGAGGCGCAGCACCCGGAGGTCCCCGAAAAACGCCGTGAGCTCACGCCCCTTCGCGCGCTCGACGAGCCCGGCCGCGAGCGAGCAGGCCGCCGAATAGACGCGCGCCTCTGCGACCGACACGCCCGACGGCGTCAGGTCCGAGAAGGGCACGACGAACGCCTCGGAGGCGAGGAGAATCCGCGCCACGACGGGGACGGGCATTCCCGTGAGCTGCCGCGTGCAGAGCAGTCGCTTGTCGAGGAGGATTTCGACGTCGGCCGCGGGAAGCTCGAGCCCGCGCCGTGGCAAGGCCGCCGCGACGGACATCGACGTCTCGGTTTGCTCCTCCTCGTACCAGAGCGCGGTGAGCCCCTCGGGCTCGGCGAGCGGCCCGCACACGAAGGGATCGAGCACGGGTTTGGCACGGAAGACCTGCCGATCGTACTCGGTACGCGCGCCTTCTCGCCGCACGTCGAGCTCGCCCTTCGCATTTTTGGCGCGCCCCCCCGCCCACCGCTCGAACGCATACGCCTCGCGGTCGTCGAGGCAAAGGACCGGGCGCCAGGAGAGCGTCGGAAAATCAGGCACCTCCCGGAGGAACGGAATCATCTCCGGCTCCGGATGCGTTTTTCGGACCGATTCGAGCGAGACGAACTTCGGCCGCCCCTCCTCGTCGAGGACCGGCACGAGCGGGAGCGCCTCGATCCGCGCTGTGAGCTCGTGACCCCTGTGCCGCGTGATCGCCTCGATGACATACGCCCGGAGAAGCGGCCCGGGCGTGCCCGTCGGCGCATCCCTGAGCGATGCGCGCGCCTCGGCGTTTCCTTCGAGCGCCGCGACGATCCGCCGCAACAGCTCGTCGCGCACGGGCACGAGAAACGCCATGTCTCGGGTCCATGCGATGCGATCCCACGAGGGCGCGGGCACGAGCCCGTCGTATTCGATGACGATCGTCGTGGGCTCGATGTACTTGCCGGTCGCGACCACCTGGAGCAAGACGCCCGCGTGCAGCCAAAAGATCTCGTCCTTGCGGGCTGGCGCGATGACGCCCCGCCCCTGCTGCGCCTCGAAAGGCATCGAGGGCAAGACCTCGCCCTCCGCGCGCCGGGACGCGCAAAGCTCGTGAAACATCGCGAGCCGCGGCGTCACGGGCTCCCGGGGCGACCGCAACGCCCGCGCGTAAGGAACGAGCGTCACGCCTCGAAATACCTTTTCGAGCCAGCCGAGCTCGAGGTCCGTGACGGCGACGACGGGCCGCTTGTCCGGAGCAACCCCGCTGGATCCCGGCGGCGCGTGGCAAATGGCATTCGTGCGATCGACGTACGAGCGCAGCTCGGCGAGGCTGAGCGGGAGCCGATCCGGATCGGGCGAGGGCCAAAAGCTCCGGGTCCAGAGGGGCGTATACGCGGAGAGCGCCGGCTCGGGCGGGGGATTCTCAATGCCGAGCGCCTCGGCCGCGAGCACGAACGCCCCGACCGCTGCGCGCACGAGTGGCCGCAGCCGTTCGAGATCCCCGGCTCGTTTGTCCTGCGCGAGCCGCTCGACATGCGAGCCGAGCGCGAGGAGCGAGAGACGCGTGAGCTGGAACATGGCGAGGCGCAACGCTTCGCTGTCGTGCACGCCCTCGTACGAAAAACGAGGTACGATCTGCCCGTCCCAGGCCAGGGCCGCGTCGATCGCCAGCGGAAGTTTGTCACGGTCGACGGTGATCGTGTCGATATGACGCCCCTCGACGTACACCCGGACGGTCGAGGGCCGCTGCCCCGAGCCGATTCCTTCCGCGCCGAGCGCAAGTTGCCCGCGCAGCCCCCGAAAAGGCCCGTCTTTGACGTGGAACGTCTCCTTGACGACGTGATCCGGCTCCGACGGCACAGCGGGCTCGCTGCGCGGCCGTGCATGAAGGCGCCGCCTGCGCTCGTGCGCGGCATGCGCCGCCGCGATGCGCTTCCCCGCGTCCTGGATCTCGAAATCGACGAGGATCCGCTCCCCGAGGCGACCACGCGCCCAAACGACGTCGTCGAGCCACGGTTCGAGCTCCGCGGGCGCAGGTTCCTTCCCCTCGAAGACGTAGACGGGCTCCTTATCACGCGAGAGCAATGCCATGGGCGTGAGCGACCCGCCGACCGCATTCCGGAGCAGGGGCAATTCGAGCAGCGCCCGCGCCTGATCCGGAAGATCCACCCCGCGTCGAAGCGCCCCCGCCGCGACACAAACGAACGCGCCGAGCGCATCTTCGAGGCGCGCCTTGTCGTGATCTAGGACCTCCACGTCGGGCAAAGGTTTTCCCTCGCCCGTGACGAGCGCCACGAGCGTACGAAGCGCATCGACGAATGCGCTGCGCGCCGCCTGCTCTGCGCGCAACATCATGCCCGCATCCTCGCGTAATGCCGAGCGCGAGGCATTCGTGGGCAGCTCGTCCGCGTCGACCAGCACGCGAACCGGGAGCTCGACCTGCGCATGCGCCGCGCTCGGGAACATGGGCTCTGCCGCGAAGGGCCGCCGTAACAAAAGAACCCCGAGCTCCAGATACTCGACGACCGGCGGCCCCGCAGGCACCGCGAGGATCTCGACGACGCCGCGCCGGAGGTCTTTTTCGCGGAACCGAACACGCAAAAGAGCCGGCGGCCGCGGCGCGAGGGGAAGTTTTTCCCCGGCCCTCCGGAGCGCGAGCGGCGCGTCGTGCATCGCATCGGCGAGGAGCCCAATTTCACGTGGCAGCTCCCGCCGCGCGGCGCGCTTCAAGGTCTCGAACCCGATACGGCGACGCACGTGCACACGCGTGCCCCGCTCCGGCATTCCCTTGGGCAAAGCAACCCGAACGACCTCCGGGAGCGGCGCGTCCTCCCCCGCGAGGACGGACGGAACGAACCGCACCCGCACGGCGTTCGTATCGCCCGCCGCGCGAACATGAATGTCCACAAACGAAGGTTCCAGCCCGAGCGCCGCATTGACGCCGAGCGCGAGCCCCCGCAAAACGCGCCCCGAGCCCCCGGAATCCCCGAGCACGTGATCGAGCAGCCGCGGCAATTCCGTCTCGACCACAGGCTCGCCGTCGAACACGAACACGACATCGTCAGCGTCGTATTGCACGTCGAGGAACGTGGCCCCCGAAGCGACCGCGGCACGCGCGATCTCCGCGGCATACAGGTGCAGATCGACGAGCAGATGCTCGCGCAGCTTGGCGAGCGCGCGCCGCGCGTCGACACGAATGCGCCCCCGGGCGAGAATCTCGCGCCCTTCCTCCGCCATTCCCGTCATGCAATCACCTTCGCCGAAGCCTCGAACAGCGAATCGGAGACCTTGCCGGACGGATCCTCGCGCGAAAGCAAGAGGATCCGCGCGAGCAGATGCGCCGCGACAAACGGATCCTCGCGCGCCCGCTCCCGCGCGGCCACGACGGCCTCGTTGGTCACGTCGAGGAGGAGCCCGCCCCGGGCCCGCTCCTCGGCCCACCCCCGCTCGGCAAAACTCATTCGACAAAGCCAGACCCCGACCCCGACGCATCGCGCGTCGCCCTGGACGAGGATACAAGGAGCGGCAATGCCCGTGCTGGACCGCGCGAGCGCCACCCGATCGAGACGAATCCCCGCCCCGCGCAGGGCCTTCTGCATGCCGAGGCAAAGCTCCCCATCGGCCTTCGTGACCTCGGCATCCGGAAGCTCATGCAAAAGCACCCAATGCTTCTCGACCGCAAGCGGCCCCGGCAAAGGCCCCCGCGCCGCGAGCGAAGAGACGATGGCCGGATGCGGCACGAGCACGACCGGCTCGCCGACCTGCGCGAGCGCGCGGCCGAGATCATCCGCGAGGGGCGCGACGAACATCTCCTTGCGCTTGAACAGCTTGCCCTCGGGAGCGACGTGTTTCCCCTCCCAGGCCGCGACAAGCGGGAGCACGATCTCGTCCTTGGGCAAAACGAGCGGCGGTGCACAAGCCGCCTCCAACAATGCGACGTACGAGAGGACGACCTCTTCGTCATAGGGCGGCCTCGCCTTCGCGAGATCCCGCGCCGCCCGCGCGAGCCGCGAGCCGAGTTCTCGCCGGAGCGATCCCGACACGAGGTCCCGCACCTGCGAAACAACGCGGTGAAACGCCCGATCTCTGAGGACGTTGTCGCGGCTCAACGTATGCCGCAAATGAGGACTATCGACACGAAACCGCACATGCTCGAGCCCCGGAAGGAGCGGCTCGGTGGTCTCGAACAGCGTGAGCCCGCGATTATAAAACCCAGCAAACGTAGGCTTTCCCCACGCAGGATCCTCGGGCGCGGGCGGCGTCGCGCAAAACCGCTCCGACCCCGCCGAAGGCCCGACGACGAAATGCTCGCCGCCCCGATGTGTCGCCACGAAAATCGGCGCCGGCACACCGAGCGCCCCATCGATCCGCCGCGGTCCACTCCCCTCGGGTCGATCCGGGTCGGACACGTGCAATTCCATGGGCACGGTCGCATACCTGCACCACCGCAAAAGCGCCCCCTCGATCCGAGCCCGATGCTCCTCGAACCGAGCCGCCTCCATGGTTTGATGCAGCGAAACGATCGTCCCATGCCCAGCTCGCGGCGTGAGCCGTTCGAGCTCATACCGATGATCCCGAAACAACCGAACGCGATGGCATACCCCATCCCGCCAGGTATCAATCTCGACGACCTCGGGATCGACGGCAAACACACTAACAAACCCGACCCCATACTTGCCGATCTTGGACGAATCCCCCTCCTTGGAAGAATTGAACAGCGTGAGCAAAGGCCCCTCGATGACGGCCCGATCCATGCCCGCGCCGTCATCCTGCACGGAGGTCGTGACACTCCCTCCCGACCGCTCGACGCGCACGACGATCGCAGTCGCCCCCGCATCGATGCTGTTCTGCACGAGCTCCCGGACAAACGCATGCGGATCGGCAAACTGCCGAACCATCTCGGCCACCGGCCCCGCCTCGGGCCTCTCCGCCACCTCACGCTTGCGCTCGGAACGATACGGCATGCCGTCCGCGAGGCTACCACAACCCCCCGCAAACGAACCCGCCCACCCCGCAAGCCCACAGCGCCAGGTCGATGGCAAGCCCGCACCAAACGAAGATCGTAGGCTCCACCCTCGCGGACCGCACTTGCCCCTTGACTCGCCCCACCCGCCACGTACGATTCCGCGGTCCTTCTTCCCGAGAAGGACCGCCGTGCCCCCGTAGCTCAGTGGATAGAGCAGCGGTTTCCTAAACCGAAGGTCGCAGGTCCGATTCCTGCCGGGGGTGCCAGCCGTTTCCTGATAGCTTCCGCGTACTTAGCGCCCGCCGCCAGGGTCGCCCGGAAGGTTCGTCAGGGTCCCGTTACCACGCTGTTACCAGTCCGTTACCACGACCCCTTCTGGAGGCTCCCCAGCCGACGAGCAGCCTCGTCGAGGTCCTGCTTGAGGTGGTGCACGTACCGCTGGGTGGTCGACAGGTGCTTGTGACCTGCCATCCGCTGGACGACGTGGACCGGGATGCCGGCGCGGAGCCAGAGGGTGATCGCGTAGTGCCGGAGGCAGTACACCGACCACTCCTCCAGCCCGATCCGCTTCCCGACCCGCTTGAACGCGCGGTCGAGCCCGAACTGGCCCCACGGCGCGCCCTGCTTGTTGACGGCCACGTGCCCGTCCCGCGGCCCCTCCTCGACCGGAGCGAGCAGGGGTGCGAGCTGCGGGGCGATGGGGATCTCCCGCTGGCCGGTCTTCGGCGTGTGCACCTCGCCGTACGACCGACCCTCCCGGATGCTGAGGAAGCCGCCCACCGCGGCGCCCTCCTCCCGCCGCAGCTTCACGTCCTTCCTGCGCAGCGCACGGAGCTCGTTCGGGCGGAGCCCGGCGAACGCCATGAGGGCGAAGGCCCGGCGATGAAGCTCGTTCGCGGTGTCGAGGAGCTTCTTGACCTGATCGTCCGAAGGGATCTCGAGGAGCGTCTGCTCGACGGGCTTGAGCCTCGGCAGGTTCGCGGGCAGGTCGGCGAGGTACTTGCGCTTGACCGCGAACTGGAGGACCGACCGGAGGACGATCTGGATGTTGTTGCGGGTCGCCCGAGCCCGCTGCCGCTTGGATAGCTCGACGTCGAGCGCGGAGGCGGCAGCGCCGTCGACCTTGCTGATCGGGTCCTCGCCAAACCTCGGGAGCAGGGTGCACTCGAGGACCGACGTGTACCCGCGCCGGGAGGTCGGCTTCAGATCGGTGATCATGAAGGTCGCCGTGTACTCGGCGGCGACGTCGGCGAACGTCTTCTCGGAAGGCGAGTTCGGTTCGACAACGCCGACAGGTGACGGCGGCGTGGGGTCATTTGCGGGTTTAGGCGCTTGCTGCACCTTCGTCGCCGCCGGAGCCGCCGTCGTTTCCGCCGGCTCGATCGGCTCGCCGTGCTGCGCGATCAACGAGAGGAGCCGCCGCTCCTCTGCCCGGGCCGCAGCCATCGTCTGCACCTGGGCATCCTTGCGGTACCGCCCGGGTGTCCCGTCCGGCTTCGTAAACATGATGTCAATGACCAGCCGCGTCTGACCGCGGCGCGTGGCTTTGCGTACCGTCATGACCAGCTTCCTTTCTGGTCGTTCCGGTCACTTTCGCGATGGCCCGACTGTAGCACGAGCCTCTTGCTGACGGGGCCACCACACGCCTCGGAGAGCGGAACCCGCCAAAGCTTGCCGAACTTGCGCGCTCGCTCGCCGTCGACCATGACCTCCCGCTCGCACCGTGGTGTTCGTGGACAATTTTGCCTGTTCCCTGGCTCACCTCCGTGGTATGAAGCCACCCACCCCCACCGCGAACTGGATAGGCCGTAACCGAACGACAAAATGCACGCCGACGAACTCCTACTCCATGCTTTTAGAGACGGCCTGCCGTGCGTCCTCTTCCTCGGGCAGGACGCTACCAACATGTCCGGTCCCGTCGATCCTATACTCGGGCTTTTTCTTGAGCGGCGCCGGGAGCGAAAAGGTACCCCATCAGGTACCTGGCTTGAGCTGCTGACGCCGTCGGCAACGCCCGCGGACTTCGAATGGCTTTCTGAACGGTTTGCGCGCAATGTAGTCCACGAATCCGTTCAAGACGTTCTAGACCTGCCGTGGAGTGCGATCTTCACAAGCACAATAGATCCGCAGCTACTGAGACGTCTTGAGACATGCGGTCGACAACCCGAACCAATCGTTACCGCAGAACAATACCCTCGTGTCGCGCGAAGCACCCGCCGCCCGCCTGTATACCATCTCTTCGGCCGTGCAAATGAAACTGCAGAAGCAGCTCGCTGTCCTAGGTCCGTCAATGAACTCGCTCGCCGCCAGATCAGGACCAGCTTGTTGCTCGCGCGGATACCAGAAACCACAACATCGGCCGGGGTTCTCGTCGTCGATGGCTTTACAGCTGGAAGTGATTGGCTGGGGCTCGACGCTCTCCTCAGTGCGCTTCCCCTGAACGAGGGTTTGCGGGTACTCTGGTTCGGAGCAAGCGATTCAATCAATTCCCCTCTCTTTCAGGATCTTGTCGAAGCCGGCACCGTGCTCACCGATTCGCGCAAGCTTCCCGTCGTCATTGCTGACCTAAAATCCCGCGATCTCCAAAGCAGCTTTGCGGCTCTTACATCAGATGAGCCTGGCATTATTTCCCTACCTGATGGTTTCGTTAGCGTTTCACCATCCCTGCGTCTGAGAGTTGAAGCATCCGCCATAATTGTTGATGATGAGTGGACGCAGCGGCCAGCGCCGCTCGACCTTTCCGCTGAGGAAGATACGTTCCGGCGCTTTCATGGCGATCTAGGTGGGACACGCGGGCTCATTGATGGAATTGGGCGTGGGTTCGCAATCGAGCGGCCATTCGAGCGTCAGCTTCGAACCTCTGTCAGGTCCGCACTGGAAAAGCGTGCCGATATCGCACGCACGGTTGTCCTGCATGGCCAGTCTGGCACTGGAAAAACGGTGGCATTTGCCCGACTAGCATACCGTTTTCGAGTCGATGAGAAGGTTCCGGTTCTATTCGCAGCCGGCCGTATACCTGAGGTGGCAGATGTTGATGCCTTCTGCACAGAGGCTGAAAGGCAGGGCGCGAGCTCGACCCTGGTTCTATGCGATTGCAATCAACCCATCGAGCGCTATCTAGCCTTGTCAGGCGCTTTGTCCAGCCGAGGGCGTCGTGTTGCTGTTGTGGGTACAAGCTACCGTCTCTCACTCAGGTCCAGGCATCGATCATTAGATCTAATTGAGGCACCCACAACGGTAACAGATGCTGAACACGCTAACGTCAATGAATTGATGCGCAAGTTCGGGCGTGAACAAATCAGCCGGGCCCCCAAGATAGGCACAGCAGATACCGATCATGTCTTTGCACTCCTCTATCGCACAATTGCTCCTGGGCGGCAGCGGCTTATTGCAGGAGTGAGCGGCGAGGCACGCTCGGCGGAAGAAGCACTTCGGCAGCGCTCCAAAAACGTCCCGCAGGTAGCCCAAGGGTTGGCCGCCACCAGCTCGCGAGCTGCAAGTGCTACGCTGTTCGAGGTCGAAGCAGTAGCCGAGGCATTCGGAACAGATGCTCCAGGCAGGCTAATTGATTACGTGATGGCTGCCGGCCGACTGGATATCTATGTGCCACTGAACTTGCTCTTGCGAGTCTTGCGCGCACAAGACCCGTCCCTGACCTTTGCTGCAATGGCGCGATTGTTCCAGGATGTCGATCTCTTCAGATGGCGGTACGGCGATCAAGAGAAAAGCGAACTGCTCGTGGGGCCACGACTTCGGCTAGAGGCTGAATTAATCTGCCGTCGTCGTCTCGCAGATCCTGCAAGAGAATTAGACTGCTTAGTCGACTTAATTGCGAGCGTTCGACAGCGCAGCGTCGACCAGTACAGCGAAGTAAGATTCTTGTCCGACTTGCTTCAGAAACTCGGACGCGACGGTCCGCGAGAGGATGCTTACGCAGACGGCTACTTGCGAGTGGCGAAAGCCTTGACATCGCTCCGCATCGAGCATGGTCTGGAGGATGCAAGCATTATGCTTCAGGAATCAAGTTTCCGGCGTGCTTGGCTCCGAGCGAGGAAAGCATCAGATACAATAGCAGAACGCGATGTGGTACTTGAAGAAGCGCGCAGTGTAGTGGAAGAGGCTATCCGAAAGGTTACGAACGGTCAGTTACGTGCAGCCCGCCGCACACGGGAGAATCTATTCGTTGAGCGAGCATCGATTTATGGCTTTCTGGCTGTCGGCCATTCCGTGCATAACGCGCCGGCAGATGTGGTGTGGTCGGATTACTTGGCCGCTCGTACAGCGGCGAACCGTGCAATGGGTGTCGCACCGAACTACTTCCCCTACGATGTAGCATTGTGGACGCCTGCGGATATTCTCGCCGAATCGCAGTCCACTGCTTCGCTGTCGCCACCACGGCGCGGGGAACTTGTGGCCGACATCTATTCTGTGCTTGACCGGATCGATCCAAGCCAGCTACCTCCATCACAACTGGAACGGTTCCACGTGCGTCGTGCCAAAATTGGCGACGTACTAAAGGACGCTGAATTAAAGGCTGATGCCCTAAAGTCCTTGGAGGCGATAAACCCGGCAGTCGCCCTTTACTTAGAGGCCCGCTCGATCTGCCTAGAGGCATTTCAGGAGACGCCGGTTGCTTTCACCGACGAAGTGCGTGACAAGGCGCGACGCGCAGCAGACTTCATTGAACAGAAGCTCAGTGTCGCATCGACGGACCCTCGTTGCCTTCGGCTACTTCTCGAATTTGTATGGATCGGCGCGACTGGAGAGCGGCTACTCCGCGGTGAACGACGCCCTATACCACACGATATGAGGGCACGCCAAAAGCTACTGCAGATCGTTCAGGCGCTCAACAAGTCATCTAATGACGCAGCAGACTTCTCGATGCGGTACCTGGAGGCGGTGCTCGCATGGGTGTGCCGCGACGTCCAGTACGCGCTTGATACTTGGCGCTCCCTCGCGCATGATACAGAATTCGAAGACAGCCGTCGTGTGCACCGTCGTCTCTTTGTGGCTGACGCTAGCGGCAACCCTTCGATCCACCGCGGACGTCTAATCGCTTCCAGAAGCCAGGGTCATTGGCAGGTTGCAGTTGAAGGCGTCAACGCTCGTATAAACCTGCTTGAGCGCGACTTTTACGGAACGCTCCTTAAGCCTGGTTATGAGGTGCGGGACTTCGCAATCGCGTTCAACTATCTGGGCCCCATCGCTGACCCGCTAACTCGTTATGAGGTAGCATCGTGAGCTTCACAAGCGTACTTGATGCACACCGAACACTACGACAGCGCTTGGTTGCGCACGCTGGTCCCCGAGCACTCGCGGAAATTACAGTCGCCACACCCAAGCGAGATGACGACGAGCTATCCTTCGTGCGACTCGTGGTTTGGTCCTATGCACTGATCCAGGAGACAGGTCGGGTTTCGCTAAAATTTCTTAAGGAGCTGCCCCCACTCACGGGGACACCGAACGCACAACTACTTCCCCAGGTTACGTTCTTGCGAACATGGGCGACGCATAATCTCATGCTCGATAAGGACGAAGACCTCAAGAAGCTGAAGCAGGCTTGGGAGTGGTTCCGTAGTGGTTGTGGAAAGAGCGTTCCTGAGGAGCCGAATGAATGGAAAGCCTGTTTTGACGCGCTCAGTAAAGATGTCGACTTGGTGCTCCGCAATGCCATCGCGGCGTGTGAAGCGTTGGACAGCGCAGAGGATGGTCCGCGATTAATTAGCGAGTTGAGCCGCCGGTTGGATCGAAATTGGGATGGCTATAGGTTTGATGAATATGTCGTCGGTGCCGCCAAACGCCTCGGTTACGATAGGATCGATGTCGTCCAGTTTCGAAACCGCCATCTCGACAAATGGCGAAAGGTTGTCGCTGCTGCGGACGATGGTTGTGCTGAGCGACTCGTGACGCAGCGGATCGAGGCGGATATGCTCGACATGATGAGTCGGGCTTTACCAGCACCATCGAGTGAAATTATTGATAAATTGCAGCTCAAGACGCCGCTAGAGCTAACAGTGTTGATGTTGGCACTTCGAGTGCGTGCACCAATCTATGCAGAGGATCTCGCACAGGCTCTTGATTTGATCGGAGCTGAGCTTGCACGGGTTGCACAACGAGAGCAGGGCCCAACTAGCTCGTAATACCTCGCCCGTCACCGTCGCCTGTCGATGGGCTTCCTGAATCCCATGCCAGGCCCCATCCCGATCCCCCCGAGTCGTGACGTGGCGTGACCCCCCGCCCATCCGATATTCATGGCCAGCCGCTTGCCCGACTCGTCAACGGGAGGTGGCGCTATCCGCCGCTGTTCCATGCTGCCATCCGCCTGGCGGCATCGTCGAGATCCTCCTTGAGGTGGTGCACGTACCTCTGCGTGGTCGACAGGTGCTTGTGACCTGCCATCCGCTGGACGACATGGACCGGGATGCCCGCTCGGAGCCAGAGGGTGATCGCGTAGTGCCGGAGGCAGTACACCGACCACTCTTCGAGGCCGATCCGCTTGCCGACCCGCTTGAACGCGCGGTCGACCCCGAACTGACCCCACGGCGTGCCTCGCTTGTTGACGGCTACGTGCCCGTCCCGCGGGCCCTCCTCGACGGGAGCGAGCAGGGGCGCGAGCTGCGGGGCGATCGGGATCTCCCGCTGGCCGGTCTTCGGCGTGTGGACCTCGCCGTAGGACCGACCCTCGCGGATGCTGAGGAAGCCGCCCACCGTGGCGCCCTCCTCCCGCCGTAGCTTCACGTCCTTCCTGCGCAGCGCACGGAGCTCGTTCGGGCGGAGCCCGGCGAACACCATGAGGGCGAAGGCGCGGCGGTGGAGCTCGTTCGCGGTGTCGAGGAGCTTCTTGACTTGCTCGTCCGAAGGGATCTCGAGGAGGGTCTGCTCGACGGGCTTGAGCCTCGGCAGGTTCGCCGGCAGGTCGGCGAGGTACTTGCGCTTCACCGCGAACTGGAGGACCGATCGGAGGACGATCTGGATGTTGTTCCGGGTCGCCCGAGCTCGCTGCCGCTTGGACAGGTCGACGTCGAGCGCGGAGGCGGCGGCGCCCTCGACCTTGCTGATCGGATCCTCGCCGAACCTCGGGAGCAGGGTGCTCTCGAGGACCGACGCGTAACCGCGCCGGGAGGTCGGCTTCAGATCGGTGATCATGAAGCTCGCCTTGTACTCGGCAACGACGTCAGCGAACGTCTTCTCGGAAGGCGAGCTTTGTTCGACAACGCCAGCCATGGGCGGCTTGGGACCATTCGCAGGTTTCGCTCCCGCCTTCGGCGCTACGACCACCGCCAGCGTTTCCGCCGGCTCGAACGGCTCTCCATACTGCGCGATCAACGAGAGGAGCCGCCGCTCCTCCGCCCGGGCCGCGGCCATCGTCTGCACCTGGGCATCCTTCCGATACCGCCCGGGGGTCCCGTCCGGCTTCGTAAACACGATGTCAATAACCAGACGCGGCTGACCGCGGCGCGTGGCTTTTCGTACCGTCATGACCAGCCTCCTTTCTGGTCGTTCCGGTCACTTTCGCGATGGCCCGACTCCAGCATGAGCCGCGCGCTGACGGGACCGCACCACGCCTCGGAGAACTTCACCCGCCACAGCCGGCCAAACTTGCGCGCCCGCACGCCGTCGAGGCTCGCCTCGGTGCCGCCATCCGAGGCGCGGGTGGCGCGGCGCTCGAGGGTCTTACGGAGGGCCGCGGTGTTCATCCCGAGGAAGGCCGCGGCGCGTTCCAGGGGGACCCATCTTGGAGGGATCGATCGTTCATGGCTGCCCTTGTTGCTCGACATGGCGGGGTCTCCTTTCGTCCCGGTTCTCCTTCGTTCTCGCGGCGACAGGTCGGGGTTCGAGCTCGGGAAGAGCGAACCCTCGGACCTTCTGCGCCGCGATGTCTCGTTGAACCTAGCAATGGGACGTCTTGTCGCCAGGAAAATTTGCAATCGGGTCCTGAACTCCTTCCGCCGACTTCTCCCGCCGTCGATTGCTGGCCAAGACAAACAACAAATAGCCACTGCAAAAGTGGGCTTTGGCATCTTCACCCCCTTGTTTCGCAGGACCAAGAACGAGAAGAGCCGCTCGGCGTAACCACTTTTTCGTCGATCCGCCCCCGGGACCGCATCGAGAGCGCCCCCGAGCGTCCTCGGCGCACCTTCCACGCCCTCCCCCCGAGGCACTCGGCCCTGCCTCCTTGGCCGACTTCCCCGCCCCTCGTGGCCCAGCGCAAAGGCCGTGCCGCTCGCGCGTCAGCCAGGACAAACAACCAAAAGCCACCTGAAAAGTGGGAAACTTGCCGATCACCCCCTGGATTTGCCGGCCCAACTTCCAGAAGAGCCGCTCGAGGTAACCACTTTTTCGATTTTTCGGGCTCTCGGCACCACCTCCCCCACCCGTAACCCTGCGAAAACACGTCGGGCTCCCCCTCGGAGACCCCCTCGACGTCGACCCGCCACAGGTTCCAGGTGGACCCACCCGCAAAATACCAGTGGCTTTCCACCGGCCCCGAGCGGCTCATCAGCGGCTTTGTAGCGGCTTTTTTGCAGATCGGGGTCCTCGAGCCGGCGATTCCAGCGACAGCGGAGCGGCAGCTTACTTCTTGGAGTGTCCCGATCGCGGGGACGTAGACGACGGCCCCGCTATCCGTTTCGTGGACGGAGCCGGGGGCACCGAGGGCAACGCTGGGGCGGTGAGGAGCTCGGCGCGCTTCCCCGAAGTCGGGGCCGACGAGGACGCGATGCTCGGCGGGGGCTCGGCGCGCTTCTTCGACGTCGGGGCCGATGGAGCTCGCGAACGGGGGGCAACGCTCGGCGGGGGCTCGGCGCGCTTCTTCGAGCTCGGGGCCGACGGGGCTCGCGAACGGGGAGCGGCGCTCGGCGGGGGTTGCTTCTTGCTGGCCTTCTTCCCGGCCTTCGACGCTTTCCAAGCGCGCCAAAACTCCTCCAGCGCCTTTCGCACCAAGTCGTTCACGAACCGCCCGAGAGGCATCTTTTTCTTCGCGGAGACCGTCAAGGCATCGTCGTACACGTCGACATCGAAGTGGATTGTCGCCCGCACGGTCTTGCGCCCGTCCTTCCGCTGCTCGGCTCGCTTCTGCACTTCACGACGCATATCCACCACTCCAGTGCGACCGTCCATACACATTAAGCTGACAGCGGAAGGCCCGTCAAGAGGTCGCCGAGGCCTGCAGTTACACTGTTACTGCACGCTACCGCTGGCGCGTTCGTCCTTCCGAACCGAAAAACACGGGGTTCACTGCGCCCTGCTGCACGCGTGTCGGGCGTGGGGGGCCAAAAGTACCGCAGAACACCGAGATGGCAAAAGTTTGACGGTTTGACCGCGCACAGAACATCGACGCAATTCTGAACCCCGCCTCGGTGCCCGGATAAACCCAGAAACAGCATCGAACCGGCCTCGAGCTGCCAGCCGACACGACGACCGAGGGGGCCGAAATCACATGATTTCGGAAGGGGGTCTAAAAATTATGACAAACCAGACATGGGCAAATCCCCGGGCAATTTGCGATCGGGCCCCTGAGAGATGGGCTAAAAGGCCCCTCGAGTGAGCCCCTGGAGGAGCTGCGAATTTACAACAGGCCCATGTCCGAAAGCTGATTAGTTTCAGCGTCTTAACTTAGCGCGCGGAAATTTTTGGCGTCATGACGCCAGGGACTTTCTTTGTAGCGGCCATTGCGCCATTCAGCATTTCGATACACACATTCCAGAACGCCATGAAGAAGAAAGAGCCGGACGACGAGCTCGACGGGACCCCTCCGTCCGCCGAGCAGGAAGCCGAAGACTATGGAGGGCACCCTCTATTTCCTCGACCGGAAACCGAGAGCGGCCCGGATCGCCGCCGCTTCGACATCATCCAGTTGCACCGCTGGTACGGCCCCAAGAACGAATACTACGAGCGCTGTCCGCGCGACTTCCTGGGCTCCGAGCTGCGGAGCTTGGAGCAGATCGTCGAGATGTTCGGCGGCCAGTGTACCTATCAGGCCATCGCGAAGTGCAGCAGTACGCATCGTTACCAGGCGCACTCCGAGAAGTGGTACGTCGACGGTCCGGCACGAAAGCCCTTTTACGAGGAAGCTCGGCGTACTCCGCCTTCCCAACCGGATCCCAATGCTCCTTATGGGCAGGGGCCGTGGGGGCAACCGCCCGGCGCGCCGCCGTGTGGGCCGCACGCGGGCCCGTATCCCGGGTATCCGCCGCATTACTACCCGCCTCCGCATGCTCCACCTGCGCCTCCACCCCAGCAGCAGACCATGGACATCCTCGGCTTGATGCAACTCTTGCTCGATCGGGACGCGAAGACTCGAGCGGCTGAAGTTCAAGCCCGAGCGCAAGTCGAGGTTGCTCAGCTTCAATATCAGCAGTCGCTCCTGAAGCTCGCGACGGAACGGCCCAATGGATTGGAGCAGGCGCGCGAGATCTTCGAGTTCACGAAGAGCGTGCAGCCCCCCACGCCCCGCGAAGACTCGGGTCCGTGGAAGGAGGCATTCGAGGCGATGAAGGACGCGAAGGTGCAGGGTGGCGGGGAGAAGGGCGACGAGTTGTCCTTGGCGACCCTGGCCCCGCTCTTGACCGGTCTTGTCGACCTCATGAAATCGAGGCGTGCGGAACCGCAGGCCCCGCAACCGCCCGCGCCGCGGCCTGCGCCGGCTCCCGAGCCGGCTCCGCAACCGCCGGTATTCGATCCGGCGACGGGCGCGGTTTACGTGTTCGTGCCCGGAGTCGGGCACTGCAGAGTGGTGGATCCGGCCACCGTGCAAGCCGTCCAGCAACAGCAGCGCGTCGCCACGCCCGCGCCGCCCGCGCCGCCCGCGCCCCAGCAGCCGTTCGCGCAGCCCCCGCAGCCGTTCGCGCAGCCCGCGGCCCAGCAGCCGTTCGCGCAACCCACGCCCCAGCAGCCGTTCGCGCCGCCCGCGCCCCGGCAGGCCGTCGCGCAGCAGGTGCCGGCGGTGGCTTATCCCCAGCCGCAACCCGTCGCGCAGCCGCAGCCCGCCGCGCCGCCCGCGCCGCCTGCGTACCCCCAGGCGCCGCCCGTCGTGCAGTTGGCCCCGCCGCCGGCGGCGTATTCGCAGCCGCAGCCGGCCGCGCACCCGGTGAACGACACGTATCCGCCGCCTCCGGTCACCACCCAGGCGCCCTCGCCGCAGTTCGTGCCGCGTGGCCTGCAGCCGTGGGGTCGGGTTGGCGAAACGCCCGGTGCTCGTTCGGATGACCCGTCGCAGCTCCTCTCAACCGCATTGGCGTCGATCCCGAACGGACTGCCGTCCGACTTCGAGCAAACCGTCAGGGAGGCAATGGGCTCGCCCATCGCACAATCGATCACGAGCCATCCGAAGTTCAAGTCGATTCACGACGCTGCCAGCAAGGGCGAGCTGACGGCGGAAGAAGCGCAGGAGCAGGCGCTGACCTTCCTCAAGCGTGCGGTGGGAGGTGAATCGTGATCCGCGTCGGCGTGGTCCACTTTCCCTCGAACCTGGAGAAAGCCAGGTTCATGGCGGCGGGAAGCGTGGCGGATCTCCGCTTGCCGGAGGTACAGCGCTGGGCTGCCGTATTCCGCAAGTTGCCGCTCGTCGAGCGCCCAGCTGCGATCCTCAAGTTCTGCCAGTATGCAATCGACTATGTGCGCGATCCGCGTCGTGAAGTGCTCGAGGACTCGGCCGTCACACTCCTGCGGGGATATGGCGACTGCGACGCGAAGGCGCGTGTCTTCGTGGCGCTCTGCCGTGCGAGCGGCGTGCCCGCCCGTGAGCATTGCGTGCGGCCCGCGCAGGACTTCCCGCACATCCTCGCCGAGGTGTGGGTAAACGGGCGGTGGCGCCGTGTTGATCCGACGATCCTCAATTCGTCGATCGACCGCATCCCGCCGTCGTCGACGGCCATCACGAACTACTGGTGACGCCATGAAGAAGTACCTACCGCCGCTTCGATGTGTCATCTGCCATCGCCGCAGGCCGCGAATTTGCGGTGGGTTCTGCTCGTGCGGCGCGTCCAGCTGGGAGCTCGAGCCGCACGAGCCCCCGGCCGGCATCGTGGTCGACTCCCTCGACGTGTCGTTCGAGCGGTTGCGTCCCATGAAGTTTTCCTCCGTGCTTTCCGAGGCACTTGGCGGCGTGGTCCTCGGCTTGAAAATCCTCGTGGGCGGTTCGCCGGGCGCGGGGAAATCGACGCTCTGCGCGGAGCTCGCATCGCAGATCGCCGAGGAGCTCGACGGGGAGGGCTACTGGCTCGACGGCGAGCAAAACAAGACGCTCGTCCAGGAGCTTTTCCAGCGGACCGGTTCGTCCTCGAGCCGGATCAAGCTCGTGGGCCGCCGGCAGAAAGCCGGGGCGAAGATCGGCTGGCGTGAAGCCCTGCAGGCGATTCCGTCCTATGCCGCGGTGGTGATCATCGATTCGCTCCAGCGCTGGGCTACGAGCGTCGCGGAGCAAACGCTGCTGCTCGAGCAGCTCTCTGCCATGCCGCACACGGTGCTCGTTGTCTCACACTTCAACAAGGCAGGGCAGTTCGCGGGCCGCATCGGCAATGAGTACGACGTCGACGCCACGGCCATCGTGAAGCCGAAGTGCATCGAGGTCACGAAATGCCGGTGGACGCTCTGTCCCCGCGTCGTGCCTCGGCCTGTCATGGCGATGGAGGAAGGTGCCGGATGAACACCCGTCTGCAGCCCCTCCGCATCAACTCGCTCCTCGCCCAGGCACTCGGCGGATTCGTTCCGGGATCGAAGATGCTCATCCTCGGCCGTCCCGAAACGGGCATGGCGATGCTTTGCGCAGAGCTCATCGTCAAGATGGTCCCGGCGCTGCGTCAGGGCGCGTACTGGTTGGATGCGGCACGCAACCCCTCTGCCATCTTCGGGCTCGTCGACCATATACCCTTCGGCTTTTCGCGGTTCGGCGTCGTAAATCCGGTCGAGGATTGCGACCCAACTACCATCTGGCGGGAGGTGCTGAACAACGAAATGCGCCGTGGAGCTATTGTCGTCGTCGACTCGCTCGAGCGTTGGGCATCCGGCCCTACCGAACAAGAAGCGTTGGTCGAGCAACTCGCGATGAGGCCGGATACGGGCTTCGTGCTGTCGTACGCCGACCAGAGGCCTGAGCTCGCACAGATCTTCGACGCCGTGGCAACCGTGAATTCGGATTGCATCGAGGTGACACAATGCAGGTGGACGCCAGGTCCCCGCGTGGTCTCTCGGCGGCCCATGACTACCGAGGAGGTCGCATCTCGCGACGAACACAAACCGCAACAACGCAAAGGAGGCACGGGATGAAAGCCATCACGTTGTCATACGATTCCGGGGGCTGGGAAACCGGCAACCCGGAAGGCGAAGGAGAGGCGCCAGCCGAAGACACTGGCGACTTCATGGACACGCTCGCATCGCTCTTCGGCGGTGGAGGCAGTAACAACGGTTCGCCCGGGGGCGGCAGCCTCGGGGAGAGCCTGGGTTCGCTCGCGGGCGCGGGGCTTGGAAGCCTCGTCGGTCCCGCTGGCACGGCGATCGGCGCGGGACTCGGAAAGGTGGTCGGCGGCGGCGTCGAGCGCATCGTGAAAGTGCAGACGACGCGAGCTGGTCCGGCGTCGCGAGGCCCGAAGCGGCCTTCGCGAAACGAGCAGCGGATTCTCGCAAATGGTCAGGAGATGACGAGGCGCACGGGAAACCCGGCATATGCCGAGGAGGCTTCGCTCCGCGTCTATCGGCCTGCCGAGTACCGGCGCCGACGCGCCGCAGGCACCTTGCCGACGCAGGGCCTTCCGCCTCCGTCGTCGCGCGCGCCTTCGCAGCTTCCGCCGCCCTCTCGACCGCGGATCACGTTTCCAATGATGGCCCCGCAGCTCGAGCAGGAACGCAGGGCCGAGCCGCCCGTCTTCGACACGTTCGACGAGGAATACAACGAAACCGCGGCTCCGGATCCGAGGCCGCGCCCCATGCGGCATACCTCGGTCACGCCGCTGCCGCGCGAATACATGGAGACGCTCGTCCGCGACGTTCCGGCCGTCAAGAGCCTGGATCCGCGCCTCCTGCGTCTCGCCTCCGGCACGGTGAGCGTCGCACGTGACGTCTCCGGCGTCGATCCCTCGACAGGCACGTATCACGCGTTGCCCGGAGAAACGCCGCACGGAATCACGAAGAAGCTCACCGGACAGGTCGAGCGCGTCGCCGAGTTGCTCGCGGCGAACCCGGGCAAACAGGAGTCGTCGCCGGTGTGGAACATCCCGCCGGGGTGGCTCGTTTACGACCGTGAGACGGGCGCGCTGGCGACGGCGCGCAAGTACGTCGTCCAGCAGGGCGATTCGCCGTTCTCCATCGCGAAGAAGCTCGGCGCGAGCGCCAGGCCGAAGTGGTTCTCCGAGCTCCGCGCGGCAAATCCACAGAAGCCCGTCAAGAACGGCAACTTCGTGTCGCTCCACGCGGGCGAGGAGCTCGGCGTTCCCGACGACTGGCCCGAGAATCCGCTGGCGGTTCCGGTCAGCGGCGCGGCGCCTCCGTCGCAGAGCGCGCCGGCCTCGCAATCTCCTTCGTCGTCCTCGACGCCGCAGCTCCCGGCTCCGGCACCGAGCCCGGGCCTCCCCGGCCCGGGGCAGAATTCAACGATGGATCCGGGCGCGATCCTCCAGGTGCAGCTCATGCTGTCGCGCTGGGGGCGGCGGAACCCAGCGGCGATCAATCCGAGCGATTTCGGTAACACCTACGATTTCACCTCGACGATGACGCCGCGCACCGTGCAGGCAGTGCAATCGTTCCAGCTCTGGTGGAATCGCGAGCGGCCGCTTCGACCGCTCCGCATGGATGGCACGCTCGATAACGACACGATGGCTGCGATCAAGGAAGCCGAGCAAGTCGCGGCCAACTATCCGCAGATTCCGGGCATGCAGGTGCCGTCGCCGCCGCAGCCGGGCCAAACCACGCAGCAGTACCCGTTCCCGCAGTCCCCCCCGCCGGGGTGGCCGCCCAATCTCCCGTGGCCTCCCTTCCCGGTTCCGGGCCAAACGGCGCCGCAGCAACAGCCGGCTCCGCAGCAACAGCCCGTTCCGCAGCAACAGCCGGCTCCACAACAGCAGCCGAGCCAGACGGCGCCGCAGTACCCGTTCCCGCAGTCGCCGCCCCCGGGATGGCCGTCCAATGTCCCGTGGCCACCACTTCCGATTCCCGGGCAAACGGCGCCGCAGCAACAGCCGGTCCCCCAGCAGCAACAGCCGGTCCCCCAGCAGCAACAACAGCCGGCACCTCAGCAGCAACAACCGGCGCCGCAACAGGCCCCGCAGCAGCCGCAATGGCCCTACGGTTGGCCATGGGGATGGCCGTGGGGCTATCAGCCGCAGCAGCCGGCCCCGCAGCAGCAACAACCGGCTCCGCAGCAGCAACAGCAACCGGTCCCGCAGCAGCAGGCTCCGGTGCCGCTGCCGTTTCCGTTTCCGAATCTGCCGCCGTGGTTCGCGATGCCCCACATCCCGAGCATCTCGAAGACCCAGGCGCCCGCGCCCACGCCCGCGCCAACGGCGCCGACGGCGACGAGCTCGGCCCTCCCGCCCTTCGACGCGCACATGCCCGAAGATCAACGGCAAATCCTCAGCCATATCCTGCAGAACGAGACGCGCGTCGAGGCCCTCATCATGGCCGCGAACATGTACGACGCCATGGGTTATCCGTTGGCCGGACAAGCATGCCGCGCTAGAGCCGTCGCACTCGCGGCGATTCTCGATTCGCACATGCCGGAGGACCTGCGGCAGATCGTTCGGAGCATTCTCCAAAACGAGACCCGCGCGGATTCTCTCGACTGGGCAGCGAACGTATATGAGGCCATGGGTTATCCCATGGCTGCACAGGCGCTTCGCAGCCGCTCGCAGTACCTGAAGGCGGTGCCGCCTGGTCAGCAGCAGGTGCCCGCGCCGATGCCGGCCCCGGTACCGTACCCGGCGCCCGTGCCGGCTCCGGTACCGTGGTTTCCGCCGTCACCGGTGGACACCGAGGAGCAGCCGCCGATCTGGACGTACCCCGAAAATCCGGCGGACGGCAATGTGCAAACTGCGGGGAACGATTCGTCCTTGATGCCGATGCTCGCCCTGGTGGGAGCCGGCCTGGCGTTCACGTGATCGAATAGGGGACCGGTGTCGTCATGCTGTTGTTCTTTCCTCCCTCGTGGTGGTGGAGATGGTGGCAAAAGGCGCAGGAGTCCAAGCCGCAAGGTGATGCCCCTGCGCCTGCGCCGCAGCCTGGCATGCCGGCGCCGGTCCCCGCTCTCTTTCGCTGGATTCATCGAGACCAGAATCTGCCCCATGTGACGATGGCAGCGCTCGAGACCGCAAAGGCTGGGACGTGGATGGAGCTCGATGCCGCGACGCGGAAGCGCCAGTTTCGAGCGTTCGTCCTGCTTTCCCTTCGCGTCGCTCCGCTCACGTCGAGCGACTTGCCGCTCGGTGAGCTCGGTGCTCACCTTTTCAGCTCACAGGAGCGCAATGCCGCGGGATCGGCGGTTGCGCGGACCCTCGTCCTCCTTGTGCCCGGAAATGTGCGCGTGCAATCGGATGTGGTGACAGAGGGGGCTTTACCCGCGGTCGGCGTTGTGGAAACGGGACTGGCGCCCGCCCTCGTCGTCGTACTCGTGACCGCGTGCGCCGTGGCTGCGGCCTACCTCGGCAGCATGGGCGTCGAGGCCATCCACGCCGTGAACTTCAACGACGAGGTCACCAAACGAATGCTCGCAACGCAGGCAAGGGTGCTCGAAGTGCTCTCGCTCCACGTCGAACGGGAGCGAATTGCTGGACACGAACTGCCCTTCGACGAGACCGAGCGCGCACTCCTGCACTCGCTCGAAGATACGCAGCGACGCCTGGCGACGTTGCAACGCAAGCCCCTGCCGACGCCGTTCGCGGGGGCCACTGAATTCGTACGGTCCGCGGCGACGTCCATTCTGCCGTTGGCCGGCATCATTCTCCTCGCGATGTACTTCCTGAACCAACCCCAACAACGGAGGTCATGACCACATGGCAAAACGAACGAGGAACATTGTCCGCGTGGACCGCAGCATGGTCGCGGTGCCCCGCGCCCGGCTGCCTCGCCTGAAATACAGACGTCGATCGATGATGCGAGAGGCTGGCAAGGGCATTCTGTACATGGCCGGTGCTGGCGCCGTCGTCGCTTTGCTCGCGAACCTCGACGACCTCAAAAACAGCAAGGAGGCCAAGGACCATTGGTGGCTCGTGCCGATGGCGGTGCTCGTCATCGGATACATGCTGCGCAGGCGCGGCAATCCATACGCGACGGCGGTGCTCGCCGTGGGCGGCGCGCTCTTCGCGCTCGGGTATGCGGCGCAGTCGAAGGCCGCGCAGGCCCAGCCCGCGCAGCAGCAGGTCCCGAAGCAGCAGTTCGCGCCGAAGAAGGAGACGGGCGCGCCATTCGCCATGGGCAGCCCGCCGCCCATGGGCCAGCTGCCCGACGGTGGCCTCTGGGTTCAGGCGCCCGATGGGCAGTACGTGCGCCTCTCGCGCGCACAGGCAGGGACCGTCAACGAGTTCGTGAACCGCGTCATTCAATCGTCCGCTGCGCGACGTGCAGCGTGAACAGCAAAGGAGGAAGCATCATGACGCATAACATCGACCCAGGGAAGGTGCAGAGCGTTCTCGATATCTTCGACCGCATGGACGCGGAGAACGAAACCGCGGCTCCGGACGACGATCCCGACTTCGACGACACCGCCGGCCCCGATGACCTCGACGACGACGTCGCTGGCGCCGAGCTCGACGCGGAGGAGGGCGATACCGGCGACATACGCGCGCTTCAGCGCCGAGGCCGTCACCAGATTTCGCTCGAGGAAGCGCGCGCGCTGCAAATGCGTGCGCGCCAGCGCGGGCAGCGCGTCGGAGCGAAGAAGGTGCAGGCCAAGGTGAAGAAACGCGCGCCGGTGCCGAGGTTGCAGCTCCCGCCGAACATGGTGCCGCCCCAGGCTGGGACGAAGCAGCTCTTCGACAAGTGGAAGAACAAGAAGGAGCCGTTCGTCGTGCGGCAGGAGGGCCATTATTACGCCGTGACCGAGATCCGTTGCATCTGCGAGGGTACGCCCAAGAATGCGTGGTGCAGGATCCCGGCGGGACAGTATCGGTTCTTCGATCGCGCGGTCGGCGACGACATCACGTTCCTCGGCACCGTCTCCGGGCAGGTGACGACGAACCTCACCAACCTGCAGCGCCCCTCGAAGACGACCTACAACGAGCAGGACTTCCTCATTCGTTCGATCACGATGCAGGAGGCGGGACTCCGCGTCCGGTACGACGCGGCCGACATCGCGCAGATCCCGAACGTCGGCGCGGCCGAATCCGTTCTCGCGGGCCGGGCGTGGCTGTGGGATGACGCGGGCGCGTTCCTGCCGAAGGAGATCTTCCACGACTACTCCGGCGAGAACCTTCTCTACCGCGCACTCCGGCGATCGGGCGTCTTGTTCTTCAATTGGGACAAGCGCCGCACGGGCGGCAACGGCACGACGCGACAGGTGCTCGTCGATCACCTCCGCAACGTGCCGGATACCAAGGTGAAGAGCCTCTCGCGCACGTCCGGCGGGGCGCCCGTGTTGCCCGTGCCCGATGGGTACATCTTCACGGACAACCCCGAGCGGAGCGAGGAGGGCGCGTTCTCGGCAGTGATCATGGTCCACGAGGACATCGCATTTCCGATCAAGCCTATCGAAATCGGCGGCATGGCTTCGCCGATCAAGCCGGTGGAGATCGGTGTCTACATCCAGCTCTCGCTCAATGGCGTGAGCTTCGAGCATGCGAAGCGGGCCCAGGCCATTTCGGCGTGATGTCCCGGTAACGAAGAAACGGTGATGATATGAGCGTGGCTGAGATCGACAGCGAGAAGGCGATGAACATGGTCGAGGTGAGCCCCAATGGGCGGTCGAACCATTGCGTCATCATCATGGAGCAGCCTCCTCTCGATGGGGAAGAGCCGGCTCCGCGCTGGCGCGTCTCTGCCACGCTTACCTTGCGGGATGATGTGTTGGGGCCCGAGCCGATCCAGGCCGATCTGCCCGTGGTCGTCATCGGGCCCCTCGTCCACAAGCGGCAGATCATGGCGGTCGCCAGGTACCCGGGCCTCGTGGCGCATTGGTCGTTTCGCTTCGAGAGCGATTACGGCAGGGCGAAGGCACGGGTGTGGTTGCACCCAGGCGGCTCCGCGATGGGGGAGTGTGGCATCTTCGTCGTGGCGCACGAGCCGGTTTGATCGTCGGGAGGTACGCATGGATAAGTGGCTGCCCAACGAGCGCTGGTATGACAACTTGGATGTGCTCGGTAGCGACTATTATCAGAGCACGCCTGGGATCCACCTCGACCCTGGCATGGATCCAAGTTGGCGGATGGCGTTCCGAACATTCATCGAGCGCCTGAACGATCTCCCGACGATTCTCTTCTGGGTGAACACGTTCGAGAAAGCGGGGCATGCCTATGCTGCGCAGACGCTGCGTGACCGCGCGCATGCGCTCACGGTGCCGCTGGACATGCCGCAAGACAAGCAACCCATGGTTCGATGGCTCCTGATGGACGAGACACGTCCCGCGTATCTCGTCGAGGCCGCCAAAGAGTACGAGGCCAAGGGTTACGGAGCGGCGGGAAACGTCCTGCGAGATCGAGTGGCGCTTCTTCGGATCGCGCGCCGGAGAGTGGTCCCGGCGCCGGAAATCGTGTCACCGTGGATACCGAGGCCTTCGGGGACATCGTTGATCATTGAACCGTGGTTTGACGATCTCGATGTGCTTGGGAGCGAGGATTACCAGAATAACCCAGGACTCCACTATGAGAAAGCCATTCAAGGCACCGCTGCGCTCGATCTCATGGTCAAGGCCGCGAGCTACGATCTCGGGCAGGTCCTGCGGTGGGCGAAGGAGTACGAAGCTGCCAAACTGCCTGTCGCTGCGCAGGCAATGCGGGATCGTGCGGCCACCCTTCTGCTGCCGTTCGACCTTGGGATGTCCCAGGCAGAGCAAAACTATGCCCAGGTCCACTTCCAGTACGAGACGCGCCCCCTCATGCTAATCGAGGCTGCTCGGAATCTCGAGGCGCACGGGCATGAGCTTGCCGGGAATGCACTGCGTCAGCGGGCCGCCCTGCTGCGCGTGGCCAGTCGTCGGCGCCAGCCGTCCACCGAAATCGTGTGGCCGTGGCAAGGGCTTCCCGAGGGGCCCAAGCCGCAGCCGGTGCAACCGCGATCTTGAAAGGAGGGAATCGTGGATCCGGTAGGGCTTCGCTCCGAGATTCTGAATGCATGGCCCCTCGCGGTGGGGTCGCAGCGGATTACGCCGCCCGAGCTGCAGGCCGTCGAGGCGGTAGTCGCTCGGACGGGATGGCCGATCCCGGACGCGTTGCGCCGACTGTACAGGGAGCCGGTGACGGCGAAAGCGTTGAAGTGGGGCGAGATCGGTGCGGTGGCCGAGGCGCTGAAGTGGCGGAAGTGGCTGCCGGTGCCGGCGCCTGACGTGCTGTGGGAGCGAAAACGAGAGATGGCGCGGAAGATGCGCGAGCCCGTGTGGGTGCCGGTGGCGCACGTGGAGTTCGAGGAGGCGCCGGAGCGGATTCTCACGGTGGAGGGGTGGCTCTCGCTCGAGGATGAGTATCTGCCGCGCGTATGCGCGGGCGAGCATTTGCGAGCGCATCCGGAGGCGAAGGCGGCGATCGTGATCGCCGCGAGGACGTTCGTGCTGCGGGCGATGCGGGATCATCCGACGCTCGGGCGGACGACGCCGGTCAAGAATGGTGAGGTGTTCCAGGTGTTCTCGCGGGGGGCGAACGAGGAGTGCGTGGCGGCGGCGGCGCGGACGAGGGGGTTCGTCATGCGGTATGGGGGACGGCTGATCCTGGCGAACCACGTCGCGGGGGCGCCGTGGCGGGAGGATGGGTCGCGGGGGTTCGATGCGTCGGGCACCGAGAAGTACGTGACGTATAACTATGGGCGGAGCGGCGCCGATGTCATTCCGACACGGCTCGCTTTAACGTCGCACCCCGGGAATCGAGGGTGTCTCAGCCAAAACGGAGCGCATTGGCTCGGGGAGCATGGATTCGACTGCGAGGCGATCCTGCGGTTCTTCTACGGGGAGGATGTCGAGATCGTGCAGCTCGGGACGCGTCACGGCGGGCGCGTGACGGGGTTCGTCGGGCTCGTGGCGCTCGGGGCGTTTGGGCTCGGCGTGGTCGGGCGGTAGCCGCGGAGGAAGGGAGGAGCCATGGCGCAACGAATCGTGCAATGGTGCCAGGGGGAGCCGAGCCCGCGGACGAGGCGCGGGCGGGGAAAATCTTGGTGGTCGCGACGTCCTACTCGCTTTGGCGCCAGAGCAGTGTCACGGAGCTCATGCGGCCCCATGCAACCGAATGCTCGACAAGCTCGCCCCGTGCACGAGAACCAAGCCATGCAGAAGCCCGCACCTCTTCTGGCTCATCAGGGGCAGTGCGACCCGCGGCAATGTCATGCGCAAGTGTTGCTGAATCAACGGGCATCCCGCGAGCCGGCGTGGGGCCGAAATCAGGATTGCCAATTGACCAACTCACCCGGCCTTTCTCAGTAACCACGATCGCGCAAGCCTCCGGCGTTAGCTCGACGAATCGCAGTGCGGCAGCAACGAAGCTAACTTGGAACGTGTCTGCAAGCGCGCATGCGTGTTTAAGAGAGGGCTCCTTCACGTCGCAGCGGGGCTCGACAAGCTTTTGTGGCAGAAGCAGCTCTACCGCGAAAGCATTGGCTTCGCCTTCTCGGGACTGATCTCGAGCCTGAAGGTCCTCACCTGTGCAGAGATCCAGGGCATCGTTACCTGCATGAAGCTCGTGGTGTCCGAGCTCATGGGCTATTGCGAAGCGCCGCTGTCCACCCGTCAGTTTCGAGGACGCGGCGATAATGGCTCCGTTATTGGCTTTCACGAGACGCGCAAGCGCGCCGTCCATGGGCCGGTCCATGACGATCGCGCCGCGCATGTACGCGATCGTGTCGATGGATGCCAGCAGGGGCGTCGTGAGCTTTAGCTCTGCAGCGACGACGCGAGCCTTCGCCGCACCGACTGCTCGCTCTACCCGGCGAGTCATCCTATCCCTGTTCCTTGTCGAATAGCAATTCGTACTCTTCGACAAGGCGGTTCAAGTCATCTTCCGACAGCTGATCCAGCTTGTGAAAATGGGCCTCCATCGGGGCCCCGATTCTACCGCGCATTTCACGAAGTCGTGATCGTGCCTGCTCCGATGTCAAACGCTTAGGCGGACCGAGTCTGCGTTCGAGGTCTGCGCGAGCAGCGGCTAATTTTTGCTCTGCAGCCACAAACTGCGCTCGCTGGGCATCGGCATGCGCGGCCTCGACACGAGCGCGCAAACGCGACGCCAATCGTTTGATGTTGACGCCGGTTTCACGAGCTGCCTCTCGTACCTCCTCTGCCGCAAGGGGAACGTCGGCGAGGGTTCGATCGACCAGCAATGCGAGGTCCATCTCGGTATCCGGGGCCTTGCGCTTCATGTGGTAGCCTCGATTTTCGATCGTGTATTCTCGGCGTGCAACCGGCGGTCTATTTTGCGCAGACCCACGTTGATACGGTCGACAGGTAGCCCCAGATGCTCCGCCATGTCCGCAGGCTTGTCAAAGCCCTCCAACCATAGATCCACGATCTGGCGTAAAAGTGGATCGTCCGATGCAACCTCGTACAGAAGCCTCTCTACGTGTTGCGCCCACTGCTTTTGCTCCAGCAGCTGCTCGGGGGTCGGCACGAAGGTGTCGGCGATCGGTTGGCCGTCGAACTCCTCGCGAGCGACGTTCTCCTTGAGCTTCGAGAGGTTGTCCACCTCGCTTCGTATGCACTCGAACAAGTGCTGCCGAAGCGAATGGTTGCTTGCGCGCGACCACGGGCGAACACCCGAGATGACTTTTTCCACGACACCGTAAACGAAGTCTTCGCTCCCTGATGCCGTCCCGAGCGGGTTGCTTCCGGCCCAGCGCTTGCGGTTCGCGACTCTCTTCGCATGGAGGCTGAGTGCCGCCGCCAGTTCCTCGTACTGGGACTCGGTCATGGCGCGCAGTTCGTCGATCGCGTCGTTCGTCATCTCCACATCGTAAGCTTGCCACCGTTGTCGTCGGGCCGTCCAGACCATCTGAGTCGTCAACCGGCTGACGACTCGAGGGGGCGGGCACCGAGGGCGCTGCTGAACAAGAGTGCAGACGCCCTGCCAGACCTGCTGCTCATCCGCCGGAAATCGCCACCCCTCGAGAAAAATTCGTACTCCGTGACCAGAACCGCGCCGTCGTCAGCAGCATGGGGGCGGAGTCGGTGTTTTTCCGGCTCCACCCCCGCCCGAGGGGGTCGTCTTCACCGAGGAAGAAAGGACCGAGATGGCCAAGTACATCGGCTGCGTAGAACACGAGGACGGGCGCATCAAGAAACTGCGCGTGTACGAGTCCAAGGAGTGGAAAACCAAGGACCGGAAGACCGTGGTCTCGGAAATCGATGACTCGAAGACCGAGTACTACACCTGGTACTACAATCCGAAGACGGAGAAGTACGAGTCCGGTTCGCGGGTGAACGTCGTCTGGGTGAACCGGGTCGCGTTCTTGAGGACGGACCGGAACAACTACGCTGCCGACAACCTGGGGTCCCTCCCAGCCCTCGATCGGTGCCCGTTTTGAGAGACAAGTCCGCAGGAATGCGCGCGCTGGTCGCGCTGGAGGTTAGCAAGATGAGCAACAAGCCGAAGACCGTCCCCGTCGACCCGCACCGGAGGTCATCCCCGTCCCCGGTGCCACCTGGGGGGCGCGACTACCCCAAACCCGGCCCGAAGACGGTACCCGTGGATCCGCACAGGCGCTCGCCGCCGACGCCCCATCCGCCGCCCACGAAGACGAAGTAACGCCGACCCTTCGCTGCGCTGTTGCCGAACCCATGGACAACGGCGTGCCATCTCTGTAGTGTTGGCAACATGCGATCCCTGCGTCGCTCGACTCGCGCGGCGGTGCTCGTGGCTCTCGTGCTCGGGTGCGGGTTCTCGGGCGGCTGCTGCGGCCTCGGCAGCGACGACTCGAAGCGCCGCCGGCCTGAGCCCGTGACCACGGAGTACGCCCCGTCGCAGCGTTCCCGGGAAGCGAAGGCCGAGGAGCAGCAGCTCGCCGAGCGCCGCGCGAGGTACGCCGCGATGGCGCCCGCGCAGCTTGAATCCGCGCTCGAGGGCGCGTGCATGGGGACCTCATGCGACGCGGAGACCACGAAGCTCATCCTCGCCGCCGCCGCCACCACGCAGGAACGCACGAAGCTCGAGCGCAAGCTGACGGCCCTGGAGGCCGCCGCCGCCGCACGCCAGCGGTCCAAGGCGGCGCCGCCGCGCCGTCAGGAGCCGGCCTCGACACACCCGGCCCAACCCGCGCCCCGCCCAGAGCCTGCGGGGCGCGTCTGCTGCTGCGATGGGACCGTGTCTCCGACCTGCACCACGGTGCATCGGGGCTGCTGCTCCCGGCACGGCGGCGTGTGCGCATGTAACTGAACAAACTCGCACACGATCCCCTCTTGCACGCCGATCCGGTCCGGACGATCCTCCCGCGCGCATGCTCCCCCTCACCCCGGCCCGAAAGCGGACCGCCCTCGACGCCCTCCCGGTAGCCCGCCTCCGCGAGCTCGTCACCGCCCTCGGCGTCGACACCCCAGATCGTCGATCGAAGGACGGTCTCCTTCACGCCCTCGAAGAGCCGTTCCTCGGCGTCCTCGTCCAGCTCAAGCGCGACGAGCTCAAGGCGATGTGTGAGGCCCTCGGGCTCGACACCTCCGGCAAGGTCAAGGACGAGATCATCCAGCGCATCCTCGGCGAAGACGCACTCCCGGCCGTCGACGTCGTCCCCGCAAAGCCGGAACCTGCTCCCCGCCCTGCTGCCAAACCGACGATGAAGACCGCTGCCACCACAAACGATGCCACGCTCCACTGGATCGCCAATTTCATCTGGGGAATTGCCGACGACGTGCTGCGCGACCTCTACGTGCGCGGCAAGTACCGCGACGTCATCCTGCCGATGACCGTCTTGCGGCGCCTCGACACGCTGCTCGAGCCCACCAAGGCTGCGGTCCTCGACATGAAGGCCAAGCTCGACAAGGCCGGGATCGTCCACCAGGACGAGGCCCTCCGGCAAGAAGCAGGGCAGGCGTTCTACAACACCTCGCAGTTTACCCTTCGCGATCTCAAGGCCCGCGCGAGCCAGCAGCAGCTCAAAGCGGATTTCGACGCGTACCTCAACGGATTCTCGCCGAACGTGCAGGATATCCTGGAGAAGTTCGAGTTCCGCAACCAGATCCCGCGCCTTTCCAAGGCCGACGCGCTCGGCACACTCATCGAGAAGTTTCTCTCGCCTGATATCAACCTTAGCCCCAATCCCGTGCTGAATGGCGACGGCTCGGTAAAACAGCCGGGTCTCGACAACCACGCGATGGGCACGATCTTCGAGGAACTCGTCCGTCGTTTCAACGAGGACAACAACGAAGAGGCGGGCGAGCACTGGACCCCGCGCGACGCCGTGAAGCTCATGGCGAACCTGATCTTCCTGCCGATCGCCGACCAGATCGAATCGGCACCGTATCTCCTTTACGACGGAGCCTGCGGCACGGGCGGGATGTTGACGGTCGGCGAGGAGACGCTGAAGGAGCTCGCCGAGAAGCGTGGCAAGCAGGTCACGACGCATCTGTACGGCCAGGAAATCAACGCGGAGACCTACGCGATCGCGAAGGCCGACCTTCTCCTCAAGGGCGAGGGCGACGCGGCGGACAACCTCGTCGGCGGGCCCGAGCATTCGACGCTCTCGAACGACGCTTTCCCCTCGCGGGAGTTCGACTTCATGCTCTCCAACCCGCCCTACGGGAAGAGCTGGAAGAACGATCTCGAGCGAATGGGCGGCAAGGACGGTGTGAAGGATCCGAGGTTCGTGATCCAGCACGGCGGCGATCCGGAGTACTCGCTGCTCACGCGTTCGAGCGACGGGCAGCTCCTCTTCCTCGTCAACATGCTCTCGAAGATGAAGAGCAAGACGAAGCTCGGGAGCCGCATCGCCGAGGTCCACAATGGCAGCGCGCTCTTCACCGGGGATGCGGGGCAGGGCGAGAGCAACATCCGCCGCTGGATCCTCGAGAACGACTGGCTCGAGGCCATCGTCGCGTTGCCGCTGAACATGTTCTACAACACGGGGATCGCGACGTACATCTGGGTGCTCACGAATCGCAAGCCCGCGCATCGGGTGGGCAAGGTGCAGCTCATCGACGCGACGCAGTGGTTCAAGCCGCTGCGCAAGAACCTCGGCAAGAAGAATTGCGAGCTATCGGAGGACGACATCCAGCGGATCTGCGACACTTTCCTCGCGTTCAAGGAGACCGAGCAATCGAAGATTTTCCCCAAGGAAGCCTTCGGATACTGGAAGGTAACCGTGGAACGACCCTTGCGGCTTCGAGGAATCGACCCAGGGCGCATGTATAGTCCGAAGGAGCTCAAAGCCTTGCGCGACAGCGCCGAGCAGGACGAGACTGCTCCGGCCGTGCTCAAGAGGGTCCACAAGGCAGGCAAGGTCGAAGCCAACCCGCTGCACGGGTTGTTTCCTGCGACGATCGACGGGAAGAAGTGCATCGTCGAGTACGAGCCTGACAGCGATCTGCGCGATACGGAGCAGGTGCCGCTGCTCGAGCATGGCGGCATCGAGGCGTTCCTGCGCCGGGAGGTGCTTCCGCATGCGAAAGATGCCTGGTATGACCCGGCGAGCGTGAAAATTGGGTACGAGATCAGCTTCACGCGGTGCTTCTACAAACCGCAGCCGCTTCGCTCACTGGAGGAAATTCGAAGGGACATCCTGGCGGTCGAGAAGGAAACCGAGGGGCTGTTACACGAGATCGTCGGGGGAAGCTGGTCGTGTTAGAAGAGCTCAAGCCCTACGCGACCTACAAAAATTCCGGCGTCCCGTGGGCAGAACGAGTGCCGGACCATTGGGCGGTCGTACGCGGTAAGGTTCTCTTCTCCGAGTCTTGTCTCCCTGTACGCGAACTCGATGAAATCGTGACGTGTTTCCGAGACGGTCAGGTCACGCTTCGACGAAACCGGCGGGCCGGCGGTTTCATGATCGCGTTGAAGGAAGTTGGATATCAAGGTGTCCGCAAAGGACAACTGGTTATCCATGCGATGGACGCGTTCGCGGGGGCTGTCGGTGTGTCGGACAGCGATGGCAAGTGCACACCGGAGTATATCGTATGCAACCCCAGGAACGAGGACTATGTGCCTGGGTACTTCGCGTCGAGCTTGAGAATAGCTGCTCAATCTAAATTCATCGAGGTCACCTGCCCGGCTGTTAGAGAGCGTGCCCCGCGCCTGAGATATCCTGACTTCGGGACAATGCTGTTCCCGGTGCCGACGGTCGCAGAGCAGCGCGCGATCGTGCATTTCATTGAATACATGAGCCGCCGTGTTCGCCGCTATGTCGCCTCTAAGAAAAAGCTGGTTACACTTCTGAACGAACAGAGGCAGGCCATCGTCCACCGAGCCGTGACGCGCGGGATTGTTCCCAATGTGCAGCTTAAGCCCACGGGAATTGAGTGGCTGGGGGACGTGCCGGCCCATTGGCATGTCAAACGGTTGAAGTCTCTGGTGACGGAAGCAGTGGCTGGTCCATATGGCGCAACCTTGACTAAGGCGATGTACACCCGCGAAGGATATCGCGTCTATGGCCAGCAGCAGGTCATCCCCGACGATTTTACAGTAGGTGACTACTACATCTCTTCAGAAAAGTACGCTGAGATGGAGCGGTACCGCGTAATGCCTCACGATGTCTTGGTGAGCGTCATGGGCACCGTCGGGCGCGTCGCTGTCGTTCCTGAATCTGCTGAACCAGGAATCATCAATCCACGCCTCGTGCGGTACCGACCAGACTTTGACCAAGTCAGCGCGCGGTATCTGCAGCTTGCCATGCAGTCTCCTCCATCGCAGGCACAGCTCACCGAAGGCGCAAAAGGCACGACAATGGAGGGACTGAACATGCAGATTCTGGGGAATCTCGCGATTCTCGTGCCACCGCTCCAAGAGCAAAATGCAATCTTGAATATGGTTCGCACGGAAACCCAGCTACTTCTGCGCGGCATCTCCTGCACGGAACGCGAAATTGCTCTCCTACGCGAGTATCGCACCCGCCTGATCGCCGACGTCGTCACCGGCAAGCTCGACGTCCGCGAGGCTGCCGCTCGTCTACCCGACGAGCACGAAGAGCCCGAACCGCTCGCCACCGATGCTCTCGACGATGGAGACGAGTCCCCCAACGATGCCGACCCCGAGGAGGCCGACGCATGACCACGGATACCAGCGAGAAGGGCCTCGAGCGCCTCATCGTCCGCGCCATGACCGGACGCACGGGCCTGCTCGAACCACCCCACGTGGCCACCGACACCGCCGTGCCGGTGGCAGGCGGCACTGGCTGGATCCTTGGCGACCCGGCCCATTACGACCGCGAGTTCGCCGTCGACCTCGTCCAGCTCCAGGGCTTCCTCCGCGCCACACAGCCCACCCTCGTCGAGCCTCTCTCCCTCGACACCGACGGTCCCACCCGCCGCAAGTTCCTCGCCCGCCTCCAAGGCGAGATCACCAATCACGGCGTGATCCACGTGCTCCGCCACGGCGTGAAGCACGGCCCGCTGCACATCGACCTCTTCTACGGCACGCCCTCGCCCGGCAACACGGCTGCCGCTGACCGCCACGCCCAAAACCGCTTCAGCGTCACGCCGCAGCTCCGCTACAGCCGCGACGAGACCCGGCGCGCCCTCGATCTCGTCCTCTTCATCAACGGCCTGCCGATCGCCACGTTCGAGCTCAAGAACAGCCTCACGAAGCAGACCGTCGCCGACGCCATCGAGCAGTACAAGCGCGACCGCCCCCCGTCCGAGAAGCTCTTCGCCTTCGGCCGCTGCGCCGTGCACTTCGCCGTGGACGACCACGAAGTGCAGTTCTGCACGCACCTGAAGGGCAAGGACTCCTGGTTCCTGCCCTTCAACCAGGGCTGGAACGACGGCGCCGGCAACCCGCCAAACCCCGACGGGCTCAAGACCGATTACCTCTGGAAGCGCATCCTTACGCCTTCCGGGCTGACCGATATCCTCGAAAACTACGCCCAGATCGTGGAACTTTCAGGCAAGAGCTCGGGCAAGAAGAAGTTCGCCCAGATCTGGCCTCGGTATCACCAGCTCGACGTCGTGCGAAAGCTCCTCGCGGATGCAGCGAAGCGAGGCGCCGGCAAGCGTTATCTGATCCAGCACTCTGCAGGTAGCGGCAAATCCAATTCGATTGCCTGGCTGGCGCACCAGCTCATCGGGCTACGCAAAGACGGCGTGGTCGTTTTCGACTCGATCATCATCGTCACCGACCGCAAGGTCCTCGACCAGCAGATCCGGGACACGATCAAGCAGTTCGCGCAGGTCGGCGCGACCATCGGCCACGCCGAGCACTCGGGGGACCTTCGCAAGTTCATCAGCGAGGGGAAGAAGATCATCATCTCCACGGTGCAGAAGTTCCCGTTCATCCTGAAGGAAATCGGGGACGAGCAACGGGGACGCCGGTTCGCGATTATCATCGACGAGGCGCATTCGAGCCAGGGAGGCAAGACCTCGGCGGCGCTCTCCATGGCGCTCTCGGAGGCCGGCGCCACGGACGACGACGAGACCGTCGAGGACGCGATCAACCGTCTGATGGAGTCGCGCAAGCTGCTCCCGAACGCGAGCTACTTCGCCTTCACCGCGACGCCCAAGAACAAGACGCTCGAGATCTTCGGGGAGCCGTACGATGCGGGGGGCGGCAAGGCGAAGCATCGGCCCTTCCATACCTACACGATGAAGCAGGCCATCCAGGAGCGATTCATCCTGGATGTGCTCGAGCATTACACGCCCGTTGCGAGCTATTACAAGCTCATCAAGCGCGTCGACGACGACCCCGAGTTCGACGCGAAGCGCGCGATGAAGAAGCTGCGCAGGTACGTCGAGAGCCACGAGCACGCGATCCGGCGCAAGGCCGAGATCATGGTCGATCACTTCCACTCCCAGGTGCTCGCGCAGAAGAAGATCGGCGGGGAGGCGCGCGCGATGGTCGTGTGCGACGGCATCGATCGGGCCATCCAGTACTTCCTCGCGATGCGGACGTACCTCGAAGAGCGCAAGAGCCCGTACCGCGCCATCGTGGCGTTTTCCGGGGAGCACGAGGTGGGCGGGAAAAACGAGACGGAAGCGTCCTTGAACGGATTCCCGTCGAGCCAAATCGCGGCGAAGATCGTCGAGGATCCGTACCGCTTCCTCGTCTGCGCCGACAAGTTCCAGACCGGCTACGACGAACCGCTCCTGCATACGATGTACGTCGACAAGGCGCTCTCCGACATCAAAGCCGTGCAGACGCTCTCGCGGCTGAACCGGGCGCACCCGCAGAAACACGACGTCTTCGTCCTCGACTTCATGAACGACGTCGCCACGATCCAGGCGGCATTCGCGGACTACTACCGCACGACGATCCTCGCCGAGGAGACCGATCCGAACAAGCTGCACGACCTGAAGGCCGAGCTCGACGCGTACCAGGTCTACGCGCCCACGCAGGTCGACGAGCTCGTCGCGCTCTACCTCGACGGGGCGGATCGGGACCGGCTCGACCCGATCCTGGATGCCTGCGTCGCCGTGTACAAGGACCAGCTCGACGAGGACGGGCAGGTGGACTTCAAGGGCAAGGCGAAAGCCTTCAACCGTACGTACGGGTTCCTCGCCTCGATCCTCCCCTACTCGAACGCAGCGTGGGAGAAGCTGTCCATCTTCCTGAACTTCCTCGTGCCCAAGCTACCCGCGCCGAAGGAGGAGGACCTGTCGAAGGGGATCCTCGAGACGATCGACATGGATAGCTACCGTGCCGAGAAGCGGGCGACGATGAAGATCGACCTGCCGGACACGGACGCCGAGATCGCGCCCGTTCCGACGACGGGCGGGGGGCGGAAGCTCGAGCCGGAGATCGACAGGCTTTCGAACATCATCAAGAGCTTCAACGACCACTGGGGGAACACCCAATGGGACAACCGGGATCGCATCGAGCGACTGCTCGGACATGACATCCCTGCGAAGGTAGCGTCGGACGCCGCCTACCAGAACGCGCAGAAGAACTCGGATAAGCAGAACGCGCGCATCGAGCACGACAAGGCGCTCGCGCGCGTGATGACGGCCGTCCTCAAGGACGACACCGAGCTGTTCAAGCTCTTCGTAGACAACCCGGACTTCAAGAGGTGGTTGTCGGATACGATCTTTGCTGCGACGTATCAGGCGGCGTAGGCCGCGCTCACGCTCCTGCCCTCGTCGCCCGCCACCGATCGGAGAGGACGACGAGGGCGGGTCCCTTTTCCCACGGGCTCACCCTTTCGAGCTACGGGGATCGTTCCCGTAGCTGTTCCTCTCGGAGATCGTCCCATCCTTGTTGTGGATGTAGTGCTCGGAGCCGTTCCTCCGCGCGATATCCCGTCCGGCATCCTGGGCGACCTGCTTGGTCTCGTGGTTGCTCACCGCGACACCGTTCACCTTGTTGGACCAGCCGCCCTTCGGGTTCGGGACCGTGTGCACGTCGTTCTTGCTGGGCATGATAGTCTTCGTCCTTTCTGGCGCTCGAGCGTCGAGACGCCTCGCTGTCAGCAATCCGGGAGATCTGCGAGGTTGTTCTTGACCGTCGCGTCACGGTCGGTCCGGAGGTACTTGCCGTTCGGGCCCATGACGACCCCCACCTCGGTGCGCACGTTGCCCGGCCAGACCACGTAGTAGGTGTGGAGTCCGGACTCGATGTCGCGGATCGCGTCCGCCTTCAGCCTCGGCGACCACGCGGTGCCCGGGTTACACAGGCTCGTGATGTCCCCGGAGCGATCCTTGCCCGTCTTCGTAACTTGGCGATCTGCCATGGGTTTTACCTCTTGACTTGCGGTTTCCGTGTCGGCATCGTTGACGAGATCGTCAAGCCAACCGACAAAAATGGTGGCGCCCACGGGCACCATCTCATGTTCGTCACGCCGGACTTTACGGATTCGTCATGAGCCAGTCAAGGGCCCCTTCCGAAGTTTTCCCGGAACGCCTCCGACGCGCCCGGGAACTGCGCCAGCTCAGCCAGGCCGACCTGGCCTCGCGGGCCCGCCTGCAGCCGTCTGCGGTCTCGCACTTCGAAACCGGCACCCGGAAGCCGTCCTTCGACAACCTTCGGCGTCTGGCCGATGCACTCCAGGTCTCGACCGACTACCTGCTCGGGCGTACAGATGCCATAGGTGGGGCGCCGACAGCCGACATCCTGTACCGGGACATCGAGCGCCTGTCCGCGACCGACCGTGACTTCGCGACGGACATGGTCGCCAAATTGGCGGCACGGAATAAGAAAGGAGAGGGGGATGGGTCCTGAACTCGCCGATCTCAAGGCGGAGGAGGTTCTTCGAGAACGTTGCATCGCCTCGCTGCCGATCGATCCGATGGCCATCGCTCGTGACATCGGCATCGACGTGGTCGAGAAGCCCACCGGTGGCGGCGTGTCTGGCATGCTGATTCGGAGCGGTGATGCGTTTGCCATCGCATACGCCGCGCACGTGCCCAGCGAGGGGTTCCAGCGTTTCAGCGTCGCACATGAGCTCGGGCACTACTTCCTCAGTGGCCACATCGATCATGTCCTCAGAGAGCGGAGCTTTCACGAATCGCGTGCCGGCTACGTGTCGCGTGATCGGTACGAGGCCGAAGCAGACAAATTCGCTGCGGGGTTACTCATGCCGCGCAGCCTCTTCGTCCGTGAGCTTGCCGCCGCAGGCGAGGGCCTCGAGGCGATCGAGGACTTGGCACGTAAATGCAAGACGTCCCTGACGGCGACAGCGATCCGATTCGCCGAATACGTTGACGAGCCCGTCGCGATTGTCGTGTCGAATCCGAACGACGAGTCCATTCAATACTGCTTCATGTCGAAGCGATTCCAGGAATTCAACGTGACGTGGCTCCGGAAGGGCGAACTCGTCCCGAGGGGCACCCTCACGGCTCGCTTCAATGGCGATCCAGGGCAGGTTCTCCATGCGGAGCGGGACGAAGACACTGTCGAACTGCGCACTTGGTTCGCCACTGGCCCCGATCTGCGCCTTGTCGAGCAGGTCATTGGTCTCGGCACGTATGGCAAGAGCCTCACCGTACTCACCTTCGAGGAGGTCTTCGACGAGGAAGAGGTCGAGCGCGAAGAAAGTCTCATTGACAGTTGGACCCCGACGTTCTCGCGATCGAGGCGGCGCTAAAGCCAGGGGGGCTCAGCCGCCCCGCGACGCTCATCCCTTGAGCCACGCCACCCGCGCCCCGCACCCCTTCACGCCCTCGCAGCGGCTCCTCGGGCCTGGGCAGGTTGTGCCAGTGCGCACCGAAGACCAGCGCGTCGGCGTACACCTGCCCCGCGAGCACGACGAACAGAGGCGGCACGGGAAACCCACCGATCACCTCCGCGACCGTTCGCACGCCCCATCCCTCGCGGTCCCGCTTGCCAAACGCCCGAAGGTTCCGGTCGTAGGGTTCGAGCCATGCGTCGAGCTCGACTGCACCATAGAGCGCGGACACGACTCGCACCGCGTTGCACTTCGCTTCGGCGTACGTGATTGCCGCGCGGAACAAGGCTGACGTGTAGAACTCACGCGCGTGCGCTCCGCGGTTGAGCTTACGTGCCGAGCATCCCACGAGCGCCACCCGTGCGGCTTGGGGGTTCGCGGGTGTGAACATTGGCACCCTCTACTCGTCGGACCCGGCGCCGACGCCTTCTTCGATAATGCGCCGTAGCCGCTTCCGAGCAGATCGCAGGCGTGCGTAGGCCCGCTCTGCGGTCATGCCGAAGTCGCACGCGATTTCGGTGATCGTTTCGCCGTACAGGTCGTACCGAACCACGAGCTGCCGCTCCACGTCGCCGAGCGTATCGAGCCCGCGACGCACGATTTCGCGGACCTCCGGGTCGACTGCTCTCGAGAGCTCGTCGATTCCTGCCTCGGCGTCGAGCACCTCTCGGCGGCGCCGTCGGTAGTTGGCGACGACCCCTCGGGCGACCTTGACGAGCCACGCTCTACCCTCGCCGCGGAGATCCTCGGCATGGCGTATGGCGATGACGAAGACCTCGTGGTGGAGGTCTTCCAGCGTCTGACCACTGAAACCAAGCCACTGTAACTTCGCGCGAATCGTGGCGGAATGCGCTATGTACAACGCCTCGATCCGCCGCGTAGTCGCGCATTCGGACGTCGAGCTCGACGGCTTCGAGCTTGAGTTGCGTTTTCAATGCAGCCGGAAGGTCGACCTTCAGTGCACGCTCGGATTCGCGTCGCGATTTGGGTTCCGTCATTGCTTCAACGCCCCTTCGGCATTTGCCCCACCAATGGCAAATTGTACCCCCGTACCGGCGCGACGTTCACGAAACGCGCCCGGTTCGCGGCACGCCCTGGGCGTCACCGCGCGCTTTTCCCAGCAGGACGGATGGGTTATCCTCGGGCATCGCCATGGTAAAACGAGACCTCGATGCCGCCGGCCCGGAAGCCCTGCGGACAGGGGACGGCTCTCTGGAATCACGCCCCCCCGACGTCGCCCTCGACGACATCGAGGCCCCGGTCGCTTCCGCCGTCGTGACGCTCCTCTCCGGACGCCGCTACGAGCTCGAGGCCGGCGCCGAGCGCGACCAGCTCACCATCCGCAGCAGCGGGGGCGAGGTCGTGCTGCGCGTCGAGGTCACGGACCGCGGCCCCGTTCTGTCGTTCTCCGGGGCCGAAGTCGAGCTGTCCGCCGCGCGCTCCCTTCGCCTCGCAGCCCGGGACGTATCGATCGCGGCCGAGCGCGACGTCGAGCTCGTTGCAGGCGGGTCGCTGCGGGAAAGCGCCGCCGGGCACCATCACGTCCGAGCCGGCGGTGATGCTCGCGTGGAGGGCGCGAGCGTCGAACTGCAGGCGAACCGTGACGGCGTGGGTGTACGGGCCATGCGCGCGATCAAGCTCGATGGGGAGCATATCGGACTGAATGACGATCCACTTCCGCAGCCGTTCGGTTGGTCGGAAATCGCCGGAGGGCCTGGCGAGGAGGGTGAGACGTGAGCGCGGAAGAGGCGATCCTCCCGTTCGAGCGGTGGGCGGACATTTCGGCAAGGCTGCTTCGCCGCGGCCCCGCGGAGCGACTCGACATCCTGGAAGAGCTCGAGATCGATCCTGTTGATTGGAGCAAGAATGAGCTGCACTGGGCGATGACGCTCTCCCGCGATGCGGATGCGGACCGACAGGACCGGATGGAGCTCTACGCTGCGAAGTGCCTGGCCGAGATGAATCGGCGTCGTGAACCGAAGGTGCAGGAGTCCGCTGAGGCCCCCGCAGCACCAAGTCCACCGATCGCGTCCACTGCGGCATGCCAAGAGCCCCTTGCGGCGCCTCCCGCGGCTTTCGTGCAGCCACCTGCGGCCCCCGTGTCGCCGCCGGAGCCGCCCGCCGTCGTGTTGCCGAAGCCCGCTTCCGCGCTGGGCACCACGATGCCCGCGGTGATGCTGCCTCCGGGGAAGCCGCTCCCGTTCGGTGAGCAGCCCTCGCGCGAGTTTGTAGACGCTTTGCAGGTGCCACGAGCGGCCGCCGCAGCGGAACAGATCGGCGACACGCAACCCTTGCCCATCGTCGAGGACGCCGGCCAGGGAGCTTTGGGGGCGAGGCCGCTCGACGCGCCGGTGGACCTGGCGATGACAGGACCGATCAAGCTACCTGCGACGGCCGAGCCGCCGCTTCCTTTTAGTGATCGGCCCGCGCCAGAATTCGTCGAGGCAATGCAGACTCCGCGTGCCCCTGCGCCGAGGACTGCCATCACGGACGCCACGTTGCCATTGCAGATGGACCTCATGGCGCAGGCGAGGGCCGCCATGCCGTTCCTGAAGCCTTCCGCGCCGGTCGAGGCTCCTCGCCTCTCCCTGGACGCGTACGCCTCGCTTTGTGCGGAGCTTGCGGTCAGGCCGGAGAGCCGAGCGAAAGTCTTCCGCCGCTATGGCATCCGTGACGATGCCGCGTGGCGCGCCGTGGACCAGGAGTGGCGTGTACGTTTCACCGAGCGTCCGGAGATCCAGCGGGAGTGGCAGGGAAAGTACGACCGGTTCAGGGAGTGGTTGCTCAGAAAAGCTTGAGAAGCACGCTCATCTCGTCAGGTGTATCGGCGATAGCATGCTCTTACGAAGCAGCCTCAGCTTGGTGCGCTGATCGCCGCAGCCCCAGCCCCGACATTCTCTGGCCTCCCGCCAGCATTCGTCGTGGTAGGGCGAGCCACAGCGGCCGCACTGGCTACCTGCATCCGGCTCGCCACATGCCCGACATGCACCAGCGACGGCGGCGATGGGAAGCTGGTCGATCCAGTGCATGAAGCTCTCGATGAGGAGCAACGCCCGCACGAGATGCTCCTCGTCCGTCTCGCGACACCTCGACACTTCGAATCGGACCACGTACCCACCGGCCCACAGCCTGAGCGGATTGCCCATCCTGAACAACGCTTCGGTAATCTGGGCCTCGAACTGCTTCATGAGGGCCAGGATCTCCTCGCTCAGCAGCGCCACGGCGTCAGGGGTTCCCTCCGTGACCAAAGCGTCGAAACCCTGACTCCCGGCCGCTCGATGCACGAGATCGTGCATCCGTCGTGCCTTGACGCATACGCCCGGGATGGGGCGCATCGTGAGACCCACGAAATGGATGTCCCTGATGTCCCCGAGCGGCCCCATGGTCAGACGAAGCATTCCCCCCCAGCCGGGCTTGTCGAATTCGAGGCAGTAGATCCGTGCGAAGGCGCTACGCCAGGCAATCCGAAATCCAAAGGATTCTCCCAGCTTGGATAACATCCTGTCACGCTTCGCGTGGGCGCGGCCGATCGCGAATGCCAGCAGGAGCAGAACAGCAGTGACGAGGAGCGCAGTTTCGATCTTGTCGATGATCCGGTGCATACGCGGGTTCCTGCTCAGCGTGTCCAGAGCGTGGCGTGTCGCATCGTCTCGACCATCTCTCGTGGATAAGGCATCGCGACCTCCAGGGTCCCTGCCCAGGTGAGCGTGATGAGATCCCTTTCGGGCTCGATGAGCACGGTTTGCAGGCTAGGCTCGAGCTCGCGGGGATTCACGCCAGGCGGTTCGAGCACCATCTGCGGTCGGTCTGCCGGGAGCTCGAACGAGAGCGCCTCGTGCCTTGGATGCAGTCGATGGAGCTCCACGCGCTCGTTGCCCTTCAAGCGAGCCGTGGAGAGCCCCGCCGGCGCACAGTTGAAGGCACGAGGATCGACCGTGCCGTCCCACGTCACCATACGCTGAAGAATTTCATCGAGCCCCAGAACCCCGAGCCTTGCTTCATGAAGCTCTCGCTTCGGGCGATCGAATGTCGCCGGGATGAAGAACACGGCGCGCGGGAACGTGAACTGATCAATGGGTTCGAAGCAGGCGGCGGCTGGGCAGTCTATCCATGCCCGCATCGTGGGGGCGCACAGCCGATCGGGGACAATCGGATCGAGGGGATCCTCGATGCTGGGCATGGCGCTGCCTTCCATTCGCTCCCGATCGACGTCGATGAAGAACCCTCGCCCCGCGGGGTTGCGCGGGTACGCGAGCATTCCCACGGTCGACGCGCCCGGGCTGTTCTTGACGAGCGCCTCTGCGTGTTCGTCCCTACCGCCGTATGCATGATCCCAGATGAGCGGGAGCGCGTCGCGCGGCACCGGCGCTGACGCAAGGAGAGCTCCTCCCCTGCCGAGTTGAATGGTTCGATCGCCCCAGACGCGGAGCGTCCTCGCAATGGGGCCGACGCGAAGTGCCACCTGGAAGCTCGGGACACGACCCTGGTGGGAGTACGCGGTTCCTCGAAGGAGGACGTCCGTGGCAGGCTTGATGCCCGCAAAGAAATCGACGTCCTCGACGAGGCGATGGGCGTTCGTCACCGAGGAGCGAATGTACCGCGGCGCCTCGACCAGCGTTGCAGTCTGCGGAACCGGCTCGGCACGCGTGCCATTGCGAATCGCGTAGGTCCGCTTGGCCGTGACGCAAAGGTAGCTCTTGCCATCATACGCGCGGAACGTGCTGATGGTCGACATGGGCTCAGCCCTTTTGCTGGGCCTCGACCCAGTCATGAACTTCCTTGGCCACGGGCTCCATGAGCTTTTTCACGAGCTGCTCCGTGATGAATTCAATGATGGAAATGGGAATGGATTCGAGCGGCCCTCCGATGCCTCCAAGTCGTGCGCCAACGATTTCGCCAAGCCGGGGAGCGAGAAAACCAAGCGAAACCCACTTGACCGCGCTCGACGCCAGATCGGCGAGTGTGGGAGACGTCTTCACGGACGTGACAGAGAGGACGTATCCCGTGGGTTGCTCACCTTTCTCCCAGCAGTTGAAGTTCAGCCCGAACGCACCGAACATGCACGCCGCCAGCGGATTGCCCTGGCCGGTGACGCTTCCGATCGCGAGCAGGGGCTCACTGCCGGAGGGGCCCAGGATCTTGGCGTATTGAGGAACCTGGAGCAGGCCCATCTCCCCCACCAAGTGCACGTGCGGGACGAGGAAGAGCGAAAACTCGTCGTGGATCATCTGCCACCCGTCCGCCGTGACCCTGCCGGTGCGGTGCCAAAAATTCGCCGCCGGCCAGAAGAAGGGCGCGCCTACCGCGTAAGGCCAGGGGACTTTCTGGTCCTCGACCACGCCGGGGAAGGGGTAGAAATCGTGCACATCGATCCCCACCATGATCGCCGAGTTGTTGTAGAAGTTGACCGACATCGTCGTTTCCCGTGCTCAGGCTTCGACCGTGATCCAGGAGGGAGCAGAGCTCTCGTTGTAGCGAAACTCGTATCCGTAGACGCAGGAAATCAACTGCCTCGCAGCATCGACGTGGACGCTGCGGACGCGCGCGGACACCTCGGTTCGACTCTGGCCGCGGCGCAGCGTGACGCGTGCAGGGCACGCGGGCACCTCGAAGCGGATAGCGTCCGTCCCAAGGCCCTGGAGTTGGATGGCTGTGCCAGAGGGAAGAGCATCGAAGACCAGATAACCAGGGGCATGGTGCTGGACCATGAAGAAGGCCCGACTCGCGAACCCTGCCTGGAAAGCGGAGGTTGTCGCATCCTCTGGTTTCGCAAGTGACAGGTCGACGCGAACATCACGAAGCCGAAGCGCCACGAGCTCCGGGCATGGGACGAAGCAGCCCGGCACGGGGCGATCACTCCAGCGGGTGACGAGCTGGTCGGCGAGCTCGAAGTTCGGCAGGAGGCCCCCGATCGCCGCAGCTTCGTCCGCATAGAAGCCGATACCACGTTCATTGAGGTAATACGGCACCTTCCCTCCGGGATGCGGAAGATCGGTGCCCGGGAGGAGGCCGGGGGGGAGCACGAACGAGCCCCCGAAGGCGCGTTCGAATGAGAGGGGGAGCGAGTCGAACGGGGCCGGGTCGGTTGCGGTCGGCTCGCCGAGAACGCTGGACTCCCAGCGCCGATTGCCAAATGCGACGATCCGCCGGATTTCACGACCGACGCTCAGCGTGACAGGGCGGAGGAACGGCGGTCGTGACGGGCCGAGGACGTCGCCGGCAGCCGTGACCGAGGTGCCGCGCCACATGGGAATTTTATGAATATCTGGCGGGTCTGTGGATACCCGCTCGACGGACCCGAGCATGGGCTCGAGCCGCTCGCCGACCACCCGAAAACGCAGCTCGACCACGATCGCCCCGACGTCGACCTCGTCGCTCAGGCTTCCCCGCGAAAGCACGGGAGAAAACTGCGTCTTGTTCCGGACGAACACGAAAGCCTCCGCCTGACGCTCACTTATTCAGCTTGATCTCGCCGCCCTTGGCATCGATGTTCGCTCCCTTGAGGGACAGGTCGCCGCCTGCCGATATATTGGTGATGCCATCGGAATTCGATATAACGCTGCCTGCAGCGATGTTGATTTGCCCGCCACCAAGTTGAAGCCAGGCCCCGGCGCCGTTGTCAAGCAGAACGATCCCGCCCTTCATGAGGATCTTCGCTCCCCCGACCGTGAGCAAAATCTCACCGGGCTTCATCGTCAGCGTGCAGCCCGAGACGTTGACCGTGAAGCAATCCTTCTGGAAGAACCCGGCCGTGGTGCTGTTGGTCTGAAAATCGTTCGCCAGGTTGAAATACGAGTTCATCGCCTTCCAGGCGAAATGCCCGTTGGCCTGGGACTCCTCGTTGGCTCCGATGAAGACCCCCCGCTTGCCCAAGATGGTGAGCTGATCGTCGGCATGCACCTTCGTCGACCGGTTCCCGAACACGACATGCGTATCATCCGCTCCGATCGTCGTGATCCGCTGCACGTCCACCGTGTGCGCCTCGTTCGACGCGAAATGCGTCGTCCGGTCTCCCTGGACCGTGACCTCCTCCGTTCCCTTCACCGCGTGCGTCCGGTTCCCGGTCACCGAGTTGGACTGGTCGCCTCCCACGCTCGTGGAATGGGAGGCGCGGACCACCTCGTTGAAGTCGCGCTGCGCATGCAGGAAGATTTCCTCCAGCGTCGCCGCATCCTCGAACCGGATCTCGTTGTAACCGTCCCCCTCGGGCACGGCGGTGCGGCTCCGGATCGTGCTTCGCGTGGGATACTGCGACGGATCGTAGGGCGGTCGGTTCGGCTCATTGTAGACGCGGCCTACGATCACGGGACGCTCCGGATCACCTTGCAGATATGCGACGAGCACCTCGTGTCCCACGCGCGGCGTATACAGCGCCCCAAAGCCCGGCCCTGCCCAGTTCTGCGAGACCCGGATCCAGCAAGAGGAAGGCGTTCTATCGTCGTCCGGGCACTGATCCCAGGGGAAACGCACGCGGACGCAGCCCTGCGCGTTGGCGTTGATCTCGGGCCGATCCGCCTTCGAGAACTCCTCGGCCGTCACGAGCGCGGTCTGGATGCCATGAATGCGCGGCCGCGGAGCGCGTTGCGCCGGGCGGAACGGAATGGATGCCGGGAGCGCCTGGAAGCGGTTTTCGTAGCCGGCCTCGAGCGCTCCCGTCGTGCCCGCGAACCCGAACGCCTCGTCGTCGAGCACCGTCCCCTGCGGCGTGAGCTCCGTGGCGAAGGTCTCCACGCGTACCACGAGCAGATCCACGTCCTCACGCAGCCCATCGCGATCGTGCAGCTTGAACTGGCGCCCCGGTTCGAGCGCGCGGACGGTGCTCACGCCTTCCCGTAACGCCTTCTCGACGACGAACCGCTCCATCCGAAGCTTCGCCGGGAACTTCGCCGGCGCCTCACCGTGCAGCTCGTCGTTTGCAGGAAACTCGTAGTGGCCCTGGGCGTCCGGATCGCCTCCGCGAAGCTCGGCGCTCGCCTCGAAGAGCTGCGTGCTACGATTCCAGTCGTAATCGCGCATCACCACGGCACGCGACCGCATCCGGCGCGTGTCCCGGCAAACCCGAACCACTTCCTGCCCCGCGGCCTGGCCGCCCCGGCTCGCGCCGCAGAGCTCGAACCGTCGCGCTTCTTCGAATAGCGGCGCCTGTCCGGGGGCGTCCGTGACGACCAGGATGAGGTCGGAATCGGTGTGCTCGAAGTAGTAACTCAGGCCCTCGCGTTCGAGGAGTCGCGAGAGGAAATCGTAATCGCTTTCGTTGTACTGCACGACATAAGAACCCGTGGCGCGGTCGGTGAGGCGTCCTTCGTCGGTGACGGCCCAGCGGTAAAGCCCGCGGGGTTCACGGAACGAGCCGAAGTCCGGATCGACGGACGGGGGCTCCACCTTGCCGCTTTGGGGGGCGAGTCCCTTGTGCCCGCGTGGATGCGCGGGAGATCGGTTCTCGATGACGGCGTGAACGATATCCTTGAGCGTCCATTCGACGAAGTTGCGGCAGCGTCGCCGGAAGCGTGCCCGAAACAGGTGGGGAACGAGCAGGACTCGGTAAAGGATCACCTCCGAAGTGCGGTCGATCTCCTCGACCTCGGCAAGAATCCCGTGCACGTACCGCCATCGCCCGAGGGTGCGAATCCGGAAGGTCGCGCCCGTGTCGAAGAGCGCGTCGAGATCGACGGGACCGCTCTTGGCCGGGCGCATGAGGATGATCTCGTAGTGGAAAGGCTGGGAGATCTCCTCGATCGCGTGCCAACGCACGACGCCGAAGGCGCCCCATCCCTCGTGCGTGCCGAGCAGGTAATCGGCTTGGTTGCCGCGGTCGAGATTATGCGGCAGGCGTGAGGTCATGGTAGCTCGCTCCTGAACGGAGCGAATTCCCTAACATGAATCGGCGTGGTTTCGCACCTGGAGAGCGGCGGTTCGAGGGGCGAGAAGCTGCTTCGGCCGCCCACGTCAGTCCCCGCAGTTTTCATCATCGAGCATCATCGAGCGTTTCTGCTCCGAGAACGGGAGCTCCTGTCTGTTGGTCTGCGGCGGGCGCTGAGGTACCATCGGATGGTACAGGAAGGGTCCAGATGAAGCGAACGCGAGCCGCGCTTGCGGTCATGGGGATGGTCTGCGGCGTGCTTGCGCTCGCGGATGCGGCGCACGCAGAGCCGACCGCCACCGACAAGGCTGCCGCGGATGCGCTGTTCACCGAGGCTCGGCAGCTCCTCGACGCGGGAAGGGCCGCGGAGGCTTGTCCCAAGCTCGAAGAGAGCCAACGGCTCGATCCTGCCGTCGGCACCGCCCTGAACCTCGCGGACTGCTACGAGCGCGTAGGCCGCACGGCGAGCGCCTACATCGCCTTCGGGGACGCTGCGACGCTCGCGCGGCGCTCGGGAGACCCGAGCCGCGCCGAGGAGGCCGAGCGGCGCGCGGACGCGCTAGCGCCGAAGCTCGTGAAGCTCGCCGTGACCGTGCCCGAGCCGAGCCGCGTGGAGGGGCTCACGGTCCTTCGTGATGGCCAGCCCCTCGCACCCGCCCTCTGGGGCACGGCGATCCCGGTCGATCCCGGCGAGCACGTGGTCGAAGCGAAGGCGCCCGATCGCGTGCCTTGGAAGACGACCGTGAAGCTCGACGTGCCTGGCACGGTGCAGCCGATCAGCGTGCCGGTTCTCGCCGAGGTAGAGCGCCCGCCGCCGCCCGGAAAAACCGCCCAGCGCGTCGCGGGGATCGTGGTCGGCAGCGTGGGGCTCGCTGCGCTTGCCGTCGCGGGGGGGCTGTCCATTGCGGCGGCCAAAACGGATGACGAATCGAAGCAGTATTGCCTGCCCGAGGACCCGAACAAGTGTTACGCGAAAGGCGTAGCGCTTCGGAACGAGTCGATCATGTATGCCGACACCGCGACCGTCGTGTCCATCGCGGGGGGCGTGGTTCTCGCGACGGGCGTCACGCTGTTTCTACTCGCGGGGGCTCCGAAGTCGCCAGATAAACCGGCGCGCGCGTGGGTCGTCGTGCCGCACGCGTCGCCGCAGGGCGCGGGACTCACGTTCGCGTCCGTGTTCTGACGCGAGCTGCCGAGATCGCATGCTGCACACCTTCCAACCCGGGCAGCTTCTTCTCGACAAGTACCGCGTGGAGCGTGTGCTCGGCGCGGGGGGCATGGGCATGGTCATCGCGGCGCGACATCTCGCGCTCGACGAGCTCGTCGCGATCAAGTTCATGCTGGGAGGCGGGAGCCAGGCGGACCTGACGCGGTTCGTTCGCGAAGCGCGTGCGGCGGTACGCCTGCGGAGTCAGCACGTCGCGCGTGTTCTCGATGTCGCCGCGCTCGAGGACGGCACGCCGTACATGGTGCTCGAGCACCTCAACGGCAGCGACCTCGCACACATGCTGCGCGAGCGCGGACCGCTGCCCGTGAGCGAGGCTGTGGATGCGATCCTCCAGGCGTGCGAGGCGATCGCAGAGGCGCACTCGATCGGGATCGTGCATCGCGACATCAAGCCCGCGAACCTCTTTCTCACACGGGGAGCCGATGGTTCGCCGTGCATCAAGGTGCTCGACTTCGGCATCGCGAAGTGGAGCGCGAGCACGGCGAAGATGGATGCTTCGCAGCCCATGGGCTCGGCGCCGTACATGGCGCCGGAGCAGTTCGCCGCGACGAATCAGGTCGACCCACGAACCGATGTGTGGGCGCTTGGTGCGACGCTGTTCGACCTGCTCACGGGGAAGACTCCCTTTCACCGTGATGACGTCGACTCGATCCAGGCGTTGATGCATGCGGTCCTGCTCCGCGATCCCATGCGTCCGCGGATGCTGCGAGCCGATCTTCCCGAGGCGCTCGAAGCGGTGTTGCTCCGTTGCCTCGACAAGGATCAAGCAGCACGCTTCCCGAGCGTCGCCAAGCTGGCTGCTGCACTCGTGCCGTTCGGATCGGAGCATGCGAGCCTGTACGCGAAGCGTGTTGCCAGGGTGCTCGGTGAAGCGGAGACGAGCGCGCGTGCAGTCGCCTCGTCCGAGGTGGAGCGCACCGCGCCGGTGCCACAGCTCGTCGTCGCGACGGCTCCGCTCCCGCAGTTCGAGGACGACAGCGCTGAGGGGACTGCGCTTCAAACAGCCGCTCCGGTATCGAGGAAGGACCGTCGTGTGCCGCTCGTCGCTGGGCTCGTCATTGCGGTCGCAGTCGGTGGGATCTTCCTCGGCATGCGGCTCGGTCGCGGGACGGCGGCGTCTCCGAGCACCGCAACGGAGATGCTGGAGGTCAGGACACCGCCACCGCTGGAACAGCCCTCCGACATCGCCACTGGCGCACCCATCACGGTGAGCGCAGCGCCCGTCACGAGCACGGCGGCCGCGTCCGTGGCAGACACGCCTGCGCGCGTCGAGGTGCCGCCGTCGACGGCAAGCCAAGCGCGCACGGTACAGCCACCACGTCGCGTGGTTCCTGCTGCACCTGTCGGCACTCCCTCGTCTACTTCTTCACCGAAGGAGAATCTGTATGGCCGCCGCCGATGACATCTACGCTTCGAGATCGGAGCAACTCTCCTCGAAGGCGCGGAGACGTGCGGCTTGGATGCGTGTGCTCGCAGGGGTGCTCGCGATCGGCACCGCGAGCCTGTTCTCCGCATGCTCGGGCGGTTCACCGAAGTGCCCAAAGGACGACGGCGACCCTTGTACGCTGGACGAGTGCAAGGCCGGTGTGGCGGTGAACAGCTACCTCGGCGACGGGCACCCGTGCTTCGTCGGCAAGCTACAGGGAGCCTGCACGGAAGGGCGCTGCGCGGTCCCGTGTGAGATGGCGAGCCAGTGCAACGACGGGCTGCCGTGTACACGGGGCGAGTGTCAAGAGGGCGTGTGCGTGATCGAGGCCGACGACTACCAGACCGCGCCGGAGGATGGGAACGCGTGCACGGAGGAGCACTGCATCGGCGGGAAGGTTGCGTCGTGGCCCAAGCCGGATGGAAGCTCGTGCCCGGGGGGCGAGTGTGCGTCTGGCGTCTGCGGGTCGTGTGATGTACCCGCGGACTGCGGTTCGGCGACGGAATGCCTGGAGTGGACATGCGCGCAGAATCACTGCGTCTCCAAGTTCGAGGCGTCGGGCACGTACATCCCGGCCCTCGATATCGTGGGAGATTGTCAACGGCCCATTTGTGATGGCCATGGAAATGTCAGCGCAGAAATCTGGCCGGGTGACAAGCCGTGGAGCTACGACGCATGCTTCGAGTGGGTCTGCGTCGGCGCCACGCCTCTCCGCGCTCCGAAAATTGGCACCAACTGCATCATGGATAGCGGACTTATCGGCAAATGCTCCGAGAGTGGGGCCTGCGTCCAGTGCGTCAAAGACCTCGACTGTCCTGCAGAGCACCGCTGTGAGGACTCTGCTTGTGTAAAATGCGGAGACTATCAACCCACCGGCGATGAGATCTGCGGCGGGTCGTGCGGCCAGTGCAAGGGGACGTCCTGCGACGAGGATAGCGACTGCGCCAGCAGCCACTGCGTGTTCACCAATGGGTTCCCTGCGCGAGTCTGCTGCACCGGAGACTGCGCCGGAATCTGCGAGCAATGCGACGCGATGACTGGTACCTGCGTCGCCGTGCCCAAGAACCAGAAGGACGATAGCTGCTTGGGGATCGGCTTGGCCTGCTTCAACTCGCAGTGCAAGACGATGTCAGGTTACCCCTGCGTCAAGGGCACGGAATGTATCAATGGTTCGTGCGTGAATGGGACCTGCGGTTGAGGCATGGAAGCGAAGATGACCCGCGGTTACTGCGTTGTTGCTATGGGCCTCCTCGTACTCGCGAGCTGCCGGCAGATTCTTGGAATCGAGGAAGCAACCCTGATCTGTCCGCCTGATTTGCCAGGATGCAAGCTCTGCTCGGTCCCCCAGGATTGCGGGCCGTCGGACGAGTGCCACGCGTGGACCTGCGAAGACAACGCCTGCGTGCCGGTCAACATGCCGGCTCGCACCAAGTGCGCGACGGGCGTGTGCAGCGATGATCCCGTGTCAGTCTGCGTAGGTTGTTTGGAATATGAAGACTGCCCTGGCGGACAATGCCGGGATCGCACCTGCTCTCGGTGCGATGACGGGATTCAGAACGGATGGGAGACCGGTATCGATTGTGGCGGTGGGGGCGCCTGTAAGGATTGTCTTGGCACTGCTTGCCAGGTCGCGGGCGACTGTAAGAGCGGCTTCTGCGAGGACGGGACGTGCTGCGTCGCGACGTGTGACGACGTCTGCGCCTACTGCGGCAACCCGCAAGGAGACTGCAGGCCGATGCCGAAGTACGTGCAGGACAACAATCCCGAGTGCGCCGGCGAGAACGTCTGCGACGGATCCGGAGGTTGCAGGCTACGCCCCGGGGAGGTCTGTATCAACCCGGTCGACTGCGCCAGCTTTCGTTGCGTGATGAATCGTTGCAGGAAAGACGCGGGCGAACCTTGCTCCTTTCCCCAGCAGTGTGTCGAAGATCTCTGCGTGGACGGGGTTTGCCAAAAGTAGACGGGGCCGCACGAAGTATGTGGTCTGAGCTACCATCCGGTCGGGGTTTGCCTCGGCGCCCTGGTAAAACCGTGGCACACATTTTCCTGGACATCCAGGCTTCGCTTGTGCAAACGTTTGTCCAGGAGGATGCGCCCACGCTCCGTGCAACACCGACTCGTGAGCACCCACCCGGCAGCACCGAGAGACGGGACCGAGTAAAACCCAAAACCCAAATAGCCGGACCTCGTGGGCGCCTCTCCTCCGCCTTTTCTCACACCCTACGATCCGATGAACGCCGGAGCCCCCGGAGGTAAGGGTTCGCGCGTGCGGCCCCAGACGAACCCTTCGGTTTTTCCTCGCTAACGCCCCTTGCGGAACACCGGCCTGTCCTGGTAACCGTCCGCGCCGATGGGGTCCGGGGTGCGCAGATGGGCTTGGGCGATCGCGACAGGGGCGGTGGGCTGCCTCCTTGCGCCTCGCGCGGAGGCGACGGTCGTAATCCCCCACAGGCTCGTCTACGAGGCGCCGAAGGAGTGTCCTGACGAACGGGAGCTCCGCAACTCGATCATCGAGCGTATCGGCCGAGATCCCTTTGATGCGAACGAGTCGAGGACCCTCTCGGTCCGGATCGAGCGTGCGGGGCGGGGGTTTCGCGCGACGATCGTGACGACCAAGGGCGAGAACAGCCGAACGCGCACCCTCGAGTCGCCGATCAGCCGTTGCACCGACATCTTCAAGGATGTCGACTTCGTCGTCGGCTCGATCGTGGAGCCGATCTTGATCGAGCTGCCGGTGAGGGAGGCTCCGCCGGCCGCGCCCTCCGCATCTCCCCCGCCGCCTCCGCCCCCCGCGCCTTCGTCCCCCGCACCGCCCCCATCCGCGCCTCCGCCCCCCGCAACGCGGTCGTCGGAGGGTTCGTCCAAGGCTGATGCCTCCGGGGCAAACCTGCGCGGCGAGATCTTCGCCGGTTTCTCTCTCGCTGGTCTTGCGACGCCGGGTCCGGTGGCGCTGGGGGCAACATTCGGAGGCGGGGTGCGGACGGGCCCGTGGACCTTCGGCGTCGAGGTGCGCGGCCTGGCCGATGTGCCTGGTAGCACGGAAGCCATTCCGGTAGGTGTCTCATTATGGACCGGCGGACTGTTCGCGTGTGGTTTTCGGCCATTGTCCGTATGCATCGCGCTTACCGCCGGAGCACATCATTTCGGGGCGCAGGACAACATTCAGCTGCAGTCCACGAGGGCTCCATTTGTCGCATCTGGCTTCAGAATCGCCTACGAGTCGCCACAATGGCACGGTCTTGTCGGCCGGGCGCAGCTCGAGGTTGCCATCCCCATAACGCAGGCGCGGATCTTTGATCGAGGGGACGCCGTTTGGGCTGCGGATCCCGTTCTGGCAACGGGAACGTTCCTGCTCGTGAAGCCGTTCTGAGCGACCGACTCCCTGCTTGCCACAGCAAAGTGATTTGTGGTACCTGAAGCCATGCGCCGTAGAGCCACACGAATCGCGTTGTCGCTCCTCCTCCCGACGCTTGCCGTTTCCGGGGCGAGTGGCTGCTACGTCACAGACATCATCATTGAGAGGCCCTTCGAGGACGCAGGCGCAGATGCTGGAGAGGCAGACGCCGGCAACGGCGGCGACTCGCCCGATGCGTCCGAGGAGGACGCCGGCCCAAGTTGCAGCGGCGACTGCGCTCCGATCAACCACCCCGATTTCGACCTGCCGATGCTCTTCTGGTTCGGCGCGCCCAATCAGATCCCCGAATGCCCGAACCGCGCACCGGTCCGACACGACCTTCTACACGCCGACCTGCTCATCCTGGCGGACGACTGCGAGCCCTGCACCTGCAAGCCCTCCACAGGCTCGTGCGGGCTGCCGGAGACGGTCACGGCGCACGCCGGTCTTTGCTACTCCGGGGCCGTGGGCACCTCGTTCGATCCACCCCCGGACTGGGACGGCTCCTGCACGGCGGCGAACTCCATCCCTGCGCAGGCGCAGTGCCCTCCGGGGAGCGGCATTCCGTGCGTCCAGTCGCTCATGATTGGAGCGCTCACGAAGCTCGACGAGAAGTGCGAGCCCGACCTGCCGCAGGTGCCGAAGGTGAAGAACTTCTCGGGCGTATCGTGGGGACTCGCCGCGATCTCCTGCCAGGGCTACACGAACCCGCCGCTCGCAGGATGTGAGGATCCCGGCGAGATCTGCGTGCCCGCCGCGGACCCCGAGGCCGGGTTCCGCCAGTGCATCCGGGCTCGGGGCGACGTCGCGTGCCCAGGCGAATCCTACACGAAGAAGTTCGTGTTTTACGAAGGGTACGACGATCAGCGGACCTGCATGGCCTGCACGTGCGGTGCGCCCGCTGATGGCGTGTGCACGGCGTTCGTCTCCGTATTCAAGGACGGGGCCTGCACGGATCCAGTCGTCCCCGGTGTTGCCGCGTCCTCAGACGACCCTGCGTGCGTCGACCTGACCCCGAAGGGCCAGCCCCTCGGCAGCAAGTCCATCTCCGGCGTCACGTACCACTCGGGGACTTGCCAGGCGGGCGGGGGAGAACTTGAAGGAACGGTTGTTCCGGTACGTCCGATCACGTTCTGCTGCCAGCCGTAAAAATTATTTGGCCCCGCGCAACAAAACCCACCCCTCGCGACATAAGGGGGTGTGACGTCCCAGGACCAACCGGAGCATGAGGCCACCTTCTCGGCCCTGTACCGCGACCACTTCGACGCGGTCCTGGCCTGGTTGCTGCGGAAGGCCGTTCCCCCGCGTGACGCCGTCGACGTCGCGCAGCTCGTGTTCATCGCCGCCTGGCAGCACTTGAGCGAGATTCCAAAGCCCGCCGGTGAGGCTCGGGCGTGGCTTCTTGCAGCGGCGAACAATCAATTCTCGAATTATCGGCGCCGCCAGGTCAACGCGAAGCTCCTGTCCGAGGACGTCGTGCCGTGCCTCGCCGACGAGGAGGTGCTCGAGCAGCGCTTGATCAAAGCGCAGCTCATCACGAAGGCGATCGACGCCATGGAGGATGGTCCCAATCGCGCGGCGCTCGTGGGCGTGTACATCGAGGGAAAGACAACCGCGAGGATCGCAGCCGAAACACGTGTGAACGAGACCTCGGTGCGGAGCGCGTTGAGTCGCGGTCGGGCGGAGTTTCGAGAAATCTACGAGCGTCTCCACGGCGAGAAGGACGACCTCGATGCGCTCGATGCGGCGACGATCGCCATGGTCGCGCTTCTCCTTTTGTCGAGAATTCGCGTATGGAGCTACGTCGATCAGGTCCTCGGCGTCATCAATCCCTCCGGAAGAACGGTGCCGAAAAGCGAGCTCTCTGCACGTTTACGCTGGCGACGCTTTGCGCCCGCTCTCGCGGCGCTACCGCTCCTGCTGCCGTTCATTCCTCGCTCCTTGTCGTCAGAGCCGGTTCCCGCCGAAGCCACTCACCTCGCGGGAGCGGTATCTCATATCCCGGTCGCCGCAGGTACCGCCGGACGCCTCGCCGTTCCACAGTCGCCCCCCGCCGCGACGCCGTCGGCCTCGACCCCGTCCCAGCGCTCACCCGCGCGGAAACGCGCCGAGCTGCAGCTCGAGGATTCCCGAGAAATCGAGCGCAACATGTTGCAGCAGGCGGCCTCGCTTCTCGTACGCAAGCACCCAAGGGGCGCCTTGGTCCTGCTGCGCGAGCATGCCAGGAGATTCCCCGAGAGTCGCCTGGCCGAGCAACGTGATTCCTACACCCGCCAAGCCATGATGGCGCTTGGAGAGAAGGCCGCTGCTGCTGCGGAGCTGTAGGCGAGTAATGTAGACGCGGCGCGATTGCATGCGTCGCAGGTCGCACGAATTGCAGGGTGTCATCCCTGGAGAGAGGAGTATTCCATGCGTCGGCTCGAGAACCAGTCTCGCTCAGCGGCACTCGTAGCGTCCTTCGCACTCATCATGGCCACGCTGTTGGTCGCGAACTGCAGAGAAGCGCTCGGCATCGACGAGGCCAATCTCGTCTGCCCTACCGACTTGCCCGATTGCATGCCGTGCGAGGAAGTCGAAGACTGCGGCCCCGGGACGGAATGCCACACGTGGACCTGCACGGACTCGCTCTGTCGACCCATCAATGCGGCGCCAATGACGAAGTGCTCGACGGGCGTTTGCAGTGAGGAGCCTGTCTCGGAATGCATCGCGAGCGCGGCTGACGGCGGATGACAGGAGAGGCGGCACCAATGCTACCCGTGAGCAAGCGACCAGCACCCGTGCCGACAGGCGAGGAAGACGAGTGCGAAACGCAGGTGTGGAGGGGAGGGCCCCTCTTGGACGGCGGCGCTGGAACGGCTCCTGTCTGGGCGAGCACGATGCCGCCCAGCGCCGCCGTCCAAGGGGGGTCGTCTGTCGATGATGAGCCGGGGCTGCCACGCGATACTCGCGTGGATCCTCCGCGCGTTTTCGACGAAAGCGCGCCCCCCGAGAGCAGCGTGGTCCCCGTTGTTGCTCGCCGGCAACCGTGGTGGACGCGGTTCTTCGCCGCGCTAGCGGACGCCTTCGGGCGCCCACCGCTCTGGAAACGCCTTCCGCCGATCCCGCCGCCGCGCTCCCCCGAGGCGACACGCGTCTCCGCGGGGGCCGTGGGACACGACGAGCACGGCGAGTTCATGCTGTTCGCCCTGCTGCGAGCGCCTCGCGTCTACCAACGGGCCGCGGTGCACATCGCTTACCGCGCTCTGGAGGCGCGGCGACAGGGCGACGACGCGTACGCCGAGTTCGTCATGCACTTCGCGCTGTCACGGATGCGCCCCGACAGTGATGGGAGGATTTCGATGCAGCGGCTGCAGGACTCACTCTGTCATCTCGGACATGCCGGAAAGATTGCGCCTGTGCTGAGGCGGCTCGAGGAGCAGGGGATCGTGGAGCTCGTCGTAAAAAACAGCGACGATCCGATGGCCGCCATTCTCCGGTTGGACATCACGCACGTCGTGCTCCGAGTGAGGGCGTGAAGGGGAAGCACATAATGTCGGAACAGGAAACCGAGCAAGAGTCCGTCGCCGAGGAAGTCGCCGAGGCAACCGAGCAAGAGCCCGTCATCGAGTGCGCGGCCCCGTTCGCGCTCGCAAGCGACGGGTACGTCTACATGCACGAAGACGAACTGCCCGCCGATATGCGGCACGGCCGGAAGGAATGGCGCGGATTTCGCCTGACGCCCGCGGAGATGGGGCTCTTCGCCGAGGAGGTCGAGCTCGTCATGCCGAACGTGGCGCTCTCGCTCCGGTGCGCGATCCAAGGCAAGACCAGCGCGCCGAAGCAACCCCAGGATCCCGAGCCGGTGACCCCGGAACCAGGGCCGGAGCCGAGTGGAAGCACCTGACGAGACATCCCATCCAATGGACACGCGCCGCGGCGACATCTTCTCCATAACGCTGGCGGGGTTGTCTGCGTCGCTCGTCCACGTCAACGTCACCATCGAGCACGACCAATTCGGCACATTCGAGCTCGCGGGTCTCGACGAAGACTCCTGGGAGCTAACGCGGCGTCGTGTGGCGACGGCCATTTACAACACGCTCAAGAGAAACGATCTCGAGATCGCCGTCGAGATCACCCCAACCGGCACCAACAACCACGGCGGCCAACTCGATCTGGCGATCGCAGTGGCCGTTCTGCTGGCATTCGAGCAGAAATCGCTACCGTCGACGGTTGTGCTCGGCGAGCTCTCCAGGTCAGGCGAGGTCCAGCACGTACGTGGCATCTTGCCGGCGCTGAAGGCTGCGTCGACATCCCACGCCATCCGGCACGCGATCATCCCTCGCGCCGACGCCGCGGAGGCGGCACACGCCGGGCTCGACGTGCGCGTCGTGGACCACCTTCGCGATGTGCTCGACTCCCTGCGCGGCTCCCACGTGCTCGATCCCGCGGGCCCTCGTCGCTCGACACGGTCGTATGAGCGTGATCTGGCAGAGAAGCCGTTCATGATGGCATCGGTCCGCCGCGCGCTCGAAATCGCCGCGGCCGGCCAACATCCGCTCCTGATCATCGGGGGAGCGGGGCGTACGTCGGCAGCTTTGAAGCTACCCGCTCTCCTCCCCTCGATGACCGCGGACGAGGCGATCGAGGTGACGAGCATCTACTCCATTGCCGGATTGCTCGAAGCCGAGCGGGGGCTCCTCGGGAGCCGCCCGATCCGCTTGCCGAATTACCGCGACGCGACGCTCGAGAAGTTCCTCGGCAGGGACGACCCGGCCTGCCCCGGTGGGGTGCGTCCCGGGGAAGTCTCGCTCGCGCATGGAGGCGTGCTCTTCCTCGACGAGCTGCTCGAGTTCCGTCGCTCCGACCTCGCCGCCCTGGCCGTCGCGCTCGCCAAGGGCGAGAGCTCCGGGTTCCCGGCGCGGCCTCTGCTCGTCGGCGCGTCGTGCGCTTGCCCGTGCGGGTTTCGGGGCGATGAGGGCATCCGGCCTTGTACGTGTACGCGGACGGAGATCCAGCGTCACGAGCGGCGGCTGCGGGCGGTGTTCGATCGCTACTTCGACATGCAGGTGGTGTTGCCATCGGTCTTCGACGTGGCCAAGCCGGAGCGGAGCGAGGTGGTCAGGAGGCGGGTTGCGGCGGCGCGCACGGCTCGGGCAGCGATGGCGCCTGAGAGCGAGACGGGGAGTGAGCATGCGCTGTGGAGCTTCGCCCAGAAGCGCGGGGTGTTGCCGAGCAACTGGCCCAAGGTGCTGCGCGTTGCGCGAACGATCGCGGCTCTGGCGGACATCAGTGGCGTGCGCGCCCCGGGCAAGCGACATGTGTACGAGGCGATCCAGTTCTCGTGACACGCGCACCGAACGCGGGTCATGGCGAGCAGTCGTTCCGCGCGTCTGCCTGTCTGTAAGTCAGAACGCAACAAACCGTGATCTCGCTCTGCGGCACGCCATTCTCGTCGAGCTCCGTGGCCGGCGAGGCTCCGTTCGGCGCGTACACGCAGGTGGCGATCTGCGGGCGAGCGACCGGAATGATGCCTCGGATGGGCCATCCGGCAGGACAAGCGTGAACGCCGGGCCGGCGCACGCACTGGCGGTCTGGGTCGGGAAGGCGCAGAGAGGGCCCAAACCGCACCGCCACCTTCGGCGGCTGGTCCAGCGCGGCCTGCTCCTCTCGACTTGGCGCGCACCCGGCGAGCACGAGGAAGACAGCGGCTCCGGACATCGTGGCGACGTGGGAAGCGAACCACTTGGTCGACGTGGGTGACGGCATGGCGTGTTCGAGGACAAACGCGTACCACGTAAAACTGTCGTTCGCAACGGCATTTGGTAGGCACGAGCGCCTACGGACAAACTGCAACCGGATCCCGGGACGAACCACCGGAGTTCGGCGCGGCATCACCTTCGAACGGGTGAGGCTCTCGGCGGCGTGGGGGAGCTCCTCACACCGCGACGAACGCGAGACCCGGCTCGCCGACGAGCTCTCGGCCCTCCTGCTTCTGCCGAACGTCGTCCTTCCAGCAGACAATCGCTGCCTCGACGAGGTCTCGAGGCTCGCGGTGCTCGCGGGAGAGCCGCTCGAGGACGCTGGTATCCTCTGTATTCCCATCACGATCGACCAGTACCGCGGCCGCCTGGAAAGATCGATCGATGTGGCCGCTCTGCCGGAGGTCATCGAGCGATGGCAAAGAATGCTGGTGTGAAAGGCAAACGAGAACGTCGAGCAACTCCCCCTGTCACTGGAGCGAAAGACGAAGTCCGCGTTGAGCTACCGGAGGGGAAGCGGTTCTGGGACATGTGTTCACCCGACCAAAAGGCAGCGATTACCAAAGCGCTCGCAGATCTTCTTGTGGCGGATCTCATAAGCTATCCTCCTCCCAAGGAAGATGTCACACAACCAGAAGAAAATGGCGATAAGAAACGCTCGTGACCGTTCGGGAGCGGCAAGACAAGTCATGGTCATTCGAGTTCCGAAGGTAACCTCCGCCGCGGTGTGGCTGGCAGTCTTCCTGGGTTGCGGGGCGGCACGCTCGCCTACGCCAAAGAAAATCATCGAGAGCAGCGAGACCTCGCCGCCACTGGGCGCCTCCTCGCCGAAGGAAACCTCTGCACTGCCGCCTGAAGTGATCCAGCGCGTCGTCCGCCAAGCCTTTCCCCGCTTCCGCCTGTGCTACGAGAATGGCCTCCGACATAATGCGGACCTCCGGGGCATCGTCGTCACGCGTTTCATCATCGGACTCGACGGTACGGTCAGCCGTGCTGCTGCGGTGCCGCCCGCGGGTTGGCAGCAGCCTCCCTCGCCGTCACGTCCCCCCATGCCCGATCCCGCGGTGACGGCCTGCGTGGTGAAAGTAATCACCGAGCTCCAGTTTCCGCGTCCCGACGGGCGTGTCGTGGCGGTGGTGTACCCGATTTTCTTCAGTGCAGGGGACAGCGAGCCCGATGTAGGCAATGCACAAAATCGAGGCGAGGCAAGATAATGCGGGGCGCCGCCGCGCCCCGCTGCCCGCCTTGATGGGGGCTATCCTTCAAGCTGTTGCAACGGGTGCCTGTTTCTCGGAGGGCCATCGAGCATCGACAGACTCACGGCGCACCGCATCACGTGCTCCAGCGTCTTCCGTGCCAGTAACTCGCCCGGTCGGGTCGACGACCTGCACCTGCCACCGCAGGTATACTTTATCGTACATCGACAACAGCACGCCCCATATCACGTGGCCCCGTATCTGCTCAGCACGGGGCGAGCCGAGGAGAGAAACGAGGTGGCGTGCCCAGTTACTTGATTATCTTGTAACCCAGACGTCGTAGTTCTTCCCTCGCTCGTCGCCTGTCCTCCTCGCTAGGCGGATGAAGTGGCGGTACCACAAGAGCACTGGATCGGACAGGGCGGCGACGGAGACCTCCGCCAGGGCTCTCGTGATCTTCCGGCGCGTCGAGAAGATCTGCGATCCGCCGAAGCAGAATTGCTATCTGCGTCCACTTGCCTTTGGCCGATGCTACCGGTGATAGCTTCCGCTCTTTTTGCGTAGATGCGCCCCGTTTGTCACCCTGCTGATCGTTACGTCGGTGTCGCGGCGGCATGCTGTATGCTCCTGGCCCGGGCGAGTTTCGCGCGAGGTCGGGAAGACCATACGGATGTTCGACAATCGACGTCAAGGTGGACGCAAGCCTGGCTGCTGCCCGCCCTCAGTTGGCGACGCTCGTGCCCTGATTTGCCTGGGGTTTGGCGCTCGTGCCAGTCTGGAACCGTCGGTGCGCAAAATTCTTTGCCGTGGACGGCCAGGCATGTATGCTGGGACTGGTGTGTGATGCCTCCCCCGGTCGACGTGTACATCTCCTTTGCGCCGGAAGACGCGGCGTCTTGCGAGACGCTCGAGAGGCACCTCGCGCGCTTCGTGAACAAGGGTCGCATCCGGGTCGCGCACCAGGGAAAGGTCGCCCCTGGTCAGAACATCAACGCCGTCCTGGATGTCTGGTTTTCGCAAGCGCGCATTGTTGTACTTTTGCGTACAGTAAATTTCGAAAATAATGACCGATGCCGCAGCGAGGAGCAGTGTGCCTTTGAACGACAAGAGAGGCACGAGGCGAGAGCCGTTCCGGTCCTCGTTAGGCACCACGCCTTGAATACGACCCGCGTGTTTCCGGCCGGTGTAGCCACCCTTCCTGGCAGGGGGTTCGTCGAGAGCTGGCCGAATCGCGATGAGGCTTGGACGGTCGTCGCTGAGGGCATCTACGGTATTGTTAAAAGCCTACTTACGGCCGAGGGTTACGTCGATCCGCCTGTGAGTATGCCCATGCATGCGCCACTCGGGCAGCACTATCAGACGCCAGGCGTCTCCCCGATGCAGCCTCAATATGCGCCTCAACAGGCGGCTCCACAGGCCGCCACCACCGCGAACAGCGAATGGGGCGCAATGTTCCGCAAAGCCGTCGGGCTTTGCCTTCTGGGCTACGCCGTATACCTCGCGTGGCCAAGCACGGCACACGAGAACGCTACCGCGGCGCCGCCAGCCCCCGTCGCCCCCATCCAGGTCGCTACGACGCCTCTCGCGCCCCGCACGACGACCACGCCTACCGGCATCTACGCATCTTCGTGCTGCGGCGGAATCGACTGCCAAGCCGATGCCGAGAACAGGAGGAAACTCCCAGACGTGTGCCTCGATGGTCAGGCGATGTGCGGGAAATGTGGTTCTGGAAGGGCGCGCGTGCCGGGCGCGTGCAGCGAGAACCTCAGCGCCGAGCAGCGCTATTCGCTCCGGCTAGCCCACGCATTGATCAACGGTAACGAGCCGTCCAAGGATGCGCTCGTATGCTTCCGCCGACCAGGAGCAACCGAATCTCGCACGTGTGTCCCTTACTCGTCCGCGCACGCAAATTCGGAGAAGCTGTTTGCAACGCCGCCGCTGCCGGTACCTATTGTACTGGGTGAGTTAATCCACGGAAAGGGAATCCAGATCGAGATCTGGGAGCCTGGACAACTTCTCCCTAGTCTGCAATTCACAGCGAGCCACAACTACATCAAGACAACCGCGCTATGCATCGGGCTTCGGCTCGCGCCACCGAACGCCAAGGACACGCGCGTGCTGGTATTCATCGATGATCCTTGATGGCCGCCGGTCAAGGCCGGGCCAGGCCTTCAACCACGGCTCTGATTCCACGCGCGACGTCCGTCCACGCAGCGTCGCGACTCTGCCACTCCGCGACGGGTTTGGCGTCTCTCGGGAGAGCCTGTAGCGCCCCGAGTGGTGTCTGGTGCCAGTCGCAGGCACGCACGATGATAGGGACGACGCGCGCTTGGCCGGCCTCGCGGCGTTCGAGTGCGCGCTTCATCTCGATCTCGTAGCAGTAGTTGGACGCGATGAAATCGGCGCTGACGAGCACCAGCACGAGGTGCGCCTTTTCGAGATGTACGTCGATCGCGTGCTTCCAGCTCTCGCCGGCTGGGATGAGCCGGTCGTGCCACTCGTGGATCAACCCGCTCCGCCGAAGGCTAGACAAGTGGGCCGCGAGCTCGTCACGCATGGCCTCGTCCCGGTGCGAGTAGGAGAAGAAGACGTCGATCGGTTTCATTCGAGCTCGTTCGCGAGCTAGCCGACCCTGTACGACGCGTCAAGTGCTGGCGTAAAGCGACTCCGCGCACGTTCGGTCCAGCTCAGGGGCCCCGCCGCCGAACATCCTGCGCTAGTTGTCCTGCCGGGTTGCCGGCCACGGGTCTCAGCGCGAGCTCGTCCGCTCCTGTTACCAGAGCGTTACCACGACCCCATTACCGTCGTGTCTCATCACGTCGTCTCCCGGGCACTCCGAAGAACCCCCTCACCTTCGCGAAAGTGCCTGGAACGACGCTGTTTCTGATGTCATTCTCATACTTTGGCGAGGGGGCTCCCGGATCACGGGCCGAGGTTTCCTAAACCGAAGGTCGCAGGTCCGATTCCTGCCGGGGGTGCCAGTAAAATCAAGAAGTTACACGCGTCAGGAAACCGCTGGCTCTCCCGCGTGCCAAATCTCTGCCAAATCTCACGCGTGGCCCTCGGCGGGGAGCGACGGCACCTGGCCTAACCGGCGCTTCCCCGGGGCGCGTGAGCATGCCCACGGCTCTCTAGAGGTCCCGCGCCCATGCCCGGACAGAGGCCCCCGGGCCGGCCCCTTCAACCGGCACTGGTTCGGGTCCCTCCGTCCCTCCCTGCGTCGCCGGATCTCTGCGTCGCCACCTGCACGGTGCTGCTCGCCCGCTCGCCCGCGCACGCCCATCGCCCCGCCGTGCCGTACCAGGAGACCAGGAGCTAGAACAGAGCGGGCCGTCCTAGCTCGCTCCGCAGACCGGCCCGGATGTGGCCGCTGTCACCTCGGCAAGAACTCGTGCCCGGTGCTCTTGCCCTCGAACACGCGGATGTACCGTTCGGTCGTCTGCACGTCGGCGTGCCCAAGCCAGACGCTCACCTGCTTGAGCGACGCCCCGTTCGCGTGCACGGCGCTCGCCCAGGCGCGCCGCAGATCGTGCATGGAGAACTGCGGCAGCCCGGCCGCCTTCCGGATCCGCTGGATCTCCTTCCACACCGACTTATCGTCTAGCGCGATCGCCTCCCGCACGGCAACGAGCGCGAGCGCAGCCGCGGCGGTCTTCGCCGAGATCGGGATCTCGCGATAGCGATACCCCTTCGTCGTCCAGTTCTTCTTGGGCGTGATCGTGAGGATCCCGCGCGGCGCGTCCACGTCGCTCGCCTCGAAGTGACGCGCTTCGTCGATGCGGATCGCGCTCCCAGCCGTCATGCGGAAGAGCGCGGCGTACCCGGGCTTCGCCATCTCGTCGGCCTTGTCGAGGAACGCGTCGATCTGCGATGGCGATAGTGTCGTCGCGTTCGGCTTCGGCCGCGGCTCGCGCAGCTTCAGCTCGGCGAACTCCTCCTGCTTGAACGGATTCTGCTCAATGAGGCCCTCGCGCTTGGCGAACGCGTACATGCGCCGTACAGCCGTCAGCGCCCGGTTGATCGTCGCTGCTCCGTTGCCGGCGGCCGTCCTACTTCGGACAAACGAGGACATCACCTTGAAGGTGACCTCGTCCGCGCGACGGATCTTCCGATCTTCGGCCCATTCGATGAACTTGAGGACGCGGTGCGCATACGAGGCCGCCGTTTTCTTCGTGTGTCGCGGCGGTTGACAGTGCTGGATGAACTGCATGCCGAGCTCGCTCAGGAGCGGCGCTGGAGCTTCCGAAGGGCCTCTCGCAGCTCCGCCGCGCTTTGCGGCAGGGTCGCGTCGTGCCTGGGCGACGAGTTCGTCGAGCCGTCGCTGGGCCTCGACTCGGTCGGCGGTCCCGAGCGCGACCTCGCGGCCCTCGATCCAGCCGGTCCAGAGCTTCTTCTTGCCTCGGCGTCGGAGGAGATGCGGCTGGCCGAGGATATACTTGCGTTTCGCCATGCGGGGTCTCGGAACGAGGCTCCAATGCGGGAAGCCTCGAGCAGGCGCGTCACGCTTTCGGCGTCGACGCGGACTTGTCGGTTGATCCGGTAGGCGACGAGCTCGCCAGCCTTGATCAGGCGGCGCACCGTCCGCGTGGACACGCCGAGAACGGCGGCCACCTCTGCTACTGGGAAAAGGTTCGGGAGGCCTTCCGTGGGCGCGGTGGGCCGTCCAGGCTTCTTATCCCTTGGGGGCGCCTTGTTCTGCGCGCGGCCAGGATCGGTCTGCGCAGATAAGCCCGGGCCGAGTTCGAGTGCCTGTGGGTCCAGCGGACGGTCTGGTGCTGACGCGCGATGCGAAGACATCCCAGCCGCCTCCAGTGGCGGCATCATTCTGGACGTTCTAGGCTTCGCACATGGGCAGCACTTGCCATCCCGATCCGGAACTCACGGCCGCCCTGGCAGCGCTCGAAGAGGACGAGCAGGAACGCAACGAGGAGGCCATCCGCAGCGTCCGCAAGCGCCTCACCACGCGCATCAAGGCCGAGGATGACCTCGGTGTGCTTGAAACGCTGCGCCCTCGTGAGATCGCCCGCGTCCTGGCAGGGGAGATCGACGACGGGCTCCATTTCTTCGAGCTTGCTCGGGCCCGTGGGCACTTCGTGGAACTCGGCCTGAAGCTCCACCCCTTCTACGACGCGTTCGTGGCCGAGCGATTGAAAGCGAAGCGAGGGACAAAGCGCTACGTGCCGGACGAGGAGACGTTGCGCGCTCGCTTTGGCGATGACTGGGCGCTCGTGCGGGATGGGTGGCCGGCCGTGGCGTTCCTCGTGAAGGTGCTTGAACTACGCGAGGACACGTCGTTGCCGCCCGAGGAGAAGGCCGCGCGAGAGGAGGCGTATTGGATCGAGGCGGAAGTCTTCCTGACGCTTCTCCATCCGAACCAGCGGTAAAGCCCGATGTGCAGGCATTCGTGGAGCGCGTCATCTCCGCCATGAGCAAAAAGCGAGATGAACTGCTCGTATACGAGACCCTTAACTACGTTTTCGATGACGTCGACGGACTACAGAAGCGCTTACTTGCCTATTCGCCCGGCGGTGAAGAAGCCAGGGCCCTGGAGCGCTACGTCGGGGCATTCAAGAATGCCGCCCGAGATCTTCGGGCAAAGATCGCTGGCCCCGCGACGCTGGGCACCACCGGGGGTCAAGAAATCAAGCGAAGTGCCGGTACGCTCCGCCGATGGAAGCACGAGGAGAGACGGCGGGCGCAGCCCGGAACGCCACCATCGCGAAAGTCGCTTGTGGACATCGCAGACGAGAAGGAGGCGCGTCGCCAACATAGAGATCCGACGGGAGAATTTCTTACGTTGACACAGGTGGCAGAAAACTTGAGGGTCCCGGAGAGCAGCGTCCGAAACGCCGTAAAGAGAGCGCGTGAGGCGGGGGAGCTTGCGCCGCGGCGCCTGCTCGGCAGCACCAGCTACGCGTTCCGCCCTGGACACGACGAGAGGATCATCGAGCGTTTCCTGGGCCGGCGGCGAGCCCCAAAAGGTGGTCGTACGATCGAGGCCGCCGCGCGCGAGGCAGGCGTGCCGCTCGAGCAGGCGCTCAGTCTCATCCTGGCCATCGAAGAGGAGCTTGGCTGGGAGGCTGAACGCGCGATTAGCGCGGGGAAAGTCATCCCACGCGACCAGTACGAGGCCCTCGTACAGATGCTCCGTGACGGCTGCGACGTCGCCGCCGCAAGCGGTAGTGCGAAGCCTCGAACGTCCTGACCTCATGCGCCTGCCTCGTGCAGGGCCAGGAGGTCAGCGTGCTGCTTGCTCTCAAGATGGCGCTCATGCGCCGGGGGGTTCGCCAATACGATGCGGCGCGTCTGCTGGGCATCACCGACACCCGGATGTCCCGCATCATTTGCGGCCGGCTGGCGGCGACCGACGACGAAAAGAAGCGGCTGGCGCAGTTGCTCGAGACGCCGGTCGAGGAGCTCTTCGCTGATGCCACTCCCGCGGCAGGAGGCTCACGATGAGCACCTCCATCCGCGCGATGGAGGCCAACGTCGTCAAGTTCGGGACGGCGTACGTGCCCGAGTTCTACTGGCCGCTCGTCGCCGAGCTTCTTCAGATGCTCGTGGCCACGCCGACCACGCCCACCGTCGGGGGGCCGAGCATGGTGACCGGGGACAAGGACGCGATCGGCATCGCGGGCCCGTTCACGACGGCGCAGCCGGCCATGGCCGTACCGCCAACCGAGTCGGTGACAGACGCAGCTCCAACGACCACGCCCGGCACCGAGAAGTACGATGCCGAGGGAGGCCCCGTCATCCCCGGCGCCTCTCCAGGCACAGGGGCGACTCCCCCCGCCGCAACCCCGGCCGTAGATCAGCCGCCACCGCTTCCGGCTCTGCCTACACGGCCTCGCGAGCGTCGATCGTCGTCTCGTCGAAGGTCTCGACGGTCGGGGCCCAGCATGGCGGAGCCGATCAGCTCCCGCACCACCAATACGGCGGAGCGGTCGATCGCGATGCACGCCCCGGCGCCGGCGGCGCGCTGCGCGACATGTGGCACCCCCGGCGTTCGCACCGAGGCGTGGGTCTGCGGCGTGTGCGACGAGCCCTTCATCCTCGGCGGCCAGCTCGTGGTCTCGCTGGCCGGCCTGGATGAGAAGCTGGCCGCTGGCGGGCTGTACTGCGAGCGCTGCGGCGAACGGCGCCCCCCTTTCGAGCACCTCGCCTGCACCGGCTGCTCTGCACCGGCGCGTCACATCGGGGACGTCCTAGCTCACAACCGCCGCGAGCAAGGCAGACACGCCGCCCATGCAGGCGCGGACGCTTCAGTCGAGCTCCCCGACGACGGGATCACGACCGACCCCGAGATCGAAGCGCTGCTCCCGCGCGAGTCGAACGAGGAGTACGCCCTGCTCGAGCAGGACCTGCGCGCCCACGGCTGCGTGGCTCCGCTCGTCGTCTGGCAAGATGGTCCGCGTCAGGTTCTCCTTGATGGCCACACCCGGCGCGCGATCTGCCGAGCCCACCGCATCTTCTACGAGAAGAAGATCCTCGAGTTCCCGGACCGGACGTCCGCCATCCTATGGGTCATCGAGAACCAGCTCGGCCGACGGAACCTCACGCCCGAGGCGCAGGCGTACCTGCGCGGTCGCATCTACAACTTGGAGAAGCGGCAGGGGGCCCGCACCGACCTCGATACTTCTCGCCAGGGTGGCGAGAAGATGTCGGAGCGGCTAGCCGAGATCTATAGGGTGGGCAGCCGCACGATCGAGCGCGATGCTCAGTTCGCCAGGCTGCTCGATCAGCTCGCCGCGACGTACGGGACGGCGATCAAAAACGCCGTACTCACGCGCGACGCCAAGATGACGCGCGCCGAGGTCGCCCAGGCCGTGAAGCTGGATGCTCTCACGCGGGAGCGCATCCTCGCACGGATCCGCCAAGGTGAGGCGGCTGTCGACGTGATCCGCGAGGCCGTGCGGGGGCGCGCAGCCGATGACGCGCGAGCTTGCGCCCCGGCGGCAGAGAGCGACGCCGGCCAGGCGGAGACCGCCACGAAACCGGAGCTCCAAAACGGTGAAGAAGAGCCGCCGGAGAGTGCTTCTCCTTCTCCCGCTCCCTTTGGCTCGCGCGATGCCGGCCGTCTCGATCAGCACCCCGTCACCGTGGCCATGCACAACCTCGAGACCGCGCTCCGCAACTTGAAGCAGGGCGAGCTCAGCCCCACGGATGCGCGGCGGATCGAGCAGTGGCTCTCGCAGATCCAGCAGATCCTCGCGGCCCGTTTTCAGGCGCGTGCTGGCCAGCCGATCGAGGTGGCCCGTGGGTAAAGGCTCGGCGATCGAGTGGACGCACCACACATTCAACCCGTGGTGGGGCTGTACGAAGATCTCGCCGGGCTGCAAGTACTGCTATGCAGCGGCGTCGGCGGAGCGGTGGGGGCACGAGGTCTGGGGGAAGGATGCCACCCGCCGCTCGTTCGAGGAGCAGCACTGGCGGGAGCCGCTCGCATGGAACCGCGACGCAGCGCACGAGGGGCAGCGCAAGCGCGTGTTCTGCGCCTCGATGGCCGATGTCTTCGAGGACCGCGAGGATCTCGTGCCGCACCGGGAGCGGCTATGGAAGCTCATCGCGGAGACGCCGTGGCTCGACTGGCTGCTCCTGACGAAGAGGCCGGAGAACGTCGGCGCGATGGTCCCCTGGGGCGAGAAATGGCCCCCGAACGTTTGGCTCGGCACGACGGTCGAAAACGCCGAGTTGGCGGCGAAGCGTATCCCCGAGCTGATCAAGCATCCGGCCGTCGTACGATTCCTGTCCTGCGAGCCGCTGCTCGACGAGATCAAGCTCGGCCCGTGGCTCGGCGAGATCGACTGGGTGATCGTCGGGGGCGAGAGCGGGCACGGCGCGCGGCCCATGGAGCCCGCCTGGGCGCGGACCCTGCGTGATCAATGCGTGCGGGCCGGAGTCGCCTTCTTCTTCAAGCAGTGGGGCACATGGGGCATCACCGAGGCCGGGGTGCTTACGCACTCGTTCATCACGGTGCCCGATGCCGTCGGCGAGGAGCAGGTCTTGGTCCGGCTCGGCAAGAAGAAGTCGGGGCGCGACCTGGACGGCCGGACATGGGACGAGGTGCCGAGCAGCGGGCGACGGCGGGCACGTCCTCGTGATGCGGAGGAGCAGGACGCGGGAGATGCGGCGATGAACATCGAGGGTAAGTCCCCCACGGCGAGCGGTCCCGCTGCCATGCCGGAGCCTGAGATGCCTCAGGATGGTGTGGGCGCCGCAGCATATCACGGGTCGCCGCGAAGCCTGCGCGTGCCCAGCGAACCCCTGCCGCCGGGCGTTAGCGTACGCATGGTGGCCATCCGGGACATCGTCATCCCGCCGAACCGGCAACCCGACCCTGATGTCGTCCGCCATCTCGTGACGTCGATCTCCGATCTGGGGCTGTTGAATCCGATCATCCTCACCCCTTATGGCGATCTCGTCGCCGGAAGAAACAGGGTCGCCGCTTACGTCGAGCTGGGGTACCCGCAGATCGAGGCTCACATCGAGACGTGGGGCGCCGTCGACCGGGAGCTGGCCAAAATCGATGAGAACCTGGTTCGTCGCCGGTTCTCCGTGCTCGAGCGCGGCCAGCTCCTCGCCCGGCGGAAGGAACTCTATGAGGCGCTCCACCCGGAGGCACGGCAGCACGCCCGGGGCGGGCGCGCCAAGGCAGCGGCCGGCGGTGCAACCGAAATCATTTCGCTCGCACCGGCCTTTGCCGCGGATGCAGCAGCCAAGCTCGGCACGTCCGAGCGGACCGTGCAGGAGGAGATCAGGATCGCAAGGAATCTGGCCGCCGATGCGGCCGAGCTCATCCGGGGTACAGCGCTCGCGGACGAGAAGGTGAAGCTCATGGAGCTCACCCGCCTTCCGCGGGATCAGCAGGCTGCCGTCGCGCGGCTGCTTGCCGAGGGGCGCACCAGAAGCGTGAAGCGGGCCGCTGGCATGCTCCAGCGCACTGCCACCCAGAGCGCCTCCGTGACCCAGGATACGAAGAGCTGCGGAGAGGGTACGTTGCCGACCCAGGATACCACGTCCGATACCGCGAAGGCAGTGGTCGAGCAGCCCGACCAGCCTCCTGCCGGCGCGGCGGCGCTCCCGACCCAAGGCGAGGATTCGACTGTCCGCCTCGACGAGCGGCCGGAGCCCATGATGCCGATCGACCCCGCGAGCGTGCGCCGCATGCCTGCCTATCGCCCTGGGGGCCTCGCCGGCGCGGATGAGACCGATATCGGTGATCAGGAGGTGGCGAGCATTCCTCGGGCGCTCGCCGACGTACGAAACAAGCTTAGACGCTCGAAGCCGGGCAGGATGAACGCCGATCTCGTGTCGACCCTGCGTGAGCTCCTCACCGAGATCGATCGCGAGCTGAGGCTCCACGAGGAGGCTACCGATCGATAAGCCGATCCCGCTGGGTAAGGCTGTCGCTTCGACTCCACACGCTCCAGAGGCGGCGGGGCCAGCCATACGCTGCATTCCCCTTCTGGGGTTCGGCGTGTGACTGCCTGGGCAGTCCGACGATGTCCGTGAGCCTCTTCCCGCGCCGAGTGCCCCGCGAATACTCAGCTACTCGGCCGCGAAATGCGGAAACACAACATAGATGACGCCGACGGCGTCGACAACAAAGAGAGATAACCACATGACTAAGGACAAGGAAACGGAAGGCAACGCGTCGAACAGAATTTCCGACGCAGGGTCGCGCGAAGAGCTCGTCGCTTCTTTCGGTGCAGGCTACGCGTTGCAGCACCTCTTCGATTCTATCGACGGTATTCGCCAGGCGATGGATGAGGGTGATGTCCGCTTCGAGCAGGACATCAAAGCCTGCGCCGTGGCGGCGCAATACATCACGGAGTGGTTCCGTGAGAAGAGGGTGGCTTTTGATGACGACCTGCAGCCCATCGCGCCAGCGACGACGCTCGAGCTGTCTCGGCTCAAGACGCTGCATGCTGAAGCAATGCACATGGCCCTAGACGCGATCCATGGTGCGGCGGAAGTAACCGAGGGCATCTGGTCCGATCCGGACTTCCTGCCTGCCATCGTCAATGATATGAATATCGAGGCTTTCGGCGCTGGACCACCGAACCGCCTCTGGGTGGGCGACCGCAAGACCGGCCAGAAGGTCGAGTTGGTGCGTGAGGTCTGCGCACGGTTGGCGTCTACGGGGCTGCTCGTCGATCTTGAAGGCTTCCCGGCGAGTCCGTTTCCGCGGAACCCGTTTCCCGGAATCAAAGGCCCGTCCAATAAACAGTAGTTCCGCTCGGCCTTACGCCTGGCGTTGATCTGGCTCACGTATGAGCGGCCCCACGTCTCATCATCCTGCATTATGGAGGACTGGGGCGTGGGGCTGCGCGCTCAACGTACGCGACACCCGGTAGCCGTCCTCGGCCGATGACTTGCCTGGATTGGCCAAGCGCGTCACCGGGCGCACGCCCAACATAACGGGTTCTCGTGAGCCCGGCCCTCGTGGAAGGGCGCGCTGGCCCAGCGAAAACGGGCGGTCTTTCGCCCCCCGCCCGGGTCAGGCGCACGGGAGCATGGCCCGAGCGGCGTGGGACGACAATTTTTAGGCTGAGCCTCATGGTTTCTCCGGAGGGTACTTCAACAGATCGGAAAGCAAAAGGTCGGCGAGCGCATGCGCGAACGGGCGCAGGCGCGGGTCGAGAGGCTTCTCGGAGACCGAACGCGTCGATCGGGTGGGCTCGACGGCGTTCGGAGAATCCGTCACGAGGGCCGAGGTGGCTGCGGAGACAACAGGGGCTCCTGATTCCGGCACAAATGGCTGCGGAGATGCAATCACCGCGTTCTTGCGTGTCGACGGACGGCGCGTCTTGGGCGTGCAAGGGCTTGAACTCGTCGTGGTCTCGGGGCGTGGGGTGCGGGCAGCTTCTTTCCGCGCCTTCATCGGATCCTCGCAAGCGGAGTGCTGCACAGCCGTTTGCCGCCGCATCGTCTTGCTACGCCCGGACGGGATACTCGTACTTTCCTGGCTGAGCTGCACGATGCTGCGCCGCCAAAGAAGCGCCGACTGGACCGGGTCGACGGGTCGCCAGATATCGCCCTCATCGGGCCCGTGGACAAACTCTTCGCGTTCGCCGTGGGCGTGGGCCGATTTTGTTGCGGCAAAACCTGCTCGTCCATCGCCGTCATCTCGAGAATGGAGAAGGATACCACAATTTGTTCTTCGACCAGTTCACCATCGCCCCTTCCCAGGAAGCTGTGGTTCCGTGCAACGAGGCGACGAGCTGTGCTGCCGACGGTTTTTCGCGGAACGTAGTTATTTCAATAGAACAAGTGGTCACTTGCTTCTTGAGCTACTGTTGAGCACGTTCTGCTTCTTTCAGCATGGAACCAAGGGTTTAGTGCGCTCGGTACAAGTTCTTGTTGTGCCGTGAAGACTTGTAGAAGGGGGTGCGCTTCCCTTTCTCGGATCCCACGTGATGGAATGCCAAGCCATGGATACTACATTCACGGCAGGCGACGCGGTCCGGGTCTCCGGGCTGCGTTATAAGAAGCTGGATGAGATTCTTCGGAGCGGGCTCTTGAAGCCCAGCGCCGGAGGTGGTCAGGGGCGCGGCTCGCCGCGTCGGTTCACGGCCCGAGATCTGCTCGCGCTGCGGCTCGCGCGGGAGATCTTGAGGGCAGGCATCCGCGTGCGGACGATGGTCGGAGCCTTGCGCTACGTGCAGCGGGGCCACGGGTTCCCCGAGCTCCACGAGCTCGTGAACGTGGCCATCTGGACCGATGGTCAAGAGGTCGTCTTGTTTGACAAGACGAAGAAGAACGCGGCCCCGGGCTCCAGCGAGCGCTGCGTGAGCCACCTCGTGGACCTCGGCCCTGCCGCAGAGCGTGTGCTCCGCCGTATCGAGCGCATCGCGAACACGGAGCCGCAGAGCCGGAAGAATAAGAAGGATCGTTGAAAAAGGAGAACGGCTCCATCCGCTTGGTCTGCGAAGCCGCGGAAGGAGCCGTCCAGGAGGTGAACATGAATCTAGCATGCGCTTCTACGGAAACCAATACAGGGGGCGCACAGGTGCTGCCCTTCGAGCCCCATCACATCCAGTACCTGGAGCACCGCGCCGTCGTCCCAGATTGGGCCGCCGAGGCCGGTCTGCGGTCCGTCTCGCCGGACGTGGGCGTGAGGCTGCTCGGTCGGGACCAGCCGCTTCCCTGTGGCGGGATCGCGATCCCATACCCCAACGCGCCGGGATATGTGCGGATCCGGCTCGACGAGGGCAAACCTCGCTACCTCGCCCCGGCCGGGCGGGAGGTCCCCATCTTCATCCCGCCGGGGTGCGAGTTCGAGGGCTCCGCGCCGCTCTACGTTGTCGAGTCGCCGGGCAAGGCGCTGGTCCTCCAGGACAACGGCTTCAATGCTATCGGGCTCGGCGGGATCTACTCGACGCTCACGAAGGACCACAAGCTCAATGACTCGTGGAACGTGGTGGGCCTCGTCCGGCGCGAGGTCGTCATCACGTTCGATGCGGGCCGGGCGCTGAACCCTGACGTCGCGCGAGCGGAAGCTCGGCTGGCCATCGCGCTCGAGCAGCACGGCGCCAAGGTGAAGGTGGCGGCGCTGCCGCTGCGCGATGACGGTGAAGATCAAGGGCCGGACGACTTCCGCGCCTCGAACGGGTACGTCGACCTTCGTAGGGTGCTGGCCGCGGATGTGCCCGCCGATCCGGTCGAGCGGGTGAAGAACATCTCGGCCGAGCAGGCCGTGAACCTCCTGGGCGACTTGCCGTTCTTGTGGTCGCTCACGGAGCGCGGCGTCGCCACGCAAAAGAAGGTCATGACGCTGTTGCGCCCGCACGGCGTCAGGGAGAGGGATCTTCAGCGCGCCCTGTACGAGGCCGAGCAGAAGGCCAAGAACCGGAGAATTCATGAAGAGGAGACGCCGGCCGGCGCGTTCTACGCTGTTCGCCGCGAGAAGCTCTGCTTGGTGAGCTCGCCGGACGGAGGCGTGACGGAGAACTGCCAGCCCCTAGGCAACTTCACGGCCCACATCGTCGAGGAGGAGATCTTGGACGACGGCGCCGAGAAGACGCGTGCCTTCGTCATCGAGGGCGCGCTCGAGACCGGAGTTCCCCTGTCGCGCGTGCGTGTGAGCCCGCAAGAGCTCGGGGGCGAGCTGTGGCCGAGCCAGAAGTGGGGCGCGAAGCCGATCGTCTACCCCGGCATCCCCAGGGTGGCGAGCCACCTCCGCGCTGCAATCCAGACAGTGTCGAGTCCGACGGAGACCGTGACGTACATGCACTCGGGTTTTCGAGACCATGGCGGCCGGTGGATCTATCTGCATGCCGGCGGTGCCGTGGGAGCGCACGATGTCTCGATTGAGCTCGAAGCCGCGTATCGCCGCTATAAGCTGCCCGCGTTCGCGGAGGATCCCCGGGAAGCGGTGAAGATCTCGCTCGACTTCCTCAAGACCGCCGACACACGTGTCACGTTGCCTTTGCTCTGCGCGGTCTATCGAGCGCCGCTTCAAAGCTCGCATTACTTCGACGCGGTGCTCATGCTGCACGGCAAGAGCGGCAGCATGAAGAGTTCGCTGGCCGCGCTCGCGCAGAGCCACTGGGGAGAATTCGATCACGCATCGCTGCCCCTGAGCTGGGGCTGGACGTTCAGCGCGATCGAGCTGTACCTCCACCGGATGAAGGACGCGCTCGTCACGATTGACGACTTCGCGCCGAAGAGTGCCGACGCCACGGACGAGACTCACAAGAAGGGCGCCCAGCTCGTTCGCCATGTCGGGAATGGGAGCTCGCGTGGTCGCCTCAAGTCGGATTGCACCGCGCGTCCTGATCGCCCCTGCCGAGCGCTCGTGCTGAGCACGGGCGAAGACCTGCCGAAAGGAGAGTCGATTCAGGCGCGGCTCGTCGCCATTCACATGTCGAAAGAGGACATCAACCTCGACGCACTGACGAGGCTTCAAGCCAACGCCCATCGTCTGCCGCACGCGATGGCTGCGTACGTCGAGTGGCTTATCCCGCAGATGCCGCAGCTCGAGGTCGAGGTGAAGAAGAAGTTCCAGGAGCTCCGTGACGAGATGCAGCAGAAGTACGGCCATCTCCGCGCCCCGGCCGCGATGGCGCACCTGCTCGTCGGCGCGTACTACTTCACTGAGTTCGCCAAGGACCTCGGCGTCATGAGCGACGAGGATGCCAAGGGCTACATCGATGAGGCCCGAGCGGCGCTCCTCGCGAACTATCGCGAGCAGGTGCGAGCGACGGAGCAGTCGAACCCCGGCCATCGCTTCCTGGAGGTGCTGCGCGATCTGCTGCTCCGGCGCAAGGTGACGTTGCAGTCGATGGGGATGCCGCTGACGTCGGCCAGCAGCGACGGCACGGAGCCTGTGGGCTGGAAGGACAAGACGCACGCCTACCTCCTGCCCGACGCCGCCTTCGAGGCGGTCAACAAGGCGTTGAAGTCGATGAACGAAGGCACGCCGCTCCAGCAGTACGGCCTCTGGAGCCGCATGGTCGAAGAGGGGCTCATTCTCCCGAACGGGAAGGAGCCCACGCACCGGCTCGATGTCGATGGGGACCGCAAGCGGGAGCGCGTGCTGAAGATCGACCTGACCAAGCTGCGGGGCGAGCCGGACCCGGACGGGTCGGGTGACGGAGGGCCCGGTCCTGGTGGTGGCGAGCCTGGTCCCGACGATGACGGCGGGGCGCTGTGCGAGGGGGGTGATGACGGGCTTGATCTCCCCTCGCTCTGGCGTCCCATCCGGAGCCCGGCGGAGAACATGAACGGCTCTGCGCCCCTCACGATAGCGAGCTTGCCCCCTTCGCCGGTGCTGGCTGTCCAGATGCCCGGTTCGTGTCCAGATCGATCCGGGCACGGGTGCGAAGGGCCCGGGGATGGCAAAACCCCAGCAGATCCAGGGGATATGCAGGCACGGACAGGTAATCAACCTCACTCTGACCAGATGACCAGATCTTTCAGGGGGGAGAGTCCCTCTGTGAGCGCCGATGTTGCGAGGCTTGGGTCTGTATCCCCGTCCCTGTCGGGGGCGCCTCTCCCCTCCGAAAAGATCTGGTCATCTGGTCAAGCCGGGCAAGGAGCCTCGTTTTCGCGGCGTTCTCGCTCCCCCGAGGGCCTCCAGGGATCTGGTCAAGCCGAGCAGACATCTGATCGAGCCGGGCCGGGCACCCTGGCGGAAGCCATCCTCCGCGCCGGGCGCGTCGGCCTGGTCGTCCATTCGACGGGCCCCGACATTACCGAGGGACCTGTCCTCGTCGCCCTCGCCCTGCCAGATGGACAGGCGCGGGTGTTCCACACGCTCGGTGGTGAGGAACTCGGCCCTGTCGCCGATGCCCTCTGCCAGGTGACGATCGTCGGCCACGACCTCAAGGGCGCGCTCGCGCAGTTTCAGTACCACCTCGGCTTCATGCCAGGCACGGTGGTGGATACGGCCATCGCGTGGCGGCTGCTCGACGGCGGCAGGCACCTCAAGAACCACAAGTACTTCTCCCTCGAGCGCGCGCTCGGCAAGCAGATTGTCCAAAAGAACATCGATTGGTCGACCGCGCCGAGCCCCGAGCTACGGGATGAGCTCGCGGAAGAGGCGCGGGATGTCCTGCGCCTCGCGGACATCTTCCAGAAGGATCTCCAAGAAGAGCGTCTCGAAGAAGTAGCCGCGCTCGAATTCAAGCTTCTCCCCATCGTCGCGCAGATGGAGGTGAGCGGTGTACCCATCAACCGAGTCGAATGGGAGCGGCTCGTCGACATGTGGACGAGCGAAGCCGCGGAACTCGAGAAGAACCTTGTCGCCACACTGGGCGTGAAGAACATCGATAACAACGAGGAAGTCCTCGCGGCTTTGCATCGGCTCGGTCTCCAGGTCGAGCGCACGAACAGCGAGGCCCTCGCGCCGTACATGCATCTGCCAGTAGCCCAGCAGCTCGTCCTCTACCGGCGCAATAACGGCTTCGTCACGGGTGCCGGCAACGGCGTGCTGCGGGCCTTCAGCCGTTCCGAGGACGGGCGCGTGCATGCGACGTTGAACCAGATCGGCGCCGTGACTGGCAGGCTCAGCGCGCAAGAGCCCAACCTGCTCGGCCTGCCGCGCGACAAGCAGGTGCGCTCGTGCATCCAGGCTCCCGCAGGCAAGAAGCTCGTCGTCGGGGATTACAACGCGATCGAGCTGCGCGTGCTCGCGGATCAGACAGGGGACGAGAAGCTCAAGGAGGTTTTCGGGAAGAGCGATGGAGACCCGCATCGCCACACGGCATCCCTGTTGATGAACGTGCCCGAGAACCAGGTCACCGACGAGCAGCGCAACCGGGCAAAGCCCGTGAACTTCGGGGGCTCGTTCGGGATGGGCGTGAACAAGCTCATCGCGTACGCGAAGAAGAACTACAAGGTGGACCTCAGGCCAGAGCAGGCGGCGCAGTTCAAGCAGATGTTCTTGCAGAACCACGCAGGGGTCGCGGCGTGGCAGAAGAAGATGGCCGAGGAGATGCCGGCCGAGCTACGCACGAAGAGCGGCCGGGTCTCGTACTACTTTGACCCCGCCGAGGATTACAACGCGCGCCTGGCCTTTCCCATTCAGGGCACTGCGGCCGATGGCATGAAGCAGGCGATGGTGCTTCTCGCCCCGCACCTCAAGCGGCTCGGGGCGCAGATGATCCTCGCGGTGCATGACGAGCTGCTCGTTGAAGCTCCCGAAGAACATGCTGAGGAGGTCAAGGTGCTCATGCGCGACAGCATGATCGCCGGGATGAAGAAGTACGTGCCCTCGGTGCCGATTGTGGTCGAGCCCAAGGTGATGTCGCGCTGGGAGAAGTAGATGGGCCACGGGCGACGGGCGGTGGACATGCGAGCTTCCCGCCCATCGGTTCTCGCCCGCCGTGGTCACGATCCTGGGCGTGCCGGTCAACCCCCCACGCCTTCACCAACCCGGCGTGAAGCACAGCAAAAGCACGAGAATAGGCGCTTTTTTGCCAACAGGGACGACGCGGCAAATCCCCTGGTGTTCTACGCATCCCTATGACTCCCTCGGGAACAGGCACACGAACGTTCCGAGCGGGCCCAAAGCTCAGGGCCCTTTCGGATCGCGAAGCGGCTGGAAAACAGGTTTTCGCTCTCCAGCGGGCGGGGATCCACGCGGGCCGCGTATGGAGATGGTCCCCGGGTCGGCTCGCTCTGGAGCCCTGCCAGTGCCTGCCGTCGTCCTCCTGGCACTCGAGGTGGTGGGGGGTGCAGGCTGGACCGGGGCCAAGGCCCTTGTGGTGCGACGGGCGAAAGGCCCGTCTCCGAGCCAGCGACAGATCTGCGAAGGTCTCGGGCAGGTCTGCCGCCTAGAAATTCGCGACGTCGCGACTTTGTCGCCGAGCGGCCGAGCTGCGGCCGGGCCTGGTTGGCAGCCTCGAAAAAACAAGGCAGCCAGGCGCCTGCGTTCATCGTCAGCCGCCCTTCCTCCGCAGAACAATCGACATTCGCAATATGACACGCAGCCGGCAACCATCTCGACCGACGCATCCTGGTCAGGCCATCCAGGTGAGCGGTTGACCCGCCTCGGCGCCTGATTCCTGATCTTGCTCGGGGACTTGCAACCGGAGCAGTCGACGAGGTGGGGCTGGTTCTTGTCGTTGATGGTCCCCAAACGTCCCGTGGTCGTCCGCAGCCTGCATATGCGCCCGCCCTGCGTGCCGATACCGCGCGCCGGCGAACGCGCTGGTCAACCACGCCGTAGTTCCTCGAGTAGTCGGTGTCGACGTCCGCATTCAGCTCAATGCCGAATGCCATCTTGTGGGAAAACAACGATATTGTTAATATACGTTGAAAGGAGGGTTCGATGTCCAGCAGTCGAAGACGCACTGGCCGACGACCGGGGCGGCCGAAGGTCATCGGAGGACCCGTCATTCAGCCCAAGATCACCCCAGAGGACGACAAGAAGCTCGGAGAGCTCGCCGTGCTCGGGGAATTCGAGGGCAACCGTGCACGCGTGATGCGGGTCGCGCTGAGGGAACTCTACGAGCGCAGAATCGGAAGCAGGAAGGAGAAGGCCACATGAATAGCGATAAGCTCATGAAGTACGACGCGATGTTCGAAGGAAAGTCCCTCACGTTTCGCGTGTTCCGAGGTAGGGTCGCCGTGATCACTGCCGAGCTGGGGGCGGCGCTGGGGTACGCAGAGAAGGGCCTGACCAAGCGCATTCTCGACGAGTGGAAGGACGAGTTCATCGAAGGGCGGGACTACGACGTCCTCGAAGGGCAAGATTTGAAGGCGTTCAAGCGACTGGTTCCGCATCGCGGAACCAGTGGCGTAGCTAGTCGGGCGCGTAGCTTGATGGTCCTCTACGAGAGCGGCGTGGACCTCGTCGCCCTGAAGACTGACAAGGAGCTCGGCAAGAAGCTTCGTCGCCTCCTAGCCGATGAAGTTCTGCCGAAGCTGCGGCGCGGAGAGAGCATCCCGGGCACTTCGGTGCCGGCGGCTCCCGACCGGCCGCAGCTCCTCGATCCGAAGGTGGCGGCTCTCCTGCTGGCCGACAACCCCTCGGGACGCGCGTGGTTGCTTCTGCAGCTCGCTCAGGTGGCGCAGCAGGTGGGGATGTCATCCAGTCGCATCGAGGGCTACCTGGAAGCGGCTGGAGCGCTCCTGATGTCGCCGAAGAAGTCTGCCCTGCCCTCCGCGAGGGCGGTCCCTGTCGCTGTGCTACCCGAGCCGGCGGAGGCACCTCCCAAGCCCGTGCAGGAGGTGATCGAGTCTATGGCTCCCAAAGTGACCGAGCCAGCCCTGCCATCACCTCCGGCGCCAGCCCCGCGGCCTCTGGGTCGGCTCTCTGGTCGCCTATCTCCCGGGGGGCTTCCGGGCATTGTACGCGCTCCTCAGCACCCGCCGCAGCCGGCGGGCTTCTATCCGCCCCAAGATCTTGATGGCGACGGTCAGATCTCGATCTCTTCGCTGGCCCGCTACTATGGTGTCAGCCGTCAACGAATCGGCCGCGTGGTGACCTGGAGCCTCGAGAAGCACGGGATTGATCTGCGGCACGACCCTCGCTATGCGGTGCGTGAGGTGGTTCCCGGAGAGCACGTAGATGCTGAAGTCTACCGACTGACCGAGGAAGGGGCCGCCGTGTTCAACAGGCACTTTTTCGAGTACGTGCAGGAGAATCCGAAGACAATCAGGGAGCTCGATGAGCGACATAGGAGGGGGCTGTTCCGCTCCGTCGCATAGATGCGGTAGACTCGACGCGGAGATCAACCGTGAGCAATGACAAGACCCAGACCTGGGCAGAAGCTGCGGATGCGTGGCGAGCAGCCACTGCTGAAGTATCAACTGCTGCTGCGGATCTGGGGGCATCGCTGTCCTACTATTGGAAGCTGGTGGTCGGGGTGCTGATCGCGATGAAGGCCCTGCGCCTGGGGATCGCTCTGGCCGTGCTGCTTTCCCGCTGACCTCGCCAGATTGCATCCGGGGCAAGCCGAGCTCGAGGTGGATGGGGGCCGGCCCCAATATCGACAATCGCATTCAGGACATGGAGCTGGGGCGCCCGGCTCGGCTACGGCCGCCCCAGGAAGATCCGGGACCTGATCAAGGAGCTGGCCGCTGGAGGCTACCTCGTGTTCGACGACCAGCGCTTCGCAGCGAAGCGCAGTCCACGGACCGCGGAGTACTGGCTCACGGAGGAGCAGGCTCTCTTCGTCACGACCCAGGCCCGCACCCCGACCGCACGAGCGATCACCCTCCAGGTCATTCGCGCCTTCATCGCGGCCCGCCACGCGCTGAACAAGCCGGTCCTCGACCAGAAGCTCGTGGAGAGGATCGAACTCGCCGTGGGGCCGCTGCTCGATGCCTACAAGCTGCTCGACAAGCGCCTCGGACGTCTCGAGTCGGGCGGCGGCTTCAGCATGCGCCCGATGCTTCTCGTGCCCGGGTCGACCTCGAGGATGCTGGCTACTCGATGGCGGGGGTGATTGAAGGTCTAACCGAGAAGGGCTACAGCATCGCCAAGACGACAGCGCCCCGCGCAGACCAGGTACCTTCCTGCGCTGGTGCTGCCTCAGCTCGGCGCACGTAAAGGACCAGCTCGAATTCGGCGGGCTGGCCGTCCCCAATCACCTCGAGCGAGCATTGACGTAGGCCCGGGCTGCATCGCGCTGGCGCACCAGCTCCCCCATGTCGAGCTGCCCACCCTTGTCGGCGTGGCCTGTCCGGGCGCGGGCGCGGAAGGCGGCTTGCACGTTGTCCTCGGTGGCGGTCGCCGGATCGAGCCCGAGAGCGCGGACAGCGGCGGCGCCGGTATCTTCTCGGGGCGCCCCGGTGGGGGGCCGGAACCAGGTGTCGGCGAAGTTCTTCGCTTCGGCTTCCCGCCGGGCGGCTTCCGCTTGCTCCTCGACGCGCGCTCGACCATCGGCGCGGAGCTGCTCGTCGGTGGGCCTGTGCAAGTAGACGCGCCGCGCGCCGTCCACGCCGCCCGCGGATGCGGAGCCCACGACGGCGAGCTCGTACAGGTCGACCGTGGTCATGTGCTCGTAGAAGCCGCCGGGGCAGGGCGGGCGATACCCTGGGAGGTGCACCTCGAGATCGGAGCGGGACACCGCGCCGTTTTTCTCCCCCAACGTTCGCTCCGCGCTGCACTTCACCGCGCGGTCGGGCGCCCCGACCCGCGCCGCGGGGAACGTGACCCATACCGACGAGGGCGGCGAGCGGATGAGGGCCTGCTCGAGGCGATGGCGGCGTAGCCAAGCCTCCCGCTCCTCGGCCGTGGGGTTGTGGTCGTAGACGTCGAGGGCGAGGTCGCATCCCCAGAACCAGCCGGCGATGGTCGGCGGGTCGCCATCTGCGCGGTGCGAGCCGTAGGCGCGGGCGTGGCCGTGCTGTTGAAGGGGGTCGAAGTTGACGCCCATGTCGCCGCCCGGCGTCTCGATGTTGCAACCTCCCCCTCTAATGTCCGCCAGCACGCGGCGGCGCACGCACAGCGGAGGGCCGTCGAGGCGGCCGGGGACCACGTGAAGCGTTCACACGTACCGCGGCGTCCACCGTGACCAGAGCTTCGGCTCAACGCCACGGCGAGGTCTCGCGGTCACGAAATCGGGCGGGCTCGCCGAGGGAACGGCCGGGGCGGCCTCGCTCACTTGCGTCGCCTCGGGGGCCTCCCCGTTGATCCACGCACGGACATGATCGGCGACAGACCGCCCTTGAGCCGCGGCGGCGCCATTGACGCGGCGCCTCTCTTCGGCGGTAAGCCGCACGCGGAGCACATCGGTTGCGGCCGTGTCGGCGCGTGGCGGACGACCGCTCTTCCCGGGTTTGGGGCCGTGGGTGGCGGCGCCGGTAGCGAGCGTTTCCTCATTCTGTGCCACGAAACATTCTGTATCACAGAACCAATTCTGTGCCACGAAACTATCAGCACCCCATTGAATGGCTGGCAGGCGCCTCGTGGTCGACGACGTGCGCGGCGCAGCGCCGCGCGATCCGTGGACCATGGGCGGCCATTGGGTCACCGAGGAGCAGGCCCTTTTCGTCACGCCCAGGCTGGGACCTTCGATTACCCACACTGGCTCCGACACATCTTCCGAGGCGCGCCTCGCATCGATCACCCGGTCCCGCGCCCCGGATGAGGTGCGCGGAACAGTCTCCCTTGCGGGCCGACTCGTCACTGGACCCGGAGCTATGAGAACGGGGACAAGCCCGTTCTCTGCGGCATCAAGCCGCTTGCCGCGCTCGCCGAGACGGCTTGTGCGACTGCTGAGACGCCACCGACTTCTTGGGCCTGCCCCTCGTCACCTTCGCCCGGATGCCGCTCTCCGGTGCCGGCTCCTCGCTCGCCTTTGCGCGCTTGAGCTGCCTGCGATGGACAGCATCCGGCATGCCGGCGTGCTCGGCCAGGAGCTCGCCGAGCACCTTGACCCTGCGGCAGACGGCGACCCTGTCCATGCCGAGCGCAGTGCCGATCTCGTCGAGGTCGTGCCCGGCGGCGCGCAGCTCGATGAGCTGGCGGTCCCGCGGGGCCAGCGTCTCGAGCCATTCGTTCAAGCTGATGGCGCTGATAATACGACCCGTCGGGTTCAGGCTGCGGGGCCGTGCCCTGCCGATATCCGTGTTCGACTCCTGGTTGTCGATCTGCGGGTTGTCCTCGAACTCCGCCACGTACTCGTCGAGGCCCAGGACCTCGACGCGGCGGCGGTTGTAGTTGCGCTGGTCGAAGACGTCCTTCAGCCGCTGGGTCCGATCGCCGGAGGCGAGATGGCGGCTTAGATCAATGGCGCGTAGACGGCAGGCATGCACGAGCAGGGCATCGTCGAGGATGTCACCCACCTCGGCATGCTTCTTGTAGAGCGCCCAGGTAAAGCCGAGCGCTTCCTGCATCCGATCCTCACGGATGTTCTCGTGCAGGAAGCGCGCGACGGGGTTGAAGATGCCGCGCCTGATCTTCTTCTCGAACTCCTGGCGAATGTTCCTCGGAATCGTGGTCGTCACGGGGTCCTCCATGGAGCGCGCACACGGAGGCCCTTGCCCCGTGACGCGCAGAACGCGCGCCACGCGGGCGCGGAGACGTTTCAACGATGATGAGGAGTTCTCCTGTAGAGTAGCCCCGGGGGATCACTCCCCCGGGGCCCTCGCCGGAACCGGACAAGGAGATTTCCACCATCCGGCTCTTCCGTTGATGTGGCTTGCGGCTACGTCCCCCAGATTCGGACTATCACGCGGGGACGGGGCAGAGGCAGGCTCTTCAGCATCTCGCCGAACCCCTCCCAATTCAGGCGCACCCGATTGCTCCGACGGCAGAGCCACTTGTACCAGGCCCTCTTGGCTTCTTCGACGAGCAACAGCAGACTGCGAACATTGCCGTTGACGCCGAAGTAGTTGAAGTGCCCTTGGATGCGCCTCTTGAGCGCGGCATGCTGCACCTTGACCGGCAGGTGCCGATAGCGGCGGCACCAGTCGGCGACGGACTGGACTGCCCGTCGAAGGCGAGCAGACCGAGTCTTGCACGCCATTTGCCATTGACCTCTCAAGGTCCGCCGCCAGTACAGCGTGAACCCGAGGAAGTCGAACGTCGCCAGACCTTTGCCGCCCGTCTGCGCGGCCGGTGGCCGCTGGAAGGGTAACAGGCGAGTCTTGTCCGGGTGAAGGGTCAGTCCGAATCGCCCCATCCGCTTGTGGAGCACCTCCATCACGCGCTCCGCGTCGTCCTGGCGCTCGAACACCATCACAAAATCATCCGCATAGCGGATGAGGTGCGCCTCACCCCGCGTACGCGGCTTGACCTCGCGATCGAACCACAGGTCGAGCACGTAATGCAGATAGATGTTCCCCAGGAGCGGGGAGAGCACCGACCCCTGGGCCGTGCCGATCTCCGGCTCGGAGTACTCCGCGCCGTCGAGCACACCCACGTGCAAGCATTTGCCGATGAGCCGCAGGAGCGACCCATCGGCCACCCGAGTCTGGAGCATCTCCAGCAGCTTGGTGCGATCCACGCTGTCGAAGAAGGACACGATGTCAGCCTCCAGAATCCACCCCACCTTGCCCTTGTACACGAGCCGGTCGAGGGCACGGATGGCGTCATGGGCACTGCGTCCGGGCCTGAAGCCGTACGAGCAGTCCAGAAAGTCCTGCTCGTAGATCGCTTCGAGCACCTCGCGCACGGCGTCCTGGACCAGTTTGTCCTCGAACGCCGATATCCCAATCGGCCTCGTCTTGCCCTTGTCCTTGGGGATGTGGACACGCCGGATCGGCTGGTGCCGATATCGCTTCGACCTCAGCCGTTCGTGCAGGCCCTGGAGGTTGCGCTCCAGGTCCAGCCCATACTGCTCCTTCGTGACTCCATCCACCCCCACCGCTGCATCCTTCCGCATGCGGCGATACGCGCGTGCCAGGGCTGGCCCGTCGATGAGATGGGCCAGCGCGTGGAACCGTCCTTCGGGCTCCCTTCTCGCTCTTTCCGCTACCTTCAACAGTCCCGGTGACATGTTCTCCGACATCAATGCGTCGGGCATGGTTCCCTCCTGAAGTTCACACCAACACGGGCTGCCTTTGCTCGGCCGGGTCCGGGCGCTACCCCGTTCCCCGACGTCATCGCTCGTATTCAGCCCTCCGACTCCCGCGTTCCCGTCGGCATCGGCTCCGGTTGTCCCTTGCCTGCTGCCTACCTCGGTGCGAATACTTCTTCTGTGCAGAGCCACGAGCATGGCTTCGGCCGGCCGCGCGCGTATCCGCAAGCGCGCGGCGCGTCGGAGATTGATCACCGGGTCTCCGTGGCACCGGTTGTTCCCGAAGAGGAACGCGGGTCTCCCAGGTCTCTGGACCGTCCCCTTCCTACGTGCCGTGGTCGTACACCCCGCCGGGAGTGCCCTTCCCTTGCCCACTTCTGGGAAGTTCACCGTCGCCTTCGGGTGCAATGACGCCCTCGGCCCCCGGAATGATTATAATTTTCGTGGCTGCATTCCCCACGGCCCGCACGCTCGCGCACCTACGCATCGCCGGCCGCGTTACCGTGACCGTCGCAAGGCTCGCTACCGGCCTGGGCGGGCCACCCTTGGCCGGGCGGGGATCGCACCCGCCGGACGGCAAACCGAATTTCATGAGTTTATCGCATCTCATTCCTTTCGGACCAGACTTGCCTGGTCGCACCATTGTTCTTATCCCGCGACGTGACGAATGTTTGCGGAGGACGAACTTGTCGGTGAAGGGTCCTCTGGCACGCGGTGCACCATCACGCGCTCCTGACGATGATGGCCTTCGCTTTCCTTCAGCACTTGCGTAACGCCGAAAAACACGACCGGGCGCAGCAGCCGGCCGCCTGAACCGTCGCTACCGGAAATCCGGCGGCCATTGATTCAAAGGTTCGCTACGCCCCAAAGATGCGCGCGGTGCGGAGAGACGGTGCGGGCGCTCGTGCCGATATGACGGTGTGGGTGGAGGTGGCAGAGTAGTGCTATCAGTCGCGCGGGCAGCCGGTCCCCTCCAACCTGCCTTCGGGCCCCAAGCCGCCGGGCAAGTAGACCCCGTTGTTGGCTTCCGGCATCACGCCTCGCCGTACGTGAACGCGAGCCCCCATCGCTCGCGGCTCAGCGCCATCTCCTCGCGGTTATTGGCCCGCAGCACCCACTCATCGTCGTCCTCCCCGAACATGTAGTAGACGTCGGCGCCGGGACGCGCGATCAACTGTGCAATCGCTCGACGTGCTCCCGTAGCGATGCGATCCCCCCGCGCTCGGCCGCGGCGCGGGCGGCCTCGAGCGCCTTGTCCGCCACCTCCTGCAGGCCGACGGCCGCCGCGAGTGACCCAACAGCCATCCACGCCGCCGCCGCCTGGGCTGGGAGCCCAGTACACTCTGCATGGAGCGCGGCCTCCGTGAACCGCCGCCGAGCATCCTCTTGGGCCCCTCTGGCGAGCGCAGCGGCCCCGAGCGCCATCAACACCCCTCCAAGCTCCCGCGCGAGCCCACGCCCGCGGCAAAGCTCGACCGCGTCCTCGTACGCTCCCGTCGCCGCCTGGGGCTCCCTGGTTGCCGATGCCTGCGCCGCGGAGAGGAGCGCGGCGCGGAGAGGCTGCATCGCTGCTTCTGCAGGCAGCGCGTTCACGAACCCGAACAACGGCCCCTCGGGGACGATAAACCGCGCCTCGGCGTCGAGGTTCTTCACGGACCGAGACTCATCGAGCACGGCACACCGCACGCCGGGCGGGAAAGGCAGCCGCAGCCATGCCTGTACGGCTGCGAGAAACCCTGGCCCATCAGACACGTGTCGGGGCAGGAGACCCACGAGCACGCCGTCGAGATGGGGCGCCAAGAACTCCGCCACGTGGGCCAGTGCAACGGCAGCACGGTGGGACGCATCTCCGGGCGGCAAGGGCCCGAGGCGGGGCAGCTCGATGCCCTCGGCACCTATGCCCCCGCGGAGCTGCTCGTATTGCGTGGTGATCGCCTGCGTGAGCGCGGTGAAGTAGCGATGTGCGTCCTCGAAGGGCTCGTCGAAGAGAAAGAACGGGCGCCGGTTGTCGGGCGCGTGCTCGAGCAGCCGCAGCGCCTTGATGACCTCCCGGTATCGGTCTGGCTCCGCCACGATCCGAAGGCTTCGCACCCGTTCGGCGCATAAGAATTCAGCTATCTCCGAGACGAAACGATGCGCTGCAGCGGATACCGGATCCATGGGTCCCTCCCTTCAGTTGAGCTTGACCAGTCCCCCGGCAACATTGACCGTGCCACCGGCAACCGACACGGAGGGGCCCATGATCTCGACACCTCCGGCGCCGATCTTGATCGCGCTGCCGCCCGCGCTGAGCACGATCTCCCCGTCGGCCGTCAGGTTGATGAGGGGCGCCTGTATGGCCGCCTCTCCCTGCGCGACGACAACCACGCTCCCTCCGGCTTGGACGTTGACCGTGCCGCCGGTTGCCAGCGAGGCATCCGCGCCCACCGCACCCTCTGCGCTGGCTGCGATGCTGCGCAGGAACGCGGCCCCAATGGCCTCGAGCACGCTGCCTCCGATGGCAACCGTCCGGCTACCTGCAATGCTCTGCTCGTCGCTACCTGCGACGGCAATGGAACGGCTGCCTGCGACGACGAGACTCGCACTGCCTGCGACGGTCTCCGCGCGGCTCCCGCCGATATCTACCGTCTGATCAGCGCCTACCTGAATGCGCTGGGCCGCCGCGACGTTGAGAGCATCGCTTGCACCCACGATGGCGGTTCTGTTGGCGGCGACGCTGAGGCTGTCGTCCGCACCGACCGTCGCGGAACGATTCGACCCGATGGTTGTGTTTTGGTTGCCGTCGACTGCGATGGTCTCGTTTCCCGCGACATGCTCCGCGTTGTTCCCACCGACATCTGTGCTCCGGTTCGAGCCCGTACGCTCGCTCCGGTTCACACCAACCCTCGAATTGCTGTCGTTCGTGACCTTCTCGGCCCTGTCATGGCCGACGGTCGCGCAGAAGTCGCGGCCGGCATTCAACACAACTCGCTCGCGTCCCTTCGCATCGTCGAAGGCAAACTCGTTGACCACACCAGCACCCGGCGTGGAGAAGGACTTCATTGTACTCACGGTCGGTGACCCGCTGGCTGGCGCTGGGGGGAGGTTCTGGCCGTTGTAGACGCAGCCGGTGACGATGGGTCGGTCGGGGTCGCCATCGAGAAACTCGACGACCACTTCGTCATCGACGCGCGGATGGAACAATGCGCCCCGACCTGCGCCTGCAAAGGCGTGGCTGACGCGGACCCAGCAGGACGTCGGCTCTGCACCGTGACGCTCCGGATCGTGGTCCCAATGAAAGCGCAGGCGTACGCAGCCGATCTCGGCGCCCGGTGGTCCCCCGACGTGTATCTCCGCGCCTTTGGTCGATGGCTCGGCCGTCACGAAGGCCGTCTGTGAACCCACGATGCGGGGCTTCTGCACGGTACGGGCGGGCCGGAAGCGCGAGGGAGAAGACCGAGAACCCCGCCCACGGCGCACGCACTCGAACCGCGCCTTGAAGGGTTCTGGCTTGTCACCGGAAGGGAGCGACACCACGCCGGCCTGCTCGGCTTCGAGTTCAAGGCGCGTGACCAGGTACTCGCCATCATGATGGGTGCCGTCGTGGTCGAGGTGAAAAACCGTGCCGGCGGACAGGACGCGGACTCCCCCCGAGCCCGTTGCGTACGAAGCCTCGACGGCGTGGCGATCGAGGCGTGCACGGGCAAGAGGCGCGCCGAGCGCGGGCTTGTCCTGGAAGGCGCCTGGGAACTGATCCTCGAAGAGGTCAGCACGTGTGCCGGCCTCGGCATGGAGGGCAATGTTGGGCTTCCGCCAGTCGTAATCGAGGAGTCGCACAGCTTTCTCGCGCAGGCGTGCACCGAGCGTGATTGCGGTGATGTCGCGACCGTGGACTCCGGGGCCGAGGGAGCGGAAGGGGGCGAGCCAGGTCTTGCCCTCGTCCGCGTCCGAGAGAACGAGGAGACACATATCCGAGCCGTGCTCGAAGTGGTAGGCGATGCCCTCGTCTTCGAGGATACGTGAGAGGAACGCGTGGTCGCTTTCGTTGTACTGGACGCAGTATGGTCGGGCGGCCGGGTTATCGAGGCGGCTGACATCCGTAATGCGGTAGCAAAAGCGCGGTGCCGCAGGGGTGAACGAGAGGGGATGATGCTCGTCGCCGTGGGCGGCTGCCCCGTCGGCGCGGGTGAAGATCGGCGCCAGGACGGCATCGATGATCTGACGGAGGGTCTTGTCGAGGAAGATGCGCGAGCGCGTGCGGCGCTGCGCGAGTGCGAGCGGAGGCTCGAGGGTGACGCGATAGAGCATGCCCTCGGGGGCAAGGGCCAGCTCCTGAGCCTCGGTGATGATGCCGTGAACGATGCGGAAGCCAGGATCGGTGAGGGAGGCAATCCGGAGGCAGGCGCGGGCCCCGAGCAGCTCCTCTGGGTCGCCGAGCCCCGGGCCGCGGAGCAGGACGGTGATGTCGTAGCGGTAAAGGGTTGAGATGGCCTCGCGGGCCGCGAAGCGTACGACCGGGAGATGGTCCCACGGGTTCGGGCCAGGAGCGCCTTCCCAGGCGAAGGTGAAGTCGAGACGGGCTCCGGCAGCGAGATCGCGCAGGCGGTCCACGATGCTCATCGCGGTGGTCCCCAGCGTTCCGAGCGAGACCTTTGCCATGGGCATCTCCTTTCAGGGCGTGAACACGTCTCCGTCAGCCGGCAAGAAGCCCTGCTTCCGGGCCTTCTCGATCACGGCCTCGAGCAGGGGATCGGGTGGCATCCGGGGCCGGGTGTCGTTCGGTGGGAGCTTGGCCAGTGGGGTCTGCATGAGGGGATGGTCGAGCTCGGGCATCGGGAGGCCCTGCTTCGCGCGGACGGCGGCGATGGCGAGGATGTCGACGGGGAAGAGATCGTAGGGCGACGTCAGGAACTCTTTGTTCGCATCGGAGTACACGGCCTCGTCGAGGTGGTAGTCACAGGCGTTCAGCAAGGCGGTGACAAAGCCCTGCCCATCATTCCAGGTGTCAAGCACGGAACGGTAGACCCCGATGCGTGCAATCCCCTGGCGATCTAGCTCCGGTCGAGGCGTGCCAGCGTAGCGGTACCATAGCTCCAGCATGAAGACCGCGAACGGACTGAGATCCCAAGAACCGAAGGCATTGTCATCGAGGCTTCGGATCATCCGTGCGGCAAGCCACGCGGCCATCCGCTCCTCGCCGAAAACAAGAGCATGCGCGAGGGTATGCGCAGCATCCAGGACATGGGTTCCACCAGGATCAATACGAGTATCCCACCAGTTATATTGGAGAACCCGGTCAAGATGTGCCCAACTCTCGACTCTACCGTTCAGTACATCGAACATGCCATGCTGAGCGTACCAATTCCCAAGCTGGCGCAGGATGCCGGCTGCAACAGCAGCTGCACGTGGCTCTCCACTTCGGATCCATTTGGCGATGTCCGCGAGGAGCTTCTTTCGCTGGTCGAGGCGAGGGTTCTTGCACCATGCATTCAGATCACGGACAAAGCTTCGGACGTGTTTTTCTCTCTGTGCAGCCGTCTTCACGCTATTCACCAAGGGCTTCGCGTTATGGTCCCGTTGCCTAGCACCACCCTCAACACCTCGCCCTTGATAGAGCCCGATCCGCCACTGTTCTGAATCTCCTGCATCAGACTCAACGCCTTGCTCTGGGTCTGTGGATCGCTGGTCGCCTGCCAGAAGCGGCGACCTTGCGCGGCTCGAGCAAGGCGGCTCCATACGAACTGCGTGGCGCCATTCTTTTGTGCACCGGCGAGCCCGGCTGCGTACAGTCCTTCGGTCGTCTTGACCTCGAAGAACCGCAGCATTCCGGCCGCATCACGGGCCACGATGTCTATGCCGTGGCCCGACTTGTTCCGGACGCTCCCGAGGATGTTGAAGCCCAGCTTCTGAAGGTAGTTCCTTGCGATCCGCTCGCCCCTCTTCCCGGTCTGGTGGTTCTTGCACGCGAGCCCCAGCGGGTCGATCCACGCCCACGGCTCCGGCACATAGTTGTACAGCCCGAGCCCGCCCTCGGGCCCGATCGGGTCCTGGCTGATGTACCGCCCGAGGCCGGGATCGAAGTAGCGGAAGCGGTTGTAGTAGAGCCCCGTCTCCTCGTCGCCATACTGCCCCGCGAATCGCCACGGGCACGCGGTTTCCGCCACTTGGATCCACGCCTCGCCGAGGGGGCTGATACCGCCGAGCCAGGCGGTCTTCCCTTCCTCATCCACCACGATCAGCGGGACACCCCGGTGGTCTGCAATCACGGCGAACCGCTCATCTCCCGCGGCCTTCGCGACCGGTGAAAGGCTGCCTGGCTCCCACAGCCACGTCTCGAGCGGCGCACCTTCGGTGATTTCGTGGATTAGGTCGTCGCCATCCCAGAGGTACCGTGTTGTTTTCCCCGGGCTGTCTTTCCGAACACGCCGTCCAAGGGCGTCATATGCGAACGAGATCTTCGCCCCGTCCGGCCGCACGACATCGACGAGCTGCCCCAGCACGTCCCACGCGTACCGCCACCTCGCCCCGTCCGGCAGCACCTTCTCCACGAGCTGCCCGTCGGCGTCGTGCACGTACCGAACACCGTTGGCCTCCTCGACACGCCCGCCCGCTCCATACTGTCGATCCGATCGGCCCTCGCTTCGGTACACATTGCCGACGGTGTCGACCGGCTGATGTTCAGTCCGCCCCCCGGGCATCACCGACCAGATGAGATGCCCCCGTCGATCGTGCCCGAAGACGACCTCACGCCCCTTGCCCATCACGAGCGCCTCGAGCTCCTCGTCGGACTTCCAGCGATAGCCGAGCTCCAGGGCGACTTCCGGCGCCTCCATCGTGCGAACCGCCGGCCTGCCAACATGATCCCAGTCCCAGTGACTCGTCACCTCGCCGGGTAGCTGCCGCGCGACCTCATCGCCCACACGGTCCCGCGTGATGGCCGACTTCCACGGCGCACGCACCCGCGGACCGCCCTCACGCAGCGACTCCGGCGTGAAGTCGCCGAACCGCTGGCTGTGACCGAACGATACTTGTTCAAGCGTACCCCACTGATCGAAGCCGAAGTGCGCTTCGTGCCCGAGGCTCGTCCGCAAGAGCACCCGCTCTCCCGCGGCGTTGTAGCGGCTCTCGACGATGACATCTCCCGCGCGCTCCTCCACCACACGCCCGAGGGCATCGCGCACGAAGGTCACGTCGGATGCGGCATTCCTCGCACGCACGAGCTCGCCCCTCGCGTCGTAGGCGAACTCGAACTCCTGGACCGAGGGCAGCACCGCGCCCGGCAAGATCGGCCCCGGCATCCGCAGCTTGATCAGGCGGCCCAGCGCGTCGCGCTCGAGCGAGATGTGCTTGCCACCGCCGGTGGTCACGCGCTTCGTGTGCCCCACCCGATCGTACAGGCAGGCCAGGGTGCGACCGTCGAAGCCGACTTCCTTGACCACGCGCCCCGCGCGGTCTCGCTCGTAGCGGTAAACCTCTCCGCGCTCGTTCGTCAGGGCGACAAGGGCCTCGTCGCTGTCATAGGAGATCTGCACGATCCCGCCTTCGGGGTCGACCTGCTTTTCGAGCTTGTTGATGCCACGGTACGCATAGCGCCACACTCGCCGCGCTTCATCCTCGCGCTCGATCACGTTTCCCTCGGCGTCCCGCTTCACGCGAATGAAGGCTCCGTCCGAGCGCTCCACGCGTACCACGCGGCCGCACACATCATGTTCCAGCCGCACCTGCACACCGCGGGCGTCGACCGCCTTGATCACCCGCCCCAGGTCGTCGAACTCGTACCGGCTGACGGCACCTCCAGGCGTCATCACCGCGATGCAATTGCCCTGGCCGTCGTGCTCGAGCTGCACATTGCGTCCCAGGGGGTCCTCGACGGACAAGAGGAGCCCCCGCCGGTCGTACTTGAATCGGCTCTCGCCCCCGATCGGATCCACCTCCCGCACGAGCTTGCCCCGATGGTCGTACGCCCAGCGCCACGCCGCCCCAGTCGCGTCGACCATCTCCACGGGCAGATTCAACGCGTTGTAAGCCCACCGCGTCTCGTGCCCCAGCGCATCGCGCTCGACGGTCCGGTTTCCGCGTGCGTCATACGCCCATTCCGTCCGGCGGCCGAGCCCATCAATCTCGGCGACCTTGCGAAAACCGTCGCCCCATTCGTAGCGTCGCTCGACTCCCATCGGGTCGATCTCACGCTCCACGAGACCGTCGCCGTTACCGAAATACGCTGTGCGTCCACCGCGCCCGTCTTCCACGACCGTGGCGAACTGCTCCTTGTGGTACGTGATCTTCCGCTCGTAGATCTTGCCGTCCCCCCACGTGTGCACGCAGTAGCCGCCCGGCGCGTACCAGTCGTACTCGAAGTAGAAAGAGAGGCCGTTGCGGTTCGTCTCCTGAATGAGCACGCCGCCCTTGTATGCATATCGGAACGAGTGCCCAGCGGCGTCCTCGGCCGCCACGAGATAACCTTCTTCGTTGTACGAATACCGAACGAGCGTGTGCCATGTATCGCCACCGCTCTCGGGACGCCGCACTCGAACTGCGACAAGGCGGCTGCCCCTCATGACGAAGCGAAGGTGGCGACCTGCACTATCCGTCCCGTCGTGCAGCCGCCCATCCCGATAGCGCAGCGTGATCGCATTGCCGCACCGATCGCTGATCTTCGCGAGCGGGTGCGTCACGGTCGCCCCCTCGGCCGGCTCGAACCGGTAGCTCGTGCCGTCCCAGAAAGTGAGCGTGTACCCTGCCTCGTCACGCGCCAACGTGTATCGGTCTTGGTCCCGCCACTCGGAAGCGCCCACGGCGAGGTCCAGATGCCGCGCCACGCGCCCATCGGGCAGCCGCACATCGAGGCTCAACCGGTGGCCGCGTAGCGGGCTCTCGTCGACGCTCGCCTCGAGCGGGTGATGCCAGGCCGGGCCAAGCGCGCCCGCGGTCTCGTCGCCGCTGTAGTAGTTGCGCTCGAAGACAAAAGGGAGTGGCCCCGGGAGCTCGAAGTCCACTGCGTCCGTGAGGACCTCGCCGGTCATGACATCCACCGGATGTCCGGTCAGAAAACAGACCAGCTTGCTCATCCGCGAGCGCGGCTTGATCCGGAACGCGCTATGGATCTTGTTGGAGAACCACTTCGTGCGCATTCCCCGCATGATCAATGCCGTGGCGTCGAAGGCGTCCGGGCCGCCGACGTCTACGGGCGGTCCCGAGGGGGGCGCGATGCACGACGAGGTGGGCACGTTGATCGGGAAGTTGCAGCTCGAGACGAGCGAGCCCGCGCGCCCCGCGGACAGGCCGCCGAAGTACACGGTCTTGCTCCCGGTGACGAACGTGCCCGCGTTGTCGGGGACATCGTTCGGCGCGAACGTCGTGCCCGGGGGCATCGGGGCGTGGGAGAGGCCGAGGACGTCGGTAGCCACGGTCGCGGCGGGCATGCCGTTGACGAGCACGGGGCCCCCGCCGAGCACGGCCGAAAGCGCCGCGCCCAGGGGGTCGAAGACGATGCCGATGAAGGGGTGCGGGAGCGGCCAGGGGTTCGGCGAGCCCGGCACGACCACCATGTGGATGTCGATCCCGAGAACCAGATCCCCCCATTTGGCCGCCGCCGGCATGCGCCCCCTTCCGCGTGGTCTAGCGGGCCTGCCACAGGCGCACCCAACGGGCCAAGTTCTTGGCGCGGCACCCCTGGTCGGCGCGCGGGATGCGCGAGGTGGTCTACGCCGTCGCGAACTGCGCGTGCTGCGCCCCTCTCGACATGACGGAGCCTTGGGGGCATGACGGAACCCAGGAGGCTGTCGCCATGATCCTGCGCCGCGTCGTCGTCGCGCTCACGTTCGCGCTTCTTGTCCCGGCCTTCGTCACCCTGTCGGCGTGCAACGACCCTGCGTGCAAGGACGGGGGCGAGGGCTGCCCATGTACGACGGGCGTCGAGTGCGGCAGGCCGCCCATGTGCACGGGCTGGATCTGCGACGGCACCTGTCGCAGCTTCAACGAGCGCGTGGGCTTCCGCTGCCGGATCGAACCCTGCGTCGACGGCGAGAAGTGCCCCGGCGTGTGCGACGGCGCGGGCACTTGCATTGGGTGCCTGCAGGACGCGGACTGCACGCCGGGGCATACCTGCGAGGCCGGGAACGTGTGCTCGCGGTGCGATGACGGCGTGAAGAACGGGGACGAGACCGACGTCGACTGCGGCGGGTCGTGTCCGCTGTGCCCGGGGACGTGCAACGTGGATGCAGGCTGCCCCGGGGGCTACTGCTGGGAGGGCCTGTGCGCCAGGTGCAATGACGGGATCCAGAACGGAGACGAGACCGGCATCGACTGCGGCAAGGCTTACGGACACTGCCCCGTTTGCTTCGGCCCGTTCTGCAAGACGAACGCCGATTGCGCGAGCGGTGCATGTGAACTCGGTCTCTGCTGCGCGAAACCGTGCCCTCTCTGTTACAATTGCGGATTCGATACTGGTGAATGCATACCTCGCCCTTATGGGACGTACGACGGAGACAACGCTGTCAATCCCGACGTGACCTGTGCCGGGGACCACGTCTGCGACGGAAACGGGCGCTGCGCGTTGGACTTCGGCCAGCCCTGCACGGAAAACGCTGCCTGCGCTTCCGAGGTTTGCCTCAACGGCCTCTGCACGTGATGACCTGCACCGGCGCGGTGGCCATCACGGCGGCGGGACCAGCTCCGGGACGCAGCAGTAGGTCACGGGCACCTCAGTCAACGGCTCGCCGATGATCTCGCCGCCGTTTGGCTGGCAAGTACCAGGGCCGCTGGAGAGGACCTCGGCTGTCTTCCCTGCGAGCGCGGTGCCGCTAGTCAGATCGACACACTTGCCCCCCTCGCTCGACGTGAGCACGAGGCTGCCCCGCTCGTTGCCGCACGCATCATCGGCGAACGCCTCAACCCGCACCTCGCAGAAGCCTCCCTCGGGAGGTCCGCAGGAACACGCCGAGCAGAATCGCTGCTCCGCCACGTTTTTCCAGCCGTCGTGCCGCTCTGGCCACGCCTCGGGACAGGTCTGCGCGGCCAGAGGCCCATAGGCCACGAGGCAGAGCCGGTAGCCTGGCGGGGTCTTCATGACGCAGCGGTCGATCCCGCCCTCGCAGGCCCCGATCTGCGCGGGCGAGTACTCGATGACCTTCGTTCGCACGGGCGGGGGCAAGGGCTGGCCCTCGGGCGGGATGGCCGGCTCGGCCACGCATGGCGCCACGACGGGCGGCTCCACGCTCAACGAGCGGACACAAGGCCCGCCCTCGCACATCGCACCTCCCGGGATCGGGTTTGCCGCCGTGCATGATCCGTCCCAGCCGATCGGCGCGTCAAAGGGCGTGATATAGGGCGAAGGTAGGTCTTGACAAGCGGTCGAGTTGGCGGCCCACGAACTCGGCATCGTGCAGCCGACATCCGGCGGCGCGCATGAGCAGACCGGACAAACAGGCTCAGCGAACACAACATCGACCCACGTCACCCAGGCCATACCGGGCAGCGGCGGAGCCGGCGGGTCCGTCTCCTTGCCCATCCAGACGAACGACGGGGTGTCGCCCCAGCCGCCGCCGCCCGAAGGCACGCACTGCCCAGGGCAGACCAGCGAAGACGCGTCTGGGCCCGCTTCTGGGCCTCCATCATCGTCGCTGGCATCGACATCGTCGCCGGCATCTACGTCAGCATCATCGCCTGAATCAGGCGGGCACGCGTACTTCTCCCCTGCCGGGCCGCAGCAGGGGACCTCCTCCTGCGCGTCGTTGTAACAAACGGACACGTACTCGCTCGTCGCGAAGCCACATGCAGCGACCCCGAAGGCGACCAACACGCCGAGGTACCAGGCGAGGATCCTGAACGCGCGCATGCCACAAAGGCTAGCCTCCGAAACCAGGCACGGTCAACGTTCGGACCTGACGGACAAACCAACGCGGACGCCGTCGCGTTCCACGAACGCTTGCGCCTCGCGCGCCCCACGGGCATGCTCTGCGGTGGGGACAAACCTGCTCTTTCGGGTCATGCGGGACGCCTCTTTACGCCCTTTCAGGGCGCGCTTTTTGCTCGTCGCGGCCCTGCTCTGTGGCGCCTCGGAGGCGACGGCGCAGTCGCCCGAGGTGCTGCCGTGGCGCCTCGACTACACCCCCGGCCCTGACGCCCCGAAGAACTGCCCGGACAGGAGCTATATCAAGGCCGCCCTCGCCACGAAGCTCAAGGGCCACGACCCCTTCACCGATGACGCGCCGCGCTCCATCTCCGTGAAGTTGGTGCTCAATCCGCAGCGGATCGAGGCGCACATCGAGGCCCGCGACGAGAACGGTGAGGTTGTCGCCAACCATGTTACGTACGCGGAATCTTGGCGCTGTGACCAGCTCGCCGATCGCACCGTCTTCTACCTGCGCGACATCATCGACCCACTGACGATCCCACCCGCGGCACCGGCGGCGTCGAACTCGTCGGCGACGCCCGCGCCCTCCGCGTCTTCATCAGCCGTTCCGCCCCCAGCTCCCTCGACGCCTGCTCGCGTCGAGCCGCTTCAACCCGCCGCAGGCCTCTCGGCACCGAAGACCCCGCCGCCCCTGGCAGGGCTGCCGCAGCTTGCCATCTACGCGAACATGGGGGCTGCCTGGTGGAGTGCCTCCGAAACCGCCCTGAGCCTCGCGACGGGCATCGAGGCGCGGTGGCGGTGGGTCTCCATCGGTGTCGAAGGGCAGTACGATCGGGCTTGGGCTTTACCGACGAAGCTCGACGTAGAGGCGCGACGGGTGGGTCTGACCGCGCTGGCATGCGGACGCCATGAGCTCCTTACTGCCCGCGTCTTCGTCCGCGCCTGCGTCTTCGGAGACGTGGCGCAGCTTTCACTCGATGTGCAGAAATTCAAGCTCATACACGAGGAGGATGACCTTGTCATTGACCTCGGCGCGCGGCTCGGCGGCGAGTTCCGGCTCGCTCGCTTCGTGGGCCTCCAGCTCCACGGGGACATGGCCTACGCGGCTCGTCAGCGTAGGTTCGTCGTCGATGGCGAGGAGCTCTGGCGCTCTCCTCGTCTCACCGGCGCGGTCCGGGTCGGCCTGGTTGTTCCCTTCGACATCCGGTGAAGTCGCCTTCGAGCAGGAAGCCGTACGATTTATTGGACGGGTCCCCCGTCTCGGCGCGTGTTTGTCTGTATGGGGCTCCTCCTCCCGTTCCTGCATCATGCGAGCGACGCCTTTCTCCGCTTCTACGCGACGTACCTCCTGACCGTTCTGGGGATCCTCGCTCGGATGGGCGTGCGCCAGGCGGATGTTAACGACCTCGCGCAGCTCGTCTTCGTGAAGGTCTACAAGAACTTCGACAAGGTCCCGTCCGCGGGGGTCGAGGACTGGCTCAAGATGATCTGCGATCAGCAGGCGGCGGAGCACTATCGCCTCTACCGTCACCGCTTCGAGACCCCCGAGGCAGACGTCGGCGTGGACGTGCCCAGCGACGAGAACCCACACGAGCGCTTCGAGCATCATGAGCTCGATCAGGTCGTCAAACGCGTGCTCCAGACCATGGACGCGCAGCTCGTCGATGTGCTGGTCAGGGCAGAGTTCAACGGAGAGTCGCTGCCGAAGATCGCCGCGGCGCTCGGGGTCTCGCGCAATACCGCGCAGGCCAGGCTCGTCGAGGCCAAGGACGTCTTCCGGCGCAGGGTGAAGAAGCTGTTCGGCCGGGACTTCACGCCGTTCATGCTGCTGCCCTTCGGTCTCGATACCGTCTTCCACCCCGAGGACCTCACGCCCGACTTCATCGAGAAGGCGCGGCACGAAGTCTGGCGCGGCGTCGCCCGCGAGCTCGGCTTCGACGATGCGCTTCCTCCCGCCCTGCCGCCGAGCCCGCCGCCTTCCGAACCGCCGGCTTCGGGCAAGCGGCTCATCCAGATGATCGCGCCTCGGGGCTCTGGGCCTGCCGCTCGCGCCACTGCGAAGGCGGTGCTCGAGCGCATCATCAAGCACCCGCTCTTCCTGGTCGGCGTCGGCGCCCTGGGCGGGGGTGGCGCGGTCGCGCTCTGGCCCCACGACGAGTCGCCTGCTGCGCGGCATGCGGTGCCGATGGTGCTCTCCGTCGTGGTCGACGAGAGCGGGCGTGGTGGGAGCTCCTCTCACGGTTCGCTTCCGCCCGCCCCCGGACCGAGCCCCGCCGTGGTTGTCATCACGCCCCCGCGGGCCGCGCCCGCCGCCGTGCCCCTCAACGACCCGGAGACGACAAACCTCGAACAAGCTCGGGAGATGCTCTCGCGCAGGCAGTTCGCCGAGGCGCTCTCCACGCTGCGACAGCATGAACGGGACTACCGGAGCAGTCATCACGCGGGGGTCCGAAACAAGTACATCGCCGCGGCGCTCGAGGGCCTGCGGCAGATCGAGCAGAAGAGCGACGACACGCCCTGACCAGCCTCTTGCACGGGGGCGTGCACTTTCCTTGGACGGGTCGCCTGAGTTGGCTCGTGTTTAGAGAGTAAGGGACATGCGGCTTCTGAGCCCGGCCATGAGCGCCGGCATGCGGACGCGTTTGTCCTCGCGAATCATCATCATCCGCAGACGGCCGCGGTGCAGGGCGCGCATTGGGGTGCGTTCGTCGAGGCATACCACCGCGGTCGCCTGGGGATGGTGATATTCGCTCGAAGGAGGTCGCGGGACACGGCTCGCATTCGCTAGCCCAGGTTCCGCGCCCGCCTCCGGGCGATCATCGCTCTGATCTTCATCCGCTGTCGGCTGCGGCGTCCTGAGTCGACGTCGTAGAGCCGACGACAGGGGCTTCGCGGCTTTTCAGACCGCAGACGGCATTCGTGCGCTCGGAGGGGTACATGGCCGACGAGGAAGAAGACGAAGCTGCCACGCGCGTGCTGACGCGCCCGGCTGCGAGCCACGAAGAGGACGACAACGCCCCCACGGCGTTCTTCGTGCGGCCGGCGGCGCCCGCGCCTCCTGTCCCCGCCACGTCGATCCCGGTGAGGCCCTCATGGTGGCGCGTGCTGATCGGCGTCTTGTCCTTCTGGCGGCACCGCCCTGTAGCAGCGGTTGTCGCTGCTCCGGGGCCGGCCCCTGCACCTGCGCGTCCGGCGGCCTCTGCGTCGACATCGCACGTGCACATGTCCGCGCACAAGGCGGCGCGCAGGCCCGTCCCCACGCTGGTCTCGTCTCTGTCCCCAGGGCGACGCGCCGTTGTCGACGAGGTGCACACGTTGCTCTGGAGCTTCGAGTCGCACGAGCTCGAGGCGACGGCGAAGCTCATCGAGCACATCGCCGCAGCTAGGCTCGCGGGGCCGGAGGGGCACGTCGAGGCGCAGATCATCTACGCGCTCATGTACATGCGCCCTGACGAAGACGGGACGGTCGGCCTTGCTGTTCTGCGCGGCAAGCTCCTCGGGATCGCACGATCCGCAGTGGACCAAGCGCTCCTTCATCTCGAAGAGCAAGGCCAGGTTGTACTTCGTCCTGCGGGTCCAATCTCCGGGACACGACAAGTTGCTGCCGGGATCGAGCATGCAACGCGTGGGCTGCTCGAGCGCGTCGCTCCCGTTGCACAAGCGAGGAGAGCGTCTTGAGCGGCGAGCGCGTCTCCACACGTACGCCGGGCGGCCCCGATGCGCAGGCCGCGCCCATCTCGACAAACCCGCGCTCGACGATCCGACCTTCCCCGCCTGCGCTCTCACCCGTCGAGCCTCGACGACGTCATCGCACGCCGATCGAGGAGGTGAACGATGTCCTCCGGCAGCTCCGCATCCCCGAGCTCGCCGACGTCCTGCTGTACGCGCAGCGCACCCTCGCCGCGCGTGACGCAGGCCCAGATCCGGCCGTCGTGAGCGCGATCCTCGCGGCGATGGGCCGGCTGCATCCGGCCTACAAGAACACGCAGGGCGTGCCGCAGCCGATCCTCCGCGGGGCCCTTGTTCAAGTTCCACGCGCGGCGTTCGAGGCGGCTCTACTTCACGCCGAGCGCGAAGGGCGCGTCCGGCTCGTCGCCGCTCCGCTACTCGCGCTCTTCGTCGAGCGTGCCGCGGGCATCCATGATCCGAAGCGGGGCTTGCTCTACTTCTGTACCGCTCCGGAGGCACGCGGACGGCGGGAGCCCTGACATGGGCCGCCGACACGAGCCGGATCCGTTTGCTCTCAAACTAGGTCATCGGATCAGGGATCTGCGCCTCGCACAAGGGATGTCGCTCGAGCACCTCAGAAGGAAGACCGGCGTCGTCGCGAGCCACCTGTCGCTCATCGAGCGCGGGTATGTCGCGATCAACGTCGCCACCCTCGATCGCATCGCACGCGCGCTCGACTTGACGCCGATGTTCCTTGTGCTGTTCCCCGAGGAAAGTGAGCTCGAGGCAGTTGTCGAGCAGATCGGCAGCATGAGCGCGGAAGAGCTCGCGCAGCTCTGCGAACGGGTGTCCGCCTCGCAGAGCCCACGGGCAGAGGAGCCTCGCCCTTCGCGTGGGACTCGTCGTACGTAGAATAGCGAGTCGGACTTGGCAGGAAACCAGGACGAGCCTCGACGGCAGATGGGGATGATCGGTTGTCACGGCATGCAAGCGAAGAACCTAAGGTCCGGCTCAACTTGGAACTTCCCGAGCGCCTTCGTGGCAGGCTCGATCAGATGCGTGCGATGAGCGAGGCCGGCACGATCACCGAAGTGGTGAAGAGAGCCGTGGCCCTGTACGACGTGCTGCTCGCGGCGATCCGAAACGGCCGGGAGAGGATCATCCTGCGCAGCACCGACGGCACGGAGCGCGAGCTGCTCATCCCGTGATCTTTCCTCCAGCAGGATGAACAGCAGGGTTTGTCCTCTCTTGCGGTTTGCCGCGGAACATGCGATCGAGGGTCTCGATGTCCTCCGCTCGTCCGCCTCCCGCGTCTTTCGAGCCCCCGCCTCCGCCCTCCCGAAGGCAGCTCAGAACGGGGCCTGACGCGTTCGACGTCCTCTCGCGGGACGGCACGGCCGCAGTCCTGCTCTTCGCCCGTGCCAAGCTCGAAGCTGAGCGTCGACGCGCACCGGGGCTCGTGAACGGATCCCTTCGCGCCTTCGCCGCGGGCGTGGAGTCAGCGGCTCGCAGCGTGACCGAAGGGGTACATGATGATGGCGTGTTCATCGCACCGCTCTTCCGTCTGCTTCGCGAGCGTGACGAGGTCCCCTCCTGCCCAACGCTTTCCGCATTCAAGGCGCGACTGCTCCAAGCGTACAACCGGGGGCTTCTCGAACTCGCCACGTGCAAGCTGCCCGAGGACGAGAACCCCTTGGTGGTCGCTGCATCAGCAGTTCGTTCCCGACGAACCACATTCCATCTCGTGCAGCGATGGTCGCGTCGGAACATGTACGCCGCGCTCGACGACGTCCTCGAGGTGCTCTCTCCCAAGGCTTATGCCGCAGCAAAGGACTTCGCGCGCAAGGTCCACGAGGATGAGAAGCGACGCGAAGGGCGCCCCCGCCTGTTCACGATGCGTCTCGATGCTTTCGCCGCGCGCGTGCAGGCCGTGGCCAATGAAGGCTCGGACGATGCGCTCATCGTGGAGCTGTTCCAGGAGCTCGATGACCGCGGTGAGGCGACGGGGCTCGGTCTCTCGGCATTCAAGGCTCTGCTTCGCGGTGCGCATCGCAGGGGCCTGCTCACGCTGCGCGCCTGGCAGGCGAAGGATGGTGTGAAGACCCCAGCCATGCAGGTTTCCGCGGTCGATCACGAGGGGATGAAGCTGCACCTCGTGTGCCGTACGGCGGCGCCGTTGCCGATCCCATGGGGGCGCCCAGCGCTGCCATTGCCCCCTGCAAGGGCGGCGGCGACGGGGGCTTGAAAACCCGATCTAACGCGTGTCTGTCATTCGGCCGGAGGAGACTCCAGCGCAGCGATCAGGGCAGCGCTGGTGCGGGACGCGCCTCGAACTCCTCCGGCCTTTGGCGCCAGCGCTCGGCGACGAACCGCTCGATACCCACGACGCTGCTGTCTTTCGAGTTCGGCGGATACCGGAGCTCGACCATCACCCCGTGCTCCTTGCCGTCCTTGAGCACATCCAACAGCGCCGCTGCCGTGGGTGCGTCGCGGCGGATGTAGCCCGTGATCGCCGCGCCGCCTGGGTCGCGTAGCTCGATGGACTGGTGGGTCTGCTCCGTGTCGTTGTAGTCGAAGTTGTAGTAGTCCGTGAGCTTCGCCCAGACGCGGAAGAGGTACGTCCCCTTGAGCCGTTGCGTCCGGAAGAACGGCAGCGAGACGGGGTTGTATCCGACCGAGGATCGCCAGTCGAGCTTGAGGCCCTCTGCCGTTTTCTTGAAGTGGTAGTAGTAGTCCCGCTTGTTCTTCCCGAAGACGACCTCGACGCTGCAGTAGTCGCCCTCGTTCATCTTCGCGCAGTCGTCGGCCTCGATCGACTCGAACGGCTTCTTGCAGTCCTTCTGGTCCTTGTAGTGCTCGGCGAGCGCGGCGCGGTTCGCCTCGGGGTCGAGGATGAACTTGGCGCGGTCGAGGCAACTGTCCTGGTTCAGGTAGTCGCGCACGATGCTCGATGCGTCGCGGGAACATCCAGCCAGAAGCACGCTGTTCGCCAGCATGAACGCGAGGGGCAGGATCGTTGACGCCGCGGAGGGCACGATCGGAGGAGGGGAAAACCGATGCATCGCGATGTCACGATACACGATCGTGTTGATTGTCAACACCATCGTGTGTTCACCTGAAGCGCCATCCCCGCGACCTTCGGCGCCGTGGACTTCGGCAAGGAAGTGCGGCGGCGGCGAGAGGCGCTGGGCCTGACCCTGGAGCAGCTCGCGGAGCGCGCGGGGCTCACCCCGAATTACATCGGGGGCATCGAGGCCGGCCGGCGTGACCCCTCGCTGTCGAGCATCCTCGCACTCGCGAAGGGCCTGGGGGTGCCGCCGGGGGAGCTCGTGGGAGGCGTCCACGACCTTGACCCGGCCGCCATCGAGGCAGCACGGCTGTTCCAGGGCGCGTCCGAGGACGTCCAGGATGCCGTTCTCCGCCTCTTGCGCGCGGTGACGCGGGGACGGCGGCGGAGCGGGTGAGCCGGGCCCGGGGCGGGGCCTAGCGGGAGCCGTCCGGCAACCACCTGCATGACGAAGGTGGTTGCCGCGGACGGGAAGGCCGAGGGACGGCCATCCTCGCCTACTGGTCGGAGCATGGATGCGGCTCGCGACCGGTCACGCGCCGACTTTTCTTCGGCTCCCGCCGCTCGCGCGCCGACTTTTCTTCGCCTCGCGCCAGGGAGGACTCGAACTCCGACGTCCAGGTACGGGGGGGCGCGCTCTGGCCGTGAGCTGCGCCGATCCCTCAGCTCGCGCGCCATGATGAACCGAGAACTCGCCGCATGCCGGCGATCGAGCGCGTCGAAGAAGCGCGTGAACGGTTGTCGGCGAGAATTTCACCAACGAGGCGAAGGAGCGCTGGGCGACGGACTTCAAGATCCTGCTTCAGCGTCGCGACGTGACGCTCCCGCGCGACCGCGAGCTCGTCGGCCAGGTCCACGCCATCAAGCGCCGTGTGCTCCCCTCGGGCAAGGTCAGATTCGACGCCGATCGCAACGCCCGGGGCCACGCCGACAAGTTCTAGGCGGTGGCGCTCGCGAGCGCCAGCGCGAGCGCCAACCGGACACGCCGAGGGGCGGCGAGATCGGGGTGCGAGTTCTCGGATGAACGACCCGCCGGTATCCTGTATTCTCGAGGATCCCAGATGACGTTGTTGATGGTGTGGACCAACAAGCCCAATGACCCGACTGCGATCAACATCGCGAGCGACAGTCTGCTGTCCGCTGACGATGGGAAGGGCGGCCAGATCTCGTGGCAGTACGCTACCAAGATTCATCGGCTCCACCCGACCCGAGAGTATTTTGGCTACTGCGGCGACTCGTTCGTAGCCCTCAGTGCCATCGCCTCCGCCGTCGCGACCATCAGCAACTCAGACCATCTCCACAAGGTGGACGAAAAGGAGGCGCCGACAGTCGACGCGAGGGCGATGGCGATCCACGAACACCTCCGGCACACGTTCCCACTGATACCGACTGCGTGGCGGCGCCCGGCGACACTTCTGCTCGCTGGTTGGGACTCACGGAAGGAGTGCTTCTCTGTTTGGCGGTTGGAGTTGAGCGACAAGGACGTCGCAGCACCTGTAGCGATCGACCTCACATCAAAGCGCGTTCACTGCTTCGGAAGTGGGGCAGCCTCGGCGAAGTCGCGACTCAGCGAGCTGGAGAAAAAAGGGGTGGTTAACACGCAGGGCATCGTGAAGGCGCTTCACGATGTAATTCTCGACGGCAAAGAGACCAGTGTCGGTGGGGCGCCGCAGATGGTCATGCTGACGAAGGAGAGCGACGTCCCCGTTGGGTTCTGGTGGTCCAGCGACGGTGGCAAGGGCACCCGCCACCTCTTCGGCCTCCCGATCCACCTGTCTAGCAAGATGGAGAACGTAAGTTGGAGAGAACCTGCGACGTTCGATGAACGTCCCTTCGTTCCCTTCAAACGCGTCGACGCTTGACGAGGTTCACTCTGGCGGGTTCCCGCCGCCGAGGCCCTGGCGCTTTGCCCCTTCCAGAGGCGCGGCGCGCGGTCCAGATGCTCGGTGCGCAGGTGGGCTGCCGCCTCGCAGGCTGGCCAAGCGCCTCGCCTCCGCTCCTTCGGCGCCTCAGCGGATGAAGCAGACCAGACCGCGCGGAGCCCTCCATGCGGCGCATCCTCAAGACCTTCGTCATCCCGGCAGGAAACCCCGCGGGCACCCCGCCCGAGCCCGGGCCTGAGGTCGAGTTCGAGGCGCCAAGCGAGGACGGACGGCGTGAAGAGCGGAGGCATCGCGCGGCTCGACCTGGCCGGGAGCGAGGCCGCGGTCATCGGTGGCTTGAAGAAGCCTGTTGGGGGCTCGTGCTCGGCGGCGAGCAGTCTTTCGAGAACAAGAAGAACACTTCGTACAGCGTCCCGTCGCTCGTGACCGCGAGACCGATGCGACGGCGGAGAGGATCGAGGTTCGGCACCATGCCGCTCGTGCCGTCGGGGTTCGCGTAGACGACGTCTCCCGCCTTGCCGTGGCCGAAGCGCGTCACCACGAGCTTGCCATCCGGGAGCTTCACCACCCGGCCGAGGCCCCCGCCCTCGGGCGGCGCCGGGGGCAACTCCGCGACGGTCGAGAACCCAGCCGCGTCGGTCCACTTCAAGATGCGGTTGTTCTTCGCGTCAGCGATGTAGAGGGCCGCCGCGGTCTCATCCCATCAGAGGCCGTTCGGGTCCCCGTCGACCGGGATGCTGGTAGGCCCACGACGAATTCCAGTGTCCCCCTGCGAGGCGACGCCTGGATCAGCCGTGGCGATGGCGGTCTGAGTGCCGCCGCACGCCATGAACGAGAGGGGGCCGCAGAGGGAGAGTGCGAGACGAACTGCGACGCGCAGCATGAGCGGAGCATAGGCGAGGCCGTGGAACCGGCCCACGTTGTTCTGCCGATCGCGAGAGGAGTTCGATGTCGATCAGCTCGGCGAGCAAGTAGTCGTTGTATTTGCCGACGTCGTTCTAGATGAACTCGCCGATCACGGCCGCTGTTTGCCCGTCTTCACCGACAGGTGCCGGCGGCGACTCACGAGGCGGACATCGAGTTCATGGTGAAGCGCATGAACAAAACCTCCGAGCTGAGGAGATGTACTCCCGGCGGTGGCCCCTGGGGGTGTGTCTGCGGGTGCTTGCGCAGCGTCAGGGAGGGGGTGGTGACGATCTTTTTTGCAGTTGGGACTCGGTGTTGAGTACCTAGATCTGATCGGACCGTTCCTAGCTAAATCCATGATCAGACACATATTTTACCTACTCAACACAGACTCCTAACCACAAAGTTAAGCGCCCATCCCCCGCACCTCCGACTCAGCCGATCACAACCCTTAGGACTGGGACCGGGTCGCCACCCTGGACCTCCAGGCATAGGTTGAAGCGGTTGTAGTTCAAGGACCAGATGTTGTTCCTGGCAGCCGTTGAACTTCGATGAGGCCGTCATGAACGACGACCGTCTCCTGCTAACCCTGCGCTGCTAGCGCCGCTGGTCCAAAGCTCAGCGAGAACGTCGACAGGAAGAACAACGACAAGTCCCGCTTCAACCGGGAGGCTGGCGGTTGAGCTTCCACGCGAAGAAGAACATCAGGTTCGAGCCGGCATGTAGTCGTTGAACTTGAACAACAACGTGACCGAGGGCAGATCGACGCCAGCGGCCTTGTTCAACTGCACCGAGTAGAACGTGGACGAGACGAAGAAGCCGGGCCGTACTTCTCAGCGAGTGACCCGGAGGAGCAGAACCTCTCGTCCTTCGCGAAGTTCAGCGCCCTTGTTCGTCAGGGCAACGGCGACGAGTGCTGGTACTGGCTCGGCGCGGTGAACAACCGCGGGTACGGCGTCTTCCGCGTCGGCCGCCACGTCGTCATGGCCCACCGCCACATGTTCGAGCTGGAGCACGGACGTCCTCCGTCTGGGATGGTCCTGCACACCTGCGGCAAGAAGACGTGCGTCAACCCCAGCCACCTCTACGAGGGCTCGAAGCCCAACCCCTTCAACGCGGACGCGGTGCTGCTCGAGGAGATCGAGCGCAAGGCGCTTCCCGCGGCTTCGTCATCACGAGGGCGGCCGGGGATCAACAACCCGCGCGCTCGGCTCACCGAGGAGCAGGTGAAGGAGATCTGCGCCCTGCTCGATCAAGGCGTGTCTCCGCGGATCATCGGGTTCAGCTTCGGCGTTGACGCGAAGTCGATCCGCAACATCGACGAGGGCAAGACGTGGAGTCACGTCCCCGAGGTGGCTCGTCGGGCCGAGGCACCGAAGAAGAGACGGCGTGGGGGATGGCGTCGTCGAGCACGTTGAACGTGGCCGCAGACGGCAAGAAGCCCTGAGGAGACGCCTGTGCACAAGGCTTGACGCGCGAGTGACGCAAGCCGATAGATCCACTGTTTCCTACCCCCAGAGGAGCCATGGCCGTCCACTCGTTGGGAGACCTCGGATCACTGGTTCGCGCGTTCCGCGAGCACCGCGGTCTGACGCAGGAGCAGCTATCGAAGGACGCCGGCAGGCTCCCTCGCACTGCCATCGCTCACCTGGAGCAGGGCTATCGCCTCCCTGCCGCCGAGCACCTGCGCGCTCTGGCGAAGCATCTCAGCCTGCCAGACGCGCTCGTCGAGCCGTTTCTACGTCTGAGTGCTGCACGACGAGTCGAGTTCGAGGCCGAACTTGGCGAGCTCATCGGGCAGGAGGTGTCGATCGCACATCTGGACGATCAGGCGTCCCAGGCCGTCGAGGGCGCTGTCACCTCGTTGATCGGCGCCGCGATCACGAACCACGCTGCCTTCGACACTCTGCGGGAGATCCAGGTCTTCTACGGCATCCGGCCGGTGTCGCAGCAGTTCTTCAACCGCTACTTCAAGGCCGATTCATTCCAGGACATCGGGCAGTTCTCGGCCGCAGTGAAGCGCTACCAGGCCGAGGCCATCCGTCTGTTCCCGACATTCATGCAGGCGTACGAGGAGATGAATCGCGCAAGCGACCTCGCAACGCTTGTCGCAGCTCTCGGAACACGCTCACTCGACGAATACCGGGACCGAGCTCCGTGGAACCGTATTGAGAACATCGACGAGGCGCGCTTGCGCGACCTCGGGTACATCGCCGCCGCGAAGCTCGACCAGGAGCGTAAAGAGCGCGAAGAACTGGTGAAGTGGCTTCGAGATATGGCTGCCTTCATTCGGCAAAACGGGCGCACTTCCGTAGAGGAGTTCAAGCCCAAGCGCCGACGTGAAATGGAATCACTTCTACGCAAGTTTGGTTCCCGGCTCAGCCACGGCCCGATGTCCGCGCTATTCAGCCCCGCGCCTGAGGAGTTGGAGGCCGAGGCCGAGCGCCTGGCGCCGAAGGATGAGATCGATCGAGCGCGGATCGCGGGTACCCAGGCAACAGGCCTGCGCAATCTTTCGCAGTATCTCGCAGCCGACCACATGGACGTGTACGTCGCAACCTCGATGCGAGAGGACTCGGACTTCGTGTCGGTAAATCAGTTCGTGCTGCGTCTCTTCGAGCACCCGGAGGTCAAGCCATTGAAGTTGCGGTATTTCAACCCAACTCAGTCTTGGGTTGAGGATCGCATCGCGAAGGGGCTTGTTGAGGCGCTGATGCTAAGGCGATCCGCCGCAACCATCTACATGGCGCAGAAGTCCGACACGTTCGGAAAAGATTCGGAGGCGTCCGTCGCGCTCGGCCAAGGCAAGCCTGTTATCGTCTACGTCCCCAAGCTCGATGCTCCCGAACTCCAGCTCGATTCGTCAGAGCTCGCGCAATCGTCAGAGGACGACCTTCGCAACATCCTCCACAGGATCGACCCTGATGAAGTTTCACAGACGATGGACCGCGAGGCGATGCTCGGCGCGATTCTGAACCGGCGACTTGCCGCCGGCACGGATGAGCAGATCGCGGACGTAGTGGCGCGCCACTGGGCAGACTTCGGTTTGGATACGGAGACAGACCGTTTCAAGGAGACCCGCGGCAAGTATCTCGAATGGCTCCGCGGGGTGATGAGCAACCCCAACGCACCACCGCCAATACCCGAGGGCCTCCGCGCAGACATCGATGGCACTCTCGTCGCGACCGCAGTGCGCTTCGAGCGGCGCGCATCGCTGTTTCGCGAGAAGCACCCGCTTGCGCTTCAGGTCATTCTCAGCACCGGCGTGTTGAATGGCATACTCGTGGCCAGATCGGTCGACTCGTGCGCGACGCTGCTGCGAAAGGTATTCGAGAACAACCTTGACCTAGAGCTGGTCCGCGGCGAGGACAGCTATCGTCTGATCGAGCGAACGACGCAGTCGACCATCCGAGTGATCTCGAAGCACCATCTCCTCGCCAACGCATTCGCCTCGTACTACGCAAGCCATGCACCATGACCCGCTCGATTGCGTCCCACTCGCGCGAACTCCGTGGGACGCTCGCCTAGAGACCGCGGGCGCCGGGCATCTCTCAGCGTCCCCATTGCGCACGTACTGTCCTCATGGGCGCGCCGAGCAGGCATGAAGAACGGGCACGCTGGCACGGTTGTTGGGGCCAGGATTGCAGTGTCATCGCTTCGTGAAGTTCTCGAAGGGACTGATCTCAAGGTCTCGCCGCATCGTTCCTGGCTTTCTCTACCAGTTGCCAAGTCCGCATCCGCCGGGCCTTTGAAGTTCGTGTTGCTTTAGGGAGTTGGTCGCCATGCAGCTATTCAAGTTGACGATCAAGGGTTTCCGGTGCTTCGGTCCCGAGGAGACAACGATTGAGTTCGACCCGCTCACGGCGTTTGTCGGTGCGAACGGTGCGGGCAAGAGTGCTGCTCTTATTGCCCTCGTCCGGATGTTCGGAACTACGAATGCGCACCGGACCCTTACCCGAGAGGACTTCCACGTCTCGTCAGCGGCAGGCGCGAGCATGCCAAATCAACTCGATCTTCGGATCGAGGCATGGTTCCAATTTCCCGAACTCCTGAACGATGCAGCGGCAGCCGCCTCAGCTGCCGTGCCCGAGTGTCTGAAGCACATCGTCGTGAGCGAAACCGCATCTGTGCCGATGTGTCGCATTCGCCTGGACGGAAGTTGGTCCGCCGGACCCACAGCGGAGGGCGAGGTCGAGCAGAGACTCTCCTGGGTGAACTCCGACGCAGTGGATGCTCCAGAAGAAAAGGTCTTTCCGCTGTCCGGCGTCGAGCGCCGCCTCATTCAAGCATTGTACATTCCCGCTACCCGTGACGCTGTCCGCGAGCTCCGAGCTGTGTCGGGGACGATCCTCTCTCGCGTCCTGAAGGTCATTCGGTGGCCGGATGAGCTTAAGGAAAAGATTTCCAAGCTTGACCGAGAGCTCACGGGCATGGTGCGCGCCGAGGCGACCCTGAGCGAGCTCGAGTCGACGCTCCGCGAGCATTGGTCAGACCTTGTCAGTGGCACGTCTGTCCCGTCATTCACGTTCGCGGATACGGATCTTGCCGGCGTCCTGCGGCGCCTTGATGCCGAGATCTCGGGCCCGGTCGGCTCGAGATCCATCCATCTTCTGAGCGAAGGCGAGCGCTCGCTTCTCTACTTCGCCCTCGTGGAAAGCACGCTCACGTTCGAGGCCAAGCTCGCGGGCAAGGGCTCAGCCACGTTCGATAGCGGGCCGCGCCCAGTGCTCACCTTGCTCGCGGTGGAGGAGCCTGAGAACCATCTCGCTCCTCAGTACCTCGGGCGTATCCTGAAGAAGCTCCGCAACTTAATCGCCGCTGGCGGTGTGCAGGTACTTCTGACGAGTCACTCCGCATCGATCATGCGTCGTGTTGAGCCGTCCGAGGTGCGCCACTTCCGCGCTGAGGCGAATGGCGGGCGCCGTATCACCCGCCTGTCGCTGCCAAAGGACACTGAAGAGGCATTCAAGTACGTGCGCGAGGCCGTGATGGCATATCCCGAGCTCTATTTCGCCTCCGTTGTGGTTCTCGGCGAGGGTGCAAGCGAAGAGATCGTCATCCCGCGTGTCGCTAGGGTTCTTGGGCTCGACATCGATCCTCGTTTCATCGCGGTCGTCCCCCTCGGGGGCCGGCACGTGCATCACTTCTGGCGGCTCCTTCGCGAGATCGGAACACCCTACGTGACCTTGACCGACCTCGATCTCGAGCGCCATGGCGGTGGTTGGGCACGCATTCGTGACCTGGTAGGTGAGCTGGTGGAATTCGGCGAAGGATCCGCCAAGGTGCTCGACGGCGTTCACCTTGAGCAGGTCGACACTGTTGTTCCCGTAGCGATCACGGATCCTACCTTCGCATCTTGGATTAGGCATCTCGAGGTCGGCTTCAACGTCTTCATGAGCGCGCCGCTCGATCTCGATTTTTCAATGCTCTCGGCATTCCCAGAGGCATACAAGAAGCTCGCTCCCTCGCGCGGAGGCCCGCAATTCCCGCAACCTCACGAAGACGTGAAGCCGTTCGTCGAACGGGTCACACGCGCAACCCTGGGCACTAACGGAGGCAGCGGCCTCACGTACACAGACGAGGAGCACAAGCTCTTTTCTTGGTACGCGTACTTTTTCGCGTCGGGCAGCAAGCCTGCAACCCACGCGCGAGCTCTCGCGCAGTGCGACGATACTACACTCGCGAAGGGCGCCCCCGATGTCCTCCGTCGCCTTGCCGAGCGAGTAAAGGCGCTCGCTCCAACGTGACATGGCTCGTCTAGTCGACCCCTCGGCGTGGACGCCACGCGGCATAGCGGAGCTCGAGCCGGCCGCCGAGTCGGCGGTGCGGGCCAACGAGAACACTGCCGTCGTCGCAGGACCCGGTGCAGGCAAGACCGAACTCCTCGCGCAGAGGGCTTGCTTCCTGCTCGAGACAGGAACGTGCCCGCCGCCGCGGCGCATTCTTGCGATCAGCTTCAAGCGCGATGCGGCTCGGAACCTGCGCGATCGCGTGCACCGTCGAGCAGGTCTCGATTTGGGACGACGCTTCGACTCATACACCTTCGATGCGTTTGCCAAAAGCGTGCTGGACCAGTTTTTGGTCGCCCTCCCTCGGGAAGTCCGACCGACGGGCGACTACGAGGTGGTGCTCAGCTCACCTCGAGCCGAAGACGTGGGCGACATTCTCCGACGTATGACGCCACCAAGAGACCTGGGCTCTTCGAGCGACCTGGAGGCATTCGAGAACGAGTGGTTCTTCAAGCAACGGGTACTCCAAGTTCCGTTGCGAGTGCAACCCAAGAATCTCGAGCATTGGGCCGCGCAGGAGTTTTGGCGACAACTCCTCTTCGCAGAGGCACGCAGCAGGCTCTACTTCGGAATGATTACAAGGCTCGTGATCGGCCTCATTCGGACCGACGAGCGCGTGCGACGCGCCTATCGCACCACATACTCGCACGTCTTTCTTGACGAATTCCAGGATACAACCGAGCCGCAGTACACGCTCACGCGTGCCCTCTTTCAGGGGACCGCGGCGATCCTTACTGCCGTTGGGGATCCGCAACAGCGCATAAACGGCTGGGCTGGCGCTTTGCCGAATGCGTTCAAGGTATTCTCAGCGGATTTCGGAGCTACCACTAAACGCCTTGAGCGCAACCGGCGCGCCTCGGCAGAGATCGCGCCCGTCGTGCGCTTTCTGGCCGCGCGGCTACGCGAGGAGGCAGACGAAGCCGCTGCGTCCGAGATCGCGGCGCTCGAAGGCGGAGGCCCACCGCCCGAGGCCTGCGGAGCATACCTCTTTCCTAACGACACCGACGAAGCTGACTGGATTGCAGGAGAGATCGCCGCACTTATCGAATCGGGAGTGCCTCCGCGCGACATCTGCATCCTTGCTCGCTACCACGCGGCCCGCTACACAGCCGCGACGGTTGACTCCCTTCGGCGCCGCGGCATTAACGCGCGTCTCGAGGACGCGCTCCAAGATCTCCTCTCCGAGCCAGTCGTGACGCTACTGCTTCTCGCATTCCGTGCGCTGCTGGGTCAACACCCAGGTATCGCATGGGCGAAGCTCCGCGATGAGTTAGCGTCCCTCCACGGTTTGGAGGGAGAGGAAGATGTTTCAGCCCTCGACCGTTCGCTCGCAGGACTTCGTGGAACGCTGCGCAGCTTTGCGCCGACTCTCCCGCCCACAGCCGACGCAATCCGGGCGCTGGTCGCCGAGCACATCGAGCCGCTTTTCATTCGAGCGCTACGCAATCGCTACGCGCAATATCAGCGTGGCTCGTTCTACGAGCAGACCGTCTCCAAGCTCTCGGCCGAGCTCTCCAAGATAGGAACGGGAGGCTGGGAGGATGCGATCGCGTTGGTTGAAGGGGCTGGTGCCGTTCCCATCATGACCATCCACAAGAGCAAGGGCCTCGAGTACTCGGCGGTCTTCTTTATCGGGCTGGAGGACGCTGCCTTCTGGAGCTTCCGCCTGTCCCGTTCCCAGGCGGTGGAAGAGCTTAACGCCTTCTTCGTCGCGATCTCTCGGGCGAAAAAACGCGTCGCCTTCTCCTTTGCGGGACGCCGGACCTTAGAGAGAGGAATTAAGAAACAGTCACGAGACCAGATCGCGGAGGTCTACGAACTCCTCACGGCGGCGAGCGTGCCGGTCACCGACATGGGAAGCCCGTGACGGTGAGCCGTCTGTTCGCCCGTGCAGACCGACGGGGGGATGGCGTCGCTCCGTTAGGTGATCTCCGGCTCCGTTTGTCGCAGGCGGTACAGCCCACAGAGCGGGTAGCCGGACCGAACCTGCTCGCCGCCCACATCGAACGAGACGCCCCTTGCGTCGAAGTACATGACGTCGACCTCGCCGCCCAGCTTCTTCAGCGACGCTGCGATGGCGCTCGCGGCCGCAAAGTGCGCCTTCGCCCCCTCCCCGGGGCGCCCGTACTCGGTGATGAGCCACTCCCTTGTGGTTGCCGGGAGTCGGTTTAGGATCTGAAAGCTCGTGAGGAACTGCGGGACAGGTCCCTTGCCTTTCGCGGCGTTCGCAAGCACGGCGCGGATCTCATCGAGCAGTTCGTTGTCTCTTGCGGCCATGGGTACACCTCGCCGCGAAGGAAAGGACCGTTCGCGTCCCGGGTCAACCCGCAGCGTACCTCTTCTCGCGCTCTGCGTGCCCGAGAAGGCTGGTTCGACATAACCGTGCAGGCTCTCAAGTGCCCGGCGGCTTCGCGCCCGAGCTCGTATACGATCAGCGGCTACGCACGACGCGCAGCGACCTTAGCCGGAAGCGCCAACGCCCGCGAGCGCGCCAGCGGAGGGCGAGCGCCTGTGTCGCGGGCGACGGGTGCATGGAGGATCGCAGCGATCTGGCCGTCGAGTCGAGTGGTGTTCTTGCTGATCACGGCGAGGTATTCCGACTGCCGCGCCCACGTACGCTCGTGGTCCTGCCGCTCCTTGTCCTGGAGCCCCTCGAGGTCCTGCACGGCCTCGGCGATCGCGTGCATCTGCTCGCCGAACTCCTCGCTCTGGATGAGCTGAAGCAGTCGATCCGCCCTTCGTTGGCGCTCAGGCTCTGTCGCCCTGCTCTGCGCCAAGGTGACGATCGCTTCGCGCAGGTAGCGCGCGAGATGAACTGCGATCGACGGATGCACGACAGGCACGTCGCGCACGACGCAGAGGTGCTTCTGACCGCGCGGGAACATGTTACTTACGAGTACGACGTAGCGCGCCTTGTGCACGGTGCGGGCCTTGCGCACCTGCCCGATGAAGCCGTTGCTCCAGGCCGCGACGTTCTTGCACTCGTACGCGATCACGCCGCACATGGCGCCCTTCTCGCGAACTTCGTGCAAGATATCCGCGCCTCCTTGACGCTTGTTGAGCCGGCGGATCTCATCCGTGGGGAACGCGGTCTGAAGCTGGGTGAGGATCTCCGCCTCACCGAACTCGCCACGCTGGTCAGGCGTCTGTTTTTCCAGCCTTCGCTGAAGTTCCGCCACCTTCTTTTTGAGCTGCTCGTTCTCGCGCAACTGCGTGCGGCTCGCGGCCGCCGCTTGGGACGTGGCGCGCGCCAGCTCTTCGGCGTGCTGGCCACGAAGCGCTTCTACTTGGCGGAGCGCTAGAGCCTGGGCTTCGCGCTTCGCCTCGCGTCCGAGCTTTGCCTTTTCGTGCTCGAGAAACTTGCTGAGGTTCGCTTGGACACGCGCGTGAGCCTTCGGGTCGAGCAGCGCTTGGCCGCAGACGGGGCACTTCTGCTGTGGCACGGGGCCCTCCGGGTTCGAGGCGGTGGATTGAAAGGTAGCGCGGATACGGGACGCGAGGGCCGATCGCCTCAAGTGCGTCAGGGACGTCTGCGGGATGAGAGCAGAGACGAACCGACCCATCTCCCGTCGCCAGGTCGCGAGCCGCGCAGGACCGGGCTGTCCGCAGGTAGCTAGAAAAAAGGAAGGCAGCTACGAGCACGCGCATGGTGGATCTGTCGTTGCATCAGCTAGACGAGCGAGAAGGCGGTGCAGCCCCCGAACTGCACCGCCCTCTTGTTCTTCTTCAGGCCGCCGCCGCCGCCCTCTCGTCGCCCTGCATGTTGTCCTCGTCGATCTGCGCGTCCTCGGCGACCAGCACGGACTCATGCCGCCGGTCCTCGATGGAGAGCTCCAGTCCGAGGTGCACCTTGATCAGGTTGGCCGTGAGGATGACGCTCGCGGCGTTCTTCGCGATCCTACCGTTCACCACAGCGCGTCCCTCCCATCGCGGGCACATGCGGGACCAGTCCAGCGTTCCGAGGCCCGCCAGGACGCTCTTCCAGTCCTCCCGCCGCTCCCGCAGCAGTGCGTTGCCGGCCCGGCCGAGGGCCTCGAGCGCGACCGCGTGCCCATGCAGGTACTGCTCCCGCAGCTCGGCCGCCCGGACCTTGCCGAGGCCGACCTCGTTCCAGAGCGGCATGATGCGCGTCACCTCGGTCCAGAAGTCGACGGCGATCTGCCTCGCGGTCTCGAAGCTCCCGCTGAACCCGGCGAGCAGCGTCTTCGTCGCCGCGTGGATGTTGGCCAGCGCGAAGAGCTTGTTCGATCCGCAGGACCCGGAAGGGCTTCGACCCTCCAGGGCGTTTGAGGGGCTAGATCGCAGGGATAAGGGACTCGACTCTCTCTCCGTGCGCATGATACGTTCGCCTTGAACGGCGCACGACCTGACCCGTAGCACCGCCACCCGATCGGCAGCGCAAGCGCGATAGCAACACCACCATGCCCGACGCCTTCTACCACGGCACAGATCACGTCACTGCGCAGAGAGTGTCGAGCCGCACTTCCGCGATTGATGTCGCTCGTGGCGGCGGAGAGTTTGGACGCGGATTCTATGTGGGCGATTCGCCCGTCCTTGCCCTCCAGTTCGCGATCGGGCGGTTTGGAGTCACCAACGCCAGAGCGCTGCGCTTCATTATTACTCAGGAAAGCTATTCGGCGCTCGAAACTAAGTATCTTGCGGAAAAAGACGCCAAGAAACTTCGCCAACGGGTTCGACGCGCGAGAGCTACCCGAAGCCATTTGGTTGGAGTAGACGTGGTGTGTGGCCCAATCGAAGGAAGGGCGCAGAACTTACAAAGCAAATTCGAGACGGAGCGCAGTCAGGCTGTCCTAAATGACCCGGCATGCACGACGATTGAGCTGGTGCGATGACGCTTGTACCCTCTCACTACGTTCACTTTCTGGTCTTGGGAACTTATGACAGAGGTTACGGGTGGTATGCACCCAAGGAACTTCCTGCGGGGGCAGGTGTGGCATACGCATCGCTCGCCGTTCCCGTCACGAAGCGCGGCGAGCGCTTCGCTGGCTACTGGGCGTGGGTTGTAACTCTCGATGAGGGCGCGCCCCGTCTGCTTGATGAGCCCTTTGAGCTAAGGCCAGCGGGTGACCTTTTGGAGATGGATCTGATCTCCGCAACGATTCGTTTCAAAGTGGCGCCCATGCCACCTGCGCGGTATAGAGGCACCTTGTCGCACCCGGACTTCCAGGACCCATTGCGAGGTATCCTCCCCATTGAGGATGAGGCGTATGCCTTCCTTTTTCCTAGAGACAAGGCCATTATCATCGGAGTGGATCCTGATGAGTACCAATAAGCGCGCTGTGAGTGTTGCCGGCGCAACCGGCCCCTAACCTCCGCGTCCTTCGACTGCTCCTCGCACTGGAACGCCTCGTGCCCATTGAACGTCTTGCCCTGCTGGCGCCGAGAGCTTCTTGACCTTCTCGCTCGGCGTCATTCATTCCTTCAGCAGCGGTAGCGCGTGATCGGGGTACAGCTTATCCCACTCCGCAATGTCGCAGTTCGCGACGCGCGTATCGCTAACACGATCTATCAAGCGTATGCGCACCACGAACATGAACTGCGGGTACTCCTGGGCGTGCATCTCGTGCTCGCAATGCGGGCAGATGAGGATCGGCCTGCTGCGCGGGACGGTGACGAACCCGTTGGACTAGCAGTACCCCTCCCAGTGCTTCTGGATGCTGCTCGCGAGTAAGTGGAAAAGCAGAGCTTTTGCTCGGCGCCACTTCCCGCCGGTGGAGACGATCCAGAAGCTGCAATCCTCGCGCACCTTTGCGAGCCGATGGGGCCTCGTGTACGCTTGCTCTGGTGCCCGTCACGATCGTTCAGCTCCAGGTCTTGATCCAGGTTGAGTACGACAGCCTCGTCGTTCGTCTCGGCCTCTCGCCTCTCCCGCTCGATGTGTACGAAGTCGATGACAGCGGGAACGGAGGCGTTACGGCACACGGCACCGACAAGCGAAACGCAACGCCCGGCTACACGCCGACGCGCATTGTACTTCCCGAGCAGCCTGGCGATCTTGACGCATGGAGCGCAGTTCAGCCCACATTCCCGCCGAGCACCTTCGACCGCCACACCGATGAGTGGCCGATGTGGCGCTCGGAGCTGTGGCACGAAATGGTGCATCAATATCAGCACCAGGTCTTGAAGAATTGGAACCAGGCGGATGGTCGACAAGGGCACGCGGAGGGCTGGCCTGACGCTGTGGGGGATGTCGCGGCGAGTTTCGGGATCACGCAAGCCGAGCTACTGCGCGTCCTATAGGGTAGAGGCGTCGAGGGGCCGTTCTGCTGCGCGAAAGAGCGCCGCCGTGCAGGAAGTCCTTGGCTGGCGCCGGCCTCTTGCTCTTCAGCGCGGCGCAGCCCACGAGGGCGACCCGCTTGGCCCCCGGCTGCTTCTCCGTGAACACGAGCCCTCCGAGAGGGGACTGAGCGCGCGTCAGAAGTCCTGCGAGTTGCCTCGGCGACTCCAACGACGCGCTGGTCTACTTCTTCGCGCCAACGCGATCGACGCCCCCCGCGTCCACGCCGGCCTCCCGACCTACTGCGCCGCCGTCCGCTGCGCGAGCGCGCTCTCGACCGCGCTCCGAAGCGCCACGCCCATCGGCCCCTTGATCGCCTCGCGCGCCTTCTCCCGGCCCTGGCCGAGCGTCTCCCCGCGAAAGGACAGGTAGGCCCCGCTCTTCTCGACGACACCTTGGGCGACGGCGAAGTCAAGGAGGTCACCCGAGATGTCGATCCCCGTCCCCCAGCGGATGTCGAACTCGGCCTCGCGGAACGGCGGCGCGCACTTGTTCTTCACGACCTTCACGCGCGTCTTCGACCCGACCACGTCGTCGCCGACCTTCAACGCTCCGATGCGACGGACATCGAGGCGCACGCTCGAGTAGAACTTGAGGGCGTTGCCTCCGGTCGTCGTCTCGGGGTTGCCGAACGTCACCCCGATCTTGTGCCGGAGCTGGTTGATGAAGATGAGCAGGGTCTCCGTGCGGTAGGCGGTGGCCGTGAGCTTGCGCATGGCCTGGCTCATGAGCCGCGCGTGCAGGCCCATGTGCGTGTCGCCCATGTCGCCCTCGAGCTCGGCCTTGGGCACGAGCGCCGCGACCGAGTCGATGACGACGAGGTCCACCGCGCCAGAGCGCGTGAGGGTCTCGGCGATCTCGAGGGCCTGCTCCCCGTTGTCCGGCTGGGAGATGAGGAGCCGATCGGTGTCCACGCCGATGTTGCGGGCGTAGCCCGGATCGAAGGCGTGCTCGGCGTCGATGAAGGCCGCGACGCCGCCCTGCTTCTGGGCCTCGTGGAGGGCATGCAGGGTGAGCGTCGTCTTGCCCGAGGACTCGGGCCCGAAGATCTCGACGATCCTCCCCTGCGGGTAGCCGCCGATGCCGAGGGCCTGGTCGAGCGCGAGCGAGCCCGTGCGCAGGACGCGCACGCTGCGGTCCGAGTCGGCGCCTCCGAGCGTCATGATGGCGCCCTTGCCGTACTGCTTCTCGATGGTGGCGAGCGCGCCTTTGAGCGCGTTGCTGATGTGCTGCATGGTCGTTGGTCCGCAAAAGAAAGCGCGCCCCTCCCGAGCGGGGTGCGCACGTTCATGCATCCGGGAGCCGAACAAGCGGCACGACCGGACTCGGGCTGCATTGAAGCAGGTGTTGTTATTCGGCCCCGACGTCGCTCACGCTGCCCCGCGTAGCCGCTCGACGAGCGCAAGCGCCTCGGGGATGCGCCGATCCCGCTGGCGATCGCCCAGGAGATCGTCCACGAGGTCGAGCAGCTCCGGCGCCGCGGCGACGAGCTCCGCAGCCCCCTCGACGGCCTCCGCGACGAAGAGCTTGTTCTGGTCGAGGATGACCTGCTTGTCGGCGCAGCGGTAGGCGACGTGCCAGCGGACCTGCGGGGGCTCCGTGGGCCTCACGTCGTTCTGCTTGCTGGTGGGCGGCGCTAGCGTATCGGCCTCGCCCGCGTCGCCCGGACGCACCGTCTTCTTCTTGAGCTCCTCGGCGTAGGCGCGGAGAGGACACGACTCGGTGCAGGGCGTGTTCGGCGTGGCATTACAATCCGGGCACGCCTCGTCCGGCCACGCTTCGGTCTCGATGGCCACGAGCCTGTTCTGCCGCGCGCTGCCCTTGACGTACATGTCCGGGCGGCAGCCTGGGCACTGGCAGGTCCCCGGCTCGTGCGCGGGAGCGGGTGTGCTCTGCACGAGACCGCACCTCACGAGGCGCGCCCGCGCTTCGCTTCTCGTGAGGTCCAGATCTTCCGCGACCCAGAAAACCAGCGTGTTCTCGTCCCAGGTTGGGTCGAAGAAGACAGGCGCGTCGTCGACAAGAACGTCACGGCGCTCCTGCTCATCGCCCAGAGTCATGCAGATGGTGGAGGCCAGGTAGACCTCCCGCGTGTCCTCATGCTCGATGAGGCGGTGCCCGAGCTCGACGCCCGGGAGACGGCCCAGGAGCTTGAAGCCGTACTTCCCCACGGCGTCGGTCTCGAACTCTGCGATGAAGCGCTCGCCGCTGGTGGGTTTCTCCCGACCGCACAAGACGCAGTTGCCGTGCGCGTCCGCGGTGGCGAGATGGCGTCCGCCCCGCAGGCAATCGACAATGGTCATCATGTGACGAGCGGGGCGGCGTTGAGGGCCTCGGCGATATGATGGGCCCGGACGGCGTTACTGCCGTCGAGGTCCGCGATCGTGCGGGAGACGCGCAGCACCTTCGCGTGGAGCTCGGCCGAGAGCCCGAGCCGCTCCACGGCTTGCCCCAGCATGCGCTGCCCCTTGTCGTCCGGCTTCGCGACGCGATCGAGGTCCGCGAGGCTGAGCCGGCCGTTCACCGGCTCGGTGACCACGAGCTTCTCGAAGCGGTTCTTCTGCACGTCCCTCGCCTTGACGACGCGGGCGCGCATGTCCGCGGAGCACTCGCTGCGGCTGCCCTTGAGCTCGTCCCCGGACAGGATCGCCTTCATGTCCATGCGGTCGAACACGGCACCGCGCAGCCGCTCGCGGTATGCCCGAATGCGCTCCGGCGGGCACTTGCATGTCCTGTCCTTCGTGCGGTGGAAGCCGCACGGGCACGGAAGAACCGACGCGACGGTGAGCGGTCGGGCCGGGAAGACCACGCGGGTCTGGCGCTGGCAGATGACCGATTGCCCGTCCTTGAGCGCGCCATCGAGCACCGCGAGCGTCCGCTTCTTGAACTCCAGCAGCTCGTCCAAGAACAAGACGCCGAGGTGCGCGAGCGACACCTGCCCAGGTCGCACCGGAAGGCCGCCGCCGACGAGGCCCACCTCGCTCACCGTGTAATGCGGCGCCTGCAAGGGCCTCTGCGTGAGGAGCCCCTGGGAGGTGTGGAGCAGGCCCGCCACCGAATGAATCGACGTCACCTCGAGCCCCTCCTCGCGGGTGAGCGGGGGCATCACCGTGGGCAGACGCCGGCAGAGCATCGTTTTCCCTGACCCAGGCGAGCCGATGAAGAGCAGCGGATGGAGGCCGGCAGCCGAGATCTCCAGGGCACGACGGCCGTCCACGAGACCTTGGATATCCGCGAGGTCGACTTCCGCGAGCGGAGGCGCTTTCAAGAAGTCACGCGCGAACTGGAGCTGCCCCGCGCCTCGCAGCGAGTCGACCACGTCCTGCAGGTGCGCCGCGACCTGCACCTCCATGTGCTGCACGCTCGACGCCTCGGGGCCATTGGACCAGGGCACGATGGCACGCGACACGTCCTTCACCCCGAGCAATGCGGGCAGAACGCCCCGCACGGGGCGAACGGCGCCGGTCTGCGCGAGCTCGCCGATGATGACCATGCGCGGGAGCGACTTCTGCTCGAGGGCCATGAGCAGCGCCGTCGCCAGGGCGAGGTCGAGCATTCCGTCGTTGCGGGTGCCGGCCGGGGAGAACTCGACCTTGACCTTGTAGCCGTCGAGCCACTTCCCAAGCCTCGCAAGCGCAGACAGCACGCGGGTCTTGGTATCGCGGACGCTGGCCTCCGCGAGGCCGATCAGCTCGACGGCGCTCGATCCTGCCTCGATCGTGACCACGATGCTGACCAGCGTCGCGACGAGACCGGTGAGCGCGATGGACAAAACCTCGCTGCGGAGAGGTTTCTCCGGCAGGGGATTGGTCCCCATAGTGGTCTCCTTTTGGAGTGATTGAAGTGGAAGGAAGAGGGCCCGGAGGCGAGATGCCCCCGGGCCCTTCGTGATCAGAGGTCCCCGGACTCCTGCTTCGACCCGCCGGTGCTCATCGGCTCGCCCTCGGTCAGCTCCTGCCCGCCGAGCTTGCCCTTCTCGATGGCGCTCCGCAGCGCGACGGCCACGTTCGGCATGATGAGCTCGACCTCCTCGGCGAAGAACTCCGTCTCGGCCCGCGTGAGGCGCACGCCCCGCCACTCCTTCCGCCCGCGCCGCTTGTCGGCGGGCAGCTCGTCCTCGTGGATGTAGACGTGCCCGTCGCTGGCGAGCGCGAACGAGGCCATGCACTCCTCCACGCGATCCTGCTCCTCGGTCTCCGCGTTCTTCGTGGGCGACTGCTTGGACGACATGTGTCTCCCCTGAAAAAGCGAATGCGGCGCACGGAAGGACCGCACGCCGCATTCTTGTTGTTGGTTTGTCGCTCAGTCCTCTTCGGGTAAGAGGATCGTGATGACCGCCTCGCCGTCGTCGCCGGGGCCGATGATGGCCTTCAGCTCGACGAGAGACGGTTCGATCGCGTCGGTGATGACATACAACTGGTACCGGATTTCGACTTCATCCGGCCGTTGCAGGGCGGCGCAGCGGAACATCCAGAGGATGTCCCAGAGCCTGCCCGTCTTGTCGTTCCCCGCCTGCTCCGCGGCCGGCGACAGCTCGACGTACTTCTCCCAGACGGAGCGCGTCAGCGCCACCGGCGCCTTGATTCCAGCCTGCTTCGCGAGCTCGGTGACGTCGACGAGCGTGCCGTCTTCGAGCGCCTGCGCGCGGCTGTAAGCCGCAATCAGGACAAACTCTCCACCGACATCATGGTCTTCGTCGCTCACGTTGCCCCCGCGAGGAGCGTGATGCTCGAGCCCTCGGTCATCGCCTTGTCGTTGAGCTCGGTGTATTGCGCGGCCTTCTTCCGGAGCGGCGAGTCCTCCGGGATGGAGCACTCGATCGCCACCGTCCAGAGCCGCGCGCCGATGCTCGACGCCGCGTCGACCGACTTCTTCTGCTCCTCCTCGTGCCGGTCGATGCCGTCCGTGACGAGGACGATGTCGGCGCCGTGTTGGCCCTTCTGCGCGAGCGCCTTCACCTGGTCGACAGCCACACCGAGCGCCAGACCGATGGCCGTCCCTCCGCTGAGGAAGTGCAAGATCATCTTCACCACCCCGGCGGCGTCGTTCGGTTTCACGATCTGGACCACGGTCGAGGTCGCGTAATGCACCACGGCCACGGGCCGCTTCTCCTCCGAGGCGACACGGGCGAGCGCCACCGCAGCGGCCTTCGCCCACTCGTTCCGGATCCCGTGCATGCTGCCCGATTCATCGAGCGCGAGCACGAGCGGCCCTTTCGACTTCTTCGTGGTCCCCCGGACCGCATACTGCGCAGCCCGGCGAGAGGCGATTCGCTCGAGGGTCACAACCTCGAGCTGGGGTTCGGTCAGGAGCACCGTCTCCGCCGGCAGAAGCCGGGCGACGTCATTGCCCTGTTCAACCGAGTACACCTCGCCCGAGACCCCGTGGACCTTGCTCGCATGGGCACCGCGGAGCGAGGCGAACATACGACCTGCCAGCCGAGCAATACGCTCGACCCGATCCATGTCTCCCTGCGCGGTCTCGACCTCCCGCACCTGCGCCCAAGCCGCGGCGAGGTCCCATCCGAAGCCATCAGAGACGTGCCTGGCCTGCTTGGCCTTCTTGTCGAACGCCGCCCACTGCTCACGAGCGGCGCTCCGCATCTCGAAGGCCGAGGCCCCCTCCGGGACGTCTTTCCCCGCCTTCCAGAGGAGATCGAACGCGTAGGCTGCGCCGACCTCATCGAGGGCGAGGAAGGCCATGTGCTCGGGCGGCACCGTGTCGCGCACCGCCTCCGCGAAGGTCTTTGCAGGGGGATCCCTGCCCAGACCCACGATCGCATTCCAGAGGTCGCCGGCCTTCTGCGCGTCTTCACGCGAAGCCTCTTTCAAGGTGAGATGCCGGCGCCTCGCTTGCAGGAATGAGCCCATGGCCTACGAGAGCTGGTAGCGCTTCGAGAGGTCGCCCGTGAGCGCGTCGTGGGCCTTCTTCAGCTCGTCGAGCTTGGGCTGGATGCGGGCATGGGCGCGGCGCGACACGCCGTTCTTCAGCATGTCCTGCACGCGTTTGCCCGCCTCCGTGACCTTGTCGGCGAGCTGCGGGAGCGTCGTCTGGTAGGCCGCCGCGTCGGTCGGCCGATTGGCGTACGCCTTGAGGGCCTCGTCGACGACATCGATGGCCTGCGCGACGACGGAGCGGTCCACCGTCTGCAGCACGGCGACAACACGCGCCCGATCCTCCGGCTTGTTCCAGAGCCCGTACTTCAGAACGGACAGGTGATCGAGCTCGACCGCGGGCGCATCGTCGAGCCACGCCGCGGCCTTGAGGACGCGCGTGAGCGCGATCCAGCGCCGATCCGAGAGGACGAGACCATCCGCCTTCAGCGCCGTACGGAGCCGGAGCAGCTCCTCGACGACACGCTGGGGCAGCTCGAGGCGCTGCACGTCCTTGCACGCGGCATCCCACTCGGCGAGAGCGATCTGCGCCGTGGGCTTGTACTCGGGCGGCGCAGCGACGAGCTGCATCCACGTCGCATCCGCCTGCACGTACTCGACGACGTCGCGCAAGAGGAAACGGTCGTAGATCGCCGCGAGGATCTCCTCCTCGGGCAGCTCGTTCGAGGCCCCGACGAGCAGCCGCAGGGGAATGGGATTCCCCTTGTAGAGCCGCTCGTTCATCGCGCTCAGGAAGGCATTGAGCACGCTGTCCGAGCCCTTGAACACCTCGTCGAGGAAGGCGCACTCGACGGCCGCGAGACGGCCATCCAGGTTCCTCTCCCAGAGGTCGTTCTTGAGCGCCGAGAGCTTCACGGGGCCGAAATACTCGTCCTCGGTCCCGAACTTCGTGACGAGCGTCTGGAATTTCCGCGCGTCCGGGAACGACGCGAGGAAGCCGAAGAAGAGCGCGCTCTTCGCCGTGCCCGGAGGCCCGACGAGCAGCGCGTGGCTCTGCGCAAGCGCGGCGAGCAAGATGCACTCGATCGCGTCCTCGCGCTCCCGAAAAGCCGCATTGAGCCCATCACGCACGGCACGGAACCGCGCGCGGACGGAGCCCATGTCGATGGAACCGTTCTTTTTCATGTTGTGGAAATCCGCGACTGGTTGAAGCCGCGGCGGCGCCCCGCCCCGGTGTCACCCGAGACGGGGCCGGTTTGTCGTGCAATCAGTCGTTCACAGCGATGGAGAACGACGGCCCGCTGCTGCTCCCACCCCCCGAGAGCTGGCGCTGGAAGCTGTCCTGGAGCTCCTTCACCTTCGTGGTGATCTTGTCGGAGACCCCCGCGAGCACGCCGCGGTAGAGCTCGGCCTTGGCGACGAGCTCGTTGCAGAACTGCACCCGCCGCGTGAGCGCGTCCTGCCGCATGCCGTCGGTCTTCGCCTTTTCGAGATCCGTGAGGAGCTCGGCGATGTCGGACTCGAGCGCGCTCTGCGCCGCGGACTTCGCGACGGCGACGTTGTCCGGCGCGTCGTGCATCTCGATGGTGAGGGGCTCGACGCGCAGTTCTTCGAGCGCGGGTTTGAGGCGCTTCCACGTGCCGCAGGACGGCGGCGGAAGCAGGTAGAGGCCGCCGCGGTTGCGGATGGGCACACCCGAAAGGGCCTTCACCATGGCGACGAGGACATTCGAGATGTCCCGCGTCTCGCAATGCGTGACGAGGTGGTTCGCGTGGGCGGCGATGTTCTCGGCATGCGCGAGAGCGGCCTCGAGCCCGGCGCCTCCCTCGGGCGGCAGGGAGACGATACGGTTGCCGCCCGAATCGACGCGGCACCGCGCGCCGCAAACGACACTGTCGCCCTTCTCGCCGTCGTTCTTGTTCTGGAGATAGACCCCGAACGACGCGGGCGTGTCGACGTTCGGGCGGGAGAACGGCCGGACGAGGATGTTCGCCGGCCGCTTGACCTCACCGGCGGCGCGGGAGAGCGCCGTGGCGGGATCCATATCCACGATGAGATGCTCGAACTTCTCGGGCTCGAGGAGCTTCCGAGCATCCTCGCGGGAGACATTGATGCGCTCCGTGTTCCATCCGACGATGTCGCCGATATGGCGACCTCCGGCGGCGGCGACACGGCGCTGGGACCGGGAAAGGGTCGAAGCAGCGCTGCTGGTCATGGGGTTATCCGGAGAGAGGACGCAATGCCTTGCAGGCATGCCGTCCGAAGAGAGGGCACCGCAGACGTGGTTCGTCGCGGTATTACGATCTACCAGGCACTACGCGAAGAGCGTCATGTTGACGACTTCATCGCCCAGCGAGACCGGACGCCGCGCTGGCCGCTGCGTCCGGTGCACGCTCGTCCGCTGCACGGGCGGTGTGAGATACACGTGCAGCCCGTACGCGATGTCGCGCGCGGGCACGTGCTGCGAAAGGAGGTTCAGACCGCCCCGCCCGTTCTTCCAGCGGAAGTGAAGCCCCTCGGCATCGGCCCAGACGACGAGGTCGTCGTGCTGGGAGAGCGCCTCGCCCGCGCTCCACAACGTATGGCGCAGCATGCGGACCTCGAACGCACGTCCGCCGTGGAACGCGATGAACTTGTGCCCCACATCCGCGAGGATGGCACCGAAGAGAATGCTCGGGTCGAGGTGCGCCCGCCCCTCGTGCCACACGGCGGTGCGAGCAAGAAGCTCGGCGGCGGAGCCGGCGATCTGAGCCGCCCGCTCCGCGCGCCTGACTTCCTGCGCTTCTGCTCGCCTGTGAAGCAGGGCCTCGAGCTTCGGCCCCACTTCACGGTCGGGTTTGCCGAGGAGCTGCTCGAGAGCCTCGCGCTCGACCCCGAGGAGAGCTGCCACGTGCTCGGACGTCTCCTCGAGATACCGACTGAGGCTCTCCGTATTCGGCTCCGCGATCCGAAGCGCGCACCGCAGCTCTTCGAGGCTGCTACGCCGCGGCATGGAGCGGCTCGTGCGGCTCCGGCAGCACGGGCTCGGGCCGATCGAAGTCCGGCGACGGCCCCGGCGCCTGGTCCGGCGCCCGCCTCGCCTGCGTGGCGAGGCTCTTGAAAAACTCCATATCGGGCGTGTTGTTCTTCGCCGCCCGAGCGATTCGCCGGGCGACCGTATACGGGTTCATGGAACGCGGCACGCGCAGCTCCGTGATGCCGAGCGAGAGAAACATCCGCCGCTCGGCGAGGGTGGAGTAGCGAAGCGTGCGGCCATTGACGCGCATGGAAATCTCCTTTCCGGAAACAGAAGGGCGCCCCGGAGCACGTCACTACGTGCCAGCGGGACGCCCTGGTCGACGGACGATGAACGTTTCAGCGATCCCACAACCTGCTGGGCCTCCAGGCCGGCGGCGGCTCCTCCTCGTCTTCGTCGAAGAGGTGGCGCTGATTGGGAGGCGGGTACTGGTTGGGGTATTGGGGTGGACCGTATCGAGGCGCATGCCGCGTCGGCGCATGCCGGAATGCCAGCATGGCCACGGGCCGGTTTCGCTCGACGAACACGACCCCGGTGAACATGGCCCCGTCCTCGCTGACGAGCTCGACGCCCGGTAGCGGACGTGCCGCTTCACGGAGCCATTCGAGCGTCTCATCGGCGACGGGCGCGATGTCCTTGAGGCGGCGCCGCAGTTCGTCGAACAGCGCCTCGCCGAGGATGTCGGCTACGAGTTGGAGGGCCAGATGGCCTCGGTCACGACCGCGAGCACGACACCGGCCACGAGGGCGGCGGCGCCTTTCTTCGCCGAATCATTGGCCATGACGCGCTTGATGAACGAGGCGCCGGGGTTCTCGGGGTTCGTCGGGGCGGCGTTGGGCGTGATGGGCATGGGTTCTCCTGTATATCTTTCGGATTGAATCGGGACGAGGTGGCTCCTCAGCCCAGGCAGATGGTGATGATCTGCGCGACCAGGGTGATAACGGCCGCTGCGATGCGAAGCGCCTTGCTGACCGCCTTGGGGTCGCGAAGGAAGCGGGAGATACGAGACATCACGGTGACCTCCAGGGTTGAGGGGTTCCTCGTGATTCTTATCCCCGCACTCTCGCGATTATTGCGAGGCCGGCTGGCTCGCCCACTGGTTCGCAACGAACGAGCTAAAGCTGCCTGACGCGACCACGATGACGTGATCGACGAGCGGCATCCCAAGCAGGTCTGCGGACTCCTGCACGCGCCGGGTGAGAGCGATGTCCTCGAGCGAGGGGTCCGGATTTCCGCTCGGATGGTTGTGGACCAGGACGAAGCCGGACGCGGCAAGCTCAAGGCCGGCTCGCAGGATGTCGGAGGGACGAACCGCGAGCGCGTGGAGGCCGCCTCGTGCGATGAGGCGAGCTCCGCGAAGCCCGCCCTGACCGCTGAGCGCGAGGAGGTGCATCTCCTCGTGAACGAGGTGCCCGAGTCGCGGGTGGGCCCAAGCGACGACCTCCTGACAGGAGAGAATGCGGGGTGCGTCTGTGCCTTCGATGAGTCGGCGGTGGCCGAGCTCGAAGGCGGCGAGGATGCGGGTGGCTTCGTCGGGGGTGAGGGCGAAGCGCTCGGTCAGCGCTTCGGGGGAGAGGCGGGCGAGAGCGGCAAGGTTGCCGAGGGCTTCGAGGAGATGGGCTGCGACGCCGGGGCGTCCGAGCACGTGGTCGAGGAGGGTTTCGGTGGCCTGCTGTTGGATCTCGGTAACAGGGAATGAAGGATTGTCGTCGGGCGGGTCTGCCACGAGTGGGATCTCCTTTACGGCTTGTGTAGAGTAGCCCCGGGGGATCACTCCCCCGGGGCCCTCGCCGGAACCGGACAAGGAGATTTCCACCATCCGGCTCTTCCGTTGATGTGGCTTGCGGCTACGTCCCCCAGATTCGGACTATCACGCGGGGACGGGGCAGAGGCAGGCTCTTCAGCATCTCGCCGAACCCCTCCCAATTCAGGCGCACCCGATTGCTCCGACGGCAGAGCCACTTGTACCAGGCCCTCTTGGCTTCTTCGACGAGCAACAGCAGACTGCGAACATTGCCGTTGACGCCGAAGTAGTTGAAGTGCCCTTGGATGCGCCTCTTGAGCGCGGCATGCTGCACCTTGACCGGCAGGTGCCGATAGCGGCGGCACCAGTCGGCGACGGACTGGACTGCCCGTCGAAGGCGAGCAGACCGAGTCTTGCACGCCATTTGCCATTGACCTCTCAAGGTCCGCCGCCAGTACAGCGTGAACCCGAGGAAGTCGAACGTCGCCAGACCTTTGCCGCCCGTCTGCGCGGCCGGTGGCCGCTGGAAGGGTAACAGGCGAGTCTTGTCCGGGTGAAGGGTCAGTCCGAATCGCCCCATCCGCTTGTGGAGCACCTCCATCACGCGCTCCGCGTCGTCCTGGCGCTCGAACACCATCACAAAATCATCCGCATAGCGGATGAGGTGCGCCTCACCCCGCGTACGCGGCTTGACCTCGCGATCGAACCACAGGTCGAGCACGTAATGCAGATAGATGTTCCCCAGGAGCGGGGAGAGCACCGACCCCTGGGCCGTGCCGATCTCCGGCTCGGAGTACTCCGCGCCGTCGAGCACACCCACGTGCAAGCATTTGCCGATGAGCCGCAGGAGCGACCCATCGGCCACCCGAGTCTGGAGCATCTCCAGCAGCTTGGTGCGATCCACGCTGTCGAAGAAGGACACGATGTCAGCCTCCAGAATCCACCCCACCTTGCCCTTGTACACGAGCCGGTCGAGGGCACGGATGGCGTCATGGGCACTGCGTCCGGGCCTGAAGCCGTACGAGCAGTCCAGAAAGTCCTGCTCGTAGATCGCTTCGAGCACCTCGCGCACGGCGTCCTGGACCAGTTTGTCCTCGAACGCCGATATCCCAATCGGCCTCGTCTTGCCCTTGTCCTTGGGGATGTGGACACGCCGGATCGGCTGGTGCCGATATCGCTTCGACCTCAGCCGTTCGTGCAGGCCCTGGAGGTTGCGCTCCAGGTCCAGCCCATACTGCTCCTTCGTGACTCCATCCACCCCCACCGCTGCATCCTTCCGCATGCGGCGATACGCGCGTGCCAGGGCTGGCCCGTCGATGAGATGGGCCAGCGCGTGGAACCGTCCTTCGGGCTCCCTTCTCGCTCTTTCCGCTACCTTCAACAGTCCCGGTGACATGTTCTCCGACATCAATGCGTCGGGCATGGTTCCCTCCTGAAGTTCACACCAACACGGGCTGCCTTTGCTCGGCCGGGTCCGGGCGCTACCCCGTTCCCCGACGTCATCGCTCGTATTCAGCCCTCCGACTCCCGCGTTCCCGTCGGCATCGGCTCCGGTTGTCCCTTGCCTGCTGCCTACCTCGGTGCGAATACTTCTTCTGTGCAGAGCCACGAGCATGGCTTCGGCCGGCCGCGCGCGTATCCGCAAGCGCGCGGCGCGTCGGAGATTGATCACCGGGTCTCCGTGGCACCGGTTGTTCCCGAAGAGGAACGCGGGTCTCCCAGGTCTCTGGACCGTCCCCTTCCTACGTGCCGTGGTCGTACACCCCGCCGGGAGTGCCCTTCCCTTGCCCACTTCTGGGAAGTTCACCGTCGCCTTCGGGTGCAATGACGCCCTCGGCCCCCGGAATGATTATAATTTTCGTGGCTGCATTCCCCACGGCCCGCACGCTCGCGCACCTACGCATCGCCGGCCGCGTTACCGTGACCGTCGCAAGGCTCGCTACCGGCCTGGGCGGGCCACCCTTGGCCGGGCGGGGATCGCACCCGCCGGACGGCAAACCGAATTTCATGAGTTTATCGCATCTCATTCCTTTCGGACCAGACTTGCCTGGTCGCACCATGGCTCTTATCCCACGAGCATTCACCCATTTGCCGACAGGTTACATTGTTCGGCTGGAGGCCGTTGAGGTCGAGGCCGCGGAGGTCCGCTTCGGCCTCGTCGACGCGGACGACATACCCTGATCCGAGTGGACGCGCCTGAATCCGACTTGTCTTTCCGCGTCCGCACTGAGCCACGTATCGTGCGGCGACACGTGGTCTGGGGCGTGCTGTTGTCGATGTACGAGACGGTGCACGTGCGCTGGCACGAGCAGGTCATCGACTCGCCCGGGGCGGGTGCTCGGGCGGCAGATGGTGGAGTACGAGCTGCGGGCGGCATCAATCGCAGGGGGTGGGGCGTGCGTCCGTGCCGTCCTCACAATTCACGTACAGGCACCCGCCCACGGATGGCGCACATGGCCTCGTAGCGCACTTCGACATCCGGATCATTCTGCATTTGCACAAGCGCCGCCGCACACTGCTCCACAGCCTCCGCTTCGTTGCTCCCCTTTGCGATGAGGGCGAAGGCATGAACCAGCTCCCGGCGAAGTGGGGCAGACGGGTGCGATAGGAGAGCGATGAGCGCGGGCAACGCTTCCGATGCCGCCGCCCCCATCTTGCGGAAGGCGATCACAGCTCCGGAGCGGATCTGTTGGTCGTTCTCGCAGGAAGCGCCCCAAGCGTTCCTCCATGTCCCCCTGGCAGCATCCACGAGGTACGGAATCGCTGACGGACCCATTCGCGCGAGCTCCTCCGTCGCCAGCGCGCGCTCCCCTGGCGAGCTCAGCCTGGCGATGAGGGTGTCGATGCCCGTGAGAGGGATGAGCGCGGCATGAGGTTGCCTTGTAGCACGAGGGAGTAGTGGTCCCCTTCCGACCCCGACCGATCCAAGTGTGCGGCCAGCCGCCCGCCGACAGACGAGGGTTTGACCTCCCCTGCGTGGTTTGCCATCATGCCAAGTTCCCGCAGGGCTGGCGGGTGTGCGCCATCCTGGTGAGGCGTCCTGGAGATCGGAGCTTCCCCCATGTACGACCACGTTCCCCGCCGTGTTCGCTTCGTCGACCTGTGCGACGCCCTCGCTGGGAAGCGGACCATCGAGGAGTTTCTGCCGCCGGACGTCGTTGACAGCCTCGCGGGCGCCCCGATGCCGCTCGTCCTCGCAGACTTCGCCGGACGCGACAGCGTGGCCGCGGCCATGGCGTGGCTCCGCGGGCGCGAGGTCGCGACCTTGATCCCGGTCGCCGACGTCGTGCCGACGAGGTACGGCAACTGGAGCGTCTACGACGACAACTGGGTGCGGATGCGCGACCACGTGGGTCGCGCGTTCCCGGGCGTGCGCGTGACACCGTGGTTTTGCCTGGAGGACGTCGATTTCTGGCGGATGCTCAACGCGCGTTTCCTGAATGATCTCTCCCGTACGTTCGGCTTCTTCACGCCCTGCCTCGGGTGCCACCTTCACTTCTATGCAATGCGCGCTGTCCTGGGGGAGGCTCTCGGCGCGAAGGTTCTCATCTCCGGCGAAAAGGAGCTCCACCACGGCGCGCGCCGCAAGGCCAACCAGACCGTGGAGGCGGTCGACGCTTATCTGCGGTTCTCGAAGGACCACGGAATCAATCACCAGTTTCCCATTCACCACGTGCGGACCGAGGCGGAGATGGCCGATCTGCTCGGCGATGATTGGAAAGAGGGAGATCGCCAGCTCCGTTGCGTCATGAGCGGGAACGACGCCGGGACGGATGGGCGGCCGCTCTTCGAGCCGGCGCAGATCAAGAGTTACATGGAACGATTCGCCTCCCCGCTCGCGGCTCGCATCGTCGAGCTTCGCAGGGCGGGCGTCGACGGCGCGCGGTTTTCCTCCGCCGTGGAGGCGTACGTGCGCGAGTTGCTGAGCGCGGGGGCCTCGTGACGGCATATGTCGAGCTCGGAGCCGGGAGCGTGCCCGAGCGGGTTGGCGGGAAGGCGGCGGGGTTGTTCCGGCTGCGGAGCCTCGGCGTGGCCGTGCCCGATGGGTTTGTGGTTCTCGCGGGCGAGGAGCCTTCCGAGGCGGAGATCGCCGAAGCCTTGCGCGCGCTCGTCGAGCGGTCCGGCTGCGTGACGGTCGCGGTCCGTTCGTCGGGGGCGCTCGAGGACGGCGGTGCTCGATCCCTCGCGGGGCTCTTCGAATCCGAGCTCGATGTCGAAGCGACGGCCGCGCGCGTGCTCGAGGCCATTGCAAGGTGCCGAAGCTCAGGGCGATCCATGCGGGCCCAGGCTGCAAAAGCCGCTGAACGACTCCCTGCCGTCATCGTTCAGCAGATGATTCACCCGCAATGGTCCGGGCTGCTCTTCACGAGGGATCCGCGCGACGGTGTTGGTGCAGCCGTGATCGAGGTCGTGCAGGGACATCTGCGCAATCTGGTCGACGGCGCCGCGCCGGAGCTGCGTGTTTCGCTCGATGAGCAAGGCCGACAGGCCGTCGCGGCGCGCCTCGGCGTCGATGGGCTCGACGCCCTCGACAAGCTCGCGCGTCGTGCAGAGCAGGCCGTGGGAGGGCCCACGGACGTCGAATGGGCGCTCGTGAACCACGACGTGATCGCGCTGCAAGCCCGACCGATCACCGGCCTTCGTGGACTTCGTGGCGAGCCGGGGATCGAGCTCGTTCCCGTGGATCGAGCGCATGCGGCGCGCTTGCCGGATGCTGTTCGGCGGCATGACAAGGTGACGCTTCGGCTCCTCGCAGAGGAGCTCGACATCCCGATCTCGCGAGGCTTTGTCGCGGTGTGCCAGAAGCCTGAGGCCCAGCATGTTGCGGCGGTAGCGGAGGCTTTGCGCTCGTGGGGAGAGCTCATTGCGGTGCTGCTCGTCCCTTTTCGCTGGCAAGACAAGATCGTCCGAAAGTTTGGCGCAGGAAACGCTGCCGAGGCTTGCATTCGGGCACTGATCGAGGAGCTTTCAGGACACGACGCGTGGTTCGCGTTCCTGCTCAAGGAGCTGCAACCCACGGCGCGGACGGGTATCGCGGTCCGACGCGAAGAGGGCGACGTGGTCGTCGAGATCGTGCATGGCCACTTCATCAGCAAGGGCATCGCCGACGCGACGACCTACCGGATCGGCCCCGGCGGCGTAGTGCGATCCGTGCGTCTCGGAAAACAGGCAACGCAGGCGGTCGTCGAGCATGGGAACGTTCGGGAAGAACCCGTCGACGACCCTCCCGAGCTCTCGCCCGCCGAGAGGAAGCAGATCTTCGATATCGCCCAGCGGCTCGCGACGCATCATCCCAAGGCCGGGATCGAGTTCGGCTATACGCCTGCGGGCGAATTTTTCCTGGTGGATCTCTACGAGGGCAACGCGGTTGCTCCCCGCTCTCTGCGCGACGACGTGATCTGCGAGGGGCGCGTCGTCGGTCGCGTGCAGTTCGTCGATCACGACCCGAGCGCTGTGCGCGCGAGCATCGAGCGCCACATCCACAACACGCGCAGCGCCGCGAGCGGAGGCGCTGGCGAGCCGCTGATCCTCGTGGCGCGAAGGCCCTTCCACGTGCTCGACGAGATCGTCTACGCAGCGCCGCCCGGCACGCTCGGGATGGTCTTCGAGGAGGGCTCGTTGCTCTGCCACCTCGCCGTGGTGATGCGCGAGCACGGCGTGCCGGGGTTCATCCTGCCAAACGTGCGACAGGAAGTGTCCGACGGCGATCGTGTGGTCCTCGACGTCAGCCCGGGATTTGCTCCGACGCTGCGCAAGCTTTAGCCCGGTCCGCGGCGTCGCAGCGGGACGAGCGCCTCGGCTGCGGGACGGATGGCGTCGTGTTTCCAGCCGTAAATCCCGCCCCGCTCGAGGAACCCCTCCACGTCCCAGCCCACCTGCCGCACGACCTCCCAGACACCCACGTCGAGCACCGACTCCGTGTAAACGTGCTCGCCCGTCTTGTTGCTGAAGAGCCTGCCCAGCGCATCCAGCATGAGGTACGTGCCCGTGAGCGCGCGATTGTCCTCGGCGACGGGCCCGAGCCCTTCCGCGTCGAGTTCGCGGTGCCGAGCGACGTAGGTGTCGAACTCTTCCCGCTTGATGAGCAGAGGCTCGACCTTGCCGTCGTTCTGGCCCTTCACCGGCAGCACCTGGAACACCTTCCAGCGCGCGGGGCGGAGCTCGCGGATGAGCGCGCGCATGTCATCGTGCACGTTCTGCCGGGTCACCACGGTGTTGATCTTCAGGCGGAGGTGCGGGTACTCGGAGAGCTTCTTCCAGCAGCGGATACAATGCTTCCAGAAGGCCGCATTTCCTCGGCCCATCTCGGCCATCAGCTCGGGCGTGCTCCCGTCGATGCTGAGCGAGACCCAGTCGAGCAGCGGCACGATCCGGTGAAGCAGCTGCTCCTTGGCGAGCCGCGTGCCGTTCGTCACGAGCATGGTCACGAGGCCGATGCTCTTCGCGTGCGCGATGAGCTCTTCGATGTGCGGACAGAGCAGCGGCTCGCCGCCGACGAACGTGACCTTCTCCGTCCCGGCCTCGCGAAACAGATCGAGGACGCGGATCGCTTCTTTCTTGCTGAGCGTCCGCGGAATGTCGCGGAACGTCGCGTAGCAGTAGGTGCATGCGAGATCGCAGTCGGGCCAGAGGTGCCACGAGACGTTCAAGGGCACGGGGAGCCCACCGGGGCCTGCGTTCTTCCAATTTTCTGCTCGCGTCATGACCGCCCCTCCAGTCGGGCGACGATCTGCTTGCGAAGCAGGATACCAGGCGAGATTGCGACAGGGCCGTCGAAGTGAAGGCCCGCGCGACGGGAGACCCACGCGCGGCAGGTCGGATCGGGGACGAGCAGGAGCGAGACCGCGTCCTCCACGTCGACGAGGTTCAGCATGGCTCGCGAGCCGAGCTGCTCGACGTGGGGCAAGCAGTCGTCGACGTGATGCCGCGCGCCCGGGAACTCGAGCTGCGACAGGATGTAGGCGCCATCCGCGTGATCGAAGTCCTTGCGCTCGAGCGCGATGGCGGCGCGCAGGTCGAGCAGGATGGCGCGCCGGCGAGCGTCGAACTGGGCTGCGATGAACGCGTCGTCGAGCGGGAAGAGCGCCGCGAGGGTGCGGTACGCCGCGCGGTCGCGCTCGGTGGTGATCGTGCCGCGTAGGGCCTGGGTGTTGGACATGATCGCGGCCTGGAGGAGCTGCGCGGCGAGGGGCGACGGGGGGATGCCGAGCGAGGGGTAACGCTCGGCGATGAGGGTCGCTGCCGCGCCGACGGGCTCGATGCAGAGGGCGGCGTTCGGGAAGAGCTCGGCGGCGCGGTGGTGCAGGCGGTGGTCGATGACCTCGACGACGCGGAGAGGGTCGAGCGACGGGGGCATGCCGCGGAGGTCGCTGGCGTCGACGAGGATGAAGGCGCAGTCGTTTGGCGGCGGCGTGTGGTCGAGGGGGATGCCCAGCTGGTCGACGACGAAGCGGGCTTCGGGGTCGGGAGAGCCGGCGATCCAAGGGCGTGCGGGGATCGACTCGGCAAGGAGGAGCTCGGCGTACGCGATGGCACAGGCGAGGCCGTCGAGGTCGGGGGTGGTGCGGGGGACGGTGAGGTGGGGGAGCATAATCCGTGTTGCTCTGGCAGGTTCTTGATACGTATGACATCTCACGATACAGCGAGGAAGCCGGACCATGTCTAGGATCCGCCGCGCGAACACGGAGCGCGCCCTCTTCGCGCCGCTCGTGAAAATACGCAACCGCCCGCCCCCTGAGCGCCTCAGGATACGCCCTCCAACGCCCCCACGTCTCGCGCCCGCAACACCTCCGTACGCTCTCGAGGCCCCATGACTCGCTTCGATGCTAGCCCCCTCGCCTCGCTGCCCTTGGTCGCTCTTTCGGTATTGCCCTGGCGGATGACGCCGGTCGCGTCTCCTCGCGCTCGACATAATCTGCTTGGTCCCCCTGCCGGTGAAGCCGCAGCCGCGCGCTCTTCCGCAGGCGGGTTGGATCAAATCGAAGCTCGAATGGGAACGCGGCCGGATGCATGAGAAGTTGGCTGAGCGGCATGCCTCCTCTTCCCGCGGCAAGGAGGAGCCCTTCGAGCAGAAGCTCAGAGACCTCCGCCGACACGACGATGCGCTTGGTAGGCGGAAGGTATTGGCCCGGTCGCTCGCCTTCCCGCAGCACGCCCCACCGGATCATCGACCGCACAACGCGCTGCGCGGCGGGTCGCAAGGTCGAGCGATCGCCCCAGACCTCGACCAGCCGCCGCGTCAATTGCGACAGCGAGATTTCACCGTTTAGCGCGATAAGTTTGCCGATGCTCGATGCGAGGTCAACGAAGAATGTGTACGCTGCCGACATCAGCGCCCAGTGGATAGCCTGGCGCTCCTCCACAGAGGCATGACGGATCAGCAACAACGCGGCGTCGCGCATTGGGCTCACGCCGGGTGGCACGGTCAACCAAATGCGTGAGACGACAGTGAGAGTCTTCCCCCGGGCGCTCTGGAGCGTCTCTCCGGCGACGACGCCGTCGAGCAGGTTCCAGATGACCTCGCGAGCCTCCTTGGCGGAAGCTCCAGCGGCGAGTCGATAGGCCAGGGCATCGAGCCACTCGAGTTGAACCGGACGGTCAAACCCGATCGTTCGTCGCTCTCCCTGGGTCATGGCGTCCTCGTAATTCGAACGAACGGGACGATGACCTCTTCCACGCATACGCCGCCGTGGACGACCGCTCGTTTCCCCGAGTTGATGAACGCTCGACGGGCAGGAGCGATCAAGGACAGATACTCGTCTGGCAGACCGATCGTTGGCCACACGATAGTTCCTGGATACTGTCCCGCGACGTTGTCGCGCGTGCGATCATCCCGGAACACGTGAACGCGCTCACCACGTTGCTCCACCGTTTCACCGACATTCGGCTTGCCAATGCCTTGGCCCTCGATGTTCCCGTGGTCGGCAGTGAGCGAGACCTCGAAGCCTGCGTCGAGCAGCATCCCGAGGAGCTTCGCGAGCCACCCCCGCTGGGCCCAGTGGCGCACGCTCGCGTGCAGCCCGTCCGTGCCGGTCACCACGCCGTGTAGCATCTGGTCGACAGTGCCCACAACGATCGCCAAGGCTTTGCATTTCGGTTGTTCTGCGTGCTCGCGGACGCGTTCCAGCAAGAGGTCGTCGTGCTCCTGATCTTTCTGGCACAAATACGCGATCTCGTTCTTTCGAAGCCCGTGGTCCTCCCAGAACCGTGACCAGTGCTGCTCCTCCTTGCTCGTCGTTCCAATGCTGGAAGCGAAGAAGAAAGGTGGATCGGCAGCAAAGATCGACTGGCGCGAGACTGACGTGAGCGTTGGCACCCACGCGAAGAGAGCGTTCTCGTCCATCAACCACGTGCCCACGGGGAGTTCCGGACGGATTACGGCCCACTGGTCTAGCGAAAGGCCATCGACGACGATCAGTGCCCGCTTGGCTGGAGAGGTGCCCGTCACTGAGTGCGCGAGGAACCGCAGCACGTGGTGCACCATCACCGGCCGGGGCCACGGCGCTAGACTAGACAGCGACGCATAGTGCGACTGAAGCCACCCCTGGAACGCGGCTTCGATGCGCTCGTGCATAGTCTCGAAACGTAGGTGCTCGGGCTCGGCAAGCGTAGGCTTGAGCGCCCATCGCACCGCCAGCGCCTCTCCCCAGCGTTGTGCCGCCTGGAGCCATTGATGGTGATCCGAGTCGGCACCAGGAAACTTGTCTTCTAGAAGGTCGAGCAGCTTACGGCCGCGTGCGGCCTCGTCGCCGCTCACGCCCACGGCCAACCAGGTCCCCCTAACGCTCGCTTTGGAGACCGCCTTCGTCGGGGTGAGAAGGCCCTCTACGAAGAGGTTGTCCATGTAGACACGAACATCGTCATGGTCGAAGGGAAGGTCGGTCGGCCCCGGGTAGCGTAGCCCACAGGGGTCCGAAGCGGGAGGCTCGGCCAACGTGTCCGGCTGCGGGAAGCGGTTCTGCTTCACGAAGATCGGCCAGCGCTCCTGGAGAAAGCCGAGAAAGCCCGCACGATTGGGAACAATCTGGTCTAGCGGCCAAGCGTCCCATCGACGGCTGTTCTTCAGCTGTCGAATCAGGTGCTCGTCTAGTGACGCGGGAAACACGCGTCCACTGTGGTGGCGCCTCAAGAGAACACGAAGCAGGTCCGACGGCGCCCGGATGAGCTCTGGGACGACCTCAAACACATGACGGAGAAGAAACTCCCGCGTGGCATTGACGCCGAGTGGCCCTGGCTGGTGCAACGCTTGGGCTGCATGAACGGCTTCTAGTTCATTGCGATCGAGATCGGCGATCACATGAGGCTGCAAGTTCGGAAAGAGTTCGGCTACGCTGAACGAGAGAATCCGCGACTCGCGCTTGGCTTCCTGGAGCAGATCATAGGGTAACCAATCGAGCTCGGCGCGTGGGGCTCGCAGCACGACCACGAGCTTGGTCGGCTTTCCGCGATCCCAGACGCGCCGGAAGCGCTGTTCGTAGGCGTAGCGGAATACCGCATGATCATCGAAGGCCAGGATCTCGAAGCCACGCTCGCGAACGCCGTCGACGATGCCCCGCTCCATGAGAAGTTGGTCTGGATCGGCAACGATCGTAAGTCTTGATACGGCCGCTATCTCCGGCGTGAAGTGCGAGAGGATCGGGTCCCGCCAGCTCGTCATGGTTGATCCTGACGAGCGACGCGCATGAGCACGATCGCTGTGAGTTCGGGTAGCGCAGCCTCACGCGCTGCCAGTCCCGCGGACCAGGCGCGCTCCTCCTCCACGAGCTGCGCCAGCCTGCGCGCCCTAACATGTGGCAAACCCATGCGCTCGATAACCCGCTTCCGCGACGTGAATGCATGGCTACCCTTCTTGCGCTCACGTCGGATGCTTTCGCGGTGGGCTCCCGCCAGTTCGTCGAAAACGGTTCCGCCATGCGCCTCCGCCGCAAACCGTGACATCTCGAACGTCGAAACGGCGGCCTCCTTCACGAGGACAGTCGCGTTCAGGCGCAGATCGTCGGGGAGAGCGATGAGGCGGTCCCAGATGGTACGCGCGGTGGGGCCGAGAACACGACCGTCGTCGCTCACGAAGAGCGCCATACACCGCTGCTCTCGGCCGTCGCTGGTCTGAAGACTGATCCGCCACAAGGACCAGACGCCAGACACTTTGTCCGAGACGCCGGGAACGAGCATTGTCGGGATGGGTTGCCCGGGCGCGAACACTGGAAGCTGCGTCGTCAGCGCCCGGATGTGCTCGTCTTCGAGCGATAGATGAACGGCTCCGGGCGGCTCAGCATTCCTGCGGGTGAAAACCGCGCTCTTGACCTCGTGCCCGTCCGGCCAGCGAAGGTTGTAGCCCACCTCGGCTCGTTCAACGGCAGCACCCGCCTGACTTCGGAGATGGGCGAGAGTCAGGCGCTCGGTCCAGAACGACATCTGATGACTCGCGATCTTCTGCGCGGCGCCGGGATCGAGCTGCGGCGTTGGGTTCAGTAGCTTGGTCCCCTCCCGGCCGGCCTCGGCCTTTCGCCGAATGTCCTCGACCAACGCAGCGGCCCGCCGCTCAGCATCCTGGGGCGAGAGGACGACTTGCACGAAAAGATCTTCGAAGGGAGCGCCGCCTTCCTCGGAATCGAGCACGTCGCCAAGCTTGTCGACCCCGAATTCCTCGAGGATGAGCTTCAGCTTCTCTTCAAGGACCGCGCGCACGCGGAGCTCGACCGTGTCCTCCAGCGCGAAGTTGAGGGCCCGGACGATGTGCTTCTGTCCGATGCGGTCGACGCGCCCGATGCGCTGCTCGAGCTTCATCGGATTCCAGGGCAGATCGTAGTTCACGACCACGTGGCAGAACTGCAAGTTCAGGCCCTCGCCGCCCGCATCCGTGGAGACCAGCACCTGCGCATCCGCGGCGAACCGTCGCTGCACCTCACGCCGCTCATCGAGGCACATCGAGCCATTCAGGCACACGACGCTGAAGCCGCGCTGGCGCAGGAAGTCGGCAAGCATCGTTTGAGTGGGAACGAACTCGGTGAAGACCAGGACCTTCAACGAAGGATCGTTGTCCTCCCGCTGCAGTCGTTGCACGCAATCAAGGAGCGCGAGCGCCTTTACATCGGGTCCCCGCGCCTCGCAGCGCCGTGCCACCGAGAGTAACAGCTCCACCTCTTGGCGCTCGTTCTTGAGTCCCTTAAGGCGAGCCTTCAAAACCGTGTCGAACTGCTCTTGCCCATCCAGAGCGGACCAGTCGTCAGCGATGTCTTCCGGGAATAGCGAGAGCTGCCCGGCGGGAAGCTCGAGCACCTGTAGGCGTCGTTCTAGCGCCGTGCGGATCGCCTCCGTGCTCGACGTGATCAGCCGCTGCATCAAAATCATTAGGAACCCAACGGCGTTGTGCTTCTCGCGTAGCGCCCTGTTGTATCCATCCTGCACATACTCAGTCACCGCCTCGTAGAGCGCTTGCTGCTCCGCATGCGACGGCCCCCAGGCGATGGGCACGAGCTGCGTGTGTCGCGGCTTGAACAAGGGCGCTCCCTGCGCATCGATCGCGCGGCGCTTCTCGGTACGGATGACGTAAGGGGCTACGTTCTCTCGCGACACGGCGCCGCCGACCGGGAGCGCATCGGGGTCAAGGAAGCCAATGAGCCGCCGGAAGGCGTCCGACTTGCCCTGGTGCGGCGTGGCCGAGAGCAGCAGCAGGTACGGCGCCGCTTCAGCGAGCGCTTCTCCGAGCTTGAAGCGAGCGACCTGTTCGGTGCTCCCACTGAGCCGGTGGGCTTCGTCGACGATGATGAGGTCCCAGCTCGCGGAGACCAGGTCCTCGAAGCGCTCGCGATTGTGGCGGGCGAGCTGCTGACCGCTCCAGCCACGACGGGCCTCGAGAGGCTTCACGGAATCCAGGGGGCAGACGACTTGGTCGTAGGTGCGCCAGGGGTTCTCGACTTCATCAAGTCCCGCGACCTGGCGGATCATCGCGAGATTGACCGGTAGCATGAGTCGGAAGTCTTCGTTGAAATGCGTCTTCATCTCGCTGACCCACTGACTGACTAGACCGGCGGGCGCGACCACGAGCACCCGCCGAACCAGGCCGCGGATCTTCAGCTCGCGGAGGATGAGGCCAGCTTCGATCGTCTTGCCGAGACCGACTTCGTCTGCGAGCAGGTACCGGACGCGATCACCGGACAAGGCGCGCTGGAGGGCGTGGAGCTGGTGAGGCAATGGGATGACGTTGCCCTCGAGCGGCGCGATCAGAGCGTCACGTTCAAGGGCGTCGGCAATGCGCGCCGCGGCGCTGATGAAGCTAAGGAGATCGAGCAGGTTGGCTTCAGTAGTTCGGAGCGGCGCTAGTCGGCTCTGAAGGGTGCGGAGCGTATTGGCACGGCGCGGGAGCCAGACCACGCATGTTGTGTGGTTCCACAGCACCTCGATGCCGACGATACGGCAAGGCTCGTCGTAGTCGAGGCTGTGCCACCACTCGCCAACGTGCATGCCGCCTTACGCCCCTCCGAGACACATGCGCGCGACATCGTAGTACCAGAGGAGCCCATGTGTCTCTCGCACAACGATCCACGGCAGTGTCGCAACTGCTATACTTGTGCGCTCTTCAGCGCTTCCCTGCGTAGACTTCACGTGGCAATTTCCCGCAAGTGATCGGCGATGAAGTACGTGCCCTCGCGTTCCGTCAGAAGAACCTGCCCGACAAGCACACGGATTGCCGCCTGGGCATCATTGAGAGTCAATCCAGTACCAGACACCACCGCTACGGGAGTGATACCCGCAGGATCAAGGGCCATATTGAGAATTGTGGCTTGATCCGGCGTAAGCCGTGCGCCGATGCGGCTTTTCCAAAATTCATCGTATGCATTCACCAACTCGCGCCAATCCAGTTGCACGGTAAAGGCATTATTTTCCCGACTGGTCTCAAACCGTGGCGGCCGGCGATTGGATTGGCGCCAAGCTCGCTGAAGCGCACTGATTCCTGAACCTGCGAGCTCAGCAAAACCGATGAGTCTCAACGCCCTTGCGATCAGGGGGTTGCGAGCCTGACTTTTGCCACCCTCGACGAGTTGCTCTGCAGCGAGCAACGAGTGCCCCATGTTAAAGAACGTCGCGCGCTGGCGCCCAATCTCAACTTGGGCCGCCGCGCGTGCGTCTCCATAGTCCTGATGGATGAATAGATTTACCAGGGCCTCGCGCATCGCCAGGTAGTCGGCGGACCCCGTTGTCTCAGAAAGCTTGTCGACGGACGAGCCCTCGATGTGAAGATGCCGTATAAGAAAATCCACCGCGACTCGAAGGCTCGCCAAGATATTCGAAGAGGTCTCTACGCGCTCGGCCCAACGCTGGTCGCCTTCTCCAGGCACGCGAAGGTCCAGTACCCCACGCCCGATGAGGCGGCGGACAACCCCCTCGGTCCCAAAGAGTATTTGGATCTGCCGGATCTCCTCTACCGAGAAGCTTCGGCGCCCGTCAAAGAGAAGCTCAGTGATGTGTGCCTGCATGTTTCCCGAACCGTTGGAGGGGAGGCGCGACGCGTACCACTGTAGCGTCGTCGCGTCGAAGTCCTCCCAGGGCAGCGTGCCATCAATCCGTTGAAGCGCGTCCTCGAGACGCCCCTTGCGTTCTCGCCAAGCACTAGAAAGCTTCCGACCTTGGGTGAGCAATACTCGCTCGGCGGGCCTAAGCTGGCCGGCCACGAGCTCCGCCAGACTCGATGCGGATGCCCCGTTTCGTTCGACCTCCACCGGATCCAATGTCTGATACCGGAGGCCTTTCTCTGTCACCCCGTCGACCACGAGTATACTGTACCGCTGTCGCGCTGGAACCACGGCCCAGGCGAGCACCGGATCCAAGCGCAGAAGCCGCTCATCAATTGCCACGTACGGAACCCTCGTCTCCTCGACGCCTAGATTCTCGACTTCGACCTCCTCGGGATCCGGATCCGGAGAATCGCCCATGAGCCACATTCGCACAGCCCAGACGCGTCGGCGCTCGAGTCGTTGCTGGTCGATCACGAACAGCGGACATGAAAGCAGCCCCTCCAGAGCGTCCAACGCCTCAACAAAACGCTCGACGGGACGGTGCTCTTGCACAATGGCGGTCGCGCGGGCGGCGCCAAGCCCAACCAAGTCGTGCCCGATCTCATTTCGCAAATTTAGAAGACTCACGAGGACGACGTCAGCGATTCCGCTTGTACGTTGGGCCCCCTTACCCTTTGAACGAAAGGGCGCGAGAAGTGAGCGGCATGGATGCTCGACGTCCATCGCGGAGACCTGCTGCACAACCTGCAAGAAGCGCCCAAAAGATAGGTCCCCCGCGAGTGGCGCAAGCGCGCGCCCATCCGAGCAAGCGCTCTCGCGGGCAGCGAAGGACGACACGCAAATACCGGCGAGATACCGAGCCAGTACTTCGGCCGCCTTCAGACAGCCATCTGCACATTCCGCGTCGTTGCGGGCACGAGCGAGGCGTCCGACCGCCATCGCCACTGGTTGCGGATAGACGGCGGCGCCTCGACGTAGCTTGGCCTGGGTATCCGTGTTCTTCGCCACAGTAGTCACTTAGCTCTCCAAAGAACTCGAAAATGTGCGCCTAGGTCTCCGTGATACAAGTGCTTTCCGATGAGCATCGTGACCCTACTCTTCTCCGAGACGCATACTTGCGACGTCATAGTACATTAGGAGCTTCTCGTCCTCTTGGAGAACCGCCTCTGGAATTCGCTTAGCAATGCTGACGATCGTCCTATAATCCCGAGCGTCGTAGGCCGCCTTGAAACCAGTTCGCAATGCCTCGGTGCGGAACTGCCGGAGCTTCTTTGGCGTACTTGCCTTGTACTCCTCGAATTCACGCAAAAGCGCCCGCTCGCGCAACTTATGAAGGTCAGATTGCTTGGTCGGATCGGGTACGTACCAGCGGTCCTTGCCCTTCTCCCGTAGTTCAGGATCATCCTTGTCGCGATTCCTAAGCTCCTTGTAATTGCTGGACAGGTACGAATGCACCTGAGTAGGCACAGGCTCTCGTCCATCGTAGACTAGAAAGTTCTGCTCAAGCATCTCGCGCAACTCAATCGTTCGCTCGTGTTTCGCCCAAGACTGAAGTTCGCGCATGAACTGAGGCTGCAACTCTTGAAACGTCTGCGGCTTTCGCTGAAGATGCTGGCGGAGCCACTGGACCGCGCTCGCCTCGTCACTGACGAAAAGGTCAAGTTGACGCAATTCCGTAACGGCACTCCGCTTTCGGTCGTACTCAGCAATTTGGTCCGAAAGAAAGTACATTCCATCTCGTTCTACAAATCGCTGAGACAAACCCGCGTAAAATTCGCTCGCTCCCATGGGTACAGCGACTCCAAGGCGTATATGGAACGCCACCATCCGATCGAACAGCAAAAATGGCTGTCGCTCCGCAATCATGGCTGCGTTCGCGCCGGAACCTACGAACACGGGGAGGTATCTCATGTGCTCCCTAACGAACTGCCAAGCGGAGTCCGACGTGCCGGAGCGCAATACGAATTCCCTGACGAAACCATCGCTCGGCTTATAAGCGGAGATAACGAGGTCTTGCTTAACAGCGCCAGCGGTAGTCATCTGCTTGTACGTACCTTGTCCTTTGTCCAACGTCCTCACATCGGCAACCACAAACCCGGCTTGCCCAAGCGCCTCCTGGATGGCATTCCAAACCGAATTCTTGCTATTATGAAACGCGACTGTTAGCCATCGGGCTGGCTTTAGCACTCGAAATAGTTCCTTGAAGGCCCTCACCATGAGCGCTTGATAGTCGGGCAACCCTTTCGATTGTTCCGATGAGATTATCGCCTCCTGATTCGTATCAGTGAATACGCGAAGCCAAGATTCGTATAGAAAACTTAACTCCGAGTAAATGATGTTGTCGCCAAATGGCGGGTCAATAAACACATAGTCCACTGAGCCGTCCGCCAAACCCAGGAGTGCGGTCGCGGAGTTCGTGGATATGAAGGTCGAATCTGGAGTTTTTTGAATCGAGAAGACGCTCTTGATGTCTTCCAGCTTTCCACGGGCCAGAACGAGAAGGTTGCGTTCAGCGCTTACGCTGGTGAGTTGAAGCGTATTGTAAATTTGACCGGCAAGGTTGATTTTTCCTCCCTTGAACCCAACGTTGTGCATGCGGCTTCCAGTCTTGACCGCGAGAGAAGTGCACAGGAATAGCATTTCACGTGGATGCATAGACTTTGCAGCACGCTCGAAGAGTTCCGAAAGGACGAGAAGATTTCGCCTTGTCCAGAAATGATGCGCATGCGTGATGCCGAAGTGGTAGCCGGCACGAAACATATCCCCCCATTCCGCACCCTTGAACATCATGGGCTGCATTGGGACGTAGTTCGAAATGGGTTCCGCTTCAACCTTCTTAAATAGCTGCATGTCAAACGCGGAAGGTCGCTTCCTCAGGGTCGCCCCATCAACGCGCGCCTCAACGAACACCGGGGTCTGCTTGTTCTGAGTCACCGGCGTGTTTAGCACGCTGTCTACGAACGTCGTTGTTGCACGTTGCGCACTCCGTTTCACGACGTTCGCCCCGCACGCAGGACATTTGAACACGGTTTCGGGCTCGGGGAGCGTTCCAGCGGGATTTGGCGGGTCCCAGAAGAGAATCTCCCGGCCGCACTCGCAAAATATTGATTCCGACCAAATTACATATTGAAGCGAGCCGCGCGCTGCAGTGCGACCGCCATCTGTCTCGTAAACCCAACCGTACTTTTTCTCAGTCTCAGCAACGATCCGCTGGGCTTCCTGTTCAAACGTAGTGACATCCAGGGTGGCGTTGAAGTTATGCGCGAGGAAAGTGGCAAAAGGAGAGATGTCCGAAAGGACTGCGAATCGTCTGCCCCAGGTCGGAGCACCAAAGCCAGCAGTCCTCCATTCCTCCTCGATCGTGTTGCGGAAATCTGGGTCGGGGGCGCCGCAAATTTGGGCTGCGAGACCAGTCATCCCAGTGCCCGAAAAGGAATCCAAGACGACGTCGCCAGGCTTTGTGTAGTGAAGAATGTAGCGCACGATAGCTCGATAGGGGACCTTTGTGTGGTATGTGTGCGCCATGCAAACCGGGTCTTGCTTACCCTCAGTGACGTCGAATGCGAATGGCTTGTGAATCAATGCAGGTCCAGAAGCACCTACACAAGAACCTGTCCTTTGAAGCAGCTCTCCGATAAACGGATTAGGGCATGCAGTGAAGTAGGGAGGGTCGCTCAACCGGAGGATCGCATCGTCGTCGGCTTTCGGAAAACCTGGCGTGTTACGAAAGCTTGGGTCGCCAAGCTTCTCACGTAGCTTATCCAGGAAATACGCGCGACGCGCCTCCTCGCTCTCAAATGTCAAGCCGAGGCACTCGACCGGGGGCCTCTCGAGTGCCCGCTGCTCGACAGACTTGTTGGCTATCCGCAGTTGCCCCGACTCTTCGATGAAGAGATCACCGTTCACAGGCTGAGCCTTCTTCGCCACTTTCACGTCTCCATTCACTCGATCACCACGCGCACCCTCGACGCGTCCTTGCCCTGGGTTAGCACCGTCAGATGCCGCTCGAATCGCGCACGCAGATCCGAGACGGTGCACGGCAGCCCACCATCGGCGAGGGCATTTCGAAGGTCTGCTGGGGTCAAGATAACCTTCAGGAGGCCGCTCAGCACTTCTTGCAGCGCCTTCACGAACGCTGGCGTAACCGGGTCCGGCAGTTGCTTCAGTCTGAGGAACGAGTGTACGTCCCGCTTGCCCTTGGAGTCGCTCACAAGCTCGACGTTCCCTGCTACCGTCGGGTCCTCAAGGTTCGTGAGCAAGGTCTGAGTCCATGCCTGCCCGAGCAGGTCGAGCTCCTCGTCGAGGTCGTCCAGTATCTTCGACGACACCGATGGCGAGCCCCCTTCCTCGGCAGGCCGGAACCCGCAATGAGGACAAAGTGGGTCCGCGTCGAGCTCGGGCTTGCCGAGCTGGAAGCACGTCTTCAGTGCGAATAGCCTATTCTCGAAATCGCGCAGTTGCTGGGTCGGCATCATCTCCACGGCGGAGAGCCTCTGAAGCTGCGCGAGACGCGGGCTTTTGCTGAGCGTCACCTTGCGCTTGTCGTCGTTGACACCCAGCCGCGTACGCTCGTGGGCACCGAGGTAGGCCTCCTGGTACTTCCCCTTAAGCTCGGCGAGCGTCTGACCCAGCAGTCGCTGGAAGCCCGCGTCCGCGCGATGCTTGGGGCTTCCGATTTTCGTGAGGAGATCGGCACGTCTGGAGCGGACCTCCTCCTGCCAAGCGTGGTTCGCATCCAGCAGTGCCTCGGCCTTCCCGAGGTACGACGTGAGGGGTGCCACCTTCTGGACGAGTGCGAGGAGGTCCTCGACCTCCCGAGTGAGGCCCAGGGCAGGCTTCTGGACCTGAACGCTGGCGGCGTCGTGCGGAAAGTTCTTGAGCTTGCCGGCCGTGTTAAACGGTTGCAGCGACTCCAGAAACGTCTTCAACGCACCGAGACGAGTTCGCCAATCGTTCTGTTCCTTCCCAGAAAGAACGGGCTGTCCCCAGAACACCAGCTCGCCCACGCGGGCCTGAGCGGTTACGACCTTGCCGAGCAGTGCCCCAACCGCCAGCTGGATTTTCGCGACGGCATCGTCGCGCGTCGCTGGGTTCACGATGAGCCCCGGGGCCACGCCGAGCAAGTCGCAGAGTTCCTGCAGCGAGCCGAGCGGCAGATCCTTCGGTCGCTCGACGTGCTTGAACTCGCTAACCTCCCGGACGCTCAGCTTGGCAAGCTGGTCGAGGCTCGCTGCGTCGATCTTCTTGCCCGCGAGGCTAATCACCACGTCGCCGCTGTGGACGAGGGCTGCGGCGACAACAGCGAGGAACTCCGGCTCCAGCCGAAATCGCGTCCAATAGTCGACCCCGAACTCTGCCTGCACGAGCTCGGTTCGGTTGAGCACTTGGCTCTGACCCTTCAGCGAAAGCAGCTCTAGCACGTGCTTCGCGTACCGTGACTCGCGCGGCTTCAGGACGTCGCCGTCTAGTAGCTCGAGAGCATCTAGGACCGCCGCGCCCTGCTTGCTCTTCACGTTGCCGGCCACCCAGCGGAGTGACTCCTGCGCCGCCTGTTCGCGGTTCTGGCGCGTGATGAGGACGCTGAAGATCGGGTAGTCGGGGCTCTTGTCCTGAAAGTGCGGTGCGAGCAGCACGGACCCTGCGCTGTTCACGTAATCGCGGACTGTCGCGTTCGGCGGGAGCTTACCCCTGACAACGTCGAGGAGCGACTTGCTTCGCCCTTCGTGGGATACCTCCATCACGCTCGGCACGTGCTCGCGCAGCCATGAGGTGAGCGTCCGCAGGTGCTCACCTGCCTTTTCCTCGTAGATCTTTTTGTTGACGCCGGATGCCGTCGCGGCCTGCTCCCGCGCACCGGCGTAGAGCTTGAGGGTGCGATCGAAGACTTCGTCGCGTTGCTTCAGGCGGAGGAAAACCTCATCGGCCTTCTTCTCGTCCTTGAAGTACGGCGGTTCGAAGGGCTGGACGAAGTAGACGTAGAAGTCCCGCGGCGGCTGCGCAGTGGACCGCTCGTTGGGTGCTCCGAAAAAGAGGTAGCCATCGCGCCCCGCCTTGCGTTCGCGCCACTCCACCTCGTACTCCCAGATGCGATAGCCCGTGACATAGGGCGGGGCGTCGGGATCCTCAAGCACGACGCGGCGTAGGGCCTCGAAGTAGTAACGGTCGAGCTGCGAGTCTTCGAGGGCCTCGGCTTTCTTCTCTATGAGCGAGTCAAAATCGACGTCCTTCTTGAGGTCGATGAAGTATTGGCCGTTCTCCTTGTTGAACGACAGAAACTGCCCGCTCACCGTGCGAAGGATCTCCTTCAGCACGGTTTCGACCACTGTGCGCAGGAAGCCCGCCTCGCGCTCCGGCAGCGGCAGCATGAGGCAAAGGTCATCGCGCAGCTCCTCCAGCGTAGCGCCGAGCGGCGCATAGATGTCGCTGGCGGTCAAGCGGTGCACGGAGAGCGCGTGGACGATCCGGAGAGCCGCCGGGCGGTACTGAGGTCGCGTGAACGCCTGCTGGATGCGCGCCTCGAGCACACTGCTTTTGTCGATGACCGCCTTGATCTCGGGGACGGAGCGGAACGATGGGTTATCGCGCAGCATGCCCCAGTACGAGTCGTACGCGATGACTCCAGTATCATCTGGGGGCACCTCGTCGTTGATGACCCGGCGGATGGTCACGCTCAGCGTCTTGAGCACCTCTCGCTTCTCGGCGACGTACACCCGCTCGAATGTGTCGAGGTACGCGGGGTGCACGGGGAACAGGCGGACGAAGTCGTCCATGCGCTCGTTCATCGAGCCGTAGAGCGGGGCAAACTTCGTCAGGTGCTCACGCACGAGCGCCTGTTGCCTGGCGTCTTTCTTCAGCAAGCGCTCGGCCACGACGTAGGCCACGTCCTCGCGGGCGATGCGCACCTGCTCGAAGCGGTCCTTCACGCGCCGGAGCGTGTCGGCCACAAACTGGAAGCGCGGGTTGTCGAAGAGGCTCTCCTGCACGCCCGAGATGAAACGAAAACGCGTGCCCTTGCAGACCTCGCCCAGCTCGCGCAGGAATGAGAGATCGAGGCTGAGCTCTTGATCTTTTCGGGAGCGGAGGTAGTCGAGCAACTCGTCGATGACGAGCACGAGACCGCGGTCAGGGTACACCGCCTCGAAGGCGGCCATCATCTCCTGGAAAGCTGACTTGTTCTCGTGCCGGTCGCCCGCGGCGGGAAACTCGAACTTGACGCCTAGCCGGCTGAGGTTGTCCTCGAGCACCGTGCAGACGATCTCGCGCAACGTCATCGTCGTCGAGCCAATTTCGGCGCGGATCACCTTGAAGCGCCCGGCGATCTGCACGGCACGGTCGGCGACTCGCGCGATGGAGATGCTCGTAGCAAGGTCTGCGTGCTCGGCGATGGCTGAGATTACGGCCATTAAGTGCGACTTACCAGTGCCGTAATTGCCAACAACAAGGAGCCCCTTGTTGTCGGCGGGCTTGGCGAACTGGAGCTGCGGGATGACCATGTCGCAGAGCAGCTCCGCCATTCGATCCGAGATGACGAAGGTCTCGACGAGGCGCCGCGCGTCGGGCTCCGAGTCCGCTTCGCGGAGCTGAACGACGGTCTCGATGGGCTCGAAGTGGATGAGCTCGGAGTATTTCATAGGGTCTTTTCCGAAAAGCCGAAAACATCGAGGGGTCGGGGCTCGTGCGCGTTTACGATGACGGCCTGGGGAGTCGAGTACTTCTTGAACTCGCGGTGCCCCGGCTCCGCATAAGCGAGGACTCGACCGTCGAACGTGCCCGGCCACGACGCGACGATGGTACGGTTGCGCGACAACCCCTGCAGGAGCCGTAGTGGATCTTGGGCGAGCTCGACGGCGAATAGCATCTCGATGTTGTCGAGGAGCACAACCTCCGCTGACGTGGCCTTCACGATATCATCGAGCAGACCAGCGACGCGAACAGCGCGCTGTTTCTGGGTAAGATCGAGGAGCCGCTCCGCGAGCTTGAGGTTCACGTTGATGCACGGCCAGCCGTGCGCGGCCGCAAGGTCGGTGAACGCTTCCGTCTTCCCGGAGCCCGCTGGACCGACCGTCAGGACGAGGCGGTGGTACATGACGCCGGCATCGGAGACGCGATCAAGCAGGCGGGCAGCAAGCGGAGCGGTCATGCTACTCCTCCTCCGAAAAACGCGCGCGCGCGCGCCGCGGTGGTCGATACTGCGACGCGCGGGACCAATAGCAGTACGCCGTGGGCGAGGTGTGGTTCCCCGCACCGTGGTCACGTCCAGCCGAGCGTTCGAGCAGAACGTGGGTGTTGAGCAGACTCATGCGCATCCGGAGAGGCTACTGTCGCCGGATCTGCCCGGCGAATCAATACCGAGAACGCCGACCGCACGGGTAGACTGGGCACCGCCGCCGGTGCGAGCGGGTGCGGCCCAGGATCGGGGAAGCCCTCGACGGCAAGCTCCGCCATCTAGACGAACATCCCCCGGCGGACGAGAGGGGTCTCGCCATCGTCGGCGACACGGGGACTTACCTTACCCGCTGGAAACCCAACGTTTCCCTTGAACTCTGATGGCACCCCCACCGCGAGTTCGGTACTGCCACTGAGGCCGCATCTACCTGTTTCGCCGCGGTTGTTCAGGCTCCTGGCGAGGTCGGGCAGGGAACGCATCGAGCACGGGCCTCGGCCAGGGTGGAAGCGGAGAGCGCTGCTTGAGCTCGCTCTGCACCGGAGTTGCTCAGGCTCCCGGCGAGGTTGGGGAGGAAACGCATCCGGCTGGGCGCCTCGTCACGATGTGGGGGCTTTGCAACAAGCGTGCTGCGCGCCCCGATGCTCGTCTTCCCCTCCGGCTCGGTCCCGGTCCGCAGCCACGCGATCACGCTGCCCCCCCCAAGCTCCCCCCACCCCCCTCCCGCCCAAACCTCGATCTTCACCAGAACCCCTGCAAAATCCCACGCTGGCAACGTTTCCGTTCCCGCTCGGGATCCGAACCTGCACACGGTGTGTAGGCCAACAATCATGGTTCTGTCAGGGGCTCACTGCTTCCTCCCGCGAAGGGACATCTTCGTGCCAAATCTCTGCCAAATCTCATGGCCAGACCGGTCCCCTCGTGTCCTCCCCTGGCTGCCTACAACCTGTTGGAATTACGTCGAAAACAGTGAGTTTCGTAGGACTCACTGAACGCCCCGGAAGAGGATTCCTAAACCGAAGGTCGCAGGTCCGATTCCTGCCGGGGGTGCCAGTAAATCCGAGGACTTAGCTCATCCTCTTGTGCCGCCGGTCATCAGCAGTGGCCTTGTGCCAGGCGGCAAACGAGAGCGCCATCCCTGTCAACCGGAAGTTGCCGCAGACCAGGCAAGCACGACCTTTGACGACCACGAGCAGGCGGCACAAACCGAAGGCGGCTCCGTGCGCCACGATGACATGCTGCGTCACCGGAGCGACAGACGCAGGGAAGCCACTGCGCACTCGTCAGGAAGATGTGTCGAGTCCGTTCGTCGTGCTGATGAGCGAACGAGCCACGTTTCCCACCCCACCGACGCGCCGCCCGTCCGCCCGCGGCCTCAGGTGTCTAAAGTTACACTCATACAGGCCCTGGAGAACTGCATCGTCGCAGCCATCGAGGCAGGAGATGCGCGGACCGCAAGGGCGGCGTTGCACCTTCTGCTTGGGCTCGTAGATGAGGGACAGCAGGGATGACGACTGCACGAGTAAGCCAGCCCCTATTCTCCAATGAGAAGGAGCTACAGATGCGCCTTCTCAACTCAGCGACTGCCTGGGGGACATTTCGTGCCAATGTCATCAAGGTTCGGCGAGAGATGCCTATTGGCGGTTGCATTCCTGATATCGTCACGGCGCTCTTCCATGACGAACCACCGCAACTCTTGCCAAGGGATTGGAGCTATCGGCACACCTCTATTATTTCGTTACTCCGCCGATTCAACAAACTATCGCCCCCAAGCATTACATCCAAACTATTTGACTCCCTCAAGCCAATAGAACAGGCATTAGCCGAGCTGAAGAGCAGTGGTGCAATTGAGCAAGTGGCATCCGGGTCCGTACGGCTGTCGACCTCGATGAGGAGTCTTGCTGGTGAGGTAATTTCAGTGGAGGCAAAGCTGCGACGGTGGTCTGACGCGCTAGCCCAAGCCATTACATACAAGAAATTCTCTGACACATCCATCGTAGCGATGGATCCGTCTTTTCAACCATCAGATAAGGTCCGACACGAGTTCAAAGCCGCTGGCGTGGGCTTGTGGACAATCAGCGATACGATTACGGTGCTGGTGCCTGCTAGGCGTGTCCCCTGTCGCGGTCCCGATAAGGAGTACATACTCGCATCGGCCACACAGAAGAAGACTCACACGTTATGGGTGCGTCGATAGTGCAGAAGCGCGTCGAGCCAGCCGCGCACGTGCCCAATTTTCGTTTTAGGTGAGCTACCAAGTCTTCGCGCAACTTGTTGCGTATTGGACACCGCCTGTGTCAGCCACTGCTCAACGCTCGGTAGTCGCTGAGACTCCGGCAGGTTCGACAACCGCGTCGTAGCCGCGATCGAGGACAGGAAGAAGTGTTCGCTACAGGTGGTCACGTTTGACTGCGCGTATCTCCACGGCGGAACGTCGGAAACACGGTTGCCGCTACGCGCAGCCTGCAACAAGCCGGCGGATGCATTCGTGTGATCTTGAAAGCACCCCAGCAGCCGTGCAGCCACCAGATTATCAAAATCTTCGTCTAAACTGAGATCGGATGCTGCGAGGTGGGACCAATAGCTTGGGAATGCTCGTCCACCTGCGATTGCGTCTGCAAGGCGCATGCGATATTGGCTCTTATACCAGCCGCTCGCCCACAAATTTGCGCCAGCAGCGATACAAACCAACCCGAACGAGCCAACAAAGTTCACTGCGACACTAAGCCCACTGTCGCGCGCCAAAAGGTGAATCAAGTGTAGGAGTGACGCCAGTGTCCTGAAGTTGCTACACTGGCGCGACTCAGTAGCCTCACCCCCTTGCTCAACGACGATATAGACGCCATCCACCCCGCGGGCACTGACACTATCAGCAATCAGGTCCAGCAATGAATTGCGCTCAGGATCGGTATATCGGAGACAACCGTCCGCTATGGCTACGGTTGCATAGACAGGGCGATCGGCACACTCTCGCGCGTAGCGAATACCCGCGTCCAGCCAGTCTATCTCACGATCGTAGCTCGTGCCCGGATCCACCGTCAACGGACTCGGAAGTATAATGAATCGAGTCGCAAGGCGGCGTTGAAGATCCACGCATTGCGCAACAGCTGCCGCGACTTCGTCGGCGTCTACAGGCGCAGAACCCCGCCAGTGGCGCGCGACGGAATTGACCGCATGAGATCTCCACTCAGTCTGCCGCTGGATGTCACTGTCATACTGGGGCAACCCGGGCGAGCCAAACTAGGGGTATGAACAGAGATACGCGCAAGTTCTCGGGCACGTATTCGCATCCATACCAGCCAAATACAGCTGCGGATCGAAAACAATGTTGGCAAGGTGATCGCGGCGACTAAGCCGACGGCGAATCAGCTGGTGAAATGGCATCCCGCTCGCCAGGATTACGCTACCCTCGGGACTAACGTCGTTCGGCAGGCTGAACCGGTACCCGAGGTTGGCATAGAAGCTCATTTTCCACCATCCCGTGCATGTGATGCAAGACTCTGCATTATCGCGGCGGGAACGGGCCGCGCCGTCGGTCGTGGCTGCAAGAGACTTTTCAACAGATCTGCGTAGCTCGATTTGCCGATACTCCCAGGCAAGAATTCGTGATAGCGACTCGACATCAAGCCCACCTGATCTCTTTGAGTCGGATGTCGACCAAGTCGCGCCTCCAGCATAACGATGCCCAAGGCAAAAACATCCGACTTGCACGTCAACTGCTTGGTTCCGCGCATTTGCTCAGGTGACAGATATCCCGTAGTCCCCCATGTCATTCCCGTCCCGGTAATAGATGACTGGGACACGTGGCGCGCGATCCCAAGATCAATCACCGAGACTCGTCCTGATGGCTCTACTATCAAATTGCTGGGCTTTAGGTCGCGATGCACAACCCGGAGTTCCCACATGTGGTGGATGGCGGCCGCAACATCGTAGGCCATCGCACACACATCGTCGTCGGACAGCTTTCTCTGCTTGAGCACCTCGCTCAATGGTCTACCTGGTACAAACGATGTCGCTACAATGCGTACCTTTTCTCCAACCAGCACTATATCGCCAGACCACAACAGACGCGCTATCGATCTGCAATTAAGACGTACAAGAGCATTTACCTCGCGCTCGATGCGTGTCTCAATCTGATCGGTCACGTAGAGTTTGATGGCTGCAGGAAGCCCGTTGACGTGCCCCTTGAAGACAAGCCCCTGGCCGCCGTCACCAAGCAGGCTCTCCGCGCGTACATGCGGAGGAAGGAGACGGTTAATCTCGTCTGGATCTTGCGTGTAGAGTGACGAATTGTCCCTGCGCAAACCGTTATCCTCCGCCCTAGGAGAGGTTACGCGTGCGACACACAGCCGTCAAGCCCTGGAAGTGCCGCATCAATGTACCACGGCACACTTTTCAAAGCCACGCTTCGCACGCTAGCCATTCAATATTGCTGCTCCGTGCCACATCGCCAAATCCCCCTCTGCCGCCGCACTGGCCGGAGTCGTTCGTGCCCCAGCAGCGAACCTGACCGCGCGCGTTGAGGAAGCAGGAGAAGGCGCGGCCGAGGGCCAGCGTGGTGCTCACGGGATCAGGGGCGCCAGCGGCGGGCGGGGCTCCGGCGCGGCGGTGGCGGAGGGTGCGGCAGAGGGCCGGGGTGAGGGGATGGGAGGGAGGGCAACGACGGACGGGAAGAGGGGGAGGGGGACGGCGACGATGTCGAAAGGACACCTGTCGAGCATCGAGCAAGGTCTCGCGGCGATCACCATCGAAATTGTCGAACGCATCTCACACGCGCTCTGCGTGTCCCCGTTTTGCGTCATCACCTTCCCGGCCGACGACGAGCTGAATCATATTGCGGATCTCACTCGTAAGCTGCCGAAGGGCGAGCGCCGGAAGGTCCGACGCACGACGGCGGATCCCCCGTCTCCGACGTCGGAGTAGCCCCCCTGGCTTGGCGTTGTCCTGATGAGGCGCCGACACAGCAGCCGCGATGCGGACCCCTGCATCTCGCTTTGATCCCACGCCGCAGTTCTGGAAGAGCCGGGAGCTTGGGCTGCGGACCGTGATTGGTGCCCCAGCATTTCTCTGGGTGCCCGACCGGGCACCAGCAGCGCGGGCTTAATCTTCGTCGTGTCGCCCATGCGAGAGCGCGGCGCACGAGAGGCAAGAAAAGGATATGTTGCCAACACACTTCGTCCCGCGTTTTCTCATCAATGACCTCCGCCCTGCCCAACCAACGGCGGCCCTTATAGCAGTCCACGAACAGATCGCGGATATGGACGCCCCTTCCGCTGGGCCGAGCGAAGAATACGAAGACCAACGGCCCGAATCGCGTGGACACATAGACCTCGACCATGAACCGGTCGCGGTAGCGATGTAAAATGAGCCGGGGCGGATCGCACTCCGCGATCGACATGTCCACGCTTGCCCCAACACCAGCGTGGCACGGCGGCGATCGTGTGACGTTGGTGGCCATTCGGCGCCTACTTCGACCGCGCTGCGAGAGTCAGATTGAACGCGGTGCGGTGGAGTTCCTGAACGATGCGCGCGGCTTCCTTGTCGGTGAGGGCGTAACCACTGAACTCTTTGCGCCCTTCGGGCTCGATCGCCCCCTCTTCGACGTACACGCCCCCATCGCTCCCGAGAGCGAGGCGTTGGAGGCAGGCCCAACGAAGCAAGCCGCCGATGCCATACCGTTTTCGTTCCTCGCTGGTCAGCGCATAACCAACAAAAACGCGTCGGCCCGCTGGCGGAACGTCCTCGAAGCGGACGTACATCGTGCCATCGCTGGCGAAAGCAAGCTCGGTTTCCATGCGTCAACCTCCCTCGAAAAGCTTGGCGAGATCAGGGTCGTTCTTCACGAATCGGATGAGGCTGCGCGCAGCGGCGGCGAGCTGAGCGTGGGGCTCCGCGAATATGCCTGGAATCACGAGCGTACAGGACGCACGCCACCCTTCGCCCTCCCGTTTGATGCAGCCGAGGATCTGCCCCCGCCATTGTAGGTCGTAACCAAAGGCGACAGGGCGCAGCCTGATCACAAGGGAACCCGAAGCAGCACGCGCTCGACCCGCATCGTGCCTCCCTCCGTCGTTCCCGTGAGCGTGACAATGCCAGCGGCCTCCAAACGAGTCAGCGCCGGCACGAGCGTCCCCGAGTACGACAATTCGGGAAGGCGGTCTCGCAAACGTGCGACGGAGACGAACCCCTCGGCATCCGGCCGCATGCGCGAGAGCGCGAAGTGCAGGAGCCCCTCGGCATACGCGTCGTCCCCGAGCTTCCGGAGTACCACCGCGTAGTTCGCGACGTACACCGCGGCGTTCTGGTACGGCCGCGCCGCGCGCACGAGATCGAGGAGGAGTTGCTCGCCTCGTTCGTCATGCACCACGGTGCCCACCGAGACGTGGGTCGCCGTCATGGACCGCAGTGGCGGAAGCGGGGGCAGGCGATCCGCGAGGCGAGCCTTGCGGAAGCGCTCGCACACGCTGCGGAGCGCGGCCCCGAGCGCGGCATGGGCACGGCTCCACGCCGACGGCGCGTCCACGACGGTATCGCGCGGCGGTTCGGAATGCGCGAGGCTGGGGCGTGTCCCGCTCTGCGGCGGGAGCGCGGAGCGGTCCGTCACGGTCGTCGCGACGTCATCGTCATCCATGTGCGGGGCGACGCTCATTGTTTACCTCCAGGAAGTCACCGACCCGAGGCGGCTGCGTCGCGTGAAGCGTGCGCGTACGGGGAAACGCCGCGCGGCGCAGCCGGCTCGGAGCGATGACAAACGACCGGCAGAAGAGGACGATGGAGGCGAGAGGTGCTTGCCCAAACGCGCGCGCCCCCCATCGCCCTCTTCTGCGGGCCGTCTATCGAAAAACCCGCCCGAGGCCGAACACGGCGCCTTTTCGTTTACGAGGCCAGGAGGACCGTGGTCGGCTCGGGCAAGAGGGGGGCAGGCGCCGGCCGGAAGCAGCGAGCCGCCCCCCTACCCACGCCCTTGACCGACCCCCGAATTTTGTTCGCTGATTTTTCGAGAAAGGTGGGAGCTTTTCCTACTCGGCGAACTCGAACGGCGGGAGGCAGCAGAACGTCACCACGTCGGTGGGGTCTTCCGAGACCGCGCCCGTAGGCTCGCCTCCCGTCGCAAGGCAGATGCCGGGGAGGTACGCGAGGTCCGTGATCGCCTTGCTCCCGAGCGCTCGGCCCGGCGGGTAGACGTTCGTGCATTGGTCTCCGAACGAGGCCACGTCAACCGTGTCCGCCCCGGCTTCGCACGCCGCGTCGCTGTAAAACCGCAAATTTCCAAGGCACGCGCTCCCGACGGGGCTACCGCCGCACTCGCATGCCGTGCAGCCGCGCGTGTCGACGGGCACCTCGCCGTAGAGATAGATGGGGTCATAGCGGTCGTAGTTGCCGGGGCACTTGTCGTGTATTCCCCTTAGCGCGACGCACTGGAGAAACGGGTACGGCAGATCGTACATGCATCGGTGCGTGGCCTTCTTGCACGTGCCCTCGCACTCCTTCGCCTCGCAGGCGAGGCCCATCCAGAGCCAGTCCGTGGTCTTGGTGACCGTGGCCGGCTTCGTGATGGACGGACACGCCTCGCTCGTCGGGCCGGGGAGCGGAGAGGCGTAGACGGACTGCGCGCAAGGCTCGCCGCCGCAATCAGCCCCCGCCGGCAGGGCGTTCGTGCTCGTGCACGAGCCGTCCCAGCCGACGGGTCCGCCGAAAGGGAGTGCGGGCGCTCCGTCTTCCGCGCACGTGCCAGCGCGGACCTCGAGCGTCTCGGGGAGCTTGGTGCACGTGCCTTCGGAGGCCGGACACGTGCATGGATCGCACGCCGCGGGGGGCGCGTCGAGGTAGGCGAAGCGTCGGTACTTCTCGAAGAACTCCACGTCATCGCCGTAGCCGCCGAGCTTGCGTGCCTCGTCGCAGTTCGCGGGCGCAAACTCGCGCGGACCGTACCAGAGAAGCATCGGCGTGCGCGGCCAATCCCCGGCCGACTCGCTACTCGGCTCGGGGGCGCAACGGCCGAGGCATTCGATTGCTTGGGGCCCAGGGTTGACCGCGTCGTCGCTTGCGTCGGCGTCGGCATCGGTACCCGCATCGGGGATACACTCGGGGGTAACGACGATCGCATTGGGATCACATTCGCCGCGAAAAAACTTATCCGGTGCGGAGCACGCGGCAAGGAGCGCTAGCAATAGGATTGAAGTGGCAATACGCGAGTTTTGCATAGCTAAAACTCCCATCCGGCCCCAAACTGGACAGCGATCATCACCGGCGGCTGCTCCGCGATCACGGTCTGGCCCACAGCGATCTGCGTGCCGCTCCGCAGTCCGAGGACATCCGCCGATGCTTGGATGAAAAATGACTGGGTGAGGGGAACTTCTGCGCCAATTCTGCCGCCGGCGCCGGGGTATACCTCTACGAAGCTCGCGGGCTTGTAGCTCTGTGCGGAAAAAATTAACGTTGATCACTCCCAAGTGTCCAAGCGCGCAGCCTGAAAACCACCGCAAGTGCCCGCACACTTTCAACAGCCCACCGGCCGTCATAGCCTCGACGGGCCTGCCTTCTACGCCCGTCGTGAGCCACGCGGCCCGTCCCTCAATCCCTAGCGATACGTACTCGTTCGGCCGCCAGCTCCCTCCCGCGGCCAGACCCACCGCAGGCATCCACGACGCCACCCCGAACACCACGACCGGCCCACCTCCGATCGACCAGCGTTTTTCCTCGGACTTCTGCGCAGGCCGCGGATCCTCGTACCCCCACGGGTCCTCTTGCTTCGGGAGCTTCGCATCGCTCCCAACAACCACCCGCTCCACCTTCGGCGGGTCCTTCTCCGGTTTGTACACCGCTGGCGCAGGTGGGGCAGGCACGGGCAGCGGTTTCAACGTGACCGGGAGCTGCTTGTCCTCCCGCTTCTTCACGGTGAACGGGACGAGCGCCTCCTCGTAGCCGTCGAGCGTCGCGCGTAGCTCGTGCTCTCCCGTGCGCATGAAGATCCAGAAGGACGAGCGACCCATGCGGTTCTTCGGTTTCCCGTCGATCGTGACGCGCACGCCCGCATGCGACAGGAGCACCTCGATCCAAGCGCCCGCGTCACGCGCGACTTCGTGCGCCTCGAAAAAACGTTTCCGCTCGGCCGGCGTTGCTTTCACGGCGAGCTGGAGGGCGTCCAGGAGATGGTCGGTCACCTGCTCGGGCTTGCCGAGCTGCACGAGGAGGACACCGAGCCGGCCGGCGATGAGAGGATCCGGCCGGAGTCTGAGCGCCTGCCGATAGGCCGCGACCGCCGCGCGTGGACGGCCCGCGGCGGCCTCGCGATCTCCCAGCGCTGCGAACGCCTGGAATCGCTGCTCGTCGGTGCTCTCCTCGGTCTCGTAGGCATCGTCGTCAGCTTGCGCCCACGCGGGCGAGACGAGGCCAATGACGATCGCGGACACCGCGGCGAGCCGACGCATACGCTTGGATCCTAGCGCATTCTCGCCAGCGGTTCTAGAGGGACCAACCTCTCCCCTCCGTCACGGAGCGCTCCGAATCTTCGCTCTCGCCTGCGTCGGTGGCGTCCGGCGCTTGGGACGCACGGGGACGCGCGGGGCGAGATGTTCGCAAGGGCTCTGCGGGATTCGGTGACCGCGACGGCGCGGATGCACTCGGGAGATCGTCGGGGACAACGAGCGCGAAACCGGTGGCGAGACCCGCGAGCACGCGCGCCGTGCCCGCGAAGGAGGCTCGCACGCGGGCCAGCTCCGGCTCGGGGCAGTGCATGCAGGCGAGCGCGAGGATGATCGGGCCGGACAGATGCGCGGCACGGTGGATGCACTCGTAGGCGCTGCGCATCGAGGCAGCACGACGTAGCCGCACGAGCAGCACGCCAATCCAGTCCTCGCGCTCCCCGAGGTGGTAGCGAAGGTGGTCGATGGCGGCGGATCGCCTCGACTTCACGGTTCCGATCGAGATCCGAAGCCTCTCCGCGGTCTCCTCGTACGAGACGTCCATGAAGTCGACGAGCACGAACACCGCGAGGTATCGCTCGGGCATGCTGCTCATCGCCGCCATGAGCTTGGTTCGGGCTTCGGCGAGGAAGGCGTCCTCTTCGGGCGTCCGCCCACGACCCGTCGCTTGCTCGGCGTCGTGCGTGTCCGCGGAGAACAGTTGGCGCTCGCGTCGCTCTGCGCGACGCGCTTCGTGCTCGACGTTCTTCGCAATGCCGAACGTCCAAGGACGAATGCCGTCCTCGTGGGGCACGTAGGAAGGGAGGCGGGCGAACGCTCGCGCCATCACTTCCTGGACTCGATCCTCGGCTTTCGGGGCTCGTCGTCCCCGGTGCACAAAGCGGGCGTTCAGGGCAAACGGAAAGTAGTTCAGTCCACAGTTGGGAAAGTTTGGCAGGACGCTCCATGCGCGCCCCATGACTGGGAAGGCGATTTGGTTCGCAGAAATCGACCGTTGCATGTCGATTTCTTCCGATCCTCGAAAAACGCGTCAAGTCGAGCCGTTATCTACCATGGCGGGGGCTTGCCCGGCAAAACTCAGGTCTGCGGCGTCACCTTCTCCTCGGCGACCCGGGCCACGTCGTCGAGCCCGTCGACAGCCGCAAGCTTCGCGACGGCCTGCCATGCATCGCCGTTGCCGCGGAGTTGCGCCGCGCCGACGAACCCGCGCCGTGCCGCGTCCCGGTCGCCCGCGGCGAGGTCCGCGCCCGCGAGCGCGAACATGACGGCCTCTGCCTCGCCCGCGAGCCCTCTCGCCCGGCACGCGTCCAGCGCGGCCCGCAGCTCCGCCCGCGCGGCCGCGACGTCGCCGCCATTCGCGACGAGCGCCGCCTGGACGACCTTCGCGCGCGCGTTCGCCGCTTCCAGGGCCGACGACGCAAGGAACCCCGCGAGGAGCCGCTGGTCCACCTCGAACCGCGCCTCGACGTCAAACACGTCGCCGCCGAGCACCGCGTGCTTCACGCCGAGCGGGAGCGGCAGGCCCGTCCACGTGCGCATCGCCGCCGCGAAGCCGTCCTCGACGTGCGGCGGGAGCAAGGCGACGAGCACGCCCTCGCGCTTTGCTTCGGCGATGCGCGCGACGACGACGGCGGCCCGGTGCATGGCCCCGCCCTCGCGCGGAGTCCGGAGCTTCACGAGGCCAAGTTGCGCGCAGTCAGCGGCGAGCTTCGCGGCGAGCCCGGCGAAGTAGCGCTCTTCGGAGGTGAAGTGCTCTTCGTAGAGGAAGAACGTTCGTCGATTATCGGGGGCACGCTCGATGAGCCGGAGCGTATTCACGGCGCTTCGGCGCTCTTCATGCGAGGCGACGATGCGCAGCGTGCGAGCGCGAGGGCGCCGGAGAAACGTGCACACGGAATCGGCGAACCGCTGCGAAGCCATCGTGATCGGATCCATTGTCGCTCCTCAATTCAGCTTCAATGCACCGCCCACGACATCCGTGACGCCGCCGGATACCTTCACGCAAGGTGCAGCGATCTCGATGGAGCCGGCCGTCATGCGAATGGATGAGCCGCCCACGCAGAGCAGTAGCTCGGCGAGCGCGACGATAGCTATGCTCGGCGCCTGCATCCCGCCCTCGCCCTGGGCGACGAGGGACATCGCGCCACCCGCGGAGACCGTGAATCCCGCGCCCGTGGCGAGCGCGACGTCCGCGCCCACGGCTGCCTCGGTGCTCGCTCCGACCTGCACGCCGAGCGCGCCCCCGATCGTCTGCGTCGCGCTCCCGCTGATCGAGCCGCCGTAGCTGCCCCCGATGTTTGCGGCTTGGTCGGCGCCGACCGTGAGAACGCGGCTCCCCGCCACGGCGAGCGTCGCGCTGCCGCCGATCGTGTCGCTCATGCTGCCGCCGACGTTCCGAGCCTGATCCGCTCCGACGGTGATGCTCCGCGAGGCGGACACGGCAAGCGACTGCGCCGCACCCACGGTCTTCGATTCGTTCGCCGCGACGGCCACGCTTCGGTCTGCACCCACGGAGATCGACTGGTTCACCCCGATCGTCATCGCCTGGTTCGCGTCGACGGCGATTGTTTCGTTTCCGCCGACGTGTTCGGCGTTGTTCCCGCTCACGTCCGTCGAGCGGTTCGCGCCCGTGCTCTCGCTCCGGTCGACGCCGACGCGTGAGCTTGCGTTGTTCGTCACGGTCTCGGCGCGGTCGTTCCCCGCGTGCGTCGCCATGTCACGGCACGCGTGGAGGCTCATCCGCTCGCGCCCCTGCGTGTCGTCGAACGCGAACTCGTTCTTCACGCCGCCGCCCGGCGTCGCGAGCGACTTGATCGTGCTCACCGATGCGGCGCCCTTCGCGTCCGCGGGCGGAAGGTTCTGCCCGTTGTAGACACTCCCGCTCACGAGCGGCCTGTCGGGATCGCCATCGACGAAATGCACGACGACCTCGTCCCCGACGCGCGGATGGAACAGCGCCCCGCGCCCCGCGCCCGCGGAGAGCTGCGAGACGCGCACCCAACATGAGGTGGCTTCCTTCGCGTGCCGATCGCTGTCTTCGTCCCAATGGAACCGGAGCCGCACGCACCCGATGTCGGCACCCACATTGACTTCGGCCCCGCGCGTCGACGGTTCGTCCGTCACGAACGCCGTCTGCGAGCCCATGACTCGCGGCTTCGGCGTGACGCGCGCCGGCCGGAAGCGCGACGGCTCGACGCGGGAGCCCTTGCCGCGCCGCACGAGCTCGAACGTCGCCTTGAAGGGCTCGGGGTTGTGATCGGAGGCTTGCGAGATGACGCCCGACTGCTCGGCGCGCAGTTCCAGGCGCGTGACGAGGTACTGCCCGTCGTGGTGCGTGCCGTCGTGGTCGAGGTGGAAGATCGAGCACGCGGAGAGCACGCGCACGCCGCCCGAGCCCGTGGCGTAGGCCGCCTCGACCGCGAGCCTATCGAGCCGCGCCTGCACGAGCGGAGCGCCGAGCGCGGGGCGCTCGTGGAAGACGCCCGGATAGCGGTGCTCGAAAAGCGCGGCGTCGCGTCCCGCTTCGGCCTGCATGGCGACCGAGGGTTTGCGCCAATCGTAATCGGAAAGCTTGACGGCCCTCTCGCGCAACCGCCCGCCGAGCTTGATTGCCGTTACGTCGCGTCCGTGCACGCCGGGACCGAGCGAGCCGAAGGGGTCAAGCTTCGTCTTGCCTTCATCACCGTCGGAGAGCACGAGGACGCACGTCCCGGGGCCGTGCTCGAAGTGGTACGCGATGCCCTCTTCTTCGAGCAGCCGTGACAGGAAGGCAAAGTCGCTCTCGTCGTATTGCACGCAGTAGGAGCGCGCCGCGCGGTCGTCGAGCCGCGTCGTGTCCGTGATGCGGTAGCAGTACCTCGCGCCGGCCGGCGTGTACGCGTCGGGGTGCTCGTCGTCGCCCTTCGCGTGTGCGCCATCGCTGCGCAGGAAGAACGGAGCGAGTACCGCGTCGATGATCTGGCGCAGCGTCTTGTCGACGAAGACGCGCGACTGCGTGCGGCGCGCAGCGAGCGCGAGCGGGGGCTCGAGGACGACGCGGTAGAGCTGGCCCTCGGGGACGGTCGCGAGCTCTTCGGTCTCGGTGATGATGCCGTGGACGATGCGGTAGCCCGGCGCGGTGAGCGTCGCGACGCGGAGCGACGCCCGCGCGCCGAGGAGTTCGTGCGGGTCGAGGCCGCCGTGGGCGCGGTGGAGGAGGTGGATCTCGTACGTGTAGGGCGTCGAGATCGCCTCGCGGCCGACGAAGCGCACGACGAGGAGCTCGTCCCAGCCCGCGCCCTCGCGGGCGAAGGTGAAGTCCGGATGCGCGCCGCCGAGGAAGGCGCGGATCTTCTCGATGACGTCGGCGACGACGCGAGCGGCGCCGACGCCGGCTTGGATGGAGTCGAGCCCGAACTTCATTGAAATCACATCCTACTGTCGAAGGCTCGTAGCCGTTGCAGAACGCTGTTCGCATTCGCAAATTTTCTTGCGGCGGCAGCACCGAGCACGCGCTCAAGGGCCACTTGTTGTTCAGGAGGCGCCAAGGCAGCAGCGTTCAGCAGTGCCTCCGTATAATCCGCATCGTTCGTCATTGCGCCGACGAGACCGATCGCCCAGTGTTGAGCCACACCTTCCATATCGGATAGCACTGCCAGCACCGACGGAACATACAAGTTGATCGGAACGGCTTCTACGAGGTGAATCAGTCCCCCCATCACTTCGCGATGCTGCGTGTCATCCCGAAAGATCCGGAGAATGGCTTCGACCTCGGGTCTGGTAAATTCGCCGAGGTGCTCCGCGCAGATCGAGAGCGCTTCGTCGAACGACTGCACGTCCGCTTCTGTTGTAAGGCTCTGGTGCACCACCAAGCGTCGAATCGCGCCTCGAATGACTTCACTCATTTGCATCCCTTCGGCCTTTGAAATGCAGACTGGAAGCTGTTCTTGTTCAGCGTAATCGCCTGGAGCAGGCCAGCGCGAATCCTGGACCCATATAATCCGTCGGCTTGGTAAATCCGTCGAAGGTCTCTGATGTCCTTTGCCAGTGCTTGCCTGGGAGTGAGCGAGAGAGCCGGCTGTCGTCCATAGGACCACGTCTGCCGATGGCGTCCGCCCCTCCCGGGAGAAAACTGCTCCATGTAGAAGCAAGCCCCGCTGTCATAAGAGTAGCCGGGCACCCCCAGCGATTGCATGTACGCATGCGAGGGCATGTGATGGGGCGTGAGGTGATCTCCAGGCCGGCGGAGTGCCCAGAGTTCTTCAAACGTTCCGACGCGCCCTTCATTGGGGAGCAGTGGGCCCAGCCCCAGCGGATCCACCCACGCCCACGGATCTCGGACGTAGGCATAGAGATTTAACCCTCCTGCCAGCCCGATCGGATCCTGCGAGATGTACCGGCCGACCTCGGGATCGTAATACCGGAACCTGTTGTAATAGAGCGCCGTCTCATCGTCGGCGTACTGCCCGGGAAACCGCCACGGGTTCGCGGTCTCGTCCACCTGCGTCCACACCTCGCCCCATACGTCGAGTTCCCCCACCCAGGCGGGCGCGCCGTCTTCGTCCACGAGGGCGAGCCGCACGCCAAGGTGATCGGCGAGCACGCCGTACCTCCGCTCGCCCTCGCCCTTCGCGAGCGGCGCGAACGTCCCCGGCTCGAATACCCACGTCACGAGCGGCGTCGCCTCGGGCACCTCGTGCACGAGCTCGTCGCCGTCCCATATGAAACGCCGCACCTCGCCCTCCACGCGCTTCGCCACGCGCCGGCCGAATGCGTCATACGCGAACTGCACGATCCGGTCGTCGGGGAGCAGCACCTCGATGAGCTGGCCGAGCGCGTTCCACCGGTAATCCCATTGCTTGCCGTCGGCCGTCCGCTTGGCGACGAGCTGCCCGTCGGCATCGTGCACGTACTGCGCGCCGTCGGCCTCGGTGAGTCGGCCTCCCGGCCCGTACTTGCGATCGTCACGCTCGGCGCTGCGGTAGACGTTGCCGACCTCGTCGACGGCCCGGTGCTCGACGTGCCCCGAGCGGTCCGCGCCCCACGTCAGGTTCCCGCGGAGGTCATGGCCGAACGACGTCCCGCCGAAGGCCGCGATCTCGTCGTCGCTCTTCCACCGATACTCCCGCTGGATCGTGGCGCCACGGAGCCCAGCCCGAAGCGCCGCCGGGCGACCGAAGCGATCTCGCGCCCATCGCATGTAGCCGTCGCCCGGCAGACGTCGGAGCGCCTCGTCCCCGTGCTCGTCGCGCTCGATCGTCGCTTTCCACGGCGCGCGGAGCCCCAGCTCGCCGCTGCGCAGGGACTCGAACGCGCCGAAGCGCGCATCGTAGCCGAAGGACATGGCCTCGAGCCCGCCGCGCTTGTCGTAGGCGAAGCGCGCCTCGTGCCCGAGGCTCGTCCGGCGGAGAGCGAGCTCGCCCGCGGCGTCGTAGACGCGCTCGACGCGAACGGTGCCCACGAGCTCCTCGACGACGCGGCCGAGCGCGTCGCGGCACAGCGTCGTCTCGACGGCCTTGCTCTTGCCCCACACGACATCGCCCCGTTCGTCGTAGCGGAACGCTACCTCCTCGATCTCGGGCAGTGCCTTGCCCTTGGGTACCCGCCCCGGCATCTGCATGCGCACGGCGCGGCCGAGCTTGTCGCGCTCGATGTCGACCCACTTCTTCGCAGCGTTCGTGTACCGGATGAGCCATCCCGCTTGGTCGTGGATGAATTCGGCCGTGCGGCCGTCGAAGCCCTTCTCTTTCTTCACGCGGCCCGCCTTGTCGCGGAGCATGTCGTGCTTCTCGCCGCGCTCGTTCGTTACGCTGACGAGGTCCTCCTCGCGATCGTAGCCGAGCTGCACGACGCCGCCCTCGGGGTCGACTTGCTCGACGAGCCGGTTCATGCCGGCGTATTTGTAGCGCCACGTGCGGCCACCTTCGTCGACGCGCTCGACGACATTGCCCTCGCCGTCGCGCTTCATGCGGACCCACGTCCCGTCGGTGCGCTCGACGCGTTCGAGGTGACCGGCCCGGCCGTAGCAGAACCGCAGCTCGCCGTGGCGGACGAGGCGGCCCAGCTCGTCGTACACGCGCTCGCCCGTCACGAGGTTACCCTGGTCGTCGTAGGCGAGAGCGAGCGAGCGCCCGAGCGGCCCTTCGATCCGCACGAGGAGCCCACGCCGGTCATAGAAGAACCGCGTCACGTTGCCGAGCGGCTCCGTCTCGCGGACGAGCACGCCGCGCGTGTCGTAGGACCAGCGCCAGGCGACCCCCGCGGCGTCGACCATCTCCTCGGGCAGGTTCATCGCGTTGTAAGCGAAGCGTGTCTCGTGCCCAAGCGGATCGCGAATGGAGACGACGTTGCCCCGCTCGTCGTAGGACCACTCGGTCCGATTCTTGTGGGCGTCCATCTCGGCCGACTTGCGATTGTCGATATTCCACTCGTACCAGCGCTCGATGCCCATCGGGTCGATCTCGCGCTCGACGAGCCCGTCGCCGTTGCCGATGTACGTCGTCGTGCCGCCGCGCGAGTCCTCCACCATGCAGGTGAAGCCGTACTTGTGGTACGTGAGCTTTCGTTCGTAGATCCCGCCGTCGCCCCACGTCTTGGTGCAATACCCCCACGGGTGATACCAGTCGTACTCGAAGTGAAAGGAGAGGCCATTGCGGTTCGTCTCTTTCACGAGCACGCCGCCGTTGTATTCGTACCGGAGAACCTGCTCGGCCGGGTCGATCACCTCGGCGAGGAAGCCGTCGTCGTGGTAACGAAAGCGCACGAGGAGCTGCCAGTCCCCCTTCACCAGCACGCGCACAGCCCACAGGCGATCGCCTCGCATGAGGAAGCGCAGGTGCCGGCCCGCGCTATCGATCACGTCGTGGAGCTGCCCGTCGCGGTATTGCAGGACAATAGCGTTCCCGCATCGATCGGACACAGACGCGAGCGGAAACGAGACGCGCGCCCCGGGGACGGGCTCGCATCGGTATCGCGTGCCATCCGCGAACGTGAGCGTGTAGCCCCCGGCGTCGCGCGCGAGCGTGTAGCGGTCCTGCGCGCGCCATTCGCTCTCGCCGGGCTCGAGCGGGTCGTGCTTCGCGAGCCGGCCGTCGGGCAGCCGCACGTGGAGGAGCAGCTCGCCCTCGTCGACGCACACCTCGAACGGGTGATGCCACCCCGGCCCGAGGACACCCACGGGCTCTTCCCATCGGCTGTAGTAATTGCGCTCGAAGACGAGCGGGAGCGGCCCCGGGAGCTCGAAGTCGACGTGGTCGGTGAGCACCTCGCCCGTCATGACGTCGACGGGATGGCCGGTCAGAAAGCAGACGAGCTTGCTGATTCGGGTGCGCGGCGTGATGCGGAAGAAGCCGTGGATGGCGTCCGATACGGCTTTCGTCCGAATACCGGCCATAACTGCGGCGAGGCCGTCGACGGCCTCGGGGCCGCCCACGTCGACGGAAGACGAGGCGATAATGGAGGCGTTCGGCGTGTTCACCGGGTAGCTACACGTCGACACCGCGGAGCCGGCGCGCGCGGCGGCGAACCCGCCGATCGAGACGGTCTTGCTGCCCGAGATGAGCGTCCCCTCGCCGTCTGCTGCGTCATCGGGCGCGAATGCGACGCCGGGAGGCGTGGGCTGGTGCGGAGTGAGAATGCGGACCGCGGTGCCCGCCGTCGCTGCGGGCAAGCCATTGATGAGCACGGGCCCCGCGCCGAGGGCGCATGAGAGCATGAGGCCCAAGGGGTCGAAGACGATACCGATGTAGATGTGGGGGAGAAGGACGGGGTTTGGCGTGCCAGGCACGATGACCGAGTGGACGTTCACCCCGACGACGACATCGAACCACTTGCTGCCCGAGGACATGCGACCCCCCTTACGCGGCGAGGTTCTACCGGGCGGCACGCGAGTCTGGCAAGTCTGGAGCTAACGTTGGGCGGACGGTGAATGTTTAGGCGGTTCAACGTGGTGGAAACGTTGACGAATAGCGCGGCGACGTGTTGTATCCTACAATGTAGAGCGAGGGGCGATGCGATGGGCTGGTTCGCCTGCGCCAGCACCCACGTCGCGAACCGCTTGTTCACCTTCGAGGGCTCGCCCGTGCCGTCCGCGTTCGCGAGGATCTCGTCGTCAGCGTCCTACGCCCTGGAAGGAGCCTCAGCGTCCTCGTTCGACGAGGGCGACCTCGGCCGCCTCGTCGCCCTCGGCCTGCTCGTCCTCGCCCCGCAGGCCAAGCATCCTGGCCTCTTCCTCAAGTTCACGAGCCAGCGCGCCCGACAAGAGGTCCACGACAAAGCGGCGCGACCGCAACAGCACGTCGTGCGCAGCGGCATCGATGACGGCTTCGAGCGTCATCCCGTCCGCGCGACGCGCAAGGAGTTCATTCCGCTGGCGCTCGCTCGGCGGGCTCGCCTGCAATCCCACGTAAGCATACCAGATGCGGTAGGCCCAATCGCACGCTTCAACCACGCGCTCCGCCCGCGCGTAGGACAACGCGATCGCATGCGTCACGGCCACTGCGACGCGGAAAAAGACGCGATCATCGGGAGCTTTTCCCTCCTCCGCCTCCCCCTGCTCGAGCGCGAGAGCCGCCGCGTCGGGTCGATCGGAGACCGCAGCGACGTAGGCGCGATACATATGCGCAGTGGCGCGGGTCTTCTTGGGAGAAATCGACGCGTGGCGAAGCACCTCGGTCACCCCCGCCTCCTCGCGAATCGCCTCGATTTCAGCATGGATCTGTGCGATTTCGAGCGCGGCGTCGTCCCGCTCCCAATGTATCCATTTGTTCCTTTGCTCGTGCACTTGATCGATCGCCTGCTCGAGGCCACGCACAAACGCGCGGGCGGCGGCTTCCATCCGGCCGAGAGCGCGTAAACATCGGCCGCGAAGGAGCCACCGCTCGACCTCGCGCCCGTCTGATATCCGAAATGCGTCGCCGAGGCGCTCCCGGGTCGCATCGGCGCGCTCGAACATGGCGAGCGCCTCCGCCGGACGTCCCGCGTGGTGATGCGCCGAAGCGCTGAGATCGAGCACCTGGGCGCCGAATACTGCCCGCATTTCTTCTGGCACATCCGACGCCCGCTCCGCAAATGAAAGGAATCGCTCGAGCCATGACAACGCGACCGCGAGCTCCTCCATGCCGAGACCCGCGCACGGCTCGACGGCAGCAGGCATCGGGGCCGGGAGCGCCAAAATCGGTCTCATGCGAAGCACGCTCACCATGAACAGCGCCTGCCCCAAGTCCATGTCACCGTCCATCGTGCGTACGTCGATGCCCTCATAAAGGACACTCGCCCGCTCAAGCCATTCGATGCACGCGCGGCTCGGGTCCTCCGCATGAAACGCTGCCTCTCCCAGCCCGAACGCGGTCTTGGCGAGCTTCGCCCTTCGCCCCCAATCGTCACGACCCAGCCTCACGTCGTCTGCCGCGCGATCGAACCAGTCGAGCGCCTCGTCATCGCGGCCGAGAGACACGAGCGATTCGACGAGGATGATGCGGCTGTCGGGAAGTGATTGCTCGGGGATACACCCCATCGTCCAAAACTCCGAGAGCAGGGCGACAGCTCGCGTGTAGTGACCTTTCGCCTCTTCGTGCCGACCGAGCCGCCCCATGCGCTGGGCGACGGTGGCCCAATGCACACCGCATGTCTCACGCCACACCGAGGCCGCGTCGAAAAGCTTCGCCGCTGCTTCAGCGGCCTTCTGGATATACCCAACCGCGACGACAATGCGACCATCGTCGTCGCCCGCAATCTCGTCGTATAACGTTCCGATTTGCGCGACGAGGTGCCACAGCTTCGTCACGAGCTCGACGCCGTCCCGCGTAGTGACGTCGCATTCCGAGGTTGCGGCCTCTACGTCCGGCAGCGCCCGCAGCAACCAGGACAACGCCTGCGCACGGCGCCCGCTCCGATCGACGCGCGTGATCGCCCGGCCGATCGTCGAGGCCATCGCCGTCAACGCCGCGTCGACCTCCCCCCCGAGGCCGTCCCAATCCGCGCGCTCGAGCGAGTAATCGAGGAACGCTTCGATGGCCGTCGCATCCGTGGGCCTGTCGCACACCGCGCACGCCGCGCTCCACAACCCCTCGAGGTGTGCGTGGATCACGCTCTCCGGCAGCGCAGGGCTCAGTTGACGACGAACAAACGCCGCGATGGGAGGTGGTACGCAGAGCTTCTCTCCATCGCGGACGAGCAAGCCCTCTTGCCGCGCTTCTTCGTACGCGATCTCGAAGAGATCCTCGTCCCATCCCTCCCCGCGGAGCAACGTCAGGAGCGGTCCGATCGGGACCCTCTCCGCGGCAAACAGACAGGAAATCCGCAAGAAAAGCCGCGTGTCCGCGGACAACCCTACCCATGCCTCGACCATGGAATCCAAGACGAATAGACCTCCTGCCCTTGAGCCCGATGAACCTGGGCGGGCCTCCCTCAATGTGTCCACGACGAGCGTCGACCGAGGAATTCGACCCTCTGCTCGAGAAGAGTAGGACAATGTAGGCGTATGCAACCGTGCCGAAGAACGAGGCCACCCCTCACGACTTGCCAGCGCTGCGCGCCGCGAGTTCACGCCGTAGTTTCGGCAGCTCCTTCTTCGGCACCCTCCGAACGAGGTCCGCGATGCGCGCACGCTCGTCGTCCTCGGGAAACGTGCACAGGTCCATGGCGAGCAGATCGAGCCCGCGCGCGATGCGCTCCAGGGTCTCGATGGTGATCGCGGCGAGCCCGTGCTCAATGCTCGAAAGGTGGCCTTTCGAGAGCTGTCCGGCTTCTGCGACCTGCTGAAGGGACAGACCTCGTTCGAGGCGTAGGTCGCGGATACGGGCGCCCACCTTGGCGGCGCCGGGAGAGGGTGTCGTTCGTCTGGGCATGACCAGCTTGTACCACGACAACCATCCGTGGACAAACATAACGAAGGAGCAGCGTGCACGCTCGAGCTCGCGCTGGCGCAGGCGGTACGAAGCTCCAGCCACGCAAACCGACTTGTCCCCGGCTGTGCAGAGAGTAAAAACGCAAGCCACGTGACTTGGACGTCCGTTCGCGTGCTTTACCCGCATGTGCGGCTCCGCCCCGAGGACTGGGGCGTCCAGCGTTGAACCATGACCGCACCGAAGCCCTACGAACTTCGCGCCGACTACGACACCAAAACAATTACCGTGTACCAGGCGTACTCCCCGCAAATTGCGACGGCGGCGCTGGAGCACGGTCGGTTCGTGGCACCGTTTTCGTTCAACCGGATGACGTGGATCAAACCCAGCTTTCTCTGGCTGATGGCACGGAGCAACTGGGGCGCCCGGCCAGGTCAGGAGCGCACGCTTGCCGTGCGGATCACGCGAACGGGCTGGGAACGCGCGTTGGCCCTCGCCGTCCCGACCGATCCCCAAGCGCCCGGCTACGGAAGTTATGATCGCTGGCGCGTCGCATTTGATCGCGCAGCGGTACATGTTCAGTGGGATACCGAGCGGTCACTCCACGGAGCCGGCCTCCCCTACTACAGCATCCAGGTCGGGCTGAGCAGGCACGTCATCCGGGAGTTCGTCGACGAGTGGATCACGGAGATCGTCGATCTCACGGAGCGCGTCCGAAAGATGAGGGACTTCCTCAACAGCCGGCAGGTCGACAAGGCGCGGCGCCTCCTACCTCGCGAGGCGGTTTACCCGTTGTCTCCAGAACTGCGCAGGCGCATCTGCGCTTCGGAGTAGGATCGCGCGCAAGGCCACTGGCAAGCCACCAAGTAGCCCGCCGTGGCGGCTCACGACCTCGCAGGGCGGGCGCCACGAGCTGCTCCCCGGCGTGCGCGGTGGGCGACACGGTAGCGTCTTGCTTGCCGGCCTCCGAGACGCTCCCGGGACGTTGGACGCAGCGCCCGAATCCTGCGGCGCCATGGTCGGCTTCGGCGCGCGACATCCCTTGCCGCCTTCGCCGGGTCGCCCTCCCCCCCACCGCCCCCCGGCAGCGCACGCCACGGTCACGTCGTCATCGGCACGCCCGGCCATGCCCCGCGCGACGTCGACCCGTGACCGCGAACTGGCCCTTCCATGGAAAACCCACTGCATTTCCCATGGCGTCTCCATGGCCGAGCCATGGCCCCCTCCATGGCTCGGTAGGTCGGCGGTCATATGCCCCTCGGGACATCTACGCGCATGTGCCACACCGCACCAAATCACCCAAGACAACGCAACTCAAACCACATTCATGGGTTCGTCTCGACGATCGAGGGTGAGGCATCCGCGATCCACCCCGACATCCGAAGCAAAAAGTGGATCGATTTCATGGATCACTCGAAGATCGACCTCTTAATTTCAAGGGTCGACTTGGAGATTTCCGTGTGTTGAGCGGGAAATTCGCACGCTCTCGGCTTGCATCAGCCTACGTTGACGGCTCCAGATGGTGAGGTAGCATCCCGCCGTAGATGCTTAGATCGGCCGATCCGGTCACCGTTATTCCGTGAAACATCCTCGGTCGCCAGTTCGGGGGATGAAATCGAGCAAAAAGTGGATCGATTTCACGGACTGTCCAAATTTCGACAGCCGTGAAACAGGGGTTTCCGAGACGTGCCTTCGAAAAGTGCCGGGTCTCGAATGGAAAAGTGGGTCTTTGGTCTGGGTTGTGCGCGCCGCCCACAAACGTGAACTAACCAACCAAAATTGAGCGCCCCGGAAGCCGCTATCAGCCTCCAAGTCTGAGCCTGGGTTTGTCTTTCTTCAGAACGCCTCAAAACCCGGCCGATTTTCCGTGCAACCTCGATCCCGGGAGCCGTGAAACAGGCTCCGGAGCGAGCTCGCGCCAAAACTGACGAAAAAGTGGATCGATCAGTGGCCGTACTCGGATCCGAAAGCCGTGAAACAGGCATTTCGCGCACAGCGCCCTCGCCGCGACACAAAAAGTGGATCGATCGCATGGACCTCCCGCGATCCGACCCTTCTCAACCAAGGGGGTCCGTGCAGGATCCCGCAGCGAATACGGCAAATCGATCGACACCTCGCAAACCGTTGATTTAGTTCACGAAATACCTTGGCACATCGCCCCGGCGGAGATAGGCTGCCATTGCTGGACGTCGCCTACGCGCGCAGTGCAGGGCGACGCCGACTTCCTTCGTGGGGCTCCGATGGGCGGAGCTTCAGGGGAGGGTTTTGTCGAAAGGAGCGCCGGGACCATGCACGATCGTCGTGCCCAGCTCGAAGCCATGCGCGCGCTCGTCGAGGCAGAGCTCGCCAAGCTTCCTCTTTCGTCCGAATCGAATCATCCACCACCGTCGTCCGTGCCCGCATTCATGACCGTCGAGGAGTACGCGAGGCGGATCCGGGTCCGGCCGGCGACGGTCCGCCGCATGGTGCGCGAGGAGAACCTGCCGCACGTGAGACCGAGGCCGCGGTTGATCCGGATTCGAGTGCGGGATGCGGACCAATGGGTGGCAGCGAGGGCATCCGGCGCGCTCGCGAGGCGCAGGGCCACGCTGGAGGCCCGCAAGGGGGTGGTTCCATGAGCTTGCCGAAGGGGACGTCGCTGTTCTGGCGGAAGAGCAAGAAGCGGTGGGTGCTCAGTTATGCGGATCCCGTGCGGGGGCAGCCGCAGAAGGTGCTGCCAAAGGAGATCGTTCGGCAGCGGGGCGCGGAGATTTGGGCGCTCGAATGGTTGCGGGTGCAGGGGATCCGGCCGGATGTGGTACTCACGCAGCGGCGCGAGGAAGGTCTCTCGGTGGCGGCGTGTGCGGAAAAGTGGATCGCGTTGCGGACGAAGGATAGTCGCGTCGCGCCGGCAACGTTGACGAACAATCGGCTGCACCTGGACAAATGGATACTGCCTCGGTTTGGGACGAGGGCCATTGCGGGGCTTGAAGTGCCCGAGCTGCGGGCGTTCATCCGGGACCTGCGGGAGCAGCGGGCAGCGTCGACGACGCGGAACGTGTACTACACGTTCTGTACGCTGTACGCAGATGCGATGGCGGAGGGGTGGGTGAACAGTCCCGCGAACCTGGTCGCGCATCCGGCGGTGCAGCGCGAGTTGCCCGAGCTCGAGGCGCGGGCGGTCGTGCGGATTCCGATCGAGTGGGCGCGGGTGCTCATCGCGGATGAACGGATCGCGCTGGAGTGGAGAGCGCGGTATGCGGTCGCGTTCACGAGCGGGGCGCGGGACGGGGAGATTGCGGGGCTTCGCTGGGGCGACGTCGACATGGAGGCCGAGCCGCCGGTGTTCCGAATCGAGCAGGCCGTGGCGATCATCGGCGCCAAGGGCGAGGGCGGGTTCGCCAAGGTGAAGGGGCCGAAGACGAAGGGGAGCCGGAGGACGATGCCGCTGCATCCGGCGGCGAAGGGGGCGCTCGTCGAGTGGCGGGAGCGGTGGCCCGAGCTGGTAGGGAGGAGGCCGCGGGCGGAGGACTTCGTGTTTCCGGGGCCGGGTGGTGGGCCGTCACGCCCGAAGAGCGCGGCGCAGATGCGAGAGGATCTCAAGCGGCTCGGGTTGCCGGGGGAGATCCGGGGGCATCCGGTGGAGTTCAGGGCGACGAGGGCGAGCTTTGCGACGTGGTTGGAGGAGGCGGGGGTGGCGGAGGGCGTGAGGAAGCGGTTGATGGGGCATGCGGTGCGGGATGTGACGGAGAGGCACTATACGGCCCGGGAGATGGAACAGCTAGCGAAGGCAGTATTGGCGATCCCGCTTGGCCCCTGACGTCTTCCAGGACTGTCTACAGCGTCAACGTAGGCCCAGCGACCGAACTCTCCTTCGATGCGTCAACACCGCGTCGGAGCCCCCCGGAGCCGTGACAGGCTGCGTAGGACCCGTAATGAGTGAGCCCGTTGACACGGCCAGGCAACTTCGTACCCTGTGTGCTCCATGGCACCGTCCACGACGAACGACGACGTCCAGCCGCGCCCGGAAGCCCGACCGCTCGCCTGGCAGCAACAGTCTAATCTGCCCACACCATACCTAAGCGCGGACCAGCAAGAAGCTGCCAAGCGTGCGTCTAAGCTCCTTCGCAAGATCGCTGCGAAAGACTGGAAGCCGCGACCGGACAAACCTTCTGGGTTGGACCTGTTCTTGCCGCCTATCGACGAGGAGCGGGTCAATCACGTCGTGATGCTCGATGGGAAACGTGGCTCCGGGAAGACCGCGCTCCTGGTCACGCTCCTGGATGCGGTGGCCTGGAACCTACGCGACGAGGACGGGTCCGTAGCGAAGGACGCGCGGCAGGTCGAGATCCAAGAAGCGTTGGAGCTCCGTGGGCAGGTCATCGTGCCCGTTGGGCTCGTGGACCTGCAGCCCCTGTCCACGTCGGCCAACTTGCTCCTCTACATCGTCGGCAGGTTCCAACGCGTGGTCGAGGCCATCGAGCAAGCGATGGGGGGCCAGGGAGCAGGCGCGCCCTGGCATGCAGTCGGGGAAGATGAGCCGAAGTGCCAGAAGCGGTGGCGTGACTTCCTGCGCGGAGCGGCCATCGGCTGGGACGGGAACCTCTCGGGGCGACGAGCAAACCTCGACCCAGAAGCCTACGCGCTCGAGGTGGATCAGGCGGAGCGGCAGCGGCTCGACGTGGTGACGAGCTTCCGGCGGTTCGTGGACGCGCTGGTCGAGGTGTTCTGCCTCCCTCGTGGAGGAAGATGTTCGCCAGGATCGGCGAAATCACTCCTCCTTGCGGTGTGCCCGCGCCGGGGTACGACAGCTCCCCCTGCTCGAGCACGCCTGCATTCAACCACTTTCCGATGAGCCGCAGCAGCACTCCATCGCGTACCCTGCGGCCGAGGATCTCCCTCAGCATTCGGTGGTCCACGAACTCCTTCTCGAGGAGCACGCGCTCGTGCCCGGCCGTGTCCCAGCGAGAGGTCGAGATGAAGTGGTGAAGCTGCTGCGTCTCACCTGGGCAAACTCGCGCGGCCATCGGCTCGATGCTCTTGCGGTCGCCTGGCCCGAGCAGCCCACGTAGGTAGACCGGCCCCCACTTCTGCTGGGACGGGTAGCCGAACTCGTGCAGGAACGGTGCAAACCAGTGCTCGAACTCGCGCTCCCAGTGTTCCTCAGGAAGTTCGTCACTCTCGAATGTGGGTTTGACGGCGGTCACGCGGGCAAACCAGCGCAAGGGAAGACGCTGGGCCAAATTTTTCGCCACGGCAGACCACGAAGGGCCGTAGATCAAGCTCGGCACGCGTCAGGTCGCGGGCAGGGTCGGTCAGGATGGCAGAGTAGTGCTAAGAGGGTGTTCATCAGGAAGTTTGGCCCTACCAGACTGGTCGTGCCAAACCCAATGTCCATGGGCATCGACGAGCGACCTTCCCGCCAGGGTTATCCTTCCGACCTGACTGATGCCAAATGGGATCTCATCGCCGAGCTGCTTCCACCTCCGATCTGGATCCAGAATCTCCAGCAGCCGAAGTACCACCCGCGGGAGATCATGAACGCCATTCGTTACCGCACGCGGACTGGCTATTCGTGGAGACAGCTCCCGCATGATTTCCCACCGCTTTCTTCTGTCTATCAATGGTACCAGCGGTGGACGAACGAAGGCGTGCTGGATGATATCCACGACCGGCTTCGCCGCATGGTCCGCGTGAAAGCCGGCCGCGAGGCAGAGCCGACCGCGGCCATCGTCGATAGCCAAAGCGTCAAAGCAACAGACGTCGGTGGCCCAACGGGCTTCGACGCGGGAAAAAAGGGGAACGGGCGAAAGCGTCATCTCCTCGTCGACGTCATGGGGATGCTCCTCGCCGTGCTGATCACACCGGCATCGACGCAAGATCGTGATGGGGCCGTTCCCCTGTTGCAAGAAGCGCATCGGGAGTATCCTACGCTCAAACACATATGGGCCGACGGCGCGTATCATGGGAGCGTGATCGACAAGGTTCGCGCAGACACGGGACTGACCATCGAGATCATCAAGCGCTCCGATGACCTGCGCGGATTTGTCGTATTGCCAAGAAGGTGGGTCGTGGAGCGCACGAATGGTTGGCTCTGCAAGTGGCGCCTCCTCAACAAGGAATACGAGCGGACTACCGCATCGAGCCGCGCCGATGTCCTCCACGCAATGACCGCACTGATGCTCCGACGCCTGACGACCACAGACAGGTCGCGTAAGCTCGCGCACGCCCTCGATTCGCCGTCGCCTCGGATCGGCGATGCCCACGGAGGAACGATGAATGCTCTTCGGGACGTCGACGACGACGCAGCAACGACCGTGATGGACCGCTCGGCACTTCCGCCGCAGATCGGGACGCGGATGAGCGTGGCGCATTCCGAGCCGCCGCGCGACACGATCGTGGATACGAAGTGCGGGCCGTCGCGATGGGAGCGATTCTGGACGTTCGTCGTCGGAAGGCGGACAGCTTCCTGAACGCGCTCCGCGAACCTCCCCTGTCGACCCTTCTCCCTCCTGTCCCTCCATATCGATCACCCCGTGAGACGCGCGTGTCCGCGGGAACGAGGCTCGGGGACGACCGATGGGAATTCCTGTTGTTCGAGCTCCTGCGCGCCCCCGGCATTACCAGCGGGCGGCACGAGAGGTCATCAAGTATGCCGTAGGCCTCCGGCAGCTCGGGGACGAGGCGTCCGTCGACGGCCTCGTTCACCTCGTCCTGTCGCGCCAGCGCGAAGACGCAGACGGCACCATCAGCATTGGGCGTCTGCGGGACATCCTATGCGACATGTCCTTCTCGGGCACCCTACATGCCCGCGCTGCGCCGCCTGGACGAGGAGGGCACGGTCGATCTCCTGCCGGCCCACGGGGACGTCGACCGCAACACCCCCTCGGAGCTCCGGGCCCCTCCGGCGCGTATCCGCCTCCGGGCGCTGGTTTGAGCGACGGAGGCCGGGCATGCCACGTCGGCAAGTCACGTCTCCCTTGCTCGTCGAGATCGGCGCGCGCATCCGGGAGATCCGCCTCGAGCAAGGGATGTCGCTGGACCAGCTCGCCAAGAGGAGCGGCGTCGCGAAGGGCAACCCTTCGAGCACCGAGAACGGGCGGGTTAACATCACGGTCGAGACGTGCCTGAGGATTGCGGCAGCGCTGGGGGGTCAGTGCGGCGGAGCTGTTGCCGGAGCCGGAGGAGAAGCGGGGAGCCGGCACGGAGAGGCCACGGCGACCCGCGACCGGGCGACCCGCGACCGGTAGACAACCGGGAAGGCCCGAGACGACGATGACGTCGACCCGCCGACGTCTTTTCGCGGCGCTGCGAAACGCGCGCCGGGGTCAGGGCGGCCGCTCGTCGGTGCCATGCGCGTGAAGCCAGATGCGGCCCACGAGGAGCGCGGGTGCCGGAAAGAAGTCGTTCGCCTGAACATCACGGGCGCTGAGCGCGAGGAGCTCTTGCGGCGACAGACGTGGACGATGCCCCAGGCAATGCCGTCGGCGGCCGGGATGCGGGAGTTCGTCTCTGTCCCGAGCGGTGATTGGTCATCATCTGGTTGTTCGCTTGCGCTCATGAAGAAGATCCGGCTTGAGTAGCGCCTGCAATGGCTGAAGTTCGATCTCCAGCATGTGACGGGCGAGCGATTCGTTCGCTCTCGGTTGATCTACCCGTCGAGCCGTACGAATGTTGCCCGCCACGGTAGCCCGCGCCTGGTTATCGCCAATTTCGACGTTCTCGCAGAAGGACCGCGGAACGCCTCCGGGCATCGAAAGCATACCGATAGAAACCAGCACTCTTCTTCGCGCATATCGCGCTTCGGCGATACGTTTGATCCATGCCTCATTCGATTCCCGGACAGCCTCCTCGTCGTCCGTTTGCGATGTCCTCCTTGTCCATCTTGAGCCAATCGTGCCCCTCCTCGTCCAGCTCATCCCATGCGTTGCGGAACTCAATCTCATTCCTGCTCGACGGCGAGGAATGGCGCCATGGCAACGAGCAAGCGAACCGGAGCCGGGCTGTCGTCCCGACGCGCCCTGGGATCGTGCCTGGCAGGGCGGCGCGCGCTGCATCGCCACTCATCGCACACCTCCGAATCGTCCGCCGGCAGGATCGTGCATGCCGTCGTCCGAAAAGATCCCTTGTAGGGTGGAGGCCGCCGTGATAGGGTTTCGAGCCGTGCGTGAGAACGCGCCTGTCGTCGCTGTAATCGCCCTGCCGGCGTCGGCCGCCGCTGCCATTGCGTGGCGCACCGCAGGGCAGCTCCACCTCACCGTCATCGCCAAGGCCACGTTCGCCTTCGTGCCCGACGCCGACATGCAGCGCGCCGATCCGCAGCCGATCCTGCGGGCCGAGGTCCATCACGGCAACAACCCGAGCCGCAGCGTCCGTTTCACCACGGATGTGGCGCCGTATCTGGGCCGCGCCGATGTGCTCTTCACGGGCCACGCCTATGCGCCCCCGGAGCGCGCCGCGCAGCCTTTGCCATTGCGCCTCGCGGTCTTCGACGGCCCAAGGCCCCTGCTCGACAAGCGGCTCGTGGCCCATGAAAAGGCGGGCTTTCAGCGCATGCCCGTCGTCTACGAGCGCGCGTGGAGCGGCGCGCTGGGGGAGGAAAATCCGCTCGGGATCGAGCAGGGCGCCGGCGAGGCAGGCATCACCGATCCGGGCGCACCGCTTCGCCCTGCCGGCTTCGGCCCGATCGCGCGTGCCTGGCCTGTGCGCAAGCGGCTCCTGGGAGCCACGCCGCGCAAGGCGCTGGAGAGCGCGATCGCGGAGATCCCCGATGGCTTCGACTGGTCGTATTTCCAGGCGGCGCCCCCGGATCAGCGCACGATGTTCCTGCGCGGCGATGAGTGGATCGTGCTCGAAGGGCTCTCGCCCGCACGGCCGCGCGTCGCCACGCGCTTGCCGGGGGCGCGCGGCTTCGTGAAGATTTTTGGTCTCTCCCAGTTCGGCGTGCCCGAGGGACATCTGCTCGATCTCGTGGCGGACACACTCCGCATCGACGGTGACGAGCAGCGATGCACGCTCGTGTGCCGGCGCAGCTTCCCCGTCGCGGGCGAGGCGGCGCTCGCGGCCGCGCGCATCGTCGCAGGCATCGAGGTCGCGGGGGAGGCGCTCGTGTGGCCCGATCCGCGATGGATGGAGCTGGCCGCGGCTCCGGCGTCACTCGTGACATCGCCCAGCGTCGATGGTGGCGACGCCGTGACGGTGGTCATCGGCAAGGGCGCGGAGACCGTGGTGCTAGCGGGCGACGAAGGAGCGTCGTCGGCGACGCGGCCGATCCTGCCATTTTCGCGTGCTTCGAGTCACGATGCGCCCGCTGCGCAGACCGGCGCCGCGGCCTCGACGCTCGTGCTGCCGCCCGATGACGGCGTCGTCACGGCGTCACCGCTCCCCTTCGCGGATCCGGGCACGCAGGGCGCGCCGCGCGCAGGGCCCGCTGCGCCGATCGCGGGCGCTCCCTGGTCCGGTCGGAGCGCGCCGCGCATCGTGGCGCCCGCATTCGACGCCGGTACGATGATGCTCGCCCCGGAGCCCGAAGAGGTCGCTCCGATTGTCCCGCCCGAGCCGGCGCCTCTCGCCGCTCCCGCACCTCCGGCCACGCCAACGCCTCCGGCCGTGATGGCACCCATCGTTTTGCCCGGGGCAGAGCCCCCTGCTGCACCGGCGCCTCCCGCGGCCACTGCACGAGCGACCACACCTTCACCGCACGACCGGATCGACCTCGAGCGCTGTGCCGCGATCGCGGCGGAGCTCGCCGAGCGTGCTGCGTCGCGCACCGAGATCCTCGCCGGGCACGGGCTCACGGAAGAGATCTGGCGCGCCGCGGAGCAACGCTGGAACGACGCTGTGGATCAGGAAGTCAAGCGCGGGGCGAAGGCGCTGCGCGATCGCTTCGACGCGGCGTACGTCGCTGCGTGGGAGGCCATCCGTGGCCCGTTCGACGTAAAAATTTACGCAACACTCGTCGTCGCCGACGAGCGCGGCAGCCTTTCCGCGGCGCTCGATGCTCGCCGGATCCGGCGCACCGTGTGGACACGCGTGAAACGGCGGTGGGAAAAGCGGATGGTCGATCCGGTGCTCGCCGCGCAGGTCAAAGAAGAGATCGCCCGGGTCCGGTCCGAGTGAAACGGCGTCTCGAAGGTCTCGCTCCGGCTGCTCGACTTCATCATCACCTCTTTTTCCTCGGGAGCCGGATCGCTATACTCCGCGCCCGAAGCGCCGGGCCCTCGGCGCCGCGATGAGAAAGGTACATCCATGCGCGACCTCATCACCTTTTCGTCGAGCGGACTTCCCCGCCCTTCGCGTGTCGTCGGCTTCCGTGGCATCGAAGCCGTGTCGCGTCCCTATCGATTCGAGGTCTACCTGCAATTTCACAGCGACGACGGCGACATCGATTTCGCCGAAGCCGTGGGCGACCCGGCCAGCCTGGTGATCGATCGCGAGAGCGACGACATCCCGCCCTTCGTGCTCGCCGGCGTGCTCGGCGACGTCGATCTGGTGCACGAGTATGGGGGCCGGGCCTTGGTGCGCGTAGTCCTCGTGCCCCGCTTCGGACGCCTCGCTCTCTCGCGGCACAGCCGGATCTTCACCAAGAAGAGCGCGCCCGACGCCATCCGGGCGGTCCTCGACGACAACGGCCTCGCCGGCAGCTACGAATTCCGCCTCACCCAGAGCTACGAGGTGGAGGAGCACATCGGTCAATACCGCGAAAGCGATTTCGATTTCGTCTCCCGCTGGCTGGAGCGCGAGGGTATTTATTATTTCTTCGAGCACAGCGAGGGGGGCGAGAAGGTCGTCTTCTGTGATGACAAGTCCTACCCCGCCGAGGGCATGGGCAAACCGGTCCGCTATTTCCCCCAGACCGGGGAGGATCGCAGCGCCGGCGCCTCGTTCCGCTCCTTCTCCCTGAATCACGGCTCCATGCCCGCCGAGGTCAAGCTCCGCGATTACGATTATTCGCGGCCGAAGTTCGACATGTCGGGGTCTGCGGAGGTCTCGGCCAAGGGGGCCGGGAAGGTCAGCCTCTATGGCGAGCGCTTCTTCTCTCCCGACACCGGGGCCCGCCTGGCCAAGATTCGATCCGAAGAGTTCCTCACCCGGAAATCGATCGCCCGGGCCACGGGCACGCGGATGCACCTCCGCGCTGGCCACACCTTCGATCTCGAGGAGCACCCCCGCGCCCGCTTCAACACCAAGTATCTGGCCATCGAGGTGCACCACCAGGGCAACCAGGCCGCCGGGGATCTGCACCTCAAGGAGCTCATCGGCCTCGAGCACGAGGACACCTATTTCGTCGAGGTGGCGGCCATCCCGGCCAGCACTCAGTTCCGGCCCGAATCCCGGACGCCGTGGCCGCGGATCTACGGTTTCGAGAACGGCGTCGTCGACGGCGGCGGGGAGAGCGAATACGCCCAGATCGACGAGTACGGGCGCTACCTCGTGAAGTTCAACTTCGACGAGAACGACTCCCCGAGTGGCTCCGGATCCACCTACGTGCGGATGATGCAGCCCCACGGCGGGAGCATCGAGGGATTTCATTTTCCCCTCCGCAATGGCACCGAGGTGGTCCTGAGCTTCCTCGGCGGAGATCCCGATCGCCCGGTGATCTCTGGCGTGGTCCCCAACGTGCTCACCCCCAGCCCGGTGACCAGCGGCAACCACACCAAGAACGTCCTCCAGACCGGCGGGCGGAACCGCCTGGAGCTCGAGGATCTGGCGGGCTCGCAGCGGGTCACGCTCTCCACGCCCTATTCCAACAGCTACATCCGCATGGGCTCACCCAACGACGGCCACGAGTTCATCGCCAAGACCGACGACAATGGCCTCATCGGCATCGGCAAGAACCTCGACACCAACGTGGGCCAGAACTGGAACATCACGGTCGCCGAGAACATGGAGGCCAAGGTCGAGGGCGACATCGAGATGACGGCCGTGGGCGACGCCAAGGTCGAGTCGGAGAACAAGATCGAAATCGAGCGCTCCGACAAACTTTCGATCACCGGCGGCGCCACCATGGATATCAAGGGCGGGGTCACGTCCGAGTTCTTTGGCGGTTGGAAGCAGGAGCTGCTCCTCGGGGCCAAGACCGAGCAGCTCATCGGCGTCAAGCAGGCCACGCACTTCGCGCTGGTACACGAGGTCTTCCTGGGGGCGAAGATCGAATTCATCAAAGGCAAGAAGGCGGAGACGCTCAAAGGCCCCAAGACCGAGCTCCACGTCGGCGACAGCAAGTCGACGGTGACCGGCAAGCAGACCTCGCTTCACACCGGCAACGCCAACTCGCGGCACATCGGCAACCTCGACGAGTTCCAGCAGGGCAACGCCAAGTCGGTCCTCCACGGCACTTTGCAGGAGACGCACCGGGGGAACGCCACCACCTCGCACTACGGAAACGCCAAGGATACCCACATCGGCAACCTCACCGAGACCCACCGCGGCAACGTCACCTCGAACAGCACCGGCTTCTTGCGCGAGACGCACAACGGAGCGGTGGTCTCGAAGGTCAAGGGGTCGATTCTCGAAGTCTTCGAAGGCCCCTTTGCCGAGGTGAAGATCAAGGCCCTGGAGCGCCACGAGGCCAACGTGCGGGTGAGCAGGATGAGGACCGATATCCAGAACGAGGTCAACACCCTGTACCGGACCAGCCGCTTCGTGATCCTCTGAGGTCCTTCGAGGTTCTTGCGTCATGCGTGTCGTCAAACCGAGCCGCATCTCCGTCTTGCAGCGCGTCTTTACCGTTCGCGGTAAGCACTATTTGAGCGTCGGCCTGCTCGCGTACTTCCCTCTCGAGGCCCCGGAACTGCCCCTGCCCGAAGTGGCCCTGTGGCAGAAGGCGACGGCGGAGATGGGCAAGGGCGCGAGCGCCCCGCCCATCGTCGACGAGTGCATGCCCAAGCCTCGCGGTGAGGTTCTCCTCTATGGTAGCGCCTTCGCGCCCGGGGGGAGACCGAGCCCTGCCTTTGCCGCGCGCGTCGTGCTTGGCCCCGCGGAAAAGCCCCTCGTGGACAAGACGGTTTACGTGGTCGGCGCCCGTCAGTGGCGTAACGGCGTGCCCACGGATCCGGAGCCGATCCTGGAGATGGCCCTCTCGTGGGAGAATGCCTTCGGCGGACCCGCGTATCCGCAGAACCCTCGAGGAATGGGCCTCTCTCCGGTGGAGGAGAATGGCAGGTCGGTGCATGGTCTCCCCCACCTCGAGGATCCCAGGCACCTGATGACCTCGCCCCGGGATCGGCCCCCGCCGGCCTGCTTCGGCGCGCTCGATCCCGCGCTCGAGGCGCGCATCGCCAAACTGGGCACCTACGGCACGGCCTGGCTGGAGAAAGAGTTCCCCGGCTTTGCCAGCGACATCGACGTCGAGGCCTTTCAGGTGGCGCCCGCGGATCAGCGCCTCGGCGACTACTTCCAGGGAGGCGAGGCGATCGCGCTCGAGAACCTCCACGCCAGGAAGACCCGCCTCGAGAGCCGGGTCCCATTGCTTCGCGCTCGCTGCTTCGTCTCCAGCGCCGAGACGGCCGAGACGGTGAGCGCCGAAGGGGCGTTGCGCGAGGTGCCGACGCGCCTCGAGACCGTGATTCTCCTCCCCAACTTGGAGCGCGGAATTGCCGTCTTTCGCGGGGTCGTCGAGGTCAGCGAGAACGACGCCGGCGACGTGGCGCTGCTCCTCGGCGCCCTGGAAAAGGCGGATACGCCGAAGCCCGTCGAGCATTACCGCGACGCCCTCGCCGCGCGCCTCGACGAGGAAAAGGGCGCCATCAACGCGCTCCGCGATCGAGATCTGTTGCCTCCGCCGGACCCCGGCGCGCCGCTCTTCGAGGAAGAGCTGAGCACCGACATGGACGACCTCCTCGAGGACGAAGAGATCCTCGAGAAGCGCGCCGAGCTCCGGGCCGAGCGCGATCTCGAGCGAGCCCGCGAAGAAATCCGCGCCGCTGGTCTCGATCCCGACGCGACACTCCCCAAAGAGCCCGTCAAGGCCATGCGGCCGCCGTCCTCGCTCGATGATCTGCCGGATTACATTGCACGTGCCGACGCCGAGTCGGCCGCAATGGAGAGGGAGAGCGAAGCGCGAGCCAAGGAGACGGAGGCCAAGGCGCGCCGCGATTGCGCCGCACAGGGGCTCGATTTCGACGCCCTCGTCAAGCGATCAGAGCAGGGGGGTGGCGGCCCGCCCCGGTTCCGCGCCGACGCCGAGCTCACCCAGATGCGCGAGCTCGCCGAGGCAGCGCGCAAAGGCGGCTCGCCGATGCCGGACCTCGAAGCCAAAATCGCGGATCCGAAATTCGTCGCCGAGCTCCGGGAGGTAGAGGCCTCCTCGCTCGAGGCCTATCGCGCCAACGCGCACATGTTCCCCCCTACCGAGGCCCTCTCGGATGCAGAAAAGGCCACGTTGCGCGCCGAGGTCGAGGCGGCGCTCGGCGCGGGCGAGTCGCTCGCCCGGCGCGATCTCACCGGCGCGGATCTCCACGGTCTGCGCTTCGCCGAGGCGGATCTCCGCGAAGCCCTGCTCGAAGGCGCGGATCTCTCGGACTGTGACTTTACCGGGGCGGATCTCTCGGGCGCGGTCCTGACCCGCGCCAACGTGAAGGGCGCGCGCTTCGAGGACACCAAGCTCGTGGAGGCGAACCTCGGCTTCACCGAGGCCTCGGGCGTGCGCTTCGCCGGCGCCAATCTCCACGATGCGGTCCTCTACAAGGCTCGCCTCGATGGCGCGCAGCTCGCCGGGGCCGATCTCACCGGCGCCGGGTTTTTCGAAACCCTGGTGAACGGCGCCGACTTCACCGACGCCGACGCCCGCGAGGTGCAGTTCTTCGAGCTCGATCTCACCGAGGCCCGCTTCACCGGGGCCCAGCTCGGCGGGGCGACCTTCCTGCAATGCAAGGGAGCCCTTGCGAACTTCGACGGCGCCCACCTCGAAGGGACGAGCTTCCTGGACTTCGCCGGAGAGAAAGCCTCCTTCCGCGAAGCGCGGGCCCGCGGCCTGTGCATCATCGCCAGCTCGGCGCTGCCGGGCGCGGATTTCTCGGCGGCCGATCTCGAAGAGGCCAACCTCAGCGGCGTGAACCTGGAAGGCGCCAACTTCGAGAGAGCCCAGGCCGAGGGCGCGGACTTCAGCGAGGCCGTGCTCCGCGGTGCGCGCCTCACGCAGCTCGCGGCCCGGGAGGCGCGCTTCGCCGAGGCCGATCTCAGCGGCGCCGATCTCCGCGAGGCCAACCTCATGGAGGCCATCCTCGACAAGGCCAAGGTACCGGGCGCGATCTTCGAGAAGGCCAACCTCTTCGGCGCCAGCCTCCTTCACACCATCGGCGATGACCGCACCAGCTTCGCCGGGGCCCTGGTGAAGCAGGTGGTGTTCACGAGGCAAGAAGGATGAACGGCGACGAGCTCCTCGCGGCCATCGCCGAGGGCGAGATCATCACCGGAGCCGATCTCGCCGGCCTCGATCTCGCCGGCCTCGATCTCGCGGGCGTGGTCTTCGAGGGCGTGGACTTTCGGCGCGCGAAGCTCGCGGGCGCGAAGATCAGCGAGTCGATCTTCAACGCCTGCGATCTCGGCGGCGCCGATCTCGCCGGGGTCAAGGCCCGCCACACCTCGTTCTACAAGTGCGCCATGCAGGGCACCACGCTCCCGGGCAGCGATCTCGTGGACGCCAAATTCGTCGATTGCGATCTCTCCCGCGCCTCCTTCGAGGGCGCGGATCTGAGCATCGCCACCGTGGTCCAGGGCCGCGCCGCCGAGACCAGCTTTCGCAAAGCCAAGCTCGATCGCTTCGTGCTCGTCGAGACCGAGCTCGAGAAGATCGCCCTCGATGAGGCCGAGCTCGAGCGCTGCTGCCTGATCGGGGCCGACCTCTCCAGCGCCAGCCTGCGCGGGGCCAGGATGCATCTCTCGGTGCTCAGCGGAGCCAAGCTCCGGGGGCAGGATCTCTCCGGGATGCACCTGTCCTTCACCATGCTCGACGAGGCCGATCTCAGCGGCTGCGATCTGCGCAAAGCTGAGCTCGTGCAGACCAACTTCAAGGGCGCCAAGCTCATCGGCGCCAAGCTCGACGGCGCCAACGCCGAGCGGGCGATGTTCGCAGAGGCCCGGCTCGGCGGGGCCTCGGCCAAGGGACTACACGCCCGGCAGGCGGTCTTTCAAAAGGCCAACCTCGAGGCCGCGAATTTCGCCGACGCCTGCCTCTACCAGGCCAATTTCCAGCGCGCCGCGTGCAAGCTCGCGAGCCTCCGCGGCGCCGATCTCACCTACGCCGATTTCTCCCACGCCGGCGTGGAAGAAGCGGATCTGTCGCAGGCCAAGCTCTTCCGCGCCCGCTTTCACCAGACGCGCGACGAAGGAGCGGTGTTCACGAGCCGGGCCGGGATCCTTGGCGATGACGAGGAGCTGCTGGAAGCAGAGCGTTGGTCTCCTTGAGAGGCCTCTTGCGAGATATGGAGACGAGCGATGCGAGACAACTTGGCTAGACAGCGGACCGAGACCCTGGCCACCCAGGAGGTCGGCACGGTGACCGCGATCCTGGGCAAGCGCCTCCAGGTGCGCGTGGGCTCGGGCGAGTACGAGGCCCAGAGGGCGGTGAGCTGCCTGGTCGAGCCCGAGCTCGGGGACCTGGTGCTCCTCGCCCTCCACGACGAGGGCTGCCACGTGCTCGCGGTGCTGGAGCGCAAGGGCGGCGGGGCGACGCGGCTCGTGGCCGAGGGCGATCTGGAAATGAGCGCGCCCGCGGGCAAGGTGACGATCCGCGCCCAGAGCGGCGTGTGCATGGCCACGCCCGGCGAGACCACGCTGGCCGCGGGCAAGGTGCGGGTCCACGCCCGGGAAGGGGTCCTGGCCGTGGAGGCCATGAGCTACCTCGGCGATCGGCTGGTGGCGAAGATCGATCACGTCAAGACCATGGCCCGATCGGTGGAGTCGGTGGCCGATCGCTGGGTGTCGCGCGTGGCGCGGGCCTATCGCTTCATCGCCGAGTCGGAGCAGGTCCGGGCCCGGTATTACGAGGTCTCGGCCAAGGCTGCGGTGAACATCAAATCGCAAACCACCCTGGTGACGAGCGGAGAGTTGACCAAGATCGACGGCGGTCAGGTCCACATCGGTTGAGGAGGATCCCATGTTTGCCAACACCCAGCGCGGGGGCATGGCCTTCGCGATCCCCGACGTATGCCTCACGCCCCCGGGGCCCACGCCGATCCCCTATCCCAACTTCGCCGCCAACCCCATGGCGGTCTCTGCGGTCTACAAGGTCCTGTTCGTGTGCGCGCCGGCGCACAACATGCGCACCAAGGTGCCCATGACCAACGGGGACAACCCGGGCATCAACGGGGGCGTGCTCTCGCGCTCGGTGATGAGCACCTCGCGGCACGTGATGGGAGCCCGCAAGGTGCTCATCAAGGGCGCGCCGGTGACGCGATTGACGAGCCCCACCATGCAGAACCGCACCAACGCCCGGGGCATGACCATCGCTCCGAGCCAGACCAAGGTGCTGATCCTCGCTCCCTGACGACGCAGCGCATGAAAGAGCAGAACCGCCTCCGCCTCGAGCGGCTCACCGCGCGCTACGCGCGGCGCATCGCCGAGGGGCGGACGCCGGACGAGGCCGATTTCCTCCGGAGCTTCGCGGCCCTCCGCGACGATCTGCTCCGGCCGAAGATGGAGGAGTTCGCGGCCGAGCTCCGGCGTGCCGGGCACGAGGCCCGGATCCTCCTCGATCAAGGGCACGACACCCCGAGCATCGAGCTCGCCCTCGGCCTCCGCGGGGCCACGGGGAGCCGAAACGTGGTCGGCTTCTGCGTGATCCGCTGGAAAGGATATCCGCTCCAGATCCTCGCCTATCTGGAGGTCAACCCGCCGCCCTTCGATCTCGAACGCTTCGCCGACGCCGCAGCCATCGGGGCACCGCGGGTGGAGCAGATCCTCATCGACGCCGTCGAGCACATCATCATGTGCAACGCGCCCTGATACCTCAGCGCGGCCGGCGAGCGCAGCGAAACCCCACCCAGCTCGTCGCAGCCGTAGGGTCGTAGGCGATCCGGAAAAACGAGCTCAGGCTCGTCGCGTCGTTGTTCCAGTCGCCGCCGCGCGCCTCGCGGCCCCCGATGACATTCGTCAGGTTGGCGCAATCGTCGCAATTGTCCGGGTACGCGTCGTGGAAGTCGAGGGTCCACTCGCGCATGTTGCCAGCCAGGTCGGATTGTCCCCATTTCCCATCGCCCGCGGGAGACCTGGAGCCGACGTCCGAGATGTCGGCGAGCGTCGCGGTCGGACAGCCCTGATCCACCTCCGAGTAATTCGGGCAATACACCGCATGGTCATCGTCCGGCGCGGCGCTCCCCCACGGGTAATTCGTCTCTTCGCTGCCGCGGGCCGCTGCATAGTTCCACTCGGCCTCGGTCGGCAATCGGCCGCCATCCCAGGCGCAAAAGGCGAACGCGACATACCAGTTGACGCAATTGATGGGCTTGTGTTCACCGTCGCCGGGCACGTCCGTCCAGGTCTGGTAGTATTGACTGCACTTCAAAGAAGCGGTGAGCTCGGCCTGGTCCTGCGGTAACGGCCAGGAATCGTACCACCCGCTGTTCTCTATGTTCGGATGAGCCCCCTCGCCCGCGGCCGGAATATTACCAGGATACTCGCGCAAGAACCTTCGAAACCGCCCGACCGTCACCTCGAAGCGATCCAGCCGAAAGTCGCTCACCGTGGCCGGGTAAGACTTGTTCTGGTCCAGGTCGAGGCGCTCGTACTCCCCCCCCGTGACAAGCGAGTTCGCGCAGCATATCTCGTCGCTCCTGGGCCCGCACGTGGCCGCCAGATCCGTGCAGCTCGCGAGCGAGGAGTTCGGCACGACGTCGGCGATGCAACCGGCCGGCCCCACTGCCAGGGAAAGGGAGCACAGGAGAGACCACTTCGAAGTAGCCATCAGAATCTCCCGGAAATCAATGCTCCGGCTGCGCCGGGAGCGACCCAGGGCGTCACCGCGACGCCCTGCGGCTCGGCCGGTTTCGAGCGAGGCGCTGTCGCGATCCCATAGACGGCGGCGCCAAGCGCCAGGACGCCTGCGCCGCCCAGCCCCAGGGCGAGGCCGAAATCGAGGTTCTTGCGCCCGTTGTCCGCCCGGTAGTCGTAGCCCGAGGCGCAGTACGTGCCATTGTAGCTCGCGTCGCAGTTTTTATGCAGGGCGTCGATCGCGGCCTGATTGTCATAGACGAAATAGACGCTGACGCCCGCGAGCGCGAGCCCGGCGCCGCCGGCGATCCACGCCCAGACGGGGACACCGCCCCTGGGCGTCGTGTCGACCTCGAACGCGATCTCGACCGTGCTCGTCTTGCCTTCTTCGAGTGTCACCTCGACCGTCCGAGGCTTGCGGCCCGGGGCCCGCGCGCTGACCTCGTGTTTGCCCGGATCGACGGGGAGCGCCTCACCCCACGCGGCGCTCGGCAAATCCTTGCCGTCCCGCGAGACTTCGATTCCGGCAGGAGGCGCGGTGACGACGACCCTCAGCCTGGGCAGGCGCGGCTCCAGGTCCTTGATCCCCTGGTTTGCGATGTCGTCGAGCTCCCGCTTGCGCGCAGCTCCCGCCGTCTCGCGATTTAATGTCTGTGCGCGGTGGTAGTCCTCCCACGCGGTGGCGAGCTTGCCGTCATGCTCGTGGCACCTGGCGATGTTGAGCATCGTACCGGCGGATGGATTCAGCTCGAGCGCAGCCTCGAACTTGGGGCAGCCCGCAGCATAGTCACCCTTCTTGACGAGGTCGCGGCCCGCTTTGAACAGCGCCTCCGCGGCCGCTGGATCCGATTTCACGGGCTCGGCGTGCGCCGCGGCCGAACCCGTGACGATCGCCCATGTCACCCATACCACGGCTGGCCGGAAGCGTGCCCCGCGGCGCGCGGCTTCACTGATGGTCGAGCGGATCATGGCCTGTCTTGGTCCCTTTTTTCAGCTGGACCCCGCCCTTGACGGGCCTTCCGGGCGGCGCCTTTGCGCCCCCCCCCGTGGCGCTCGCGGACGCCGTGGCGCTCGCGGACGCCGTGGCGCTCGCGGACGCCGTGGCGCTCGCGGACGCCGCGGCGCTCTCGGCTCCGGCGGGACTGGGCTCGGAAGACGCCGGACGGTTTCCTTCACCTTCCGGATTGGAAACAGGCGCGCTCGGGGCCGAGGCGCGCGACCACGCGAACGCGCCCAGCCCGACGGCGAGGCCGGCAGCAAGAGCGATGCTGACCGCCACCGCGATCGTGCGCGGCTTGCTCGCCGGCGATTGCGCGAGGCTGAGCCCCGAGGGCGAAAGCGTTCCGCCCGCCCCCGAAGCTGATTCCGGCGCGCTGACGGCTGCTGCGCTCGGCTCCGGCGGCGGGCCGAGCGCGTTATTCTGCGACGAGGTGCTCATCGGGATTGGCCCGCTGCCCCTCGCCACCGCCGCGAACGCGTCGGCGAACTCGCCCGCGCTTTGGAATCGCTTGCCTACGTCGCGTGCCAGCGCGCGCTCGAAGAACTGGTCCACGTCGGGGCCGAGAGCGCCGTGGATGCTCGATGGGGCAGGGATCGGGTCCGTGCAGATCTCGACGAGGAGATCGCCGAGCTCTTCGCCGGAGAACGGCAGCCGGCCCGTCACGCAGCGGTAGGCGATCACCCCGAGCGACCACAGATCGCTGCGGGGATCGACATCTTTCCCGCGCCGCACCTGCTCCGGGCTCATGTATTGCGGCGATCCGATCAGCGTGCCCGTCCTGGTGGCGTTTCCAGCGAGCACCGGACCTTTCGCCTTCGCGATCCCGAAGTCGAGGATCTTGACGAGTTCCTCGTCGTCGTGGCGCGACAAGAAGAGGTTCGCGGGCTTCAGATCGCGGTGCACGAGCGCCAGCTCGTGCGCGCGACGAAGGGCCTTGCAGACCTGTTGCACGATGTCCATCGTGGCCGCGAGCGAGAGACGCCCGACGCGGACGAGCCGGCGCTCGAGGTCCTCGCCGTCGAGCAGCTCCATCACGATGTACGGGCAGTCGCCCTCCACGCCGTAGTCGTACACCTGCACGACGTTCGGGCTCTTGATGACCGCGGACGCCTGCGCCTCACGCTCGAAGCGTGCGCGCGCGTCGGCGGAGGCGGCGAGCTCGGGCGCCATGAGCTTGATGGCCACGCCGGTGCGGAGCTGGAGATGCTCCGCGAAAAAGACGGAGCCCATGCCGCCCTTCGCGAGCGGGCGACCGAGCCGGTATCGGCCGGCGATGATGCTGCCTTCTGTAAGCGCGCTCATGCACCTTCCGCCACGGCTCGCCGCCTGGCGGATACCCTAACAATAACCGAAACCGTCTGCTCGTCCTAGCAGCCGTTGATTTCCTGCTGCGCGCCCCGCCGCCGGTCCGACGCTGGATGCGTGGAGCGGTATCGAGGACTAGGAAGCGCAAAGGGGTTCGCGAATGTCAAGTGCTTTTGTGCGCCCGCCCCGGCCCGGGAGGATCAGGTCGTCGAGCCCCCCAGCGCGTGCCATGCGGGGCTGTTCGCGTGATCGGCGTTGAACCAGATGAACGGCGGCACGATGGCGCTCGCGAAGATCGACAACCCCACGAACAGGCGCCCGGCCAGCGAGCCGCGCTCCGCGCCGCGAGCAGGTGCCTGTCCACGGGTGCGCTCGTGTCCACGATCGATTGCATAGGTCGCTCCCCAGGCTGCGGCGGACGAGGGCCGTGATGCCCGGGACGCGGCCGTATTGCTTGCCCCGGTGCACGCGCCCGAACGGAAACGCAACCGATGAAAAGGGAAGCCCATGTCCAAACGTCTTGTTGATCCCGCCCGGCGTCCTTCTGCTGAAGCCGGTCCCCGAAACCACGCCGGCGATATCGCCGCGCGAGAGCACCCGGTACTGGCGAATGCAGGGGCTATCGCATTGCCTATACCCACGTGCCGCGACGCGGAGACGGCCCGCAAGGCCGCCGGTCATCTTCCGGCGGGCCCGGCGGATACATCCACTCCTCGACGATCGCCGTCATCGGCCAGACTGCCGGCCGGTTCAGGACGAAGGCTCGGCTGGCACATAAGGCATCAAGGCCCGTTTACGCGACAAGGTACTGCTGCTACGGTATAATAACGTGCACGATGAGGACGGCTTCCCCCGTCTGTCATGGTAACATCCTGAACGTGCAGGGTCATCGGTGGGTCGGGGCTTGGACCAGGAGACTCATGCCGGTGGCGCTTCTCGCGCGGGGGGAAGGAGAGGTGGTGCGCCTTCCGGAAGCCCAGGGCGTGGCATGTACACTCTGACAGAGCTGCTTTTCGACAATAACGGAGTCGCCCTTCATCGCGGACTCAGGAATAGCGATCACCGTCCGGTGGTGGTCAAGACGCTCGATCCGAGGCGGTGCCGGCCGAGGGATCTCGTGCGCCTGAAGAACGAGTACGAGATTGGCCGGAAGCTCGACATCCTGGCGGTCGCGAAGCCCCTCGCGCTCGAGACGCTCGAGGGCATGCCCGCCCTGGTCATGGAGGATACTGGCAGCGAGTCGCTCTGCCGCCTCCTCGGAGCACCGATGGGCGTGGAGAGGTTTCTCCCTCTCGCCGTTTCCATCGCGCAGGCAGTCGCGGAAGTCCACGGCCAGAACGTCGTCCACAAGGATCTCAAGCCGGCAAACATCCTCGTCAATCCCTCGACCGGCGAGGTGAAGATCGTCGATTTCGGGATCGCCTCCCGGCTTCCCCGCGAGCAGCAGGCCGCGCAGCCCCTCCGCCTCATCGAGGGCTCCCTGCCCTACATGTCGCCAGAGCAGACGGGGCGGATGAGCCGGGTGATCGACAACCGCTCGGACCTCTACTCCCTCGGCGTGACGTTCTACGAGATGCTGACGGGCAGGCTACCCTTCCAGGCGAAGGATCCTCTGGAGTGGGTGCATTGCCACATCGCGCGGTCGCCCTCGCCTCCTCGGGAGGTCGTGCCGTCGGTGCCGGAGGTGCTGTCGGCCATCGTCATGAAGCTGCTCTCCAAGGTGGCGGAGGAGCGCTACCAGAGCGCGGCCGGTCTCTGGCACGACCTCGCGCGCTGCCTCACGGCGTGGCAATCGACGAGCCGGATCGAGCCCTTTCCTCTGGGTCAGCGAGACGTGGCGGATCGTTTTCAGACGCCCCAAAAGCTCTACGGTCGCGCGGAGGAGTTCGCCGCGCTCCTCGGCGCCTTCGAGCGGGTGGTCGCCACCGGGACACCCGAAATCGTGCTGGTCTCCGGTTACTCGGGCGTCGGTAAATCGGCCCTGGTGCACGAGCTATACAAGCCGATCTTCCGGCAGCGGGGCTCATTGGTCTCGGGGAAGTTCGAGCAGTACAAGCGCGATATTCCCTACGTCACGATCGTCCAGGCGCTACGCGAACTCGTGCTCGAGCTCCTCGCCCAGAGCGAGGACCGGATCGATACCTTTCGGCAGCGGCTGCGGGCCGCCCTCGGGATGAACGGCCAGCTCATCGTCGACGTAATCCCCCAGGTCGAGCTCGTCATTGGCCGGCAGCCGTCCGTCCCGGAGCTGCCCCTCGCCGAGGCGCAGAACCGCTTCCACATGGTGTTCCGGCATTTTGTCGGGGTGTTTACCCGGAAGGAGCACCCCCTCGCGGTCTTCCTCGACGATTTGCAGTGGGCCGACTCGGCGAGCCTCGGGCTCCTCGAGGATCTGATGACCCACCCAGAGACGCGCCACCTCCTCGTCATTGGCGCGTATCGCGACAACGAGGTGACCGCCTCGCACCCTCTCGTGCGGGTGCTCGACAAGATGCGGAAGGAGGGCGTGCGCGTCTCGGACATCGTGCTCGGCCCGCTCTCCCGGGAGTGCCTCGCCGCGCTCGTCAGCGATACGCTCCATTGCCCCTGCGAAGACGCCGCTCCGCTCGCGAGCCTCGTCCACGAGAAGACGGCCGGCAACCCCTTCTTCGCGATCCAGTTCCTCACCGCGCTCCACGAAGAGCGCCTGATCGAGTTCGACGGGCGCGCCGGTGCCTTTCGGTGGGACTCCGCGAAGATCCGCGAAAAGGGCTTCACTGACAACGTGGTTGCCCTGATGGTCGGGAAGCTCGTGCGGCTTCCCCAATGCGCCCAGCATGCGCTGAAGCAGCTCGCCTGTCTGGGAAACACCGCGGAGGTCACCATCCTGGCGACGGTCCGCGGCCGCTCGGAGGAGGCGTTGCATGCGGACCTGTGGGAGGCCGTCCGCGCGGGGCTGATCCTCCGCATGGGCGGCACGTACAAGTTTCTCCACGACCGTGTCCAGGAGGCGGCCTATTCGCTCATCCCCGCAGGCGAGCGGGCGGCGATGCACCTGGAGATAGGCCGGCTGCTCTCGGCGCGTACGGCGCCCGACGAGTTCGAGGAGAAGATCTTCGAGATCGTGAACCAGCTCGACCTCGGCGCCGCGCTGATCACGTCGCGGCAGGAGAGCGAGCGGGTGGCTGAGCTCAACCTCGTCGCGGGCAAGCGCGCCAAGGCGAACGCGGCCTACGCCTCGGCATTGAAGTACCTGGCTGCCGGCTCGACGCTCCTCCCGGAGGAGACCTGGGACCGGCGGTACGAGCTCGTCTTCGCGCTCGAGCTCCACCGGGCCGAGTGTGAGTATTTGACGGGCGAGCTCACGTCCGCGGAAGAGCGGCTTTCGACGCTCTGGCGCCGCGCCGGGAACCTCATTGACCTCGCGGTCGTCACGTGCGCGCGCCTCAACCTTTATACCACCCAGGATCGGACCGACCGCGCCGTCGACGCTGGCCTCCAGTACCTCCGGCTCATCGACATCGAGTGGTCGCCGCACCCGACGGCGGAAGAGGTCCAGCGAGAATACGAGCGGATGTGGCGACAGCTCGGGGGACGGCCGATCGAGGGGCTCATCGATCTGCCGTCGCTCTCGGATCCGCGCTGGCGGGCGACGATGGACGTCCTCACGATGCTCGCGCCCCCGGCCCACTTCATCGACAAGAACCTGAGCTGCATCGTCATTGCTCGCATGGCGAACATCAGCCTCGAGCATGGCAATAGCGACGCGTCGTGCTTCGCCTATGGCTGGCTCGGCACCGTCCTTGGACCGCTCTTCGGCGACTATCCGACGGGGTTCCGCTTCGGCAAGCTCGGCCTCGATCTGCTGGAGAACCGCGGGCTGCTCCGCTTCAAGGCCCGCGTCTACCTGCTCTTCGGCAAGAGCATCAATCCATGGTCGAAGCACCTCCGCACTGGCCTCGAGTGGCTGCGGCGCGCCTTCGCCGCGGCGCAGGAGACCGGCGATCTCACGTATGCGGCCTATGCCTGCAACCAATCCTTGACGCTCCTGCTCGCTGCGGGAGATCCGCTCGGCGAGGTGCAGCGAGAGGCCGACGACGCGCTCGAGTTCGTGCAGAAGGCGAAGTTCGGTCACGTCGTCGACTCCATCACCGGACAGCGCGTGCTCATCCGGGTTCTTCGGGGCAAGACGCCGGATTTCGCCTCCTTCAACGACGCCGAGTTCGACGAGGGCCGGTTCGAGCGGCACCTGGAGAACGATCCGCGCCTCTCGATCGCCACCTGCTGGTACTGGATCCGCAAGCTGCAGGCGCGCTTCTTCGCGGGCGCTTTCGCCTCCGCGGTCGAGGCCGCGTCGAAGGCGGAGCGGCTCCTCTCGACGTTGCCATCCTGCTTCGAGCAGGCCGAATACCATTTTTATGGCGCGCTCGCGCGGGCAGCGCACCTCGACACGACGCCTGGCGACGAGCGGCCCCGGCACCTCACGGAGCTCGTCGCCCACCACGAGCCGCTCGCGGTGTGGGCCGATAACTGCCCCGAGAACTTCCGGAACCGCGCCGCGCTGGTCGGCGCAGAGATCGCGCGCATCGAAGGGCGGCACCTCGACGCCGAGCGCCTCTACGAGGAGGCCATCCGCTCCGCGCGCGACAATGGCTTCGTCCACAACGAGGCGGTCGCCTACGAGACGGCCGCGCGCTTCTACCGTGCGCGAGGCTTCGAGCTCTTCGCCGACACCTACCTGCGCGAGGCCCGCGCTCGCTATCTTCGCTGGGGCGCCGACGGCAAGGTGCTGCAGCTCGACCAGCGCTACCCCCGATTGCTGGAAACGAAGCCGATCGCGCCCACCGCCACCTTCGCGGCCCGACCCGAGCAGCTCGACCTGCTTTCGGTGACCAAGGCCTCGCAGACCATCTCGAGCGAGATCGTCCTCGACAAACTGGTACGCACGCTGCTCGAGGTCGTCCTCGAGCAGGGCGGCGCGCAGAGGGCTTGCCTCATCCTGTGTCAGGGCCAAAGCCTCTCGATCGAAGCGGAGGCCGCCCTCGAAGAGAGAGGGGAGGTGACGAGCTTCCGCCAGACTTCGCCGGTGGAGGTCTCACAGCGCGTCCCTGTGTCGCTCGTCCACTACGTGCAGCGGACGAGGGAGCGCGTCATCCTCGGCGACGCCGCCTCCGATGCAGGGAAGTTCTCGGGTGACGACTACTTCGCGCGGCACAAGCCCAAATCCGTCCTCTGCATGCCCATCCTGAGGCCGGCCGAGGTGATCCATTTCCTCTATCTCGAGAACAACCTCCTCGCCGGTGCCTTCACGCTCGACCGGCTCGTCGCCCTGGAGCTCCTCGCCACGCAGGCGGCGATTTCCATGGAGAAGGCGCTGCTCCACGGCAAGGAGCAGGCAGCGCGGGCGGCGGCCGAGGAGGCGGAGCGGCGCGCGGCTTTCCTGGCCGAGACGGGGGTCATCCTGTCGGAGTCGCTCGATTGCGAAGAGACGTTCGCCCGCCTGGTGCGGCTCTGCGTGCGCTCGCTCTGCGATTGGTGCGTGATCGATATCGTGGAGTGTGAAGAGATCCGGCGTATCGCCGGGGCCCACAAGGACCCCGCGAAGGAGCCGCTGCTCGAGGAGCTGAAGCAGCGCTACCCTCCTCGGAGGGATTCGCCGCACCCGGCTGCCATGGTCCTGCGGACAGGAAAGGCGCTCCTGTTTCCCGAGCTCTCCGTCGAAGACATCCGGGCTACCTGTGATGATGACGCGCACGCGGGGCTCATCCGCGCGCTGGGGACGCGGACGGGCTTGGCGGTGCCGCTCGTGGCGCGGGGGCAAACGCTCGGGGTGCTGAGCATCGCCTCGTCCGCGCCGGGGCGCCGCTATGGGGACGCCGACCTCACGCTGGTCCAGGAAGTGGCGCGCCGGGCCGCGACCGCGATCGACAACGCGCGCCTCTACCGCAAGACCCAGGAGGCCATCCGCGTGCGGGACGAGTTCCTCTCGGTGGCCTCGCACGAGCTCAACACGCCGATAACGTCTCTCACGCTCGCGTTGCAGTCGATGAGCAGGGCCATCCAATCGGGTCGACCCTCCGACGGGCAAGCCGTGGGCAAGCTGGTCGAGCGCGCCTTGCGGCAAGGGGCGCGCCTGGCTCGGCTGAACGATGATCTTCTGGATGTCTCGCGAATTCACGCGGAACGGCTCCCCCTGGAGCCGGAGGACGTCGACCTCGGGGCCCTCACCCGCAACGTGGTCGAGCAATTCACCTTGGATCTGGCGCGGGCCAGGTGTGCGGTCTCGGTCCGGGACAGCGCCCCGATCGTGGGCCATTGGGATCGCTCCCGCGTCGAGCAGATCGTCACCAACCTCCTCTCCAATGCGATCAAGTTCGGGGCCGGCAAGCCCATCGAGATCTCCCTCGGCGAGGAGGCCGGGACAGCGTGGCTCGCGCTGACGGATCATGGAATCGGTATCGACCCAGCGAGGCAGGGCCGGATCTTCGAGCGCTTCGAGCGCGCCGTATCCAAGAACTACGGCGGGCTTGGGCTCGGCCTGTACATCAGCCGGACGATCGCGGAGGCGCACGGGGGCACGCTCCGTGTCCAGAGCGAGCCGGGTGTGGGAGCCACCTTCACCCTTAAACTCCCTTGCGCCGGGCCGGCCTTGACCGGACTGATGTCGTAGACCGAGAGGTACATCACGAGGAGCAACGCGCGGTTCCAGATAGCGTCGGCCACATTCGTTGCGTAGTCAGCCAAAAGGGCCAAGATGCGAAAACGACCGAGCGAGCTCTGTTCATCTCGTCTCCCCAGCGACACCTGCCGGCCGCGCAGGCCATCTCGAGCCGCGCGATGGTCGAGCGAATCTTCACTGCGCTAGGCGCGAGCCAGCCGCCGCGCTACCGCAAGCTGGGCGACTTCATGCTGCGCGGGCTCGGCATCGTCATTCCCATGCTGGGCCGATGGCGCTGAAGGGGGTGGTCGTTCCTCGGCTCAAGACAGGTCCGCTCGCCCGCGTTACCAACCCGTTACCACGACTCCATTCCGCTGCGGTCCGTGCGGCGGACCGATGACCGTGACGAACAGCAAGCGCAGCTACGAGACCGTGAAGGTCTACGGCTGCGCCTACAGCCGCGACAGTGTACTGCTCACGCCGATCGAGACGCCCGAAGAGAAGCGGTTTGGGGTGGAGGGTTCCGCGAACGTGTGGGCCCTGTTCGCGGCTGGATGTCTTCAATCAGCGTCCCCAGGGGGATTGGGAACGTTAATGAGGAAGGGGATGAGGGAGCGAGGATGGGGGGGCGGCGTGAGGGGCGCCGCGAGCATCATGTTCACCCCGTCATGGTCAGGTCCCTCGCGCGGCTGGCCGGGTATCCACGCCCAAGCACAAAAGCCCGGTGATCAGCGCGAGCACAATGGAGACCGTAGAGTGGGCAGCGTCGGTGGTGGGGGCGGTGGTGGTTGCCGTGGCGACCGTGGGCGTCAACGCGGGATCAGGTAGATCGCGGGCTCTGCGCTCAGGTTGCGCTTGACCTCGCGGGTGCGTTCATCGGCCAGCACCTCGCTTTCGCCGGCTTCCAGCGCATCGAGGGCGCGGGCGACGATGTCCTCGGGAGTGGCCTTGGGCGCGCTGATGCCGTGGGTCAGGTCGGTGTCGACGAAGCCCATGTGCAGCGTCAGCACCTGGGTGCCCTGCGGGCGCAGGTCGTTGCGTAGCGCGTTGCTCAAGCTCCACAGCGCGGCTTTCGACACAGCGTAGTTGGCCAGGGTCGGGGCAGAGAGCCAGCTTGCGACGGAGGCCACGTTGAGCAAGGCGCCGCCGCCGTTGCGCGAAAGCACGGGCGCGAACGCCTGACTGACACGGAGCACACCGAAGAGGTTGGTCTCCAGGTGGCGGCGCAGCACGGTCTCGGCCTCGGGGGTGTTGAAGCTTCCGAATGTGGCGATGCCGGCGTTGTTGATGACGAGCGTGGTGTCGGTCGCAGCCGCAGCCGCGGCGCTCACGTCCTCGGGCGAGGTCACGTCCAGCTTCACGGGCGTCACGCCTGCGAGCTCGATGCTCGAGGGGTTCCGCGCGGCGGCGTAGACCTTGCGCGCTCCGCGCTCGAGGACGGCCTTGGCGAAGGCCAAGCCGATACCGCGGTTGGCGCCGGTGATGAAGACGGTCGCGTTCTGGATGTTCATGGTCACTATCCGGGTGATGGTTGTGTTTCTTACTTCTGGCAGCATGAGTCGGGGTGTCGGCGTCCGCGCCAGGCAGCCGAATATTACGACCATCATATTATGATCATCATATGTACCTGTCAACCCAGCCCCGTGGCCGCTAACGCTCCCGATCAGGGAGCGCGGCGGGTCCGCTCGGCCCTGACGAGCTCGCCGAGGACGAACGCTCTTACCTTGGGCAACGGGTTCGACGGGAACCGACGATCGTACCGCTCGAACGCCGCCCGTGCGTCCGCGATGTCGCCTTGCTCCAGCGCACCCACCGCCCGATTCAGCAAGGCCGAGCTTCGGTCACCGGATCCGCAGGACGCGGCATCGAACTCGGCGGGCTCGGCGGCGGCGCAGGTGATGATGGCGCTACTGTCGGCGAAGCGGCAACAGCCGGGGGAATGCGCTCGTCGAGGTGGCTCCTCGTGGCCTCTGGCACGACCGCCGCGGGACGCATGAGGAGATAAACGACGACCGCTCCGACAATCCCGCCTGTGATGTTTCCTCCAAGAAACGACGCCACGTCCGGCCCGGCCTGCCCGGTGCCTGGAGCTTCGCCGTCCGGCGCGGTCGCGGGCGTTTCCGGTCCCGTTGATCCAGAGCCCTGCTCGACGACGGCGCGAAGCCGCTCCCGCAGCTCCTCCGGAACGTGCTCCGTGCGAGCGCGCAGGAACGCGAACAGCCCGTCCACCGCGAAGGGCAGGACGACCATGCCGTTGTCGCGCATCTTCCTCTTTGATCCGCCGCGTGAAATCTTCCTCGAGCCAACCATCCCGGCACGCGGAGCGCAAGCTGCGCGAGTAGCTCGCGAGGATCATCTGGGGTGTCGGATCGTCGGGTCACGTTCTATGGATTGGGTTGGGCGCCCGAAAGGGACACCCAAATCGTACACTTCAGAGAAACGCTCACCGGCTCCGGCGGGGCGGCCGCCGGCGCGGGCCCTCGGGCGCCGGATCTGATGGCTCGTCTCTCGGCGCTGCTTCGAGGCCCGCGAGAATGAGCTGGATCCCGTAGCGGAACCGCGCATCGAGGTCGGCATCGAGCAAATGCGTGGAGGCCTGCCCGAGGTGCGGGTACGCGCCGCGGGCGAGCGCCGCCCGGAGGTGCTCCGGATCGACCCTGCCGCCCTCCGTACCGGGAAGTGGCGCCAGGGCTTGCTCCTCGAGGGTGAAGCCGATCGTGTAGTAGACCATCGTCCAGGTCCCCCACGCGGCGGCGCGCGGCGAGAGCCCTGCCTCACGCAGCGCGCCGACCCACGTGTCCGCGAAGCGGAGCGTGTTCTCCTGCGTTACGTAGGTCCCCGCGAAGACCCGCGCTCCGTCGCGGTGCGCGAGCAACGCCCGGCGGAGCCGCTCGGCCATGTTGGCCGCCCGATCCATCCACGTGAGCCCCTCCGGGGCGCGGGCCACGCAGTCCGCCAGCATGGCTTCCGCCATGGCGTCGAGCAGCTCCTGCTTGTTCTTCACATGCCAGTAGAGCGTGGCCGCCTGCACGTTCAGCTCCTGCCCGAGCCGGCGCATCGTCAGCGCGTCGAGCCCGACCTCGTCCAGGAGGCGCAGCGCCGTCGAAACCACCAGCTCGCGTCGTAGTCGCATCGCAGTTCCCCGTTCTTTTCTTCCTTGCTTGCCCGAGGCGGGAGGACGAGCCCGCGCCGCCGCCTTGACTCTAACACCGTTCGAGTTACTCTAACGTTGTTAGAGTTAGAGACCTGGAGGTTCCGTGATGGTGGATACGGACGTGGTGATCGTGGGCGCAGGTCCGGTCGGGCTGATGCTGGCGTGCGAGCTCGCGCTCGCGAGGGTCCGGGTGCGCGTGCTGGAGCAGCGGACGGCGCGGATGGAGCAGTCGCGCGCGCTCACGCTGCACCCGCGCAGCATCGAGATTCTCGACCAGCGCGGGATCGTGGGCCGCTTTCTGGAGCGCGGGGTCCCGATCCCCACGGGGCATTTCGCGATGCTCGACACCCGGCTCGACTTCTCGCGCCTCGACACGGAGCACCCCTACACGCTGTTCCTGCCCCAGGCCCGCAGCGAGGAGCTCCTGGAGGCGCGGGCGCGCGAGCTGGGCGCCGAGATCCTGCGCGGCCACGCGGTCGTCGAGATCATGGAGCGGGAAGGGAGCGTCGCGCTGCGGGTCCAGGGCCCCGAGGGCCTGCGCGACGAACGCGCAAGCTACGCCGTGGGCTGCGACGGGGCGGCGAGCGTGGTGCGCCGCTCGATCGGCATCGCCTTTCCGGGGAGCGAGACGACGCTGACGGCTTTCCTCGGCGACGTCGAGGTCGCGGAGCCTCCTGCCCGTCCGGGCTCCCGCGTGGGCCCGCACGGCGGCGTGATGGTGGTTCCTCTCGGCGACGGAGGCTACCGCTTCGTCGTATTCGATCCTCGGAGGATGCACGCGGATAGGTCCGAGCCGGTCACGCTGGACGAGCTGCGGAGCTCCGTGCAGCGGATCCTCGGCACGGACTTCGGAATGCGCGACCCTCGCTGGCTGTCGCGCTTCGGCAATGCGACGCGGCTCGCGGAGCGATATCGCGCAGGGCGCGTCTTTCTCGCGGGCGACGCCGCGCACATCCATTTCCCCGCCGGCGGCCAGGGGCTCAACGTCGGTCTGCAGGACGCGATGAACCTCGGCTGGAAGCTCGCTGCCGCCGTGAAAGGCTGGGCGCCGCCCCACCTTCTCGACAGCTACCACGAAGAGCGACACCCCGTCGGCCGCGCCCTCGTGCGCAATACGGAGGCCCAGATCAGGCTGATGGACGTCTCGGATCCCGGCCTGGCCCTCCGCGAGATGATGAGCGACCTGCTCGGCATCGAAGCCGTGAACCGGCGCCTCGCCGGGCAGATCAGCGCGATCGACATCGCTTATCCTCCTGCCGAGGGCGCGTCGGCACACGCATGGGTCGGCAAGAGGGCGCCCAACCGCGCGCTCGAGACGGGCCGCGGCGCGGCGCGCCTTCACGAGCTCTTGCACGCGGGTCGGTATGTGCTGCTCGATTTCGCCGACGACGCAGAGCTCCAGGCCGCGAGCGAGGCGTGGGGCGATCGCATCGACGTCATCCAGGCCAAGGTCGCGGCCCCGCAGACCGATCTATCTGTAATCGATGCGCTCCTGGTGAGGCCGGACGGGCACGTCGCCTGGGCGAGCGACGGCGAAAGGCGCACGACGCGCCTCGACGGTCTCCGGGCTGCGCTCGCGCACTGGTGCGGGCACGCTCGATGAGCGGTCTCGTTGATTTTGGAGTCGACTTGCTTCCAAGGGTCGAGCCCGCGGGCAAGTCGAAGCAGGCTTCCTTGAAAGGGTGGTCCACAAGAAGTTTGGCCGGCTCCGTCTGGTCATGCCAAACCCTGTGGCGTGGTCATCCAAGATCGTCCGTCGGAGGCGCGGCTACCTAGGCGCCACATGGCGATGAACCTGCGTTCGTTTTTCAGCGCTGCCGCGCTCACCATGACTGCGCTCCCCGCAATCTGCACGCTCGTGGCGTGCGCGTCATCCGAGCCTATGGGCACAGGCTCGGGGGGCGGTGGAAGTGGTGGCGGCAGGGCGACGGGCGGCAGTGGGCCCATCATGAACGACGCAGGCGTAGAGCCAGAAGGCGGCGCCGAAGACGCAGGACCGCAAGGCGACGACGGGGGGCAAGGTACGCCCGATGCGGGGAATGGCGACCCGGGCTACGGCCTCGACGGATGCTGGATCACCCAAACGAACTCGGGCAATACCCAGCTCGATCTCGACGAGGCGCAAGGGAAGGTGACGGGCACCCAGTCCTACGCAGGGATCAGTTATCCCGTCGAGAATGGGGTGGTCGATGCGCAAGGGCTCCGCTTCACGGTGAACTGGTCGAACTACAACTTCACGTGTGAATACAACTACACCGTTGTGGGACCGGCGTTTCTCTCCGGCGTGAGCAATTGCGCCGGCAACAAGCAGACGATGACCGCAGACCGCACCTGTCCCTGACAACCTGGAACCAGCCCCATCCCAACCGAACCATCGCCATCGCCGCCGCGCCTGGTCGAGTCCGGTGTCGAGTCAGCGCAGCGCCGGGTAGTCCGTGTAGCCCTTCTCCTCGCCCGTGAAGAAGGTGGCGACGTCCGGCGGGTTGAGCGGGGCCTCGCGCCGGAAACGCTCCGGGAGGTCCGGATTGGCGAGGAACGGCACGCCATAGGCGACGAGATCGGCTTCGCCCCGGGCCAATGCCTCCTCTCCAGCGCGCGCGTCGTAGCCGCCGTTGACGATGAAGGCGCCCTGGAAGGCCTTGCGCAGCAGCGGGGTGATGCGCTGCTCCGCGCTCGGCACCGCGTTGCCCGACACGGCCTCGGTCACATGCAGGTAGCCGAGTCCCAACCGGCGGAGCTCCCGGGCTATGTAGGTGAAGGTCTCGACCGGGGTGGAGTCCTTCATGCCCGCGTAGGGGAACGGTTGCGGCGAGAGCCGGTAGCCCACCTGCTCCGCGCCCCAGACGCCCGCCACCGCCTGGGCCACCTCCAGCGGGAGGCGTGCCCGGTTCTCGATGCTGCCGCCGTAGGCGTCCGTGCGCTGGTTGGAGCCATCCCGCAGGAATTGGTCCAGCAGGTAGCCGTTGCTGCCGTGCAGCTCGACGCCATCGAAGCCCGCCTCCCGGGCGTTCTCCGCCGCGCGCCGGAATTGCTCGACGATGCCGGGAATCTCCTCGGTCTCGAGCGCTCGCGGCGTCACGATGCGCGTCTTGCCCTTGAACGTGAAGACCTCTCCTTCGTAGCCGATCGCCGAGGGCGCTACAGGCAACTGGCCGTCATGGAAGTCCGGGTGCGAGACGCGCCCGACATGCCAGAGCTGGGCGAAGATGACTCCACCCCATGCATGGACGGCGTCCGTCACCTTCCTCCAGCCCGCCACCTGCTGGGGCGAGTGCATGCCGGGCGTGCGGATGTACCCAACGCCCTGGGGGCTGACCTGGGTGGCCTCGGTGATGAGGAGCCCCGCCGAGGCGCGCTGCTCGTAGTACGTCGGCGCCAGGGGGCTGGGCACGTTGCCATCCACGAGCGCCCGGCTGCGCGTCATCGGCGCCATCACCAGCCGGTTCTTCAGCTCGAGGCGGCCCAGGCGGAAGGGGGACAGGAGCTTCGAAACGTTTGCCATGGTTCTTCCTTGTTGAGGTCTGGTGGACAGAAAATGGGCAGGCCGCTATGGACGTGCCATGGCATCCAGTCCAAATAAATTGACCGATCGTCCAGCGCCAGTGGACGAGCCGGTAACCGACGTCCTCGCGGATGTGCTGGACGCGATGCGTCTGACGACCCTCATGCATGGTCGCTTCGAGCTGGGTGCTCCCTGGGGAATCCGGTTCCCGGAGAGCCCCGGCGCGCACATCGTCATCGTCGCGCGTGGGAGCGCTCGCCTGGAGGTCGAGAAAGTCGAGGGAGCCATCGTCCTGTCCGCCGGTGATCTGGCGCTGTTTCCGCACGGCGGAGGGCACACGCTGCGCGATGCGGAAGGCAGCCCGCTCCACATGCTCGGACACGGTGAATGTCAGCGGGCCCGCGGGGTAGGGCCGATCCGGCTCGGCGGTGATGGGACCCGCACCACCCTGGTCGCGGGGACCTTCCGGCTCGGCGCCGCGCCTCGCACGCCGTTGTTCGAGGGGCTTCCACGCGTCATTCACGTCACCGCGGACGATCCCGCGATGTCCCCCTCGCTGGCGCCCCTCGTGCAACTGCTCATCGCGGAGAGCGCCTCGGTAAGCCCGGGCGCGACCGTCATCATGAGCCGGCTCGCGGACATCCTGTTCGTGCAGGCACTCCGGACGCACATCGCGGCGCGCCAGTGCCACGAGCACGGGCTGTGTGCGCTCGCGGATCCGCAGATCCGCAAGGCCCTCTCCCTCATCCACGAGAGACCCGCCGAGCCCTGGACCGTCGAGCGTCTCGCGACGGCCGTTGCCCTCTCGAGGTCCAGCTTCGCCGCGCGCTTCAGCTCGCTCGTCGGAGAGCCCCCGCTCGAGTACCTCGCGCGGTGGCGGATGACGAAGGCCGCCCAGTTCCTTCGGGAGAGCGAGCTACCACTGATCGAAGTCGCGGAGAGCATCGGTTACCAGAGCGAGGCGTCGTTCAATCGGGCCTTCAAGCGCTGGGGCGGCGTGGCCCCAGGCGCATACCGGCGAGAACACCGCCGGGGTGAACGGCATGAGGCCTGATCTCCCCGATGCGCCTTAGAGGCGCTTGCGCACACGCAGCGCAGCACGACGCCCGGGTGCCGGCGCTCACGTGAGCGCGACAGGTGGGCGAAGGCGGGAACGATTTCGTCTCACCCGTGAGCCGTTTTCGCGCGCCGATCCACTTGCTGCTCGATGAGGCTCCCTTCCCTCTTCGTTCGCGCTGCTCTCGTGATGCTCGCCTGTGCCTGCGGAGGTGGAGGCCAAGGCAACGCAGGATCCTCGGACGGGGCCGGAGGGAGCGGCGGCACGACGGGCTCCGGCACGACGGGCTCCGGCCCACAGACCCCGGAGCCGAGCACGCCGACGCGCGGCGGGACCATGACGTTCACCAACGTCGGCGCGCCCGGATGGTGGCCCCGTCGAATCGACCGCGAGGCCGGCGATCCAGCGTGCACCTACAAGGACGGGACAGACACCTGGGGAGGGCACTGCTGCATGAAAGAGCAGCACACGACGAGCGACACGCTCGCGCCCTTCGACGAGGAGATGACCTTGATCCTGAAGGCCATCCGCCTCAAGCAGCTCGCGGTCTACCAGCCGGGCGAAGACCCGTCGTCGTGGCCTTTGGTCTCCTCGTGGGACGCGCAGAGCGGCCACGGCAAGAACCTCGTCGTCACCGAGGGGCAGACGACGTCTGCCGACTTCACGGGCGACTTCACGAAAAAGGATTGCGTCAATTACTTCATGCAAGAGACGCCGTTCTCGTGTGGAGACGGGAAGGATTATTATTGCCCGAACGATCCGGGCATCAACCACCTCGGCTGGAAGGGCTCGAAGCTCATCGTCTTTCTCGCGTCGATGACGTTCGACGACGCGGGCGTGCAGAAATGCGACGGCGGCGGGCAAGGTCACCCGGGCCCGTGGGTCGCGTTCGTGGCTTCCGAGCTCATCCGCGACGGCGGCCGCAAGTGGAACGGGCTCTGCAATTGCTACTCGAAGACGGGCACGGTCGGCGACGGCTGCGGCGAGATCAACGTCTTCGAGGTGGTGATGGACAACAATCAATACAGCAACCGCGAGTTCATGAGCACCGGCGTCCGCTCGTTCCAGGCCGGCCACGTCGGCGGCAACGTCTGCGGGGAGGGCTGCGATCGCGACGCCTTCGCCGACGACGTCGAGGTCGTCGATGCCTGCGCGAAAAAGGCCTACACGACGGGACCCGAGATCGCGGTCGGCGGCGCTTCGGACGGTTGCCCCGTGTGGCGCCGGCCCATCGGCGATCGCTACTTCATGATCCTGCTCGACGAGAAGCAGCGACAAATCCAGGTCGCGGTGATCCACCCCGACAAGGTCCCTGCCGCGGCCGCGGAGATGCTCCCGTCGCTGCCCGGCGGCCTTTCCCGCACGACCATCGACGCGCTGCTCTCGATGCGCTTGCCCGAGTGATTGATCCCATGCTTCACGACACACGAATTCGATGGTTGGCGGGTGCGGCGATGGCGGCGCTCGTCTCGGCTTCCTGCGGCTCGAGCGAGCCGCTTCCGGGCCCGGGCGGCGGCAGCGGGCCGCCGATCCAGCATGCCACCGGCTGCAAGCGCGGCGTCGCCTACGGTTACCATTCGAAGGCGGACATGGCGGCGCTCTCGCCAGCGGTATCGTGGTGGTACAACTGGGCGCACGTGCCGGACGAGGGCGTGAAGCCCGACGTGTACAAGATGCTCGGCGTCGAATACGTTCCCATGGTGTGGGGCGGCGGCGGCCTCGACAGCATGCGCGCCGCGCAAATCGCCGGAGAGATCCCCGACGGCGTGAACTTCTTGCTCGGCTTCAACGAGCCGAACTTCGGCGAGCAGGCCAATATGTCGGCGGCCCAGGCCGCGGCGCTCTGGCCCCACGTGGAGGCGGTCGCCGACGCGCGCGGCCTCGCGCTGGTGTCGCCCGCCGTGAACTTCTGCGGAGGATCGTGCCAGGAGACGGATCCCTTCAAGTACCTCGACGACTTCTTCGCCGCCTGCGAGGGGTGCCGCGTCGATTACATCGGCATCCACATCTACACGGCCTGCCAGGGCGACGGGACCAACAAGGCCCGGTGGCTCATCAACCACATCGAGACCTACAAGACGAGGTTCGACAAGCCGCTCTGGCTGACCGAGTTCGCGTGCGACAACGCAGGCTCGCTCGCCGAGCAAAAAGACTTCATGGTCGACGCGCTCGAGTACCTGGAGGACGAGCCGCGCATCGCGCGGTACGCGTGGTTCTCCGGTCGGCCCGACAACGTGGCGAACGCGAGCCTGCTGGGGGACGACGGCGTATTGACGGAGCTCGGCCAAGCGTACGTGGCCGCGCCCCAGAAGCCCTGCGAGTGACAAGACCGCTTGATTGGACTGGAGGGTGCTCTCGATGAAAAGCGCAATCATGATAGGAATTGGCCTTCTCTCCAGCGTCCTCGCCGGCTGCGGGGGCGATGGCGCGAACTCGGACGGCGACACCGGAGGGCCCTGGGTCGACAACGGTCCTGACAACCGCCCCGAGGACGCCTGCCTCGCGGAAGGTGTCGACAACTCCACTCCATTCTCCAAGACGTACCGGGTCAAGCACATCGGGGACACGACCTTCCAGGGGACTCCCTACGAGATCGTCGCCTCGATGCCGTGGACCTACACCCTTCAGGCGGTCCAATGCGAGAAGGCGTTCCCGATGGTGGAGACCGAGACCCACTACATCGTGGATAGCAACTTCGAGCTCCCGTACATCAAGGGAGTCATGGACGACGTCGCCTGGACGCCCGGCGAGAAGAACAAGGGCTGGTCGATTGGATCGAACGACGACCCCGGCGAGCTCGTCCAGAAGAATGGAGGGATGCGTCCCTTCATTTATCACGTGAACGGCGGCTACGAGTACGGATACTCCATCTACAACAAGGATCCGCTCCCCGGCGATCCGATCAACTTTACGGGCTTCCGGCCGACGTGGGTCGTGCACCCCGACGGCGACGGCTACGAGATGTTTTTCCTCAACCCGGCGGCGCCCGACTCGCAGGGGTTCGAGTGGCCTCGACACGGCGCGAACTGGCAGCTCAACTTCGGACTCTACGTCGATCCCACGGGCCACGTCTACGTGCCCAAGCCGGAGAAGGCCAAGCTCGCCAGCCACGACGAAGGCTGGGACGATTACCACGGCTGCGTGACCATCAACAAAGCCAACGCGCCCATCCCGACGACACGGACCCAGTTCCCCGGCAACGAGTCGTATTACGCGTCCGAGACCTTCCTGCCCGGCTACGCCGCGCCCGGGGCTCCTGGACACAAGTACTGGGGTCAAAAGGGCCGGCCCATGGAGGAGGTCGCCATTTGGGAGGACGACGGCGCTCCCGGCCTCAACTCGCCCGGCAACTACCACAAGCCTTATTCGGGCGGGTGCGACAAGGCTGGCTACAACTTCGCCCACGCCGAGGGCTTCACGTGGCCTGAACTGCGCGCGGCGCGGACGCAGATGGGCGACATCCCGACGAAGGATCAGCTCTACAAGATCACGCTCTACCGGTATCTCGGCAAGGACAAGACGACCGAGCTCCTCGGCACGCTCTCGTACGAGCAGCAGGAAAATGGCGAGTGGATTCCCACCGGATCGGGCCCCGAGTGCCATTCGCTCAACGACAAGAACGGCCGGTGGATCATCAACGGCCCCGTCTTCCAGGACCGCGGGGATCACGTTTTCGCGATTCTCGAGGATCTTTGAGCCTGGATTCCTCCATGAGGTTTTCTTTGCGTCGACTCTTCGGGCTGGCTCTCCTCGTCCTCTCGGGCGTGATCACGGTCGGGGCGTGTGGCTCGAGCAATGGCGGCGGCGGCGGTGGCTCCGGCCAGGCCGGAGGCGGCCCGCCGCTCGGCGATCCGGACACGGGGAACTGGCTCGATCTCGGCAACACGCACGCGCCGCCGCACGAGCCGGCGGTCCCGACGAACACGGGCGTCGTCACCCGCGGCGGGACGTTGACGTTCCTCAACATCGGAGCGGAGGGCTATTGGGGGCGTCGCATCGAAGCCGAGCCCGGGGACCCCCGCTGCGACGTGCAGTCGGAGACCATCGACTTCGGCTGGGGCAGCGAGTTCTGCTGCCGGACCAAACACGAGGTCACGTCCAACCTGCTGACCCCGTTCAACGAGCAGCTGACGATGGTGCTCGACGGGCCGCTCCGCGTGAAACAGTTTGCCGTCTATCAGCCGCTCGCCGATCGAGGAGGCCCGTGGGCGATCCGTTCGTTCTGGGACCGGCGGACGCCGGACACGCCGTACAATTTCCACTTCTCCGGGCCGAACGACGCATCGATCTTCGACGGAGACCTGGGCAACAGCTGCACGTTCTTCGCGATGCAGCAGCGCAAGTTCCCGTGCGGGCCCGGCAGCGATCCGTACTGTCCGGGGTCGGGTCTCGACTACGATGGATGGCCCGGCTCGAAGCTCGTCGTCCTGCTGGCGTCGATGCCCTACGCCGATGATCCTTCGCTGAAGCCTTTGAGCTGCATCGCGGCGGACCAAGACGAGCGAGAGCAAGATTCGCCCTGGATCGGCATCTCCCCCTCCGAGCTGAATCGCGACGGCTGGTCCGGATACCACCCGTGCCATTGTTTCAACAACACGAACAACGGCCAGCTCGGCGACGGTTGCGGCCAGATAAACGTGTTCGAGGTCATCGCCGAGGCGTCCGGGCCTCAGTGGGGCAACCGCGACGTCATCAGCACGGGCATTCGCTCGTACCAGGTGGGATCGCTCGGTGGTGTGACGTGCGGCATTCAGTCGTGCGGGATCGAGCAATTTCCTGCCGACGCCGATCTCCTGGACGTGAACAGCCTGACCGCGATGAATGCAGGCGCGGTCATCGACGCGGATCACCCTGCGACGAAGGAAGGCCCGGCGTGGCGGCGCGCCCTGGATGATCGCTACTACCTGTTCCTGCTCGACGAACTCTCGCGCACGGTGCAAGTGGCCGTGATTCATCCGGGCAAGATCCCGCAAGCCGCGCAGGCGATCGTCCCCGCGCTCCCCAACGCGGTTCCGCGAACCGTGATCGACGAATTCGCGAGCCTCCGCCTACCCCAGTAGACGATGGAATCCGCCACACACGGCCAGTGAACGCGGAAAAATCGCGCGCCGGGTGAGCCGTTTTGTGCGGTCGAGCTACTTAGCTCGTGGACCCACCATGGCCGAGCCCGTCACGAGACTGGACCCGCGGCGGAGCGACGCGGCGCTCGTCACGGCTGCGCTCGAAGGGGACGAGCCGGCGAAAGAGGCGCTGTTTCGCCGGTATGTGGGGATGGTGAGCGGGCTCTCGTTCCGACTGCTCGGGCGCGACGAGGAGCTCGAGGACATCGTGCAGGAGAGCTTCGCCCAGGCTTTCGGCGCGCTCCACAAGCTCGAGCGGCCCCAGGCGTTCGCGGCGTGGCTCTCGTCGATCGTGACCCGTGTCACAATCGCGACCATCCGACGCCGGCGGCTGCTGGCGCGCCTGGGGCTCCTGCGCGGCGAGCCGGTGCACCTGGAGACGCTCATCGCGTCGACGGCGCCCCCGGACGTTGCCGCCGAGCTCGTGGCGGTCTACGGCCTCATCGCCAAGCTGCCCGTGAGGGAACGCGTCGTGCTGATCCTGCGTCGGGTCGAGGAGCTCTCGCTGGAGGAGATTGTCGTGCAGACCGGGTGGTCGCTCGCCACCGTCAAGCGCGCGCTGGTCCGCGCGGAGGGCCTGCTCGACGTTTCGCGTTCGCGCGGGGAGGAGGGGCGATGAGATCGGTGTCGCGTCGCCGCATCGCGGACTTCGTGAGCCCGGCGCTGAGTGAGGCGCGCATCGCGCGGATGTGGTCGGCCATCGCGGACGCCGAGCGAGCGCGGCTCCGGGGATCGGAGAGCCCGCGTTCCGCGGTGCGCCGCGCGATGCGCTGGCGGGCAGCCCCGATCCTGGCCGCTGCGCTCGTGGCCGTGGCGCTCTTCCTTGGTGTGTGGCGAAGGCCGCCGTCGAGCCCCGTGATGACGGGGCTCGTGATCGACACGGGGGCGGCGGTTCAGGAGGTGTCGCTGCCCGACGGGAGCATCTTGAGCCTGGCCGCGGCGACGCGCCTGCACGTGCTCTCCGCGACCGCCCACGAGGTCCGCCTGCGCCTCGAGCGCGGCAGCGTGATCTGCGACATCGTGCACCGCGAGGAGCGCCGCTTCGTCGTCGCCGCGGGAGACGTCGAGGTGGAGGATCGAGGCACGCGCTTCGCGGTCGACGTGCGCCCGGAAGCGGATCGAGAGGTGGTCGAAGTGCGCGTCGAGCGCGGCGCGGTCGAGGTGCGCGACGCGGCGCAATCGGTCCTCGCGACGCTCAAGCCGGGGCAGGATTGGAAGAGCGGCGGCCCCGAGCCGCTCACGATGGGGCCGCCGCTCGCCCCGCGGGGCAGTGGCGAGCCGGCGGCGCCGAGCGCGTCGGCCTCGGCGCCGAGCGCGCCGGCCAGCACGGCGGCGCCTTCGGTGTCCGCTCGATCGGCGCGCGCGCTCTCGCCCGAGGCGCTTTTCGATCGCGCGACCGCGGCGCGGCTCGCCGGACGCCACGCGGACGCGGCCGCCGACTTCGAGCGGTTCTACCGGCGCTTCCCCGACGATCCGCGCGCCGGGCTCGCCGCGTACGAGCTCGGGCGAATCCGCCTCGGATCGCTGCGCGATCCGCAGGGCGCGGCCGCGGCGTTCGAAGCCGTCCTCGAGCGTCCGAGCGATCCGTTTCGCGAGGACGCGGAGGCGGCCCGCATCGAGGCTTTGGCGAACCTCGGCGACCGGGAGGCTTGCACGCGCGCGCGCGACGCGTTCCGTGCGCGCTACCCGCGGAGCCTGCATGCCGGGCGCGTGGCAAGGCTCTGCGGAGGCCCATGAGGACAGGACTTCGTTCCCGCATCGCCGGCGCTTTGCTGCTCGCGTTCGGCGCGCTCTCGGCCCGCGCCGAGGCCGCGCCCCCGCAGGCCGGGAGTGGTCGCGCGGTGGTCGAGCTGGTGCTGGAGGTCGAGCCTCCGGATCGCATCATCGGCACGGCCCTGGAGCGGCATCTCCGCGCCGAGCTCGGCGCGCGCGATATCGACGTCGTCGTCGTCCCGAGCGCGGCCCCGGGTCCCCCGGCCTCCGGTGCGCGCCCCATCGCTCGGATCACCCTTCACGTCGAGCACCAGGCGAGTGGTGCTTTCCTCGCGACCATCCGGGTCGGCGATCTGATCATGGACAAGCGCGTCGAGCGCACCATCGATCTGGGACGAATCCCCGCGAACGGCCGGCCTCTCGCCGTCGCGGCGTCGACCGACGAGCTGCTCCGCGCGAGCTGGATGGAGCTGACGATCGCCGACGCGCCGGCGCCGGTCGTCACGCCGCCGCCGCCCGTCCTGCGCGCGATCGCGGCCCCGGCTCTCCCCACGCGCGCGCGGCCGCCGCTCGTCGAGATCGGCGTCGTCGGGACCGCGGTCGACTTCTTCGGCCACCGCGTGGGGTTCGGAGGCGCGGCGTGGGTCGGCGCCTGGTGTCTGTCGCGCTTCCTCGTGGAGCTTCGTTTCGCCGCCGATTTCGGCCTCCCGCGCGCATCCCTGCACGGCTCGGCGCGCGCGGACACCCTTGGCCCGGGCCTCGGGTTGGCCTTCGCGTTCCTGCCTCCCGACGCGCCGTTCGGCGTGCGGCTCGAGGCGAACGCGGACGCGGTGCGCGTCCACCTCGTCGGATCGGCCTCGGGCTCCGCGACGGCGAGCGACGGATCACGCTGGACCGGTCTCGCCGGCACGACGGTCCGCGGCTGGGCGCGGACCGGCCCGATCGCCTGGACCCTCGGCGTCGGCGCGGTCGTCGCGCTGCACACGGTCGCGGCCACCGACGACGGCGCCGCGGTGACCGCGATCCAGGGCGTCGGGGGCAAAATCGAAGCGGGGCTCTCCTTCACCCTTCGCTGACGAGCCGTTTCCGGCGCTCGATCCACTTACCCCTCGATGCACCACCCTCCGCGTCTCCTCGCTCGCGTGTCCATCGGCCTCGCGGCGGCCCTCACCGCCTGCGGCTCGAGCAGCGTCGAGGTGCTGCACACGGGCACGGGGGGCTCCGGCGCGGATGCCTCGAGTTCGAGCGGCGAAACCGCGTCTGGCGGCGCATCGTCGTCGTCGAGCACGGGCGGCGCTGCCCCGGCCGCGTGCAAGCGCGGAATCGCGTACGGCTACCACTCCGTGGCCGACCTCACCGCGCTCTCGAAGGGGATCGGCTGGTGGTACAACTGGGCGGCGAAACCGGACAACACCGACGTCGCTGCCGCCTACGCCGGGCTTGGCGTGGAGTACGTGCCCATGGCGTGGGGTGAGGCATCCCTCTCGGGGCTTTCCGCGGAGGTCCCGCCCGACGCGCGTTATCTCCTCGGCTTCAACGAGCCCAATTTCGGCTCGCAGGCGAACCTCACACCGACGCAGGCGGCCGCGCTCTGGCCTCAGATCGAGGACTTCGCGAAGCAGCACGACCTCGCGATCGTGTCGCCCGCTGTCAACTTCTGCGGGGGCACCTGCAACGTGGCGGACCCATTCGAGTGGCTCGACCAGTTCTTCGCCGCCTGCCCGGCCTGCAAAATTGACTACATCGCTATGCACTGGTACGCGTGCGACGGTAGTGCGCTCACCTGGTACCTCCAGCAATTCGAGAGCAAGTACACGCAAAAGCTCTGGCTGACGGAGTTCTCGTGCCTCGATGGGAGCGACACCTCCGAGCCCGCGCAGCAAGCCTACATGAAGGCCGCGCTCGCGATCCTCGAGGCCAATCCCAGGGTCGTACGTTATGCCTGGTTCACCGGGCGGAGCGACTTCACGCCAAGCATCGATCTGCTGGGCGCCGACGGCGAGCTCACCCCGCTCGGCGAGACGTACGTGAACTACCCTGCGAGCTGCAAGCCGTGATCGGATGAGCCGTTTCGCTTCTTCGCCAAGTCTTTCGAGATCCCGAGCTCCTCGGCGACCTCCTTGTGCGACTTGCCCTCGATGCCAACGCGCATGCGTACCTGGGAAAAGCTCGGCAGGCATCTCCTCCATGGCCTTCACGGCCTTCCGCTGCACGTCGCGCAAGTGTGCGAGGCGCTCGGGGGAGGTGGTCGGCGCGGGCGTGGATTTCCGCTTTGCCGTCCTCCGGCCCCGAGATCGGCTTGCACTGGCGGACGTTGTACGGCTGGGCCAAGGGCGCGGCGCCGCCGAAATTGCCGGCTGCCGGGTTTTCGCCTGTTGGATTGCTCAGAAGAATCGGCTGCTCGTCGGCGAGAAGTCGGAGCGTCGCGGCAGAGTCGAGCACGACGCATCGCCGAAGCCGCCACAGAAGGGCCACGGACCGAAGGCGCAGCCGTCGTTGCTGATTGTGGAGCTCGTGCACGGGCTCGACGAGGCCGATAAGGTCTGCAGCTCGTGCGGCGGCGCGCTTGAGGCGTGGGAAGGGCAATTCGAGGAATCGGAGGAGGTCGACGTCGTCCCGCGACGCTTCGAGTTCAAGAAGCACAAGCGGCAGAAATATCGGTGCCGTTGCGACGGCCGTCAAGCAAGACGAGGCTGGGCGTGGAGATACGGTTGAAGTACATTGACCGTGTCCAGAGGTCATTCCAGCCAATTGCTACGGTTTTGGGGTCCGTCTGGCACGAGACGGTGGACAAGCACCTGCTGGGCGCTGGGCCAGAGGGGATGCGCGAGTTCTTTCGCGGAGGGCTCGAAGCTGCGACGAAGGCAAATGCACCGCCGGTATTGTTCGATGAGGGGGAAGACCTCGGGCAGAGGATCGACCTCGGCGTACGCAAGTTCGGCGTCTTCGTTGAGCGCGTACCACGGCCGAAGAGGGTACTCGGGGTCAGTGTCTCGGGATCCGCTGCCCGCCCCCGGAGGGTATCAGCCATACGGAGAGATCCCCCTACTACGCTTCACCGCAGAGGATGTGAAGAATCCACCGCACTCCTCCTTCCGGCGACACGTCTGGCATATCTCGACGTACACATTCTTCCAATCCGAGATGCTCTTCCGGGCGAACCGGTGCAGCGTCGGATCGAGCACGCAGAGCTGATGGTTATAGATCGAGGTCGCCATCCCCGCACGTTCCAAAGTCAAGACGGCTTCCCGTAGTGGCCCTTGGTAATCGAGCGGATCGATCCACAGCGCCTCGAGATTGGTCTTCGCGAACCCCACGTGCTCGAGGCCCATGAGCGCGACGTGATCCAAAAAGGTTAAGTTCCTCGCGACGAAGCGCGCGAACTCCGCCATCCTCTCGACCGTCTCCCGGTGGATTACGAACCGAAGCTCGACGCGGACGCGCCGCCGCTTCAGGTTCAAGATTCCTCGCACCGTTTGGTCGAAGGCTCCTTCGGCCTGGACGACGTAGTCGTGTTCCTCGGCCAAATCCGAGTAGAGCGGAATGCCGATCATCAGGTCAGGGTGCCTCACATCACCGACAGCGCGCGCAAAACTGGCGTCGGCGAACCTTCGACCATTCGAGAGGACATGCACACTCGTGCGGGGGAGGTGCTCCCGGAGCAGCACGAGGAGCCGTACGAGACGCTCGCCGAGGAGAGCAGGCTCGCCGCCCGTGACACCGATCTCCGAGGCTTCGGGCGAAATCAAGGGGATGGCCCGCTCGATATCGTCCACGAGCCACCCATCGTCGTGGTCCTTGGGCGGCTGGGAACACATCACGCAGAAGTTGTCGCAGCGCTCGGTCACGAGGAACGTGTTCGACCGGGAGTTCGCTCGGTAGAGGGCCGAGACCGTACCCCGCACGGGGTCGATCCGCACGACATCCCCCTCCCGCAGGTAATCGTGGTCGACGCCGAGGTGATACGTGTCCTTTCGGTCTGAGGGTCGTGGCTGGCGCAAGAGGTATCCTCGGAACCCCGGCGGGAGCTCGGACGCCTCCTCGGACAGAAGCAACAGATCGCTCGATCGATACGCCTCCGGGAGCGCGGGATTCTCCGAGATTCGCGCGACGAACGGCCTGCGCGAGGTTTCCGACAATGCTCGTAGACCACGCGCGGAGAGCTTCACCAGCATGGACTCATACCCACCGGAGAAGGATGTCTCGCGCCTCGGCGTCGGTCTCAAGGAGCCCGATCACGTGCCGCAGGACGCCCATCTGCTTCGTGCAGAATGCGCTGAACGCCTTGTGCCCGACGGCGTCGCCCTGCGTGGCCCTGTGAAACACGGGATCGGCGCCGCAGTAAGGCAGGAAGGGACAGTCGGCGCACATGGGCATGCCCTCGAGGATGGTCTCGCCGAGCGGCACGAGGAGCGCTTCGGACGTCAAGAGATCCTCGTAGCTGTGCTCATCCAGGTGCCCCAATCGGAAGGTCTGGTCCCCCATCTCGGCCAGCATGCGGCCCTCGTCCGAGGCGTACACGGCACCGTCGTAATTGTAGACGAGCGCCCCGATCCCGATTCCTGCGGGGGATTGGAGATCGACGTATCCCGAGCTGAGAGGCGAGAACATCTTCTGGAGCAGGATGGTCGTGAACTCCTCGCGCAAAAAGTAGCCCCCGGCATTGATCCGGAGGATGTGCGAGAGCCCGCGCTTGTAGAAGTCGAGCCAGTCTTCGACGCCGTACCGTTTGACCAGGCTCCGCGCCGCGAATCCGTACGGGCTGAGGCTCCGCAAGAAGATGCCGTGGAACCCGAGGTGAACGTACTCGTCGATGATCTTCTCGACGCGCGACAAACTCCTCGGCGTCGTCGTCATGAGCGCCGATATCCGGTCCGGCCCGAGCGCCTCGCGGACCCTGTGAATCCCTTCGACCGTTTTCCGATGGCTGCCACCGCCGCGCGTCGGCCGCTGGCCGTCGTGGAGATCGGCGGGACCGTCCAGCGAGGTCGACAGGTACACGCCGTGCTCCTTGCAAAATGACAATACGTCATCGGACAGACGTGAAAGATTGGACGTGATGACGAACTGGAGGTCGCGCCGGTGGTCCTCGTTTTGCTTTCGCGCGCGCTCCACGATGTGGCGGACGAGCGGGAAGTTGAGGAGCGGCTCGCCTCCCTGAAACTCGATCTTGATGTGCTCGTTTGGGCTTCGGAAGACGAGATCGAGCGCCTTGTCGGCGTGCTCGACCGTCATGTCGAATGCGGTACTGTCCTCCGATTGTCTAGAGACCTGGCAATACTGGCAGGAATGATCACACCGCAACGTGACGACGAAGATGTGGAGCCCCGTAAACGCAGCAACGCGTTCTGCTCGGCTCCTGTATTTCAACGCCAGCAAGTCGAAGGCGACGGACGAATCGTTTTCGTACAGGAAATGGCGCGACTTCAGCGCCTTGTAAACGCTCGTGTTCGGATCGAGCCTCCGCTCGAGGAACGCGACGAGCTCGTCACGCGCGAGGCGGACGTACTCGCCGACGTCGTTCGTTACGATGTACGCATGCTCGTCGAGGCGACCGAAGCGCAGGGGCAGCAGGCGATATCCCGCCGACGGCGCGTAGGCACTCCTCGGATGGAAGACCGCCCGCACCATGTCACCCGCGGGGAGGGAGGCTCGTGCGCGAGAAGGCGTGAGCGAGGATCAGCGCGCGGAGCGAGGCTGTTTGTTCTCCAACTTTCTCACGGAGCTCCTGGTCGAGGAGCTCCTGGAAGAAGAGCCTCGCCGTCTCGAGGGCCTCGCGCTCGCCGGTCGTGGGCGCGAAGGTGAGCGTCACGACGAGCGAGTGCTCCCGGACCTCACCGATGATGGCGGTGCACTTCGCGGCCAGCCTGTAGGCGGTCTTCTGTACGGCCGAGAGGCGGTAGGCGCGGACATCGACGGTGACGCCGATGCATCCGTCCCGAAACACGAAGGGAGCGTCCGCACCGGGATCTTCGGCCCTCATCCGCCTACCACTGGACCACGATCATGCCGGTCTGCCCCTCGGACACGTCGATGCTCGTGTTCGTGTCGCCGACGAACTTGTTCTCCACGCGGACCTCGTGTCGTCCGGGCGTGAGCGTCAGCGTCGCCGTGGAGTCGGTTCCCACGAGCTTCCCGTCCACGAAGATCCGGCCCCCGGGATAGGCCACGAGCGACACGGTGGCCGGCTTGGGGGGAGGAGGCGGCGGGGCCGGCGCTTCTTCGCTGTCGGAACCTCGGGAGCCCGAGCCATAGCCCCCGGAGTAGTGGCTGCGGTGCGACGCGTGCGAGCGATGTGAGCTGTGCGACCGGTGCGCGAGGTACATCGGCTGCTCGATGCTCGGGGCCGTGAGCAGCAGTGAGTCGTCCTCGCCGTCGTCGTCGGGCTTCCGTGGGGACTGGGCGAGCGCGCTCGGGACGAGCGCGTCGGAAGGCAACGCTCCCTGCACGACGGCCATGATGGCTGTTCCCAGCGCGACGAGAGGAGGACGCGGGTTGCCCACGTCGCATTCTCGTCCGGATCCTCCGTGTGCGTCAAGGCGACCTGTTTGTCCGACCCGAGGAGGGCTCTTTGGCGCACTTTTTCCGCTCCGCGGGGATGTCTGGAAGCTCTACACGGCCCGTCGGGACGAAGGTACGCTCGCCAAGATGGTCGCAACTCCGTATCGGGGCGAGGAGACGGACGACGCAAGCGCGAACGTGAACGTGCGTACCGCGTTCGCGTCGTGGGCCCGCACAGTGTTCGGGGCTCCTCGACACCCCGATGCGTTGATCACGTCGGTGAAGGAGCGTGACGAGCTCATCACGCGCGTGGCGACGACGGTGATCCGTCGCGACCTCGTGCAGCAGCGCATCCCCACGCACGAGCGCAGGAGCCGCAGCACGAGCCCGGTCCACGAGGCGACGCTCGATCCGTTCCGCGGGACGATGGAGGAGCTGCGCACGCGTACCGAGCACGTCGACCGCTGCACGCCGTGCGGCGGCGGCGGCATCGCGGCGTGCCCCGCATGCGGCGGCAGCGGCAAGCAGCGCTGCGGGGGCTGCGGCGGCAGTGGGCGTGTGCTCAAGCACTACAAGAAGTCGAGCAAGTACATCAACTGCTCGATCTGTCGCGGAGGCGGCACCGTGGGCTGCGGCGGGTGTCTGTCGAAGGGCACCGTCACGTGCGCGGGCTGCGCGGGGAGCGGCCAGCAGCTCGTGTGGTGGACATACCAGGAGAGCATACGCGTCGTCGTGCAGAACTCGACGGACAGCCCGATCGTGATGGCGCACGGGCAGCTCCGCGAGGAGCGATTCCTGCGGCCTTCGGACCTCGGAGCCTTCACGCAGTTCGTCTCCGTGGAGGGCGCGGGCAGCATCGCCGGAGGAGAGCTCACGCCGGACGATGACGCGGTTCTGCGAAGACAAACCCCCGCGATCGATCCCCGGCTCGAGCGGATCCAGGCGCAGCAGTTTCTCCGCTTCGGTGTCCTTCGCCGCGACGTGCGGTACGAGATGTGCGGCACGAAGGGGACGGTCGTCCTGTCGGGCGCGAACCTGGTCGGGGCCACGACGCCGAAGGCCGTGCGGCCGATCCGCCGACGGCTGATCCTCTGGGGCATCACGTCGTTCCTGCTGTTGATCGGCGGCACGTGGTTCATCACGGCGATGAGCGGGCCGACGACCTATTTCCAGTCCGTCAACCGAGTCATCGCCTTCGCGTCGTTGATCGGCATCGCCGCGGCCATCGTCGCGGTCGGAGGCCTGCTGCGCGCGCTTCGACCCGGCTTCCGTTTCTGGCCGGCGAGCGTCGTGGATCGCGCCGCGATAGGGATCAGCGCGGCCGCCTTCCTGCTCTGCCCCGTGGTGGGTTACTTCGGCAAGCCGAGCCCAAAGGAGGTGCAGCAGGCGGTCGCCACGGGGGACCTCGATCGAGCCCGGATCACCGCGGAGGCGCTCACGGCGACCGAGTCGTCCAAGCAGGTCTCGGATGTCGTCGACGAGCTCGAGCTCGCCGAGGCCGAGCGGCTTTCAGGAGATGCGCGCCTCGAAAAGCTCGACGAAATCGCTGCGCGAAACGGCAGTCATGCGGGCGATGCCAAGGCGCGCACGCAGCGGGCACGCATCGAAGCGATCGAGGCGGCCCTCCAGGCGAACCGGTCCGCGGACGCCGCCGGGCTACTCGAGCGCTGGTCGTCGGAGCTCTCGGACGTCCCGGAGATCGGTGATCTCAAGGCGCGCGTGTTCGACGTGCAGGGCGCTGCTTGTACAGAGGATGCCTGCCGCTTCGGAGCGGCGAGAGTTGCAAAGGCGGCACACAGCACGCCCGAGCGCGAGGCTACGCTCGACAAGACGCGGCGGAAGCTCTGCGAGGAGCTCGACGCCCGGAGCATTCCCGCAGGCGATCTCCTCTCGCGGGTCCGCTGGCTCAGGTCCCAGTCGAAGCTGGCTGCCTCCGCGCGACGGCTCGGCGAGGGGGACGGCGAGGTCCAGGAGAAGGCGAAAGCGGCGGCGGTGTGGGCGAGCAGCGAACTCGGCAAGGTGGCGCTGCTCGGCGCGCCCGTGAGCGTGGTGAACGAGATTCTTGAACGCGAGCCGGGCTCTGCGAGCACGGGGTGGACCGAATTGAAGGGCGTGTCCGTGTACGCGGCGATGGTCGGCGGCGTGTGCACGGGCATTTATGCCGTCGGAGCAGCGCGGGGCCAGCGGTCTCTCTACGGGCAGGAAGAGGGGCTGCGGCGGCTCGTCGCGCAGGCGACGGGGCGGTCCGAAGTGAAGCTACCCGCGCGGCCGGCGTCCGCCAAGGCGCATGAAGTCTCGAAGTGGAATGAGGGGAGCACGCCGGTGATGGCGCGCTGGAACGACAATCTGTTGATGGAGTTGCGGATTGGGAGTGTGAATCTGTAATGCATCGGGGCATGTCGTGAACTGGGCTCCAATCTTGATGGGCGTCCTGGGCGCGTGCCTCGTTGCGTGCGGCGGCTCGACACGTCGTGCTGCGTCGCCAAACCCGACCACGCCGACCTTCATCATATTGCCGCCGTCGAGCCCACCCATGCCAATCACCGCTCCGTGGCACGCCGAGCTCACGAAACCATGCGGTTCTGCGCCCCTGGTCTCGCGGGCGCAGCTTGCTCCGGTCGGCGATATCGACGGCGACGGGCGCATCGACGTCCTGGAGACGACCTGCGCCGACCACGCGGGGGCCGATGCGTGCGTCATGCGTCTCTGCCTCGGTGTTGTCCAGGGAGGTGGGTTCATGGCTGCGGCGTGGACAGCACCGACGCCCCAGTCGGTCGTCGCGTTCAGCGACGTTGCTGCGCCGCGAGACTTCGAGGCATTCGAGGTGAAGTACGCGGGGGGTGGTGCGTGTGTCTCCGGCCGCCGCTTTCACTGGGTTCGAGGCCGAGGCGGCTACCTGAGGACAACGAATCTCCGCTGCGCGTGCACAATTCCGGCGGGTGCCCCGCTACCGCCAGGATGTGCGAGGGTTCTCCCGTGAAGCGACACTCGCTCATCGCCGGGGGCATGTTCATCATCTCGGTGCTGGTCGGATGCAGCGCGCAGATGGACCGACGCCTCGGACAGGTCGAGCAACGGCAGTCGGAGCTCGATCTCCGGGTGGCTGAAGACGAGCGACGCGCAGCAGACCTACGCGCCGATACACTTCAGTTGCAGCACCTGCTCGATGCGCAGCGACGATGCATCGCTTGGCAGGAGTGCCGAGCTCGGACCTCGCGTATCCAAGCGACCATCATGGCCAAGCTCGCCTCGTGCAACATGAACACGGCGCACTGGTTCGCGTGCGACGCGCAGCGGACGAGAAACACCGCGGAAGGTGCCGGGCTGGGCTGCCTCCTCGGCTGGGTAGTCGCCGGCGTGACCGGCGGCTCCGCGGCGCCTGCAGTTCTGATCGGCTGCGGGGCGGGTGCTGCTACCGGCAGTTCGGGGAGCACGGGCTCATGCACGACGCAGCCGAAGCCGCAGCCTTGTGGAAGGATGGAGCCCGCGTTCCGGAGTGAGGCGCTCATGCTCGAGGGCCTCACCACCATGCCCGATTGCGGAATAATGCCGACAGAATGCGTCGCGCTGAACTTTTCCTCGCGCTAGGCGTTTTCGCCTGCGGTTGTGGCGGAGGCCGTCTCGAAGGAGTGGCCGCGGTGGAGCAGTCGCTCGCGGACAGCGAGCAGACCCTCGAGCAAGCGGATGAGACGTACCGCCTGACGGAGCAGGACATGGCCTTCATGCGCGCGATGGCCATGGATGTCCTTGAGCGTGGCAACCGAGCTGCCCGTGATCTGGAGGCTGCGGCGCGGACCTACGAACAGGCTGCGGCGTTGTACGGGACGGCGAGCGTGGAGTTTGGCAACGCGGCCGGTTCCTACAAGATGGCAGCGGACAAGTACCGCGAGGTGACGATCACGCTCGTCGCCGCCGCGGCCTCCGACCTCTTCCTTCGCGGCGTCTGCGGGCGGTCCGTGAGCACGCGGCAATACCGCGAAACGCTCCGAGCGCAGGGCGTCAACCTGGAGGGCAAGGACATCGACCACATCGTCCCGCGTTCGCGTGGCGGGCCGGACATGCCGTGGAACTACAACCCGCTGGACGCGAGCATCAACCGGAGCCTGCAGGCGAACGGGACGTGGTGGAAGCTAATGAACTACCCCCTGGAGACGATGAACGCATGGGCCAAGTACGCATCGTATTTGCTCATGTGCTGACTTCACTTCAGTTCCTTCTGAGGTAACTCAGAGGGGATTCCACAAGAAATTTGGACGGACCAGTCTGGTCATGCCGAACCCTGTGGCGTGGCCATCCAAGATAGTCCGTCGAGGTGATCCTCCCATACGAGCGCATGATCGTCCCGGCACTCGTCCGTCTCGAAGAACAGGGCGTCGTGACGCTGGTCCAGACCAGAACGGGAGACCCGGGATCACCCACGTCGAGCTGCGGGTTCCCGCGTGAGCCGCCTCGTGAGGTTCCGCGGCATCGCCTTCGGCAATCGGCTCGAGCTGCGAGGGCGAGCGCCCTGGGGGCCGTCGTTCGTCACGCAGGCGAGAATACGAGTCCCGTGCGCCTCATCGGGGCTTGGACATTTCGTCGGCGAACGGGCAGGTCTTGATGCCCTGAGCTTCGACTTCTTTGCGAAATACGCCGGGTCGACTGCCAGGGTCGAGCACGCCCATTTGCTTCGCAAGATCCTTCGCCTGATCGGTCTGAAGCTGCGCGGAGATCCACTCGGCCAGGATCCGCGGTCTGTCCGCCGCCGAAGCCGTTGCGGCCCCCGGCGCGCGCGAGGGCGCATTGCACCAGGCTTCGAGGTCCGATTTGTAGGACGGCTTGGCCTCGGCAGGCGCCGAAGCCTCGGCGGAAACCGAAGTCGCCGGGGCGCCCGTCGCTCCCGCTTCTGACGGGGGAACCTCGACCGTCGATGCAGGAGGGGGGCTGCTTCCACCGCACGACGTGGCGAACAGACCAGCCATCAGGGCCGCAGAAAACAGGAAACGCATGAAGATTCTCCTGGGGCAAGCTCCTACGCGCGAATCGCAGGCCCTGCAAGCACGATTGCATACGCGGGGCTTGCAGCCCGGGGGCGAACTCGTGGACGTGAGCGAGCCGCGATGGGGGCGGCTCCGGGGCCCGTGGCGGCGGAGGAGCGGGAAGGGGCGGTGGCTCCAGCCTCACGGGAGGCGCCGGCGGGACCCGTCGTCGCGGAACGCTGCTGGGGCGCTCGCGCTTGTGGTTCGTCGCACCGAACAAAAAAAACGCAAAAGCGCCCCTCCCTCCCCGTCTCTAGGGCGAGCGCCGGCGGCCCGATGGTCCCGGCGACACCGTGAGGAGAACAGGGATGCGCAAGCTCGTGGTTGTCATGGCGCTGCTGGCGGTGGCCGGCTGCAATTCGAACAAGGGCGAGGACGCCGCCGCCAAGCCGGCCGGCTCGGGCGTGCCGGCGGCAAAGGGCGCGGCCGAGGCGCCGAAGGGTGGCGATGCCAAGGGCGAACTCGTGGACGTGGAGCTCGCCTCGCTGCCCCTCAAGATCAAGGTTCGGCCGGGCGGCATGGGCGCCATGGACATGAGCCTCGACGATCAGCACAAGAGCGCCACCGTGGACATCGGCGACGGGGCCTCGCTCAACGTCAGCGAGGCCAAGGACGATTTCGCGGCCCTGAAGAAGGGCTTCGAGGGCGACACCGCGCTCTTTCCCTTCAAGAAGTGGGCGAAGGAGGGCCCGAATATGGCCATCGTCCAGTTCGAGAACGCGGGCAAGACGGGGTATATCGGCTTCATGCTGAAGGAGATCGGCGGCAAGAAGTACGTCTGCAAAACGACCGGCCTGGACGGGGTTCCCTCGGTCGAGGTCGCGGAGAAGAACCTCAAGCCCTGCGAGACCCTCGCGGCCAAGTGAGGCGGCCGCGCCCCGGAAGGGCGCGCCGCCCGCAGCAGGCGGGTAGCGAGGATGGCGGCCGTGTCCTCCGAAGGGGTCGACGCGGCCGCTGCCGAGCCGGCTGGGAATACGCGAAGCCGCATCTTTCAAGGGAGCATCGAATGTCATCCGAATGGTTGTGTGCTGTTCTCGGAGGTCTCCTGCTCGCCACAGCCGCGGGGTGCGCGGCCGGTCATGCAGGTCAAGATCCGTCGGGCGGTGGCTCGGACAACGCAGGCGGGGCCGGCGGGGCCGGCGGCGGTGGTCACGGGGGCGGCGGCAGCGGCGGCGGCGGAGGATCGCCGGGCCACGCGCTGCCGCCGCTGCCGCTTCACACCGAGGGACGCTGGATCCTCGACGCCTCCGGGGAGCGATTCAAGTTCGCCGCGGTGAACTGGTACGGCGCCGAGGAGATGGACTACGTCCCCGCCGGCCTCGAGATCGCGGAACTCGGCGCCATCGCCGCGCGCATCCGCGCTCTCGGCTTCAACGCCGTTCGGCTCCCGTGGTCGAACGAAATGGTCGATCTGAACCCGGTCGTCGCCGACAAGGTCGTCAGCGCCAACCCGAAGCTCAAGGGCAAGACCGCGCTCGAGGTGTTCGACGCCGTGATCGACGCGCTCGCGCACGAAGGGCTCGTGGTCATTCTCGACAACCACGTGAGCGAGGCCGACTGGTGCTGCAGCGATACCGATCAGAATGGTCTCTGGTACACATCGAAATACCCGGAGGCCACGTGGCTGAAGCACTGGGAGGCCCTCGCGAAGCGCTACGCGGCGCAGCCGGCGGTCGTGGCGGCGGATCTTCGTAATGAGCCGAGGCCGGTGCTCGAAGCCGGCTGCCAGGCCTGCACGCAGTGCCCCTGCGGGAGCTGCGGCTGCGTGACGCCCGTGTGGGGCGGGGGCGATCCCGCCACCGACTGGCACGGGGCGGCCACCCGCGGGGGAAACACCGTGCTCAAGGAGAACCCGAACCTGCTCATCGTCGTGGAGGGGCTCAACTATGGGTCCGACCTCGGGGGGCCTTATACATTGCCCGTCACGCTCGACGTCCCGGGACGGGTCGTCTACTCGGCGCACGACTATGCCTGGTTTCACACGGGGCTCAGCGATTATCAGCAGCTCAAGACGGAGCTCGGCAACAAGTGGGGCTATATCCTCACGCAGGGGCAGCCCTTCACCGCGCCCGTGCTCGTCGGCGAGTTCGGCACCTGCCACAGCGGGGCCACGTGCGTGAGCGACGCGACGGGGCAAGGGTTCTGGTTCTCGGCGTTCCGAACGTATTTGAGTGAGGCGGACATCGATTGGGCGTATTGGGCGGTGAACGGGACGCAGGCGCGCGGCACCGGCCGGGTCTTCGGCGCGGAGGAGACATACGGTATCCTGGACACGAAATGGGAGGCTCCGGCGTCGGAGCCTCTGCTATCGTCGCTGCAAGCGCTCCAGGCGGTGACGCAGAAGCCGTAGCTGCCGCCGGCAGTTGACGCTTGACATCCCCGCCAAATCCGGGGAGCTTTCGCACCGTGCCCCCCGAACGGTCCCGTCGGCGCGCCCAGCTCCCGCTGGCGAACACCGCTGGCCCCGCACCGCGCCGGGCCCTCGCGCCGCTGGAGACCTGCGGGCCCGACGATCGCTTCCACGACTACATCCTCGCCGAGTACGAGCCGATCGCACCTGCCCTCGGCAAGCTCCGCTCGCTCAACGTGCTCGTGGAGTCGTTCGCGATCGCAGGCGTCGAGCGCGAGGGGCTCGCGCTCCTGTCGGCCGTTCGCGCAGGGCTCGGACCATTCCGCACGGTATGGGGTATCAAACGTCATCACGCGCACGGCGAGCTTGGTTGGGAGCTTTATTTCTACGATTTCCAGCGCGCGCACGCCGACCTCTCGATTGCCCGTGTTGCTTCCCTCCTTGCCCCCCACGTTCGGGTGACGGGGCGGGAGCCCCGGCCGCTGCCCTGGCACATGTTCAGCGTCGAGCTCGGCCCGGCTGGGCTGCTCCAGGGGGCGCCTTCGGCCATCGACATCTACATCGACATGCGCTCTTACAAGTGCGAAGGGGACGAGCTCGTCTTCGAGAACGTCTACACCTTCCACGACGCGCACACCGAGATCGAGGAGGTCCTGCACCGCCTTCGCTCTTGCATTCATTTCGATCCGAGCCGGGACGCGCTCCACCGGCTGATGCCGCCGCACCTGTTCAACTGCCGGAAGATCTGCGTCGCAAACAAACGGCACGCCGACGCGATGTATTTCTCACGGATCCCCACCCCCGCGCTCGCGCGTTTCCTCCGTGACCATCAATGGCCCGAGGCGCTCCAGGATTTCGTGCGCACGCGTGAGGATGCGCTCGGCCACCTGCTCTGGGACGTGGGAATCGACTTCCGGGCGATCGATGGGCGCGCAACGACCCTCAAGAGCGGAATTTATGGCAGCTTCTGAGCCGCAATCCCCCTTGCCGGAGGGCGGCGACGTCCGCTTCCTCCCGCCTGCTCCTCCGTGGCCGGGCGAGAGTCTGATGGTCACGTTTGCGTTCCGGTGCAACATCGCCTGCACGTTCTGCATGGTCGAGGACGCGCTGAACGTGCTGCCCGGGACCTCGCTCGAGGCGTTCCAGCGCGCCGTCGAGGATCGCTCGATGCTCAACGGCATCTCGCGGATCATCTTCAGCGGCGGCGAGGTCACCCTCGCCAAGGACCTGCCCGCCTATGCCGCATTTGCCCGATCGCTCCCCGGGATCCGGCACGTGCGCATTCAGACGAATGCAACGCGCCTCGGCGACCGTCGGGCCCTCCGCACGCTGATGGACGCCGGCATCGACGAGTTTTTTGTGTCCTTTCACGCGCCAGAGGCGGCGCTGTACGACAAGCTGGTGCAACGCGAAGGCAGCTTCGAATCGATCCTCGCGGGCCTCGAAAGCATCGTGGCAGAGGGGGGAGCGTTGTCGACCAATACGGCCATCGTCGCGCCGAACCACGACCATCTCGAGGCCATCGTCGAGCGGCTCCTGCCTTTCCGCCCGCAATCGGTCGAGTTCTGGAATTACTGGCCGCGCGGAGACGAGGAGGCACAACGCCAGATGGCTGCGCGCGTGGGCGACGTGCGGCCGCACCTCATCGGCGCCCTACGCCTCGCGCTCCAGAACGGCATCCCGCCGGTGGTGAAATGGTTTCCGCGCTGCCTGCTCGGGCCCTTCGCGCGTTACCTCGACGACGCCCAGCCGAAGGCCTTGATCGACGACGCTTACTGGACACGCGAGCCGGCGTATTCGTGCATTTACGAAGGGATCTGCGCCGACGCTGGGAGCGCGTGCTCGGGCCTCAGTCACAGCTATGTCGAGCAACACGGGTGGGAGGAAACCCTGCTTTCGCCGCGCAGGCAGGAGGCCGGCACGAGCCGCCCGAACGAAGCGCGCGTCGAAACGCGCTCCCTCGTGAAGGACGCCGGGGAGAAACGTACACACGCGGCTGCTGTCGCGACGTGGCTCTCGCAGTTCGGGCTCGCCCCTGGCATGAATCTCGAGGGATTCCGGCTGCACGGCGCGGCACTCGGCCGGGGCGTCGCCATGCTCGCGCTCCAGTTCGAGCGGGAGGGCGAGCGGATCGAGGTACGCCTCTGCCCCCGGGATCCGCGCCGCCCCGCGTTCACGCGCACGGCGAGCTACGACATGATTTACGCACGCGTGCCACCGGCGCTCGAGCGCGCGGCGCAGCGGCTCACCGAATCCCTCGCCCGTACCATCGCCGCACAGGATCAAGGCGGCAGGGGCCTGCCTGGATGAACGATCTCGTCCGAGCCATCCCCGCCGAGCGTTATACCTCGCCAAACTGGCTCGCGCGGGAGCTCGAATCGGTGTTCGGCGTCGCCTGGCTCCTCGCCGTGCACGCCTCCGAGCTCGAGGGCGCGGGCGCGTTCACCACGCTCGACATCGCGGGAGAATCGATCTTGATCGCGCGGGGTGATGACGGCGCGTTGCGCGGGTTCTACAACGTCTGCCAGCACCGCGGCGCTTCGCTCTGCGCACAATCGCATGGTCGCGCGGCGTCTTTCCGTTGCCCTTACCACCACTGGGAGTATGCGACCGACGGGCGTCTCTTGCGCGCGCCCGGCGCTGGCTCGGCGGCGCTCACGGACGAGGGGCGCCCGGTCTCCCTCCGCCCCGTGCATTGCGCCGAGCGCTTCGGCTTCGTCTGGATCTCGATGGCCGAGACGCCGCCCGATCTCGACGCCCACCTCGCGCCCATTGCGACCGAGCTCGCCCGTCATCGACCGGAGGAATATCGCCTCGTCAGCGAGACCGTGGTCGAGATTGAAGCGAACTGGAAGGCGTCGGTCGACGTCAACAACGAGGCCTACCACCTGCCCATGCTCCACCCCGAGCTCCGCGACGTCGTCGACGCCCGCGGAGCCCGGTTCGTCCTGCGCGGCGATCACTCGACCATTTCGCTCCCGATCGGCCGGCCCGGGCGCGAGGTCGCCCCCGACGAGCGCGCCTCCGAGGCATTGCGGGGGCTGCTCGCGCGGCTCGGCGTGAAGGGTTTTCCGAGCGACGGGCTCGCCTCGGACGTGCCCCCCGCCATCGCGCGTGCCTTTCGCGAGCGCGCGCGGCGCGAAGGATTCGACCTCTCCGCGAGATCCGACGACGAGCTTGCGCGCAAGGAGCAGATCCACATTTTTCCCAACGTGCAGATGAATTTCCTCCCCTTTTCGCTCGAGCTCTACCGGCACCGCCCCCACCCGATCGACCCGTCGCGTTGCTGGTTCGACGAGCTCACGTTCGAGCGCCATGGACGCGGCGCCGCGCCAAACCCGACCCGCCGCCGCGTTCGCCACGGGGAGCACGATCTCGGGCCTGTGATGGGCGCCGATGTCGACATCCTCGCACGCTTGCAGGTCGGGATGCGCTCGCGCGGCTTTCGTACCCTCCGCTTGACCGAGGGCGAGCTCGGCATCGCCCACATGCACCACGTGCTCGAAGATTGGCTCTCGCGAGGCAAGGCAACGTGAGCATCACGCCGGCCGAACAAGAGGCCTTCGCTCGCGACGGGTATTTCGTCCGGCCGGATTCGGTCTCTGCGACGATGGTGGACGCGCTGAACGCGCGGTTGTCACAGCTCATCACCCGCTGCGCGGCCGAGCACCAGGACGGCACGCGAAGAAGCCTCGCATTCTGGGACATCCTGCGCGGGTCGCGCGACGATGCGTCCGTATGTTGGGAGATGTCGCACGGGGAAATGCCGGCCCGCGCGGAGGACTGGGAGGCGCGAGCGATGCGGGTCGGGCACGGGCTGCATCGCGTCGACGAGCTCTTCGCCTCGGTGGCGCGAGGGCAGATGCTCGGCGGCGTCCTCTCGGCCCTCCTGCCACCGCCCGCCTGGATCGTGCAATCGGCCGTCGTCTACAAGCAGCCCCGATCGGACGTCGTCCAGTTCGGCCTGCACCAGGACTCCGCGTATCTCACGACGGAGCCGGAATCGCTGGTGCTCGCGTTTTTGGCCCTCGACGACATGGACGAGGAAAACGGGGCGCTCTCCGTGGTGCCGGGGACGCACCACGATCCGCTGCACGTGGCGCTCGCCATGGGGCCCGATGGGTTTTACCCCGTGGAAGGACGGCCGCGGCCGGAGCGTGATTACGCGCCGGTGCTCCTCCCCATGCGACGTGGAACCGTGGCATTCATCCATGGTCGCACGCTCCACGCCTCGGGGCCGAATCGATCGCCGCGGCCGCGGCGATCCCTTATCGTGCACGTGATGAGCGGAACGTCGAGGCTCTCGCCGAATACGTGGATACAGCCGCCCCCCGAGGGCTTCCTGTCGATCTGATGACTGCCCCCGGCGCTCCTCGTCCGGTTCGCCTCGATCGCGCGTGCGCGCTGCGAGACGCCCTCTTCCCGCGCGCCGGCTCCACGGAGGCCGAGCGACGTTTCGTCGACGCGGTGCTCGCCCGCTTCGCCGAGGACCGCCGGCATTTCTCCGACATCCTCGAATGGTCCCTCGCCGAGGACGAACGAGGCGTGGATACGGCGCGGTTCTCGTATGCTTTTCCCGGGTTCGTCCACGCGCGCGAAGACGTGACGCGCGCCGTGCTCGCCTGGGCCGATGGCCTCGGGGAAGGCGCCTCGCGTGCGGCCAAGGGCGTGCTCCGCGCGGCGCGAAGCCCCACGGTCGAGCAGATCCTCATGGGATACGCGCGTGGTACGGGGGGAGGCCCCCCGCGCACCAAGTTCTATCTTCAATTTCGCGACGGCGCTGGGCCAGCGGCGCTGGCACTCTCGCGCGCGATCCTCGGGACGCAACGCGCCACGCAATCGGACAGTCTCCCACTCCACCTCCTCGGGCTGGACATCGGCCCCGAGGGGCTCGCGGGCGCAAAGCTTTACTTCGCACACCTCGGCGCTCCGCCCCCTGTCGAGGGATTCTCCGGTCCCGTCCGGAACGCGCTCTGGATCCATCGCCTGCGGCACCCGGACGACCCTACCTTCGAGGCGCCCACCGAGATCGATTTCGCTCTCGTGGGTTCGACGTGGGACGCCCTCGCGAGCTCGCCGGCGCTCGATCCCCACGCCGCGGCGCGCACGGCGTTCGATGCACTCGGGGTCTCGTTCCGGCTTCGCGCGCGCCGCGCCTCGCTCGGGCTGCGGGGCGCGCACAAGCTCAATGTTTATTACGTGCTCGACGAGCTGGAACCGTGATGCCTTCGATCACGGAGGAACGTCGAGCTACACGTTCGACCTCATCGTGCGCACATTGCTCTCGCGGCTCCGCTTGCTCGCCGACAAGCATCCTTTCCAGGTCCTCGTGTCGAGCCGAGGAGCGAGCGCGAGGAGCCGCACACCTGCGTAGCCACCGCGTCGGAATTGCGCGGGCGCGGTCGGCACCGGTAGCATCCCGTGGGTGAGCGATGATCCGCCTCTTCGCAAGCTCGACCAGATCGTGGGCGAGCTGCTCGCGCCGTTGTTGAACGCCCGCCCGGCGCCCGGTGGCTGGCGCCTGGCCGGCTGGGACGTCGAGCAGGGCGTCTGCGTCGTGCTCGCCCGCGGCGACGAGTGGGTGCTGGTGGAGTTCGAGAGCCGCGACGACACGCGCGACTGCTACACGCGGACGTCCCGGTTCAACGTGTGCGCGCGGCACCAGTTCGATCCCGAGAAGCCTCTGAGCGCGTCGGCCCACCGCGCGGTCGGGCAGCTCGTCGACATGGTGCGCCGGCGAGAAGGCGCGCTGCCCATGGTCCCTCGCCCGGCGCCGACGCGCGGGAGCGAGGTGCGCGAGGTCCGCGTCGAACGAGCGCTCGTGCAGCAGGGCCCGGGGCATTATTACCTCAACCCGTACGTCGGCTGCATGATCGGCTGCGAGTTTTGCTACGTCGCCGACCGCGCTGACCTGTCGCGCGAGCTCGAGGGCCGCGCGCAGCTGCCGTGGGGGCGCTACGTCGACGTGAAGGTCAACCTGCCCGAGGTGCTCGCGCGCGAGGTCGCGACCCTGCCGCCTGGGCTGGTTCGCATGAGCCCGATCGTGACGGATCCCTACCAGCCACTCGAAAAGAAGTACCGCATCACGCGGCGTTGTCTCGAGGCGCTGGTGGGCACGGGCTTCACGCCCGGGGTGCTCACGCGTGCCGCGCGGATCGGAGAAGACGCCGAGCTGCTGGGGCGCTTCCGCCGCGTGCTGGTGGGCCTCTCGATCCCAACGGACGACGACGAGGTGCGGCGGCAGTTCGAGCCCGGCGGGGACCCGATCGAGGAACGGTTTGCGGCGCTCGATGCGTGCCAGCGCGCTGGGTGCGTGACGGTCGCCGTGGTGCAGCCGGTGCTGCCGATGGACCCCGAGCGGCTGGCCGCGCGGCTCGCGCCGCTGGTGCGTGCCGTGCGAATCGATCGAATGTACGATGGCCATCGCGTGCGCCACCTGTACGAAGCGGCCGGCCGGCTCGATGCGGCGACCGAGGAGTTTTACCAGCGGACCGCGGGGGCGTTGCGGGCCGCGCTCGAGGCGCGCGGCGTTCGCATCGACCCGCTTGATGACCTGCACACGTTGATGCAGTGAACGACGAGCCTGGATCGACGTCCGGGCTCGCCAAGGCTCCTGATTCCACGGCTGGACATTCGTCCCGCGTGGTCGCCGCAGCATGTGGACACTCCCCGCAGGCACCATGTTGCGCAAAGTGAAAGAGTGAATTCGTTACAGTGACTATTCTTACGGCAAACGAGAGGATCTAGATCGGGGACGTCGCCGCCGCGAAGCGTCGACGGCCACCCGGCTCCAAGCGAGGGAGAATCCTCATGTTTGCCACCACTTCGACCACGATTCCCGTCACCCATCACCGGACCGCGACCGTCGAGGGACTGGAGATCTTCTACCGCGAGGCCGGCCCGGCCGACGCCCCGGTGGTCGTGCTGCTCCACGGCTTTCCGAGCTCGTCGCACATGTACCGCAACCTCATTCCCGCGCTCGCCGACCGCTACCGCGTGATCGCCCCCGACTTGCCGGGTTTCGGCTTGTCCGCGATGCCTCCGCGTGAGGCGTTCGAATACAGCTTCGCCAAGTTCGCCGCTATCGTCGACGGCCTGCTCCAGCAGCTCGGCGCCGATCGCTACGCGCTCTACGTGATGGACTACGGCGCGCCAACGGGCTTTCGCCTGGCGCTCGAGCATCCCGAGCGCGTGGCTGCGCTCATCACCCAGAACGGAAATGCCTATGAGGACGGCCTGCTGGCCTTCTGGGATCCTATCAAAGCGCTATGGGCCGACAATTCGAAAGCCCATCGCGACGCACTCAGGCCCTTCATGACGCTCGAGATCACGAAGTTCCAATACGTCGATGGCGTGAAGGACATCTCGCGGCTCGATCCCGCGGCGTGGCTCTACGACCAGCTCTTCCTGGACCGCCCCGGCAACGTCGAGATTCAGCTCGACCTATTTTACGACTACCGCAACAATGTCGCGCTTTATCCCAGATTCCAGGAGTTCTTCCGGACGCACAGGCCGCCGACGCTGATCGCCTGGGGCGCAAACGACAGCATCTTTCCCGCCGACGGCGCCAGGGCCTTCCTGCGCGACCTGCCCGACGCCGAGCTCCATCTTCTCGATAGCGGCCACTTCGCGTTCGAAGACAAGGCCGACGAAATCGTGCCGCTGATACGCGACTTCCTCGCCCGCCACCTGCCGGCCTGACCAGCCGACCCATCGGTCGACCCCTGTGCCGTCCGGAACGCGCCGGGCGGCGCACCGCTCCACGCGTCTCGTTTTCAAGGAGTGAGACAATGAACAAGAAAGTCGTCATCATCACGGGCGCCTCGCAAGGCATCGGCGCCGGCCTCGTCGAGGGCTATCGCACGAAGGGCTGGAGCATCGTCGCCAACTCGCGCTCGATCAAGCCCGGCGCCTTCGGGGGCGATCCCGACGTCCTGATCGTCGACGGCGACGTCGGCCATCCCGAGACGGCGAAGAAGATCGTGGATGCCGCCGTCACCACGTTCGGCCGGGTCGACACGATCGTCAACAATGCCGGCATCTTCATCGCCAAGCCGTTCACCGAATACACGGCCGAGGACTTCACGAAGAAGCTCAACGTCAACGTCGCGGGCTTCTTCTACGTGACCCAGGCGGCGGTCACCCAGTTTCTGAAGCAGGGCGCGGGCGGGCATATCGTCAGCATCACGACCACGCTCGTCGACCAGCCGATCAAGGGTGTGCCCTCGGTTCTCGCATCGCTGACGAAGGGCGGGATCGACGCAGCGACCCGCAGCCTCGCGATAGAATATGCCGCAAACGGCATTCGCGCGAACGCAGTCTCGCCGGGCATCATCAAAACCCCGATGCACGCCCCCGAGACGCATGCGTCCCTCGACGGCCTGCACCCGCTCGGCCGCATGGGCACGATTGACGAGATCGTCCAGGCAGTCCTCTATCTCGAGGATGCAGGCTTCGTCACGGGCGAGACGCTTCACGTCGACGGCGGCCAGCACGCCGGCCACTGGTGATCAGGGAGAACCACGCCAGCGGCAAGGCCTGACCACCATGGAACGGCGCGGCGTGCCGCCCCCGCATGCCGCGCCGGCTCTCTTTAGCCGCCGGTGCAGGCGATCTGGCGCCGCGTGAATTCTGCTTTCAGCCGCGGGCCCGCGAATTCGAAGAAGGCGCGCACCTTGGGCACCGAAAGCCGGCCCTCGGGCGTGATCAGATGAACGGGGAGTGGCACAGGCTCCGCGTCGGCCAGCACGATCCGCAGTCGACCCGCTGCCACCTCGTCGGCGACCTGGTACGAGAAGACGCGTGTGATGCCGTTGCCCTCGACCGCGGACGCCACCGCTGCCTCGACGGTGTTCACCACCAGCCTCGGCTCGATCGCTACGTGCCGCGTGGCGCCCGTGGCCTTTTCGGGTGGGAAGTTCCAGCTCTCTTGGCCAAAGGAGGTCATCTGGATACAGCGATGGCGGACAAGGTCGGCCGGGCTCATGAGCGGTGGCGCCGCTTCGAGATACGCAGGCGCCGCGCAGAGCACCTTCCGCACCTCACCGATTCGGGTCGCGAGGAGGCTCGAATCGGGCAAGTGCGCAATTCGCAGCCCCACATCGATGCCTTCCTCGACGAAGCTGACCGTGCGGTCCAGCAGCAGCAGCCGCGCCCTGACCGCGGGTTCTTGCGCCAGGAACGCGTCGAGGATCGGACGCATGATCTTCGTTCCGCTCACCAGCGGCGCGGTCACGGTGAGCAGACCTCTCGGCGCGCCGCGCTCGCTCGCCGCGAGCATGTCGGCTTCCTCCAGATCGACCAGCACACGCCGGCAGGCCGCGGCATAACGCTCGCCAGCCTCGCTCAGATGGATCGAACGCGTGGTGCGGTGGAGCAGCTGTACGCCGACATGGTTTTCGAGAAAGGTGATCGCGCGCGTGATCGACGCCGGCGAGCGGCCGAGTTTGCGCGCCGCGCCCGCAAGGCTCCCCTCGTCCAGCGTCGCGACGAAGACGCGCATGGCGTCAATCCGGTCCATGACCCTTCCTAAAGCAGAATATTGGTGTGCCTGTCTCGGTCATTCTCTCGGATGTTGCAGAGATCCTTTGTAAGCTTGTGGCGCGGATCCAGCGTCGCTTCAGGAAAGGCTGCCGATGCGACGCCGCGCTCATGCTCTTCGGTTCACCCGGTCTCTACGGCAAGCGCAGTTCGCCTAAGGCGGACAAACCGGCATGTCCTCCTCCCCGACGCCTAGCACGTTTCCCGTACGCCGGGCAACCGTGACGCTATCCCAACGCGACGGGCCCGCACTTGGTGTCCACGATCATGTCGCGAGTGCCGGGCGCGGAGGCTGACTCGAAAGAGAGGCAGGCTCGACCTCGACGGGCTCGTGAGATCGATGCCCTCGTCACACCACAGGCAAGCTCTGCGCGAAGCGAAAGACGTTTTGCGGATCGTATTTTGCCTTCACCTGCAGGAGCCGCGGCAAGTTCCCGCCGTAATAGGCGTGCTGCCAGTCGGCGAGGTCCGGATCGATATAATTTTGATACGCCTCTCCGGACATGTACGGGCGCAGGGACGCATGGAGGTCGTTCAGCCCGTCGCGGTTCTCTTGTTGCGTCTCGGGCGTGTCCGTGGGGCGCTCGTAAGCGAGATACTGGCAAGAGAACAACGGGGCACGATGCACGAACGCCGTCGCGTCCGGCGCGACGCGGCTCAGCGCACCACCATAGGCGTCGAGCAGAATGTACCCTGTAGCGGTCGCGGTCGCGCGCGCGGCCACCCACTCCATCATGATATCAATGGCGGCAGCCGGCAGCGGCTCCGTGACGTAATCCGATTTGGCGCGATAGATCTCGCGCTCAAGCGTGCCTTGCGGCGCGAGGTGGCATGCCGCCGCGGTGCTCTCGCAGCCCGCCCACATCAGCGTGATGTTTTCGTAGGAGTCGGCCTCGACCACTGTTGTCGTCGGCGTCCCCAGCGCCGGCGACAGCATCGGGAGCAACAGCTTCTCGAGCGCCGCCACCGGCCCCAGGTACATGCCAATGACGCGGACCCACGGCTCCTTGCCAGGACGACAGAACAGGCCGCATAACGATGTGAGCTCGTCCGGCGCGTACGGGGCCCAAGCCTGCCACGCATCAACGACCTTCGCCGCGTCCGGCCAGCCCCATATGAGTCTGAAATAAGACGCCTCGCTGACGGCATACACCTGCAGCTTCAACGAGGTCACGACGCCGAATTGCCCGCCGCCTCCGCCGCGACATGCCCAGAATAGATCCGTGTTTTGCTTGTCATTGCAGGTGAGCAGGTCCCCGGCGGCCGTGACAAGCTGGATCTCCAGCAGGTTGTCCGAGGTCAAGCCAAACTTGCGCGAAATCAATCCATAACCACCGCCGAGCGCATGACCCGCGATGCCGACCGTGGGGCAGGTGCCGGCTGTCAGCGCGAGTCCGTGGGCAAAGAGCGCGCCATAGATGTCGATCAGCGATGCGCCGGCCCCGACCAGGACCGTATGGTTCGTCGTGTCCACTTCGATGGTCGCCATGTCGCGGACGTCGAGGACCAGCCCGGACGTCGTCGAGAAACCACCATAACTATGCCCGCCGCTGCGCGCTGCGATGTGAACGCTGTTCCGTCGCGCCCAACCCAGCGCTTTTTGTACATCGCTCGCTGATTTGCATTTCACGACAGCCAGCGGTCGAACCGCATCGAACCGGGTATTGTACAGGAGGCGTGACGCGTCATAGGCCTCGTCCGCCGGTACCACGACGGTGCCCTGAACTGATCTCGCGAGCGCGCCAATATCGTCGGGGACGGGCGCGGGCGTATCCGCGCAGGCATCCAGGAGAGCAACTCCAAGCGCACCAGCGGCGGTCTGGGTAAGAAACGTGCGGCGTGAAGTCAGGCAATGCGCAGTCATGCGCGGAAAGTGACAGCAAGGACCCCACAATGCAAAGCCTGGCGGCGCTCGACCGAGCTCCCGGATGTATCTACCGCGTTCCCTGCCCAGGCCGATTCGGGTACCGATGGCTCCATCCCGGACGGCGGCGCCGCAGGGCCGTCCAACGCGGTTTAATGTAGAATGAATCGGCGGATGCGAGCCACCGGCGGCATCGTGCCGCGTATGCGCTACCAGCTCCTCGTCACCTTCCTGCTCGTCTCGCACGCCGCGGCGTGCGTCTCCCACGACGCCCAGCCCGCGCCTGGGAACGACATCGATATCGTAGCCCCTTCGGAATGCACGACCGACGTCCCAGATGGGGAGGTCGTCGTCGGTTGTGACTTCGGCCCCGGCATCACGCCATTCGCGGTTGGCGCGGGCCGCGTGTACGTGGTGTCTCCAAGCGGCACGTATTCGGCGATCGACCTCGCCGCCGCAAGCACGACGCGCCTCTTCCGCTACCAGTTCACCGCGACCACGACGCAGCTCGCGAGCAGCACTGTAGTCCGCGGGGATACGTTGTACTTCCCGGGGAGCGTCATCGAGGGCGGCATCGTGCGGACCGCGCTGATGGCGTTCGACGCCGTGACCGCCACGCCCGACGGCGCGGCGGAAATCGTCGCATGGGGCGACCGCTACGAGCTGGTCGCGCCGATGATCGGCGACGGTGAGCGGCTGTACGCGGAATCGGTCGTCCACGAGGACATCTCGGCGAGCTCGGGCCCCGTGATCGCAATCGGGTACGACGGCAGCAGCCCGACCATGCTCACGGAGGAGTACGACGCGCCCATCGGCGTCGCTGGTGGCTTCCTCTATTATCGGCACGGCTACGAGGCGAAGCGTGTGCCGACGACGGGCGGTGCGGCCGAGTTGCTCGCGTCGGGACTATCGTCGCACGGCCTCGGCGATCACGCGGTCGACGCGGACTACGTGTACACGACGTCCGCGGTCGCGCCGTACGAGCTGCGGCGCTTCGGGGCCGGCGGCTCGAACGAGCTCGTGCTCGCTGCGCCAATGGGCGACGCCGAGTTCCCGCGCGGCGCGCCGCACGACCTGCGGCGCCACGGCGCGTGGCTGTATTTCCTGCAGAATTTCGGCGATGGCTACGCCATGCTGTCGCGCGTGCGCGCCGACGGCAGCAGTGAGTTCGAGCAGCTCGCGCAGGGCACGCAGCTCACGCCACCCGTATTCGATGACACCGGCATTTACGTCGCGTATACGCGCGGCGGCGCCGACGATCCGTTCGAAGGCGTGATCGTGCGGATCGCGCAATAGCCGCCGATATCATCTGCCGAAGGAGATCCGCCGGGCTTCCCGAGCACGCCGAGGGCACAGTGGCGCGCCAGGCTCGGTCGCCCGGGGACGCGTGATCAGTGCACGCAGGGATCGACCGGCGGCGGGTCCGCCGGGGCCACTGCGCCCAGCTCGACCGCCTTCATCGTGAATCCGAATCCGATCGAGATCCCGTCGCACGTCTTCGTCGGGTCCTGCGTCCCGTCCTTCATGATATCGGACGCCTGGCGGATCTGGTAGAGAATCGATTGCAACGTCGGCGAGTTCGGATCACAGAACGATTCGTCGAACTTCGCGGCCGACTTCGCGATCTCCACCAGGAACGCCTCGGTATCGATGATGCCGCCGAACTGCCCCTCGATGGCCCCGTCGTGGCCTGGAGAGAGCTTCATTTCGATGCGCGCGTGGCGGATGGGGAACGCCGAGAGGATCGCGCCGCTTCCGTCGCCGAGCACCAGGTCGAAGTTTACCCCGAGGCCGGATCGGTACACGTCCTGATCGATCACGCTCTCCAGAAACACGTTCTTCGCCGAGGCCGGATCCGCCGGGTCGTTCAGGAAATCCGGGCCGAGGGGCCAGGCGTCGGTCCCGTCCCATGTCGGCAGCGTCCCCAGGTTGTCGCCGCGATAAAGCTTGCTCGTCGCCGCACATGACGTCGACGCGCCTAGCCCCTCGATGGCCAGCATGTAGGTGAATTTGCCGGCCTGCACGTCCTGGTTCACCTGGTTCGGGTAGTCGCCGTAGAGCCCCAAGATGATGGGCAAGAGGTTCCTGCCGAAGGAGTTGTCTTTGCCATCGTACGCGTCGGGGTACGCTGCGGCGGGGGTGCCGCCGGCCGCCGGCTTGCACAAACCGACAGAGTCCTTGGTCGACGTCACGCCATCGAGGTTCAACCCATAATGCTTCCAGCCCGTGCTGGCGTTCGGCGTGCCGTCGGGATCTGTAACGCCCAGCAGGAACTTGTCGATGGCCAGGACCGTCGTCGTCCCGTCATTGCAGGCCGGCAAGCTTCCTCCGCCGCCGCCCTGACCGCCGCTGCCGCCCTGACCGCCGCTGCTTCCCTGACCGCCGCTGCCTCCCTGACCGCCGCCCCCTCCCTGATCGCCGCCATCGCCCCCGCTGCCGCCTTCGCCGCCCTGGCCTCCGCTGCCTCCTGGGCCACCGGCACCCGCGCCGCCGTTGATCACGGTGACATTGCAGCCGGCGGCGAATGCGAGCGCCGCCGCCAGAATACCCCCACCCGCTCGAAATATCAAAGAATGCTTCATGCCTCTCTCCTCGCGACTTCCTCTGCCGGCAACGGCAGCATTTCGACCATTCAGGCCTGATGCATGGCAACGTACATGCCGCGACAGGGTGGCTATCTTTTTCGGTCTACGCCTTCGCTCCTTGGCAACCTGGTTGGCATCCCGCCGGTCATGCTGCCAACCTGGCAAGAATCCAACGTTTCTGGCAGCGCCGGCGCCCCGGGGTTGATTTCCTGCTCCGAAGGAGGGCAGAACGCCCACGTCGCCGAGCTCGAGCGCGCGCGTGGAGTCTCGGCTCACCCCCACGGGTTGCGCTCGGGGGATGACCTTTTTGCGCGCTGGGGAAGACGGCTCCGAACCCGATCTCCGTCACGTGCTCGCGGACGCTGCCGATTCAACCCCCAACGCTTTCATGATCCGCGCAAGCACAGCATCCGAATTTCGCGCCCAATCCCGCGCCGTCACGCGTATGACCTTCCAGTCCCGCGCCCGCAACGAAGCCGGACGATGAACATGGCGCTCGAACGCTTCGCATGTCTCGTCCCCTTCGTCGCACAGGACAGCAACCGCATAACGCGATGATTGAACGCGATCTACCACAGCCAGCGGAACCTTGAAATCCGACGTCCCCACATCGAGCTCGCAGGTGACCCCGCGTTGCTGCAACGCCATGGCGATCTGCGCCTTGAGCGGGACATAACCCGGCGGGAGGTCCCTCGTCGCCGACGGAGCGCTCGTCGGACGGCTCTCGCGGACGACGTGCAACACGCGCTCGGCCAGTGCACGCTGCCCACTCGAAAGGTGGAAAGCAAATTCGAGGAATAGCTTGAAGAGCTTGGGGCCTTCGTTCTTGGTCCGTCCAACCGACAGCATCCCCGGCTCGAACGATGCGACGATGATGCACTCGCGTTTCGCACGTGAGACCGCCACATTGAGACGTCGCTCCCCGCCACGCTGCCCAAGAGGCCCGAAGCGCGCTGGAACAACTCGTTCCGTGCCCTTCTTGGTGACGCGCTCAACGGGCGCATACGCAGGCGAAAAGAGGATGATGTCGCGCTCGTCCCCTTGCACGTTCTCGAGGTTCTTGACGAACGGCCGCTCGTCAAGCCGTTCGGCCGAACACGCCTTATCCCAGCGTTCCGCAAACATACGATCCGATGCACGGCGCCGATCGATTTCGTCGAGGATCGTCTGCCGTTGCTGGATGTTGAGCGTCACGATGCCAATGGTCGGCACGGGGGTTCGTCCCAGAAGGTCCAGCACGATATCCATGACCACGCGAGCTTCAGGCTCGTTGCGGCCGGCATCGTACTTGCCATCGGGAACCATCACGGTACGAATGGCCGGGGGCGCCGTGCGGCTCGCCGTCGAGGGAATCGTGAGCAGCGAGCCGTCATACATGGCGTAGTTGGAGAATGCGATCAGCTCCTCGTGGGCGCAGCGGTAGTGCCACAAAAGGCCGCTTCGAGGCACTCGTGATCGCGCGAGCGTGAGGAGCGATTCTGCCTCGAAAAGCTCACGCGCTCCGGTCGCCTCTTCGTCATCCGAAATCTCCCCCTCGTCCGTTGATCTCGCTGTGAAAAACGACGTCGGCGGCATCTGCTTCTCGTCACCCGCGATCACCGAGCGCTGAGCACGAAGGAGCACCGGGAGCCCGCTTTCCACGGTGCACTGTGAAGCCTCGTCGAAAATCACCAGATCGAAGAGCGGCTGCCGCGGGAAGAGCACCGTCATGGTCTCCGGCGACAGGAGCCAAACGGGAACGAGATCGAGCAGGCCCTCCGGCGCGAATTTCCGCATGAACGTGCGCATCGGCATGACGTTCCGCTGCTTGCGACACTCCTTGAGCATCGCCTCTTTCATGGCCTGATCCGCCGTGCGACGACGACCTCGCTGCGCTGTCCCCGCGCGCAGGAGCGCATGGTTGTCGAGCCGGGCAGCGATACGTTTCCGCTCGAGGTCCGCCGCACGTCCGACCGTCGCCGCCATCCGCTGCTCGGCGGCCTCCTCATCTCCGTACGGCGTGGGACCGTCGAGCTGCCGGAGCTCCGGCGTCGATCGCTCCAGCGCGTCGAGGCGGGCAACGGCCCACGTCTTGACCAACGACTCGGTCCATGCCGAAGCATCCGCCGTCGGGAGGTGCTCCGAGAATGCATGAAAGACTGCGGGCGCCTCGGGGCACAACGTACTGAATGCAGCGAGGCGACGATCTGCCTCGGCAACCCGACGGGCATCGCGCCGAAACGCCTCCAGGAACGCCTCGAGCACGGCCCGTCCCGGCAGCCGACCCAACCAGGGGAAGAAGCCCGAAAGCGATTGTGCCGCGGTGTGGTGCGCGTCCCGCGCGGTGAGAACTTGGAGCCTCGCATCGAGGGCGCGATCCCATGCCTCGATCTCCTCGATCGAGAAGCGGGTCGGCCATGCATTCACGGCCTCGAGCAGATGCCTCGTCGCGACGAGGGCCGTCAGACGCCGATACGTCTCCCCCACCTTCCGAAGCAAGCCGCCCACATGGGCCGCTGAGTTGGACGCGAGCGAGCGCAGGCTGAAAGCTTCGAGGCATGCTTCTGCTTGCTCCCAAGCGCGCGTCGCGCGCGCCCGGGACAAGAGCTCCGTGAGAAGCGGCGGGTCGAGGGACGCACCGGCTTTCTCCGGGAGGAGGGCCGTTACGGAGCCGCGCACGACGCCCCTCGCTCGCCACCAAGCTGGCGAGAAGTACCGGAAGAATCGGTTGCCCCATTGCAAAAGCACCCCCATGGCGGCTTCGACCGTTGGCCCTGGATTGAACGCCACGCGTTGTGCGAAGTGGAGCAACGCTTCCTGTGCCTGCGCCCACGCCTGCTCTGTCTCCCCGAGGTTGCGAGCGCGGTCCGGGTAGAGGGTCGCGACCGTGAGGGCATTCGCGAAGAGCATCTGATCTTCCGGTTGGACGCGAAGATCGCGTGTCCCCCGCGCCGCCTCGAGCATGCCCTTTGCTGACTCCAGGCGCTCGATGGGCGTCGGCGCCACCATTGCAAGCCATTGCTCCAGCTCCGCGGCCGTCGTCACGGACCTGGCAATCGTAGGCTCGAAGCTCTGGAACCAGGACTCCGCCTTTTCGGCGAGGGAAATCCGCCCCGACCGCCACTGCGAACCCCTTCCGAACAAGTCGGAATAACGTTTCAGCGCCGCTATCTCCGTTTGAGCGCGGTGCAAATCGCTGTCACGGAGCCCCATGCAGCCGGACGCGGCTGGGACGGCTGTCGCGGGAAGTCCTGAGCCGAGCGCGTGAAGCTGCCCGACACGCATCGAGCATCCTGGAAGTTTTCGACCGAGCAACTCGGCACGCCGATCGAAGACCTGTGTCAACGCTGCAAGCTCCTGCGTGGTCTGCGCGGCCGACGCCGTGTCGAAATCCGACGATTGCCCGGCTTCGAGACGCGCCGCGATTTTCTGGTAGACCGGTTTCCGATCCTCCTGCACATCGTGCACGAGGGCAACGGCATGCTCGAACCCCGTTTGCTGCAGGCGTTGCGCCACGACATCGAGTGCGGCCCGCTTCTCGCTGACCACCGCAACCCGCTCGCCTCGCCCGATCGCATCCGCAACGAGATTGACGATGACCTGGCTCTTGCCCGTCCCTGGAGGCCCGTCGACCACGAGCGCACGCTTCGTCCGGGCGAGCGCGAGGACCTGCCGCTGGCTCGGATCGGACGCAATCACGGGCACACCGAGACTCTCCTCGCTCGTGGTCTGCGGGGGGCTCGGCGTCAGATTCGACCCGAACCTGTCCCGCATCTCGGCCGGTAAGAGCTCCAAGGCGCCGCCGAGCAATGTGCCCGTCGGGGTGTCGCCGCGTGCCAGGTCCGCGAGGAGACCGTCGTAATCCTGGAGGAGGTCCGAATTCGACTGGGGAAACAGCCCAAGGACCGCAATCTCCTCGACTTCGAGGAAGTCATCGCGTCGCCCCAGCACCTCCTCGCGTCGGTCTTTGAGGGGGGAAAGCTCGCCCGTCAGTTTGTTGGAGCTGATGCCAAGGCGTGAGAGCTCGCCAAGCAGCGCCTCGGGCCCGTGCGCCAGATCGGCAGCCAATTCATCGAGCCGTGCCGCAAGGTCGTCCTGCAGGGGAAGCCCTTTTTTGGTGAACAGCACCCGAAGAAGCGCGAGGTTTGCCGTGGGCGGCTGGTCCTTGTGCGGCTTCAAGGCGAAGCTGCGTGCCCCCCGATCGTCACGCTCGAGATCGACGGGGTAAAGGACGAGCGGTCCTCGCACGAGGTATCCGCCGGCGAGTCCGATCAGGAACGGATACCCAAGGGCCAGATCGTTTGCCCCCGTTTCCTCCAGGCGCCCATTGTGCTCCCGGTCGAGCATCAATAGCTCGCGTAGCGCCTGGTTTGCCCCTGCATGCCGTCCCGCCTCCGCGGCTTTCACGAGAACCGCGCGCTCTCCGGTGCGCACCTGCGCGAGCACCCGCTCCGACAAACCGACCGAGACTTGCTCGAGCGTTTCGAGATCAAAAGCGCGTCCGGGGCGAGCCTGGTACAGGCGGACCGATGGGCTCCGGCCATCGCCCGACACGAGCTGCTCGCGCAACTTGCCGATCCCGCGAAGGACGACGCTCTCGGGGCTACCAGGGACGACCGACGACGTCGATGCCGTGGGAGGAGGCGGCGTGACGCTCCGTGCCTCCAGGTGAAGCACGGTATCCAGCTCGACAGAGGCGATTTCCTCCGCAGGCCGCAACCCAGCGCGCTGGATCGCCTCCTGCACGGTGCGCAGGAGCTCCGAGCCTTTCCTTTTTGCGCCAAGGAGCCGCAAGAGACGGCGAAGCGTCGCCTCGCCTCCACCACGGCGCGCCATGGCACCGAGAAAGGCGTCGAGCGCGCTCTGCGCTTCCTTCGCGCGTGGGGGGAGCGGAACGTCCAGCACCGGCTGCGGAATCGCATCGGGTGACAAACCAAAACGGCGAACGAGGACAACCGCCAGGCGCTGGAACAAGGCGCCTGCGCCGATCGCATCCCCGATGGCCAGCAGCGTACTCACTTCGCGCGGATCCAGGACCCCATCCGCTCCGATCACATGTGCCAGGAGGCCGAAAAGAGAGCGATGGGACGCCGCCCCGAGAGAGGCCATCAAACCCGCGAGCTCGCCGAAGCGCCGGCGAGCAAACTCGACGTCGAAGTACGCCGCATACTCCGAAACGAGCGGAGCAAACACCCGCTCGATCGCCTCGGCCTCGGCATCTGCCATCTCCCCGTCGGCGGCTGCCACGAGGACGCTGCTGGCGAGCGCGCACGCATGAAGCTCGGCAGGCTGGGGCTCCAGCATGTGATAGCTGGTGTCGAATCCCGGCACCGCGAGGACCTTGGCAAGCACGGCGTTGATGTCGGCCATGCTGCGCGAACCGGGGCCACGACCGGTCAGCGAACGATAAAGATCGGATTCGCTGAAGAGCCATGCCGCATAGGCGCGGAGGTTGTGCTCGGGATGGGTGACGCCCAGGGTGCCGGATCCCTCGCGCAGGCACTGCTCGATGAGCTCCTTGCACTGTGCCAGATACGCTTCCGTATCCCACGTCAGGGCATTGCCAGGGAGCCCCGTGGTGCTGATCATCTCGAGCCGGAGGAGCGCATGCAGATCCTGGCACGCGAGCAAGCCAAAACGGTCGGCCGTGAGCTCGCCCGCCATGCTCAAGGAGCTGGACAATTTCTGGATGGGCTCGGGTACGTCCTCCGCGTCGGCAAGCACGCTCGCCATTCGACCCGCCTGCCCGAGCGGGGTCCACGGTCCGTGTGCAAGGTAATGCCCCAGCTCGTGACCGAGCACGGCGCGCATGCTCCCTGGGTCGAGCAAGGTGATCATGCGTCCCTGCACCTCGACGAGGATGGGCTCCTCGATGAGGTGAATCGATGCATTCTCGATCCCCGCCGACTGGTAGATCTCGACCGGACGCTCGATGCCAAGGACGCCCAGGCATTCCTTGGCGCTCGCGTGGAGCTCGGGAGCCATTCCCTCGCTGAGGCGCAGCGACTGCCCCATCAACTTGCGGCGGACCGCCGCAGGGTCGGGCAATGCAAGGGAACCTTGGATCGATGCCACGAAGGGCTCATGCTGGAGCTGGGCAGCGAGCTCGCGTTCGAGCGGGAGGCGTATGGCCTCCGTATCGAGATTGCGGATCGGGGTGGGCTTTTCTTGTTTGAAAGCGACGCCGGTCATGGAGATGGTTCCCCTGGCTCAGATCATTTCTGCGGCGGCATTGCGACGAAGTTCATCGAGATCCACGCGATACTCCGGCTGCAGCCGGTCGAACCGTGTCCCATGGCACGTGAGGAGAATGACCTGCAGCTCCTTGGCCGCATCCCGCAGGATCCGCACCATCGAGAGGAACCGCGCGTCGTCCGTCCAGCCCATCGTATCGTCGAGGATCAGCGGAAGCGGCCGCCGATCCTTGGCGAACACCCGCGCGAGCGCGATTCGCACGATGACCGAGAGTTGCTCTCGTGTTCCGCCCGAGAGCTGCCCGAAGTCCTCCTCCATCCCGCGGCGAACCACCTTGTCGAGCCGAAGATCCTGCGTCATCCGGATCTCGGTCCCGGGCCTCAGGTTGTTCAGATAAGGCGCGGCCTCGTTCAGCACGGGCCCGAGGAAGATACGTTGGGCCTCGGTATAGGCCTCCTCCGTCAAATCCCAGAGGATCCGCGCCGCGCGTGCCTGCCGCTCCACCCGCGTGAGCGCCTCGGCGGCGGCGGCTTGTTCTGCCTTCGCTTCGCTGAGGTCCTCGAACCGGCCCTCGGCCGCGGCTTTGGCGAGCAGCGCCTGCAAGCTGCTCACCTCGTCCCGCAATTTGCGCAGGTGTCCCTCGTGTGAATCCAGGGCAGACTGCGCGCGCCCCTCTTCATCCCGGAGGAGCTCCGGCGTCGCGGCCGCGAGCTCCGTGGACGCACGTTCGACATTCGACCTGGATTCTTCGAGCTCGCGACGGGCCTCTTCGAACTTCGCTTCGAGCACCGCGTCAGGCGCTTCCCTCCGGGATACGACGAGCTCTCCGGCGCGCCTCTCGTGCTGGGTGACGAGCTCTCTCCACCGGCCGCGGAGTTCCCCGACCTCGTGCATGCAGTCATGCTCGAGCTTTTCGGCCGCAATCGCTTGCTCTTTCGCGGCCGCCTGCGTGGCCTCCAGCGGCGACACTTCGGCCTCCAGCGCCTCGATCCGTTGCCGGAGCGCCTCGACGGGCATCTCCGATTCCCCCGCGGGCCCCTCGGTTGTCGCGGCCGCTTCGAGCGCGCGTTTGCGCCCGCGTAATGCTTCGAGGCCGTCCGGGGCCACGAGCTTCAGCGTTTCGACGAGCCGCTCTCGTTTGCCGACGAGGTCCCGAGCCGCCGCCCACCGCGCTCTCGCAGCGCTCACGTCCGCAACCTGCGCCCGCTGGAATGCCTCGTCGAGCGCACGCTCGGCCTCTTCGAGCCTCACCCATTCGCTCGATTCCCCGGGGATCACCGTCCACCCCGGCCCGCCGGCGGTTTCTTCGATCGGCACCGGCTCCCCCACGACGACTTCCCGCCCCGCGAGCAGGCCGGACAAACCACGCAGACGCGCTGACTTCATCGTGACCGTCGCCTCGCGTGCGAGGAGGGCCTCTTCGAGCTCGAGGAGCCGCTTGAATTTCGGTGCGCTCACGGGATTGGCGCCGAGCACGACCTCGACCTCGGCCTGCCGGGTGAGCGCCTCCCGCGCCGCGGCGAGCTCGGTCTCGGCGGCCTGGGTTTCGCGCTGCATCCGGTCCACCTCGACGCGCAGCGGATCGATCCCACGCGGCGCGGCCTCGGCGAGGCGCTGTTCGAAGGTCGCTTTTTTTCTCGCAATCGCGTCGCGGGCCTGCGCCATCACCTCCGCCTGCTCCAGCGACTCGACCGCGTGCACGCGCAGCGCCGAGGCAAACGCGCGCTCGGCGTTCTCCAGGCGCGCCGTGGCCCGGACGAGCTCCTCCCCGCGCGGCGTGAGGAGGACCTCGGCCAGGTTGCCGATGGAAACCGTCGTCGGACGCGTGACCTGGCGCGCAATCGTCTCCCCGGACGACAGGGTCACGGGCGGCTCTTCGTCCCCCACCTGCACGGTGACCTCGGAGTTGGCCCGGAGCAGAAGCTCCGTGCCCATCGCCCCCCGCGACTCCCTCGCGAGCGCGACCAGCTTCTCGGCGGCGCGCAACGCCTGGATCGCGTCCGCGTCGATCGTGTGCCGCGCGAGATCGGACCGGATACGATCCAGCTCCTCCTGCGCCTTCAGGGCCGCGCCGAGACGCCCTTCCAGGCGCTTGTGCTCTTCGGCCCGCTGCGACGCGCGGACGGCAAGCTCGTCGAGTCCCGACGGCGCGAGCTGCTTGATACGCCGGCGCAACGCCTCCGCTTCTCGCTCGGCCTCCTCGCGCGCCGCGCGCCGCTCCCGTGCGCGCGGCACGTCCTCGACGCCGAGGTTGTAGAGCGCCTCCTTCAGCGCGGAGCGGGCCTCCTTCACGAGCACCACGGCTTGCCCGAGGCCCGGCTGCGCGGGCACGAGCTCGACGTTCCCGAGCTCGGGGACCTCCATCCCCTTGCCCGTGCCGATCCACACGCGCCCGTCCGATCGCGCCTGGATCCGCGTCCCCTCGATCGACAGCTTCGCGCGCAGCGTCTCGACCCTCCCCGAGAGCTCCTCGATGTCCTCGTAGCTCCGCGCGTCGAGGCCTCCGCTCGTGCGGGCCTGATCCACAGCCGATAAAGCAGCCGCAGCGCGCGCTCCGTGTCCTCGGTCGGTTTGTCGGGCAGGCCCGCCTGGAGGCGCTCCGCGACGCGGCCGATCCACCCGCTCGTACGCAGCGCAGCGATGTCCTCGTCGCCGAAGATCGTGTGCAGGTTCTCGTCGCGCACCCGCAAGAAGCGAAACCTGTCCCGCGCGCGCGCGAGGACGTCGTTCTCCAGGCGGCTGCGGAGCTCCATGCGCGGAGCTCCCTTCAACGTCAGCTCGATCAGCGTCGAGTCCTTGCCCTGGTACGCGTCGAGGAAGCGTTCGAGCCGCTCGAGCTCATCCTCCGTCTCGACCGTGAACTCGTGCTGCTTCCAGTGGAACGTGCAGACCTGTTGGCGAGCGACCACGGGCCGCTCCCCTCTGCCGCCCACCTCGACGAGCAGCACGCTCCCCGGGTTCTGCTCCTTGAAGCGTGTCGCCTCGGGTGTCCCCGAGTACCAGGTGCGCTCGTCGATCTGCAGGAGCCCGTGCCAGTCGCCGAGCGCGAGGTAGTCGAGCCGCGCGCGCCCCGCGAGGTCCTTGGGAATCGCGTTGTGGATCATCTCCTCGTCGTCGACGAGCGCCGCGAGGAACTCCTTGATACCCCCGTGTGCGACCCCGATCCGCACGTGATCCTGCGGCCCGTACTCCGCCGTGAGGTGCTCGGTCACGTCGCCGAGCTCGTGCCGCTCGAAGAGCGGGCATGGCAGGAGCGCAACGCCCTCGCGGAGGATCATCGGCGCGCGCGAGTCGAGTACGCGGACGTTCGGCGGGCACTCCTTCTTCCACAACGCCGTCCGGTACAACGCCTCCGGGGTGAGCGGGTCATGGTTCCCAGGAAGCAACAGCACCTGCGCGGGGATGTCGCGCATCTTGTCGAGCGAGCGCCGGATGGTGTCGGGCTTGAGGCCGTGATGCTCGAAGACGTCCCCTGCGACGACCACGAAGTCCGCCTTGAACTCGCGGGCGATGGTTCCGATCTTCTGTACGGTCTCGAGCCGCGCGTTCCGCACGACCGCGCCGGCGTCTCCCGGGATGAAGTGCGCTCGAAGCCCGAGTTGCCAGTCAGCGGTGTGGATGAAGCGTACGGGGGTCATGGTGCGGGAAGGAAAAACGTACCGTGAACTCGGATCGCGTGACGTAGCGCAAAACAGTTTGGGAGACAAAACACAATCTTGGGGCGACACGGCAGCTCAGGGCACCGGATCGAGGATATCCGCGTGCATCCACCCCTCGTAGGCCACACCGTTCACGACCGCCCGCACGTGGTACCACGTCTGGCCCGCTTCCGTCTTCGCGCGGCCCACGTCGACCATGGTGCCATGAGGCACGAACGCAGCTTTGGGCGTATCGAGTCCGGGGAGGGTCCGCAAGACGCCGGTTTTCAGATCTGGCCGTCGGACATTGACGAGCGCGTCCCCCGAGGCGCAGCGGCTTCAACCGAATGCAGCGGGAAGGGACCACCTCGTCACTGCTGCACGGGGATTGCCCATCCTCATCGACTGTACGGCCCTGAGCATTGGTCTCATCTGGGAAGCGCCGCGTCGGGGCGCCGCCCCGGACCCCGCGAGGGGCTGTCCGCCCCCTCGACCCCGGACCAGCCAGGGGCTGGACCCAGGGTTGAAAAACTGCGCGGTGCGCAGTTTTTCAAACAGGCCGACGAAGAAGCCGGAGTGCCAGCAGAAGCAGCAGCGCGGCTGTCTCGGTGGGGAACGCCGCCGCCGGTCAAGACCGGTGATGGCCCTGCCCTGTCTACCAAAGGCCGCAGCGCTGGCAGGTCGGCGGGCAACGTCTCGTCGCATGACGTCGTGTCGTGAAGCGGTGGCCTCAAGTGCCAAACGGCACGGCTCCGTCCCACCACGCGATGGGGCCGTAGGTCTAAGGCGATGAGCCGATGGTCTCCCGCATCGTGCCCATCTCTCGACGCCACGAGCCCGTCACGTCTTCCATCGCCCCCGTCCCTCCAAGGCACGGCCTCGTACCTCCGGAGACTCGGCCGCACGCCCCAGAGACACGTCCCCGTCCCTCCAAGGCACGGCCTCGTACCTCCGGAGACTCGGCCGCACGCCCCAGAGACACGTCCCCGTCCCTCCAAGGCACGGCCTCGTACCTCCGGAGGCTCGACGTCGTCTCTTCAGACCATGCCCCCCATCTCTCGCACACACGTCCCCGTCGCCTTTTGGCTCGGCCCCCAAGCTGGAAGACACGGCCTCATCGATGAACTGCGCATCGCGCAGTTCATCGAACCGACGCCAGCGAACCCCCCCATGGTTGATGCTGCTCGTGTGCGATGCCGCTCCGACGACGCAACCGTTCCTGGTCAAGGAGATGGAGGAGCTCCGGCGGAGCCGGCAGGCGCCGGTGGTCATGGTCTTTGCCGGACGGAGGTGACCCGGCGCCCATACCCTCGAGGCCAAGGCAGAATTCGATGAGCTCGCTGGGTTCGTGCGTATCGTTCCGATGCCGGGCCGTCGGGGCATGACATCCAGGCGCCGTCCACTACAACTGGGCGCCAAGGAGACTTCATGAAGCGCCCTCTCGCGAATCCGCAGTTCGACCCCCAGATCGCGCCGCTCCTCCCGGCCCTGGAGGGGTATGTGCCGGTCGGCATGACGCCCGATCGCCTGGAGCATTTCCGCGCATTGAAAATGCCGACCATCGAGGAGATCATCGGCGACCTGCCCGTCCAGTGCGTCGACCACACGATTGCTGGCTATGGAGGTGCCGAGATCGTCGTCTCGGTGATTTCCCGCAAGGACCACCACCAGCCCGGCCCCGGGATCTACAACATCCACGGGGGCGGCATGGTCATGTGCAATCGGTTCGCGGCGGTCCACCCGCTCGTGGACTGGGCCATGAAGCACGACGCGGTGGGCGTCACGGTCGAATACCGACTGGCGCCGGAGCACCCGGCCCCGATCCCCGTCGAGGATTGTTATGCCGGCCTCGCATGGATGGCGGAACATGCCGAGGAGCTGCGGTTCGACCCGGAATGTCTGGTCATCTTCGGCGGCAGCGGCGGCGGCGGGCTCGCGGCGGGCACCACGCTCCTTTCGCGCGACCGGAAGGGGCCGAAGCTGGCCGGACAATTGCTCCAATGCCCGATGATCGACGACCGCAACGAGACGGTCTCCTCCTATCAGTACCAGGGCACCGGCATATGGGATCGCACGAGCAACCTGACTGCCTGGACGGCCGTACTCGGCGAGAAGCGGGGCACCGAGAACGTTTCGCCCTACTCCGCACCGGCGCGCGCCACCGACTTGCGTGGCCTGCCGCCGACGTTCATCGACGTCGGCGCCGCCGAGGTGTTCCGTGACGAGGACGTGGCGTACGCCAGCGCTATCTGGGCTGCCGGCGGCCATTGCGAGCTGCACGTATGGGGCGGCGCCTTCCACGGGTTTTACGACATCGCCCCCCAGTCGGAGATCGCCAAGGCCTGCCTCGCCGCGCGCGAGGCCTGGCTCGCCAGGCTGCTCTCCCGCTGGCAGGCGAATCGAGCGCACGCCAGCGAAGACCGTCGCTGATCCCCTCCCCCCGCGCCCTCTCAGCCGCCCGTGGGCGCGGGGGCCGCTTGGGATGGCGGAGCCGGCGCTGGCTTCACGTCCGTGTTCTGGCCGGCGACAATCGCCCACGTGCCCCCCGATTGCTTCATGACATAGCGCATGCGGGTGCGCAGCACGCCCTGCTCGGTGGCCTGCACCCCCGGGGGCAACCCCGTGTACCCCGTGACCACGTGGTCGGTGTCCACCACGGCCACGGTGGGCTCAACGAAGCGCATTTTCCTCACCGTCACCTCCGCCCGGCTGTCCTTGAAGACGCTGGCGAAGATGCTGGCGTGCCGCTTTTGGATCTCGTCACGACCATTGAAGACCGTCCCCACGATATTGATGAACTCGGCATCAGGAGCGAAGGCCTTGCTCCACGCCGCCGCGTCGTGGTGATTCCAGGCCTCGGTCTGCTCGGCGATGAGCTTGCGCAGACTCGCCTCCTCGTCCTGGGACGTGCCCTGGGACTGCCCCTGGGTCTTCTCGGTCGGGTCGGGTGCGGAAACACAGCACGACAGGAACAAGGCCATGACGGCCGAGCTTCGCGCAAACCTGTTCATGAAGAGCTCTCCTGGGATCCAAGAATGAGAATCAGGGTTTGGGTCGTTGAAAACGCGGTCAGTCACTCAATGCCGCGAGCGATTCGGGCAGCGTCTGACCGCCGTCGACGACGAGGGTCTGTCCGGTGATGAAGCCGGCCTCCTTCGAGGCAAGGAAGGCCGCAGCATGCCCGATGTCCTCGACGCTGCCCAGGCGCCGCAGAGGAATCGAAGCAATCATGGAATCGACATAGTCCTGGCCGAGATCGGCGAGGCCCTCGGTCGCGATGTTCCCCGGCAGGATCGCGTTCACGGTGATCCCCTTCCGCGAGAGCTCCAGCGCAGCGGTCCGCATGAAGCCGAGCTGCCCGGCCTTGCTGGCGGCGTAGTGCGACCAGCCGGGGAATCCGGTGATCGGCCCCGTGATCGAGGAAGTCAGGATGACGCGCCCGGCCCCGGAGCGCGCGAGCGCGGGGATGCAGGCGCGCACCGACAGGAAGCAGCCCTCGAGGTTGACGCGCATGACCTCGCGCCACTCCGCGAGCGTCATGGTTTCGAGCCGGGCGGCGGGGAAGATCCCCGCGTTTGCACAGAGCACGTCGAGGCCGCCATGGCGCTCGACGGCCGCGTCGACCATGGCCCTGACCTGCTCCTCGTCGCTCACGTCGGCGGCGAAGGCCGAGGCGACGGCGCCCGCATGCGCGAGGTCCGCGGCGACCTCGGCTGCCGCGCGGCCATCCCGCGCGACCAGCAGCACCTTGGCGCCGTTTTGCGCGAACACCCTCGCGATGCCGCGGCCGATGCCCTTGCTCGCGCCGGTGACGATGACGGATCTTCCTTCGACGAGTCCTCGCATGGGCGAATCTCAAGGACGTCCGTCGGGAGGTGTCAAGCGTGCGTTTGTGGCACGACACAACTCGGCGTCGAGCGCGTCCTTGAAGGGTGCTTGGGCCAAGGCGAACGCCTCATCCGCCAGCCGGCGGACGCGTTTGATACAGCGTGTCGCCGAGCAGCTCGAACCACGTCCCCGCCGCCAAGGGCGCTCCGCCGATCCTGGCGGCTTCGCGTAACGTTCCACTCGAAAGCTCGCGCGCCTCGCCTTGGAGTACGACGCGTGTCTCGGCTGCGAGCGGAACGCCATCGACATCGTGAGCGCGATCGAGCACGCCGGTGACGGCCGCAGAGAAGACCGGATCGTACACGGTGACCTCGTGGCCCGCGCGGAGCGGAAGCCCGTCGATCACGAGCGGCTCCGCAGGCGTGAAGCGCAACGGACGTCCGGTCACCGGATGAAGCGACAGGGGCGTCCCCGCTGCGCATGCAATTCCATCGACGACTGCGCGCGCCGCGAGTGTCAGGAAGTGGATACGTCCCTCGTCGGTGAGGTAGATCGACTCGCCGCCGCGCGCGGGAAGACCGGCGGCGAGGACGTCGTGCGCGGAGACGACTTCGGCGGGCCGGCGCGTGCGCGCATGCACGCGTCTCACGTCGACGAGCCCCTCGATGCCGGGGACGCGCACGGCGCGCGGTAGGTTGGCCGATGCCTCTTGGTCGAGCGTGGGCAGGTCGTACGGGTCGAAGCCGCGAGAGAGCCGCGCGAGAAGCTCGGGGTACGACGGCGCCGCTCGCCGCGCGTCGCCGTAGCCGCCGGACATGTGGAGGTGAACGATCGATCCGGCGCCTCCGCCGAGGTGGTCCTCGACATCGCAGTACCAGACGCCACCACCGCCATCGGTCCCGAAGGGCACGAGGGTGGGAAGCTCGTCGCTTTCGTCCATGTCGTCGGCGAGTTCGATCTGGCTGTTTGGGCCGGAGATCGACCATGTTTGTGTCTCACGCGCTCGCGCGAGATCGTCGAGAAGCTTCGGCGGAAGACGTGCGTTCATGAAGGCCATGCGAGGTTGGCCCGGGCAGCGTCGGCACGCAACGGGGCAGCGCTCGTCGGGGTGATCGCCGAATCGTGAACTGCGCCGACACCTTGGCGCGACGCTCCCCGGCGCATCGGACGGGGCGCGATGGCGCGCCTACCGCTTGGAGAGCGAGCGTTTCGTCACGATGCACGGATCTCGGGTGGTTGCCGAGACAACCTGTCGCATATTCTTGTGGCGAATGACATCTTGTCGCGCATTCGACGCTTTGCGCGTGTTTTCCTCGTGGGATCGCGCAGTACATCCCTGGCACATGTCATGCATCGGCATGGGTCATGCGCTTTGCAACGTGGTGCTTGGTTGGTTTGTCTGCGTTGATCTTCGGCTGTGAGGGCGAGCCGCTCGGCGAGGAGCCCGGTGATTGCCCCGGCCCGGAAGGGCTGGACGCGTCGCTCGTCCAGTCGACGTTCCTGCTACCCGACGAAGCGACACCGAACGAGAATGGTTACATCGGGCCCTTTTGTTGCACGGGCGACACGGCGACCATCGAGTCCATCGAAGGTCATCCCGTTGGATATGCCTACTTCTTCAACTGGAAAGGGCAGGCGTACAATGGGGCGTCGGATCATTCGTATGCGCCGGACGTGCAAATCATGGTCGCGGGGCTCGAAGACGTGCACGATCCGAACTCGGCGCTCGTGCAGAGCGTGATCGAGTTCGACGCGAGCGAGATGGCCATGTGCGCCGAGCGTTCGGTGAAGGCCGGGCAGCTCCGGTTCACGGTGACGCTCCTGCATGTGACGCTGACACCGAGCAAGGAGTACTTCGATATGCAGTCGCTCGAAGCGAGGCTCGACGTCTTGGCGGAGCCGGCTGGGGAATGAACCAGATCAGCCGAGCGCCTCGTGCTCGCTCGGTACAGCCAGCTCGACATCGTTCCCATCGGGGTCTTGGAGGATGATTCCTGCCCCAGGATGCGCGTCACGACGCCATCGGCCGCCCGCTGCGATGGCGGCCTCTGCAGCTCGTGCTGGATCGTCCACGCGGAAGCCCAATCGCATACGCCCACGCGGCGCCTCCTTGGCCGGATACAGTTCGAGCAACGTCGCTCCGACCCGACACGAGTCATGTCTTGGCCCGCCCTCATGCCGCTCCTCTCGCCAGAGGAGACCAAGGGCTTCGTAGAAGCGTTTGGCCGCATCGATGTCGGAGGTGCGAATGACGAGCAAGGACAGGTCGACCACCATGCTCATTCCCCTTTGCGGCGAACGTGGAGGCTTGCCGAGGGACGTCGGCTCGAGCGAGCGACGGGTCAGGCCACTACACGCCCGCGAACTGGTTCTGCATGTCCGCCGCGCTGCCAAGGAGTGCGCGGGCCGCCGGGAGAAGGACCTCCGCCAATGCCCGCCGCGCCGTCCGGCGAGAAGCCTCGCGATCGAGCAGCCCCACCTGGGCCAGCACCGCGGGGTCGTCACAATCCCCCGCGAGCGGGACCGCGACGCCCATTCGAGCCGCCCGAGCAAATACGTTTTCGACAGCCTCCCTCACGTCGGGACCTCCGACACGCAAGGCCCAAGCCACGGTGCGCCATCCGAGCAGAGAGTGCCGCTCCTCGTCCTCCGCGATTCCCAAGAGAACCGCGCGAATCTCGGGTTCGTTGCAAATCGCCGCAGCCTCGCGGGCCAGGAGGGAGGCCACCGCTTCGCCGATGCAGCCGTCCTCCGCGGCCTCCGCCGCGACCTCCGCGAGCCCCGCCGAGAGGGGCACTTCCATGCCGAGCGGGAACGCCCCCGGGCCCACCGGCGATTCCATCAACGCCGAGGCAATGGCGAATCCCTGTCTGGCATGGCGAACCTCGTCCAGAGCGGCGACGTGGGCTTGCTCGATCAGCTCGGGCGGCGCCCCGAGCCGGAGCAGATCCAAAGCCACACGGCTGAACGCTGCAATGGATGCGTGCTCGTCCAGCGCCGAACGGCACCACCTTTCGGCCAGCGCATGCCGGGCCTCCGTCGAGAGCGGGCGAAGGACGAGGCTCGCCGCCCAGGTCGGGTCTTCCACGAGGCTCGATCGCAAGGCCTGCGCCGCAATCTTCAAGGGGCGTCCATAGTTACAGCTCGGCTCGGTTTCCAGGACCGGATAACAACAGCCGGGCATGGGCTCGGGCGGCACACCGTTGAACGGCACCTGCTCCACCCGCGTGCCCTGACCGATCACCTCGGCCACCTCGACCCCGCAATCCTTGACGGTGAGATCTTCGGGATCCACCTCGGCAGCCGCGGGGCAGGTGCGCTGGTTGGGAGCGATCTCCATGCAGGCGGTGCTCTCGGTGTTCGCACAGGCGGGGAGCGCAGCGAGGATACCAAGGAGGAAGGTATGGTAAGCGTTTCGCATTCGTTCATCATGCCATGAGACGGCAGCGAGGGCGACGTGTTGTTCGGTCCGGCGCAGCAGCAAAATCCTGCTCCGATGGGTTGGAGGCGTCGGCCGGGTGCAGGTCAAACCTTCCGCGTCGACTTGACACCTCGCACGCTTGCCAAGTAGCATTGCCCAATACGGGTTGGGCTTCACGCAAGCACACAACCCGTCATTTAAACTCATATTCAACAACAAGCAGCGGCTCGCTACCCTCAACGCGCACGCCGGTGGAGACCATGAGTCCCTTTGAAGGTAAAAATTCGTTCGACAGCGAAACGTTCGACAAGCTCACGCTCGAACGAGCGGACCTCAGGGATCGCGAGTTCTCCTACTGCGTATTTCGACGCTGCAAGCTCGGCGAGAGCCGATGGACGCGGACGCGGCTCGAGGGCTGCGTATTCGAAGAATGCGATTTGAGTCGGATCGACCCCACCATGCTCTCGCTGCGAGGCGTGACGTTCACCTCTTGCAAGCTGATTGGGGTCAACTGGACGAAGATCGCCAAGTTCCCCGACCTGTCGTTCGAGGACTGCGACCTCCGATATACCGTGATGGACTCGCTCGCGCTGCGCAAGACGCGCTTCACCCGATGCGGCATCACCGAGTCGGTCTTCGCGTCGATGGACTTCACCGACGCCGTGTTCGAGGAGTGCCGTTTTGGGGGGACACGTTTCGACGGTTGCGACCTTCGCAACGCGCAATTCCCCCGCTCCTCGGATCTGTTCGTCGATCCGGCGAAGAACAAGGTGAAGGGCGCCCGCGTCCCGCTCGATACGGCGATCCTCCTCGCGACCTCGTTCGGGATGCGCGTGCTCGGCTTCGACGAGCAAAAGAACGATTGAACCCCCGGCTCGAAAGGCCGGGGTTCAAGTTCCTACGAGTGGATGGGGGAAACAGGGCCGGTCCACCTCTCACCGCTGCGGGCGGCGGCGCCGGAACGACGCCAGGCGTACCATCACGAGGCCCCACACGGGCGCGCTCCCAGCAGTGCCGCACCCGCCACCGCTGTCGTTCTCGCCGTCTGGCTCATCGACGGGCGAACCCTCGCCCACCCTCACCGTCAGCTTCGTCGCTGCGGCCCTGTCCCCCTCCGGGAGGAGGTCCGCATTCGAGGAATTGCCGGCCCCGAAGAGCGTGAGAGTAACATCGGTCGCGGGCGCGACGAGCGAGAAGTCGAAGCGCAGCTCGTCGGCATGAAAAGGCTGCGGGGCGGAATGCGTCAACTCGGCGCCGAGCTTCTTCATCCCGCTGCTGGCGGTCTCCAGGCTGGCCTCCGCGTTGTCCACGGAGATGTCCACCCCTCCCGTCTTTGCGGCGCCCCCCCGGATGACGAAGCTGTACTGGCCCGTGGCCCCCGGCGCCAGGGTCGTGGGGCCCTCGAACTCCACGGTGCAAGGCTCTCCGCCCTTATGGCACGTGATGCACGTCGCGCCCTTCTTGCCGGACTGCCCCGTGATGCCCGCGCTGGCGGCAAGAGCAGGAGACGACCCCAACGCCAAAACGGCGAATACACCTACGACACGGAACAAAGGATGCATCGAATCTCCAAGGAGGGATGAGAGCCGGTGTTGCTTTTGCAGCCGCGCTAGCGAAGCTGGAGGAAGGAGAAGGAGAGTCCCTGCGTGGTCACCGTGGGCTTGCCATTGTCCTCCAGCACCCGCAGGGTGGTGGACGTGGCGCCCTCGCCAAACTCGGTGTAGAGGGTCTGGTTCTGCGACTCGAAGAGAAAGACGCTGCCCGAGGTCGCCGGGAAGCTGGCCTTGTGCGTCGCGGTCAGCGTGTCGAACTCGAGCTCCCACCACTGCCAGCCCGTCCCGCTCGCAATGGTGCGGGGATGGGTGCCTTCCACGACCGGGGCAATGGTCTCATCGAGCACGCGCACGTACGCCGTCCCCTCCGGGCCTGGGACGAGCGTGCCCGCGGTGCCACCGCCCACCAGCCCGTCGAGCGTCCGGTAGAAGGCGGGGTCGAAGGTGCGGGTCTCGGGATCGAACCTGAGCAGGCACGGCGCGGGCGCTTCCTCGCCCACCACGCGGCGCACCGCCGCTCCATATGCCTCCGTCGCGACGTACACCTTGCCGTCGGGGCCAACGGCGGCGTCATGCGTGTACCCACATCGATCGTCTGTCGCGATGGTGGGCTCATCGGTCGCCGTGTCGATGGAAACCACGCCCGCCTTGGGGGTGATGCCCACGCCCGAAACGGGACGCCAACCCACGGGCATGAGGACCTGACCGTCCAGTCGGATGGCTGCGCCCGAGAAGGCCATGACCGTATCCGGAATCATCAACGCATCGAGCGCGATGTGACCCGTGACCTTCATCTCCTCGGGATTCCAGATCACGACCTGTGCAGTGGCCCCATCGAAGAAGTAGGCCTTGGTCTCCGAGATGAACTGGAAGTTCGCCTGGTACTCCCCGAGTGACGTCACCCCCAGGCTGTCGAAGCTCACGGTGCCCGTCGGCTCCAGCCCCCCCGTGCTGGTGAGCGTGTAGCGGGTCACCGTCGCGCTGTCGTCGCTCACGACATAAACCGCGCCTGACTTGGGAATGCCCACGCCGAGCGCACGGCCCGTCACCCGGACGGCGTTGTCCAGAGAGAGCGACGCCGTCTGCTCCGCCTGGTTCGTCACGATGACGTAGCTGTCCACCGGATCGGCGATGAGCAGCTGCGTGGTGATGGCGTACAGCGGCCCGTTGTCGTCGCCGTTTTGCCCCTCCGAGCCGCCACAACCCGTGGCCAGGGCCAGGGCGAGCATGCCGGCGGAGAGCCGCAAGGAAGTGACAGACCCCACATTCTTCATCGGAACGGCCTTTTCTGCTGAAGTGAAAACGATACTCATTATCATTTTCAACACTAGGATGTTCCCGCGCACCGTGTCAAGAGCAGGCGCGACGCCGAGCAGCACGAGCCGCAGGAGCACGGCTCGGCGCGGCGCGGTCCCCCCTGCCCGCGCCGCCGGGCCCCCTGCGTCTTGCTTCGTGGTCCTCGACGGACGGCTCGGTGCCCGTCATCCTTTCGTCGCCTGCCACGAAGGCAGGGTCAGGACGCAAGCATGGAGACAACCCAGTCCGCAGACGAGTGAGCCGCAGCAACCCCTGAAATCGTTGCTGCGGCCATCTGCTCTCGATCGCTCGACGCATGCCGTCCTGGAGGCAGATCGCCGCCGAATGTCCACCATTTGCGCGGGTGTATCGTCGTGCCTCGAACAAGAACCTCGAATTGGAATGTTTCGCTGTCCGCAGCGCTGCTGCTGATGGCCCCCTTCGATCTGTTGGCCTCGCTGGCCATGGATGTCTACCTGCCCGTGGTGCCGATCATGCCCGGCATCCTCGGCACGTCGCCGGCAATCGTTCAGCTCACATTGAGCCTCTACATGGTCGTCCTGGGCGCGGGACAACTCGTGTTCGGGCCCATTTCGGACAGAATGGGTCGACGGCCAGTCCTGCTCGGCGGCGCGGCCTTGTTTGCTGCCGCGTCGTATCTGCTTGCGGGCACCGGAGCCGCTGCATGGTTCATCGCGCTCCGCGTTCTTCAAGCGCTGGGCGCGGCCGCCGCGCTCGTCGCGACCTTCGCGACGGTACGCGACGTTTATGCGGAGCGTCCCGAGGGGGCGATGATCTACAGCCTGTTCGGATCGATGCTCGCGTTCGTCCCCGCGCTCGGGCCCGTGCTCGGCGCTCTGCTCGCGGACCATTTCGGGTGGCGCGCGATCTTCCTCGCGCTCGGCGTCGCCGCCACCGCGGCGGCATTGCATGCGGCTCCAAGGTGGCACGAGACCCGGCCCGTGAACGCGTCGAAGCCACACGCGGCCTTTGGTGAGATCCTCGCGGACGCCTCGTTCTGGACCTACACGCTCGGCTTCAGCGCGGCAATGGGCGCGTTCTTCGTCTTCTTCTCGACGGCGTCACGCGTCCTGATCGATCGGGCCGGCTTCTCGCAGCTCGCCTTCAGTCTCCTCTTTGCCACGGTCGCGCTCGTCATGATCGCGACGGCTCGGTTCGCCAAACGATTCGTGGCGCGGTGGGGAAGGGCCGGAAGTCTCGTCCGCGGAATGGGAATGCTGCTCCTGGGGGCCGCATTGCTGGTCGTCGGGCAGGTGACGGCCGCTCCGTCCTTCTGGACGTTCGTCCCGCCCATGTGGATCATCGCGATCGGCATCGTGTTCACCAGCTCGGTGACGGCGAATGGCGCGCTCCAGCGCTTCGGCCACGTCGCCGGCACTGCGACTGCGCTGTATTACTGCATCGAGAGCCTCGTCGTGGGGATCGTCGGAACGACGCTCGTCGTTCTCCTGCCTGGGGATACGGCATGGCCGCTTTCGGCCTATTGCACGCTCATGGCCGTCGTCGTCCTCGGCTTCGTCAGGCGTTTGGAAAAGGCCCCGGGGCTCCTGCCGGCGTGAACGAGGAGGCTGGAGGGGCGGCAGACACGCCGCCTCTCCGGCTTCGGCTCACCGCCTCTTTCGCCAACGGCCGTGCGTCAGGTACACTCTTGCATCGAACTGCGACGACCGGAGGCTCCGCATGAACCCCATGGAACTGCGACAGCGTTGCCACACGTTTTTCTCGGGAGAAAAGCCGACCACGGCCGCCGAGGACTTCGCCGCCATGGCGCGCTGGTGCGAAGCCAACGACATCGCCCATGACGCCTACGGCGAGGGCGCGTTGGTGCAGGGCTTCGAAAGGAAAATGGCCGATCTGCTCGGCTTCGAAAAGGCCGTCTTCTGCATCACTGGCACCATGGTGCAATCCGTTGCCTTACGGCTCGCCTGTGAAGCCGCCGGCAGCAAGCTGGTCGCGCTGCATCCGACCGCGCACGTGCTGCTGCACGAGCGCGGCAACCATCAATTGCTCGACCATTTCAAGTCGCTGCACGTCGGAGATCCTTTCCGCACCTGGACCGTCGACGACCTCCAGGTCTGGCCCGACCGGATCGGCGCGGCACTCTATGAATTGCCGATGCGCGAGATCGGCGGACAGTTGCCGAGCTGGGCGGAACTCGAAGCACTCAAGGCATATTGCCGGCAACGGAACATCCACCTCCACATGGACGGCGCGAGATTGTGGGAAGCCTCGGCCGGCTACAAGCGCTCGCTGAAGGAGATCGCACAAGGCTTCGATTCGGTCTACGTTTCGTTTTACAAGGGCATCGGCGCGCATGGGGGCGCGATGCTGCTCGGCAGCGCGGATTTCGTCGCGAAGGCCGATACGTGGATGAAACGCATGGGCGGAAACGTCTATCGCCGCTCACCCTATGTCGTGTCGGCGGCGATGCGCTTCGATGAGCGGCTGGCGAAGATGCCTGCTTACCTCGAACGCACCCAAGGGCTGTATGACGTCCTGCGCGATTTCCCGCAACTGCGCGTCAATCCGGCGCGGCCGCACGTCAACATGCTGCATGTGTATTTCCCGGTCGGCCGCGAGCGCCTGACCGAGATACGCAACGAGCTGGCATCGGAACACGGCATCTGGCTGTTCGGCGGCGCGAGACATGCCGCCTTGCCGGATCAGAGCTCGATCGAATGGTATGTCGGGGAAGCGTTGTCGACCCTGTCCGACGCGCGGGTCCGGGAAATTCTCGCGCTCGTGAACACGCGCCTGTCGGTGCCCCAACCCTCGCAACCGTCCTCCGCCGTCTCGGCCTGAACGGAGGAGACGTCGTACAGGCGTCCTCGCTTTCCGTTGCACGACACATATTGTGCCCAACTGAGCCAAACACCAGCTCCGCACCTGGCACACACGCATCAAAACACCGACTTACTTCGTGTTTTCGATTGGCACAGTTCGTGCCTGGGGCCGGCGCACGATGACACGTTCCGCTTTTTCTCCCCGCTCTCTCCTTCTTGGCGCCCTCTCCTTGGTCCTGACCCTTGGCTTGGTCGCGTGCGACAGTGAAATCGACGCCGACCCACCGAACAACGTCCCTGCACACGTCGATCTTTTCGCTTGCGGCGTGCAGCTCACCTGCCCTGCCTACTGCATTCACCTCTCCATTGCCGACTGTAGTAGCGGCGGACCGGAAACGCTGGGGTGCGCGGGTGAACTCTGGCTCGAAGGCGGGAGCGGAGCGCTCGAAGTGCACGATCGGCCGGGCCCCGGCAATTGGATGGGCGACAAGCTCACGTTGCTCCTGGGTGACGGCAAGGCGCTCGTCCAAAGCCGAACGCGCAGTTGCCTAGACGCCCCCTGCGAGACGATTCCCTGGGAGCTCGGCGCGCACGAGTTGTGCGACGTGGCGACGCCGCCTGCAACCTGCCAGCCGGGCGCCTGCTCCGAGCTTCCCGTCCTGGAAAACTGCGCTCCGCTCGAAACCGATTGGAGCTGCGGAGAGGTCGCGACGGCGATGTCCCCCATGCCGTGAGCTGATCCGGCGGCAGGAAAACCTCCCAAAGCCTACCGCGTGGTCTCTCTGCCCTCGGACTCCGCCCCTCCGAACGCGTCCAAGAGCGAGCCGGCGCCGCTTCCGTTTGACGATCCCGCCGGCGACGTGCGAGCAATCTGCCGATGGCATCGGCAGGGAAGCCCCATGGCGAGCGGCGCACCTTCATCGAGGAGGCGCGACGTGCTCAGATCATCGAGTGCACGATCGCCGTGCTCGCCAGCCACGGGTACGCGCACGCGTCGCTCGCGACGATCGCCGAGCGGGCGGGGATCAGCAAGGGCGTCATCTCGTATTACTTCGACGGGAAAGAAGACCTGATCGCCCAGGTGCATGCCGAGACGATGACGCTCGTCACGAAGCTCGTCCTGCCTGCGGTGGTGAAGGAGGAACGCGCGTCGGACAAACTGCGCGTTTACATCGAGGGCAGCATCGCGTTCGTGGAGACGCACGCGGCGCATGCCACGGCGCTGCTCGAAATCTGGAACGGCCTCCGTACGCCGGAGGGCCGTCCTGCCTTCGACGCTCGTGCGCACGAGCCGGGCCTCGAATTCTTGGAAGGCATCATGCGCCAGGGCCAGAAAGAGGGCGAATTCCGCACGTTCGTGCCGCGCGTCATGGCCCTCGCGATCCGCGGCGCGATCGACTGCGTCTTGCTTCAGCGGGTCGCTTATGGGGACAAGGTCGACCTGCGCGAGGCCGCGTGCGAGCTCGTGGCGCTCTTCGACGCGGCGATGCGTGACGTCGGGGGGCGTCGACCGACGAGCGCCGCGCCGCCGTCTAAGGCGCGTCGTGGGCGTCGATGAACGACGAGAGGCGATCCCGGAGCATCGGGTCGATGATCGTCGTCAGATGCGTCCGACCCGGCACGATGACGGCCTCGAGGTCCGGTAGCTCCCGCCTGAGCCGCGAAGTGGTGGAGTAGGGCTTGTCGAATTCTCCGATGATCGAGAAGACCGGAAACTCGATCGCGCGCAGATCGACCGGCGGCGGCCACCACGTGCCGTGCCCCTTCGCGATGGCTTCCACGACGAGCGGGTCCGGCGGCTCGCCGCCCATGGCCAATTCGAGGAGCTTTTCCTCGTCGGGATCGGTCCCCTGCGGGTCCATCGCCTCGGCCTCCGTTCGGAAGGCCTCCTCTGTCTCCTCGAGGCCCATGGCGCCGAGGCTCGCCGTGAGGAATCGCTCCGGCGCGCGGTGCATCAATCCAAGCGTGATCGCTCCTCCCATCGAGTAGCCGCCGATGTGGGCACGAGGGATCTCGAGGTGCTCGAGCAGCTCGATCACGTCCGTCAGCATGCGTTCGCCGTACGCCGCAACGTCTTTCGGTTTGTCGCTCTCGCCGTGCCCCCGCTGATCGAGCAGCACGACCCGATGACGCGACGCGATTGCGCTGGAGATCCCGGGCGCGATCCAATTCCCCTGCGCCGATCCCAGGAAGCCGTGCACAAGGACGACGGGGGAACCGGTCCCTGCGTACTCCACGTAATGCAGCTTGATTCCGTCGCTCGCCGAGAACCAGTGGTCGACCGGCTCACTCGGCAGAGCCGGGGCCTCCGGTTCGTGCGCGTCTTCGGCGGTACAGCCGAGCAACGAAGACGCAGCGACCGTGAGCGCAAACAGGATGAATTTCGACATAAGGATCCTCCTGGACGGGGATGGCCCGGCGCTGGACGAGCCGCGCACACGTCGCCATCACCCGAAACGAATTCGAGCAAAGAACGCGAATGCTGCATCGACGACGACGCGCACGTGTTCCGCGCGCCGAAAGGACACGACGTCCTCCGAACCGTACGACGAGGACAAGCATGAGGCAGCGCGCGCATGTTGTCCAGTTGATTAACAATTTGACCCATCGGTCAAATTTTAGGATGTAAGGCCAACACCCGACCGCTCGTGTAGGGCAGAAGGTTGCTGTTCCCGGCCGACGCTCCATCGCGCGCGCCGCCACCCCGGTTGGCGGTCCACGCTCGAATCCTCAACCCGGTTGCAACAACATCCGCGAGACGCAGAGCACCTGCAAAGGAACGGTTCGTGCATGAGCTTCCTGCATGCGCACATCGATAGCTTTGCTCTTCGTCGCCCCGCTGCTTTCTCCCCTCGGCTGTTCTGCTGACGTCCACGTCAATCGTTGTGATCCGGAGTTCTCGATGGAGCTCAAGGCGGTGCCCCCCTCGAATGCTTCCCTCACCGGTCAATGCCTGCCTGCGGCGCCGCCGCTGCTTTCTTCGGGAGAATCGGCGTGCGCCGTGATCGTCGCCGAGCACGTGTCCGCTACCTGCGCCTGCCAACCGGCCGCAGCGCGCGTCCCCGTGGCGCCCGAACACGAGGAGGCGCTCATGATGCTGCGCGATACGGACCTCGCGCGCGAGCTCGATTGGAACTGCTTCTGCGAGGTGCCTCAACTCAGCGGCGCCGCGGCGGAGGGGTGTCGGACCGATCCATCGGATCCCCCCGTCGTCGACGACCACCCCGTCCATGGCTTCTGCTACATCGACCCGGGGCACGAGCCGCCGATCGGGAATCCGGAGCTGCTCGCAGCGTGCCCCGCGGAAATGCCACGCGCGCTGCGTTTCGTGGGGACAGGCAAGGCTTCTTCCAGCGCACTCGCGTCGGGCTCCCACGTCGCGGTGGTGTGTCCAGCCCGCGTGTGCGCCGGCGAATCGGGGGACTGACCAAGGGCTGTCCACCGTAGCGGCAATGGTAGACCGATACCATCCACATCTACGGAGCCCCATGGTGCCCCAATGAACGGCGCGGCGCCGCCGCTCGCTTTTGCCGAGGGACGAGATTGCGGCTGCCGAGCACCCATTGCATTCTCGGTGCATGTACCACCTGCCGAATCCCCCGGAGGTCTTCGAAGGCCGAACGGACGAGCGCGCGTGGCTCTGCGACCGGCTCGCGCAAAGCCCTTTGTCCGTCCTTTGGGGCCCGGTCGGCCTCGGCAAGACGGGGCTCGCGCTGCGCGTCGTCGCGGACCTTCGAATCCCACGCGCCGCCTATCACTCGGCGCTCGACACGCCCGAGGACACGACCTTTCTCATCGGCCTCGGGCGGTGCCTCGCCGGGCTCGCCGGAGAGACGGTCGAATGGCTGGCGAAAGGACGCTCGCGCGCCGATCTCATCCTGCTGAATATCGAGCTCGCCGAACGAGCCCGCGCCGTGGTTCTTATCGACGACCTCCACGCGGTCGATCACGACCTCACGGAGCGGTTGCTCCTATCGATCAGCCGTCGTGCGCGCACGAGCCGTTTCGTCGTGATGACACGCACGCGCCCCCGCCACGAGGAGCTCGCGGACAAGGCGCTCCGCATCGAGCCGCTCCCCGAGGAGGACCTCGCGCGGCTCGTGCGTCGCTGCGCGCCATTTCGCTCCATCCCCGAGGCGACGGCGCTCGCGCGCGAGGCCATGGGCTCCCCCTTTCGCGCCCGCCGCCTGGTCCTTTCGCAGGGAGCCGATCCGGGCGGATCGCTGCTCGTCGATCTCGGCGACGAGGCGAAACGCGCCGTGCAAGCGTTGCGGGTCCTCCGCTTCGCGGTCGCGTTGCCCGCGCACGTGGCGCGCGAACTCGACGAGCGCGGGTTGATCCGGCTCACGGCGGGCGGGGTTCGTCTCGACGATCGCGTGCGCTCGTTGGTGGACACCGAGCCGCTCGACGCCGAGGCGCGCCGTACCGCGCTTGCGCTGGTCCTCCACACCGAGGGCCCTGCCTCCGCGTTCGAGGCCGTGCGACTCGCGATCGAGGAGGGTGACGCGGCGCTCTGCGCATCACTCCTCGACGAGCGCCTGTTCACGCTCTGCGCGGCTGGGTATGCCGAGGGGCTCTTCGAGCTGCTCGGTCGCCTCGAAAGCAATGCCCTGCTCCCGCATCGGCTCGGTTGCGCCGATTGGATCCACGGGGGTGCGTCGCTCGCATGGGCCACGGCCCTGCCCGAGCCCACAGATCCCCGCGTCCGCCTGCTCTGGTGCAGGCTGCTCGTGCATGGCGCAGCCGTGGCGCAGGCGCACGATGCGGCCCGCGCGCTCGCGGAACACGGGCCTCTCGACGTCCGGACGGACGCGGCGTTGCTCCTCGCCGACATCCTCCGCCACACGGCGGAGGTCGACGCGTCGGTCGCCTTGCTCGAACGACTCGACGTACGCACGCCATCCCAGCGCATCGATCGCGACCTGCGGCTCGCGACCGCGCTCATGTTGCGCGGAGACTTCGCCCGCGCGACGGACATGCTCGCGTCCATGCCGGACCAACTCCAAGGCCTCCGCGTCGAGGAACGCCGCCGGCTGCGCGCGACGCTCGCCTCGGCGCTCCTCGCGTCTTCGCGCTTCCGCGAGCTCGAGCGCGTGCTCGGCCCCGGCGATCCGCCCGCTGATTGCCGCCCGACCGAGCTCTTCGCGCACCTCGCGCTGGCGGTCGAGCGCGGGCGCTTCGGCCTGGGGCAGCGGCTCCTCGATCGCGTCGAGCCCTTCGTCGACGAGTCCGTCTACCTGCGCTTCGTCCACCGTTACAATACGCTCCGGTTGCGCCTCTTCGCGGGCCCCGGGGATGGCCTGGAGGAACTCGCGCGCGAGCTCGCCTTCGACGCCCCGCTGTTCAAGTTGCCGGAGCTCGTCGTATGGGCCCTCTGCGCCAAGGCCGCGGTCGACGTCACGTGCGCGCCGCCTGCCACGCTCGCGGATCTGCCGGCCGGCATGGCGGTCCCGGAAGGAACGGCGCGGGTGCTGCGCGAGGCGTGGCAGGCGATCGTCGCGACACGTCGTGGCGCGGCGACGGCCTCCTTCACGGCGCCGCCGGACCTGCCGACCGACGTCGGGCTCGTCGCGCGACGCGCGGAGGCGGAGGTTGCGATCGCCCGGGATGAGCTCGATCAGGCCGACGGCATCCTCGAGGGCGCGCTGGAGTTCGCCCAGCGCGAGGGCTTCGCGATCGAAGAGGCAAACCTGCTCGCGCTCCTGCTCGACGTGCGGCTCCTCCGTGCGGCCCGGGGCACGAGCGCGCGCACGCTCGTCGAGCTCATCGCGCGTGTTCTCGCGCAGGCCGCGGAGCGACTCGGCTCGCCGCGCCTCGCCGCGGAGGCGCGCCTCGCGACGTGGCTCGTCTCGGACCGGAGGGACCCGGCCGTCCTCCTGGAGATGGCGGAAGACCCGGCGTCGCACGTCGTGCGCAGGCGAGCGCGAGGGTTGCTCGGGCGCGAGGTCACGCTCGACGCGCTGGACCGAAGAATCGTGGAGCGCTCGGCCCACGGGGTGACACGAAGCGAGAATGCGGTCGTGGTGGTCGACCTCGAGCAACGCGCCCTGCGGCTGCCCTCTGGCAAGCAGGTGGACCTGTCGTCGGCGGACCTGCACGTGCGCATCCTGGAGGTCCTCGTGCGGGGTGGCGGGCGCGCGACGAAGCAGGACCTGGTGCTCGGCGCGTGGGGCCTCGCGAGCTACCATCCGCACCGCGATGACAAGCGGCTCCAGGTCGCTGTCCACCGGATGCGCCAGGTGCTGGAAGAAAACCCCAAAGAGCCGGCGCTGCTCCTCCGCGACGGAGACGGCTACCGCCTCGGCGCGCCCGTGCACCTCGGCCGCCTCGACGCGAGCGCGATGTAATCGCTCGCCGGGCAATGCTGGGTGAACTTCAACGGCATGTTCAAAACGGCGTCCGGCAAGACGACGGCGCCCCTCTCCCATTCCTATCGCGACGACGGCTCCCTCCGGGCGAGCTGGTGAAGCGAGCGAAGGGCGCGGCAGCGCAGCCTCCCCGCGACGCCGTCAACGCGCATTGAGTCGGACGCTCTCGCCGAGGATGCTCTTCGCCTCCTCGTGCTTCACCACACGCGCCGGCGCGCACAACCGCAATTCCCCTTCCTCGACGCGCTCGACCTTCGGGCCACCCAGGTAACGCGATGCGAGGAATGCGCTCCGCTCGATGCACACTTCCTTCGCCCCGGCCGCGGGCTTCGGGACGTTGATCTCTTGCCGCACCTTCGTGACGACGTGCCCCGTCTCGGCGGCGAGCGCGGTGCCCGCCGCGAGGTACCAGCGCTCCACGCCCATCACCCGACCGAATCCGATTCCAACGCCCACGCTTGGCCCGGGAGGGGGCGCCTCGTACGATCGGACCTCGGCCTTCGCTGCGAGCACGGTCGCAGCGCCACACCGGCCCGACAGCGGGAACATGACCTGCGCGCCCTTCGGCTCGACCGTCGCGGCCAGCGGCGCCATCAGCCGGATCGGCAACGGCACGCGCGTCTCGGCGAAGCCTACGTCCCTCGCCTGCAGCACGAACTTCGGCTCGAACGTCTCCCGCGACTCCTTCGGCAGCGTGGGGTACGCGTATCCGATCGACGCCGCGGGCAACACGACCGGCATCGACGCGAACGCGAACCCGACGAGCGAACGCCCATCTGCGAGCGGCACGATCGGCGCCCCGGGCAACACCTCGATCTTGCTCCCGTCGGGATACGACGCTGCGAACTTCGTCGTGACGACCGGCGCGAGGTCCTCACGCTTCACGAACAACCGGAGCCGCCCAACATCGAACTGGCTCCGCATGTTGAACCACGCGCAGTCGGTTTCATCGTTTTGCGCCTCGTCGAGGAACGGCGTCTCGACCTCGACAAACGCCCCCTTCGCCGCGACCACCCGCATCGGCACTGCCTCCGCGACGTGGTCCTTGCGCGCACCGAGCTTCGCGAGCTGGAGTCGTGGTGCGTCCTCCTTCGCCGCGAGATAAAACGGCGCATCGACCCACACAAGCACGCAGCCTGCGAGCGGCGCGTCCAGCGGCGCGCCTTGGGGCGCGGCGAGCTCCAACACCGGCACCACGGGCTTCTCGGCCGGCAGCGGAGGCGGGAGAGGCGCGGGGGGCGCAGGCTCCGGCGCAGGCGCGGGCTGCGCCGCCGCGACGACCGGCGCCGGATCGTTGGCGACCGGCGCTGAACTCCCGCCGCAACCAACGATCACGATCGCCACGACGCTCGTGGCGATGGAGCTAAACCGCATAACGTGCATACCGAAATACCATCCGATCTTTGCTCATACCATCTCGCGCGCAGGTGTCGACGCGACAGAAAATACGGGGGCGCGGAATGAGGAAGCTGGCATTAAATGAGGTTACACCAAACATTGCGATCCCAACAACAGGAATCGACGGTAGGACGTTCCCACGGACCCGTCCAAGCGTAGGGGCTCCTACCGCGGAGACGCGGGCGCCGACGTCCGAACGAGATCGACCACGAAGCCGCGAGGGACGCGTCGAGCTCCCCTCGCGTATCGCCGCGCCTTGGGGTTTGTCCACGGCAGTGGGGGAGGGTCGCCCTTGCCACGTCGACGTTCATGAGCAATAAAAGGTCGCCACCTACCTGGAGATAACATGGTGAACAAATCGCGCTTCCTTGCAATCGGTCTCCTGGCTGCCCTCGCCGTGCCCGCCTGCGCTGCGCAGGATTCTACGCTGCCGGAGGAGACGGAATCGGCTGCCTCCGCCGCCACGGCGACCCGGATCTATGCCTCGGAGGGGGACCTCGACTTTTCCTTCGAGACGCTCGGCACCTTCGAGGAGCGGGACGGCGTCCGCGCCCTCATTTTCCGCGGCACCGCGAACCGCTACCTGAAGAACGTGTTCAGCTTCGTGCCGGATGACGCCTTCGGGCAGGCGAACATCATCAGCGAGCGCCGGCTCGAAGTCGTGATCCACGAGGGCCACGAGTTGAATACCTTGCTCTCGGGCCTGCCGCTCTTCGTCTCCATCAACACCTTCACGGGCACGCCCAACCAGTACACCGCCCGCGTCGAGATCGCGGCGCGTTTTTACGATTTCCTCGGGGCGAGCGACCTCTGGATCGACGAGGCCGTGCAGCCCTACTACTCCGTCAACGGCATCGATAACGTCGTCTACCGCGGCGGCGTCGACGTGCTCGGAAACCCGCTCACCGTCACGGCGCCCGACGGCGCGCCGTCGGTCTTCCCCGTCGATGCGAACAGCTACCGCCTCGACTGGTCGTACACGAATCTCCACGACGCCATCGATCCGCACACGCAGCAGCTCTCCTTCAGCGCGACGCGCCCCGACGGCACCCTCGCGAAAAAGACGGCGCGCCTGGTCGCGCGCGTGACGGGCCTCGCCCTCACCTCCGGCGATCCCTACAACGTATGGCCGTCCCCCCCGTGTGAGCCGGCGGTTTATGCCTGCTACCACAGCCAGCCCGTGGGCACGACCGACTTCGCGGCATGTGGCACCTACCGCCAGGTGCAGCGCTGCGTCTATGCGGACGCGTGCGACGTGGGCCAGGAGCCCCTCTCGCTCTCCTCGATCGACGCTTCCTCGCTCGAACCCGCGCGCGCGGTGTGGAACCAGGGATCGAGCGGCTACAACTGGCGCAACCTCCAGCCCATTGCCGCCTACGACACGCCGGAGTGCCCGGAGTCGCCGGTCACGATCGCGAGCGTGGTCGACGAAATTGCCGCCTCGGATCAGAACCAGCCGGCCGCCGAATACGGCACGTTCACCGATCGCGCCGGCCTCTCTTCGACCACATTCTTCGGCTCGAGCGGCGGCAGCGCCCTGCTCGCCGCGGTCGACGCCTTCGCGGGCGGCGGCGACATCGAGGCGTGGTCCTACAGCGAGCAGGTGTCGTGCCACAACTGCACCGACTTCATCACGCGCGTCGTGCTCTTCTACCCGGCTAGCGGCGTGGTTCTCGTCCTCAACGGCAATTACGGCTACGATTCCTGAGCTCGCCCGACCCCCCTCCCCGCGCCCCTTTTCCTTCCACGAAGGCGCGCCTGCACTCAGCTTCCCCGAGCAGCCTCGAACGCACGTAGGGCGTCGAATCCACGTGCAGCGAAACGAGGCGCATAATCGCGCTCCAGCGTTCGCTCCACGATCTTGCCGTAGCGAGCCGGAGGCATGAGCCCCCATACGCGATCCTCCGCGGCGATCGCATCGTTTCCCCTTGCGCTGGGCGGCGCGTAGTTCCGCTGCAGGCGCCCGAACATCGCCGGCAGCTCCGCATCGACGAGGCGTCGCACATCGTCGGCAAAGGGCAATTCGAGGAAATGATCGAGCAGGCTCCAGCCGAAGTCTCGGTGCCGGACCTCGTCGCGTAACACGCGGTCGAGCGTGCGTCGCGCTTGCGGGACGGTGCACCCTTCGCGCAGCACCTTGAACAGCGGCACCGCCACCGTTTCGCCCAGGCAAAACACCTCGATCCCCGCGCGCGCCGCGGCCAGGTGAAGGGGCTCCGCCGGATTGCGGCGCAGCCCGAGCGTCTCCTGGGCGAGGAGCGGCGCCTCCTTTCCGCCGGCCGCTCGGTACGTCGCGTGGCTCATGCGCGCGTGGGCCAGCTCGTCCTTGACGATCCGCAAACCGTCGTGGATGAGGTCGGGCGAGACGCCGAGCTGAATGAGCCAGAGCGTCAAGTGCTGGGTGATCGCAGCCGAGCGGTATTCGGCGTGCACACGGCGGAGCCATTCGGCGCGGACCGCGTTGCTCGCGGCGGCGCGTGGAGCGCGCTTCGGGGAGGGCGAGGGCATGGCAGACTCAGGGGGCCGGCGGCAGGCATACCGAGACGGTCATGCCGCAAGCGTCGCACGCCTGGTTGTAGCAGGGATCGATGACCGCCTCCTGGCACATTTTGCCGTCGCCACACGTGACGCCGACGCAGTCCAGCTTGGCAAAACAGCCTGCCTGCGGAAGGATGGGAGGCTCGCAGCCCGGAACGAGCCAGCGGCAATCCTCCGCCGCGTTGCACTCCGCTTCGGTCGCGAGGGCCTGACAAGTGTCCGGGGGATTGTCAGTCGGGACCGGGGGATTGCATGAAATCCCCGCATCGATGACCCATACGTCGTTTTTACACGTGGCCTTTGCGGGTTGAGGACCGCAGCCGACATTGAACTCGTAGTCGCACGTGAGGTCGCCGATGCAAGCCTCTCCCTGCGACGGCTGCTCGGCAGGGCATGAAGGCTCCTCGGTGGGAGGCGGGTTCGACGTGACGGTCGTCTCGATACAACCGGGCAACAACGCGACGGTCGCCACCTGGGCAAAGGTGATGACGAAGGGCTTTCGTCGAGGCTTCTGCTTTCGGGGAAGAGGCATGGTCGTCATCTCCTGGTGATGGCTCAAGATGGCGCAACGGGCGCGAGAATAGGCTCGACGGGACGACCTATGCAACAACCGTGCGTGCAGCGACGCCGGGTTCCTGATGTGTCGTGGGAATTCGAGCGCTGGCTCCCTTACGCCCCCAGCACGCGCTCACTCTCGTCCGCCCAGCTCAACCACGCGCGCTCGCGCGTGATGCCGAGGCGCAGCGTCAGATAGATCAATTTTTTCCACTGCGGCATCTCAAGGACCGGCTCCGCATAGTGCTTCGCCACGATCGCCTCGTAGGTGGCGAGCAGCGCCGCATGGCGTTCGCGCGCGAGCGCGAGCTGGGCACGTAGATCCTCGATGCCGACGAGCTCGGCCGCGAAAAACTTGATCATCAGCGGGTCGGCGTGACGGGCCACCTCAGGCGGCTCGCGAAACCAGTCGGCGAACGCACGCCGGCCTTTCGCCGTGATCGTGTACACCTTCTTGTCCGGCTTGCCCTGCTGCGCGACTTCCTTGAACCGCACGAGCCCCGCCTCGGCGAGCGCCGCGAGTTCGCGATACACCTGCTGGTGCGTCGCGCGCCAGTAGAAACCGGCGACTTCGTCGAACTCCTTGGTGATCTCGTAGCCCGTGGCCGGGTGCGTGCCGACGACGGCCAGGATCAAGTGCTTCAGGGACAAGGCGAGGCTCCTCCGATCGGTCTACGTATGCACAGTGTTGCATACCCCGACACCGGATGCTAGGACATATGCCACAAGGTGCATACGTGGTCGCGATGCCTTCGCTAAAGACGCTTTCCTCCGGGCGCATGCGCTGGGCGCTCCTCGCCCTCGGCACGCTAGCGCTCTGCTTCTCGAACGGCGTTCACGCCAACGTCTTCGCGGCGTGGGTCGCGCCGGCTTTGATGTTGCGCTTCGTGATGATATCGCCGCCGCGCTCCGGCTTCGCCGCGACGGCGGTCGCGTGCGGCGTCGCCTCCTTCGTCACGTTCCGAGGCGCCATTCCCATGCCGGACGCGGAGTACGCGGTCACGAGCGCGATCTCCGGCCTGTTCGGCGCGCTCCCTTATTTGCTGCACCGCCTCGCGTCCCCACGTCTCGGAGGCGTGCCGGGCTCGCTCGTGTTCCCTGCAGCGAACGTCACGCTTCTCTACGTGGTCTCTCTCGGCAGCCCGTTCGGCACGTGGGCGAACGACGCGTACATCGAGCTCGATTTCCTGCTGCTTTCGGAGCTCGCCTCGGTGACGGGGGTATGGGGCGTCGCGTTCCTCGTCGCGTGGTTCGCCAGCGCGGTGCAGGGGCTTTTCGAATCGCGCGCGCCCCGCGCCAATCCAGCGCTCGCGGCGTTCGGAGGATGCTTGCTCCTCGCGCTCGGCTACGGCGCCTGGGCCCGCTACGCGCCCGCGCCCGCGCGTCAAACCGTGCGCGTCGCAGCGCTCAGCAATCCTTCGACCCTGAGCGACCTCTTCTTCGAAGGGTGCCCCTCACGCGAGGACATCACCTGCCGCGCGAAAAACAGCCGCACACGTCTCGACGTCCTCTTCGCGATGTCCAAAACCGCCGCTCAAAATGGCACGCGGCTGATCGTCTGGTACGAAGGCGCGGCGCAATACGACGAAGAATTCGAGCCCGAGTTCGTCACGCGCGCACAAGACTTCACCCGCCATCACGACGTCCATCTCGTCGCCGGCGCCCTCCAAGTCCCCCGGGAACCCGGCGCGCTGATGACCAACAAGGCGATGGTGTTCACGCCCGAGGGCCACCTCGCGTTCGAATATGTGAAGTCGATCCCGGTGCCTGGCGAGCCCATCGTCGCGGGCAAAGGCGACGTGCAAACGCTCGACACGCCGTACGGACGCCTCGGCGTGATCATCTGCTTCGACGCCGACTTCCCCGCGCTCGGTCGCCAGGCTTCACTGCGGGGCGTCGATCTGCTGCTCGTGCCGGCCAACGATTGGCGCGCGATCACGCCGCTTCACGGCGAGATGGCGGTGTTCCGCGCAATCGAGGGCGGCTTCAGTCTCGTGCGGGCCGCGAGCAACGGCCTGTCGGTCGCAACCGACGCGCGGGGCGTGCGCCTCGGGTCAAACGATTCGTTCGCCTCGCCTGGCGCCATCTTGTACGCAGACGCGCCGATGGCAGGCCAAGCAACCATTTACGCCAGATACGGCGACTTCTTTGCTTACCTCTGCGCCCTCGCTCTCGCAGCCCTCACAGTCAGCGCAATCGTGTCGATTTTTCGGCGACGGGCGACGTGAAGACGCACCCCTCCTGGCTCGAAAACGTCCATCCAAGCCCGCGCGCCTTGGGTACCGCCTGACCGAGCACCGACACGAGCGCCGAACCGTTCGGCGCTCGGGAAGCGAGTTCGCCTCGGGGATGCATCGGCCGGAGGCAGCCCTCGACGATCCGGAAGCAGCCGCGCACGCCTTCATGCGCGCCGGCGTCGACGCGCCCCCATGCCGACGACAAAGATCCCTTACGTCGCGCGCCGCAGTGACGTATCATCGTGCCATGTCGTGTGACCGCCGCTTCGTCCTCGTGCTCCTGCTCGCCGCATGTGGCGGGACCTCCTCGCCGCCACCTGCGGAGCCCGCCGCGCGCACCGCTGCTGATCTCGGGCCGATGTGCCATCGCTACTACGCGCGGCAGGCCACGTGCACCGACGACTACCTGTCCGCGGTCCTCGACCTCCGCATCGAGCTCGACATGCCGAAGGGCATCGGCGAGCGCGTCAAGACCGAGGGGCGCGACGTGGTCCTGAAGGAATCACGCGCCCAGTGGCAGAGCGATATGGAGCCCGCGAAAATCGACGCGATGTGCGAAGCGATGGCGACGCGCACGCCCGCCGACCAACTGGAGCGGCTGCTGAAGCAGGGCGACGCCTGCGAGGCGGCGGCGGACTGCAAGGCGTTCGCGACCTGCGCGGTCGGAACCGAGCGGTCGTACATCGCGTCGGGCGCGACGCACCATTGAGCGGGATCGCACACCAGCAGGTGTGAAACGACTCGAGCCTCCGAGCGGGAACCTCGGCACATGACGCCTCACATTCGCTTTTACAGCGTCCAAGACGCCTATGGCGAATTTTCCAATTTCGCGCCGTATCCCATCGTCCTGGGCAAGAAACGCTGGCCGACCTCGGAGCACTATTTTCAGGCTCAGAAGTTTCTCGATCCAAAGGTGCAGGAGCGCGTTCGCTGCGCGTCCACGCCGCTGCTAGCGGCACGGCTTGGGCGCGATCGGCGACAAAAACTCCGCGCTGACTGGGAATCGGTGAAGGTTTCGGTGATGCGCCGGGCGGTCGAAGCCAAGTTCCGGCAACATGACGACCTGACCAAGCTCCTCCTGGCGACGGCAGACGCTACCCTCATCGAGCACACCGACACCGATTCCTTCTGGGGCGACGGCGGGGACGGCTCGGGCAAGAACATGCTCGGGCGCATTCTCATGGACGTCCGCACGATCCTGCAGACGGAACGACGGCCATAATATGCTGTCGCGAGCCCGGCGTTACCCGCCGCGACGCTGACGAGCACGCAGTTCTTGCAGCGCTTCGCGTTCCTCCGTGCGCTCGGCGATGGCGGCGCGTTTGTCGTGGACCTTCTTCCCGCGACCGACGCCGAGGGCCACTTTTACGTGGCCATTCCGGAAATGCAGGTCGAGCGGCACGAGCGTGTAGCCCTCGCGCAGAATGACGCGTTCGATCTGCCGAATCTCGCGCGCGTGGAGGAGCAGCTTGCGCGCGCCGCGCTCGTCGTGCGGAAACGCGCGCGCGTGAAAGAAGGATGCGATGTGCATGTTCCTCAACCATACCTCGCCACGCTCGACCACCGCGAACGCATCGGCCAGGTGCACGCGCCCCTCGCGCAGCGACTTCACCTCGCTCCCGCGCAGCACGATGCCCGCCTCGTACCGATCCGATAGCTCGTAGTGAAACGTCGCCGCGCGGTTTCGCGCGATGACGTGCTCGTCGCTCTGCTTTCGTCCTGTCATGGGCAGCGTCGTTCAAAAGTCTACGCGTCGCGCGCACGCAAGGGAAGTGCGTTTGAGACACTCGGCTGCGAACATCGCGTGCCCGTCTGTCGCGTCCGCCGTTGGGCAACGACGAAATGGATGCCGAGACTGGGTTTCACGAACGTTCCGTAGCCCGAGCAAGCACGTCCGCGGCTCAGCAATCTACGGCGTAGCTCCACCCTCCGACGCGTCCGGGGCGCCGGCATCCCCCGGTGATCGTCCAGGCGAACGAAACCTCTCCAGCGCCTCGTCACGGCCGAAGTCCGCCAAGAGCTGGAGGTTGCCGCCGGACACGCACATCATCGGGTAGGACCTTTCGGGATTCGTCGGATTACGTTCGAAAATCAGAACGTCGTCGGACGATTCCTCGACGAGCACGTGGTGTGTCTCGCGGACGGGACCAAAGATACGCGCGCGCTCGTGGATGTCCCCGGAGCTCTGCGCAAAGGAACTGCACAAGGGGCGTAGGAGCCTGAGTTCGGGATGAAATCCGAGATCCTGGTTCGAATACGTGAGCTTGCCACCGGAGAACATCCAGCCTAGATGATGCGCGGCTCCGATGGACGCCATGCTGCACAGAAGCATGGCGACAAACAGCCCGAAGAACGAGGCCGCCGAGCGGAGGCGCCACGGCCGCGCCGATGGCTCGTCCTTCCGCAGGTGGCTATTGATACGCGAGATCACGGCATGCAGCCCTGCGAAAAGCGCCCCCGCGACGAGGAGCGCAACGAGGACGGCCTCCACGTCGACGTGGACCTTCGGCAATACGCGCACCAGGAAATGGAGCCATCCCATGGCCAAGAACCACGGGGCCTCCAGCACGATGGTCGACCCGCTCAAACTCAGGAGCCCAAGAAAGAGCATGGCCAGGGCCAGGCATCCGACAGCCGCAACGCGTCCCTTCACGGTGCCCCTTTGCTCGTCGGCGCGGCGTCGATGCGGCGCGTGATCTCGTTGATATCGAGCGCCGTGATCTCGCCGCTGCTCAGGAGCGCCATGCGCTTGCCGGAGTAGATGCCCGGCTCGTACGCGACGGGCACGGCCCCGCGTTCCGGGTGCAGGCCCGACACGTACACGTAATGCATTACGGAAGGATCCACGATGCGCCACGTGGCCTCGGGAATCTCCTCCACGTAATCGTGCGGCGGGAATTTGCCGCCGTGCGCATGGGCGTACCCCCATAACGCGGTTCGTAGCCTCTCGAGCTGCTGCTTGCGCGCATACGCGAGCGCCTCTTCGGCGGGGGCCGCGCGGGCGGGGCTGAGCTTGTACGTCGCCCCGTCCTTCTCCCATGCGCCGGGGGTCATGAGCTCACGGCCGCCGGCAATCATGCTGAGGACGAGGTGCATGCCGAGCGCCCACAGGCCGACGATGCCGAGCGACGCCTTGTGGGAAAGGCGCGGGAGCCGCGGGATGTCCCGCTGCACGGCGTTCCAGAACCACTGGACCAGCAGCGTGAGCAGGAAGATGAGGAGCACGAAAAACGAAATCGCCTCGAGCCGCATCCGCGCGAAGTCCGAGAGCCGCACGAACGGCATTCCAGCATGCGCTACCGCGGGGACGACGAGCGTCGTGACGAAGACGAGGATGCGGAGCTGTCGCATGGTCGCGTTTCTTTTGAAGCCTGCCCTGGAGCGGGCCGATCGGAAGCAGGACCCATACCAGAGGCAAAACCAAGCAACCGGCGCCCGAGAGACGTCGCCAGGGTCGAAGCGGTATGACGGTCTGTCGCGCTGCGCGGCGGGCGCGAGGACAAGTTGTCAACGAGTCGATCGCGGAAGACGAGGGGGAGCACGTCGCCCGGACGAGTGGCCTTGTAGCTCGGCAACGTTCGTGAGATACGCCCATGTGGTGAAGGCCCTGGAGCAGACAAGGACCACCTCGTCCAGAGATCGCTGAGCACTTCGCATGATCGACTTCCCGGAGGACATCGATGCCATCCGTCGCAGGCCAGGGATGTTCATTGGTGACGTCCGCGACGGTAGCGGCTTGTTGCACATGGTATGGGAGCTGCTTGCGAATGCGCTCGATGAGCACGTTCGAGGCATTTGCCGGGCCGTGTCGGTCGAAGTTGGCGAGGACGGCTCGGTGACGGTCAAGGACGATGGGCGTGGGATTCCCGTTCATCAAGTCGATGGGGTTCCTTTTGTTCAGAAGGCCCTCACGTCCCTCCACCGAACGCCAACCTTCGACGGACACGCGCCACATGAGCACGTGGGACTGCATGGCGTCGGGTTGGTTGCAGTGAACGCCTTGTCCTCGTGGCTCAGCCTCGAAATCTTTCGGGACGCCAGGTGCTACCGACAGCGCTACGAACGCGGAATACCTTGCGGCGATCTCGAAGCGGTCGGACCGACAAGCCAAACGGGGACGGCCATCACGTTCCTTCCCGACCCGACCATCTTTTCGGACCCCTGGATCAACGCGGGCGCCATCGCTGCACGGCTGCGCGAACTCGCATGCCTCGTGCCCTCGCTGAGCTTCTCCTTCGTCGACCACCGGAAGCACCACTTCCACGAGACGCGCGGCATTCGCGTATTTCTTGAAAGAACACGCTCCCCGGGCAAGCGTATCTTCGGCGTCGTCGCCGTCGAAGAGGTCGTGAATGACATCTCGGTCGAGGTGGCGATGGAGTGGCGAGACCATCGCTGGACGTCGATTGACAGTTTCGCCAACATTCAACGTACGACCGACGGCGGCACGCACGTCCGAGGTCTATTGAACGGCTTGGCTCGTGGGCTGCGGGATGTCGAAGAAACACGCGTGAACAAGCGACCGCTGGAGCAACTCCGCGACATCGTTGCCAGCGGCTTGCATGCAGTCGTCTGCGTGCGGCTCCGGGACCCAACCTATGAGTCCCCTACGACGAGCAGACTCGCGACACCGGAAGTGGCAACCGTCGTTTCGACGGTGGTGCGCCGCGCCTTCGCGCATGGACTTCGACACAACGCCGAGTTGCGAACGCATATCGTCGGCCTGATCGAGATCGTTGACAACCACTAAACAGACGTCCGCGCTGGCGCAGGCCGATCATGCCCTGACGCCGCGCCGAGGTGACGGCGCCCGCCCCTTTCCTCGCACTGCGTACGCGATGCCGTCCTGCAGCGACGCGAGCGTCACGACGCCACCGAGATCAGCGCCGAGGTCGACCAGCGCCTGCGCCACGGCGGGCCGGATTCCCGTCATGATCACCTCTGCGCCGAGCAGCTTCGCCGCCCGCGCGGCGCGCACGAGCACCTCGGCCACGTGGGCATCGACGTCGCTCACGCCGGTCACGTCGACGACGACGATATGCGCCCCGCGGGCATCCACCCCGCGCAACATCGTCTCCAGGAAATGCGCGGCGCGCACCTCGTCGATGGCCCCGATGAGCGGAATGGCCACCGCCTCGTCCGTGAGGGGGACGAGCGGCGTCCCGATCTCCTGAATGGCCAGGCGCTGCGCCTCGATGACCTGCTCCTGGAGCCGCCGCTGCTCTTGAGCCGCGCGCCTCTGTTCGGTCACGTCGCGCCCAAAGATCGCCAGGCGCGCGGGCAGTCCGTCGCCGCCCCGCACCGGATACGCGGTCACCTCGAACCAACGCTCGTCGCGCGCGGCGTCGAAACGCGCAGGGGTGCCGGTGCGCCGCACCTCCTCCACCAAAGAGGCCCGGCGTGCCGGCTCATCGAGCGGGAATACGTCGCGCATCCCGACCGCCTCCGCCGGGGAGCACCCGAGCCGCCCCGCGGCTGCCTGGTTGGCCATGACGACCACGCCTTCGAGGTCCACGAGCAGGAGCAGGTCCGTCGACGCGTCGAGCATGGCCTGCGCGCGCGCCTGGCTCTCGCGCAGCCGCTCCTCGGCCCTGCGCTCGGCCGTCACGTTCGACGCGATGCCGCCAATCCAGCGAATGGTCCCCTCGCTGTCGCGTATGGGGAACTTGATGGATCGGTACACTTGTACGCCGTCTTCCCCCGGACCAGACTCCTCCGCCACGATTGCTTCGCCCTTCGCGGCCACGAGGCGATTGTTCTCCCTCCAGGAGGCGAAAACTTCGGGAGGAAAGAACTCCCTGGCATTGTGCCCGACAATCTCGGAGACCTCCTGGCGGCCCATGAAGGCGGCGCAGGATTGGCTGGTGTGGCTGTACGTGTCCTCCAGATCCATCACGAAAATGAGCGCCGGGACGTGGTCGATGATCGTCTGCGTGACCCGATCTCGCTGCCGGACGGTCTCCTCGAGCTCGGCCACACGCTTGCGCAGCGTATCGTTCTCGAGCGTCAACCGCTCGACGGTTTCCATCTCGTTCGTCATCAACGTCTCCCGGGATGATGAACGTTACCAGGCCCTTCCCCAACAGAACAGAGAGGAAAGCGCGTCCTGGCCGCTGCACAATCGGCGAAGTACGCAGGATCGCTCCGCCAGGCGTGACAAAAGTTGGAGTTGGAATGAAACGTGGATGCCCGAAGGCGTGACGCGTCGAAGCCGCTCGGCTCAACGTGCCTTGCAGCGATTGCGCATCGAGCCATCCATGCTCGAGAGCACGCTTGCGGTGTTCATGGGGCCTTGCAGCACGTAGGTAGCGAACGGCCCGGTGTTCAGGGTGCAGCCTTGGCAACTGTTGCCGTACCGATAGTAGCCGCTGCTCACGTCATAACCGCAGGTCGTGGTTGCCGCGCCGAACAAGCACGTACCGAGCGTATCATCGTCGATAAATCCGAGCGCCTTGCACGTCTTCATCGTCTGACCGCCGACGGCGTTGAGCCGATCGAGCGGGCGATTGTTGCCCGAGGCGCGGTCAACCGCCGCGCCTCGACTGCGGCACCCGACGGCCGCCCCGCTCATGGGCTCTCCGTGCTTTCGTTCACCGCCGAGGCGCTGTTCGACGCTGGCGGCGTTACCAGTGGCTGCCCGCCGTCATACATCTCCACCATCCGGAACGGCGCCATGTCGAAATGAAAGTGGTTGTCATGCCCCGCGTAGCCCGGCCCGAGCAGAACCCGGAAGACGTCTTTCCGTGCGATGAGCCTCCTCGCCAGCGTCTTCAGGAACCGCGCGTGGATCGCCGCGTGGCCTGTCTGCGCCTTCCAGTGCGAGAGCACGCGAACCTCGAAGCCATTCTTGAAGCCGGCCGGGATGCCCTCCGGCAGGCTTTGTCCTTTCGGTAGCGGGCCAAAATCGAAGCCCGCAATGTCGATGGCGTTCCCCAGCGCGTGCTCGCTGAGGAACTCGGGATACGCGGCAATGCGGCGACAGCTGTACGTGCCGAGGTGCACGACGCGGCTCGGGGGGCGACCGTAGATCTCGGTCGCTGATCGGTCAGGGAACCTCCCTCGCCACGACCTCCAGCGACGCCTGCTTCCTCGACGCCGACCGCGTGGTGAATTGCCGAAAGCTCGTGGAGGAGGGCGACGGGATGTCCGCTATCTTTTCGCGCAGAGCTCGGCCCAGTTTGCCTGGTGAAGCGCGACCGGCCTCGGAACCGCTGTCCTCGTGGCGCGCGCCGGCGGAACGAGCACCTTGCCCGTCGGATCGAGGACGGCCACGTACACCTCGCTCACGCAGGTGCTCGATGGAGCGCATTGGCGCTGATCGTCATCGCGCAAATCGGTCCAGGTGGCGAGGATCCGGCTCTTGTCCGCTGTCGCCCAGAGTCCGTGTGTCCCGCCGGCCGCTTGGCTCAGGAGGACCTGCGGCGCCTGCGCTCCAGGTTCCGACGCAAAGACCAATTTTCGATCCTCGCTCCACAGACGCGTGAGCCGGCTGTCCATCCACGCCGCAGCGCCGAAGCGCGCCGTCTGCTGGTCCCAAGGACTGGCCGGCGTGTCGGAGAGCAGGCGGAAGTCGGCGGCCGTTAGCTCGATCGCGTGCAGACCCATGGTATCCCGCGCGATTGCATGATTCACGCCGTTATCGGCAACCACGATGCCCACCCGGTCGCCAAGCATCCCGAGCGCGACGAGCGTCCCCGTGTCCGCGAGCTTGACCGTGCCAGCGCTCCCCGTAGGCGCACCATCGGCAGCAAGGCGCTGGAGCCGAAGCTCGGGACCACCTTGGTGCCAGGCCAGCAAATAATCGCTGCCGACGGGCGCGAATAACATGTTTCCGCCCGCGAGACCGGCGCTCGACGAAATCGATACCGCGCCCCCCGTGGGCTCGCCATTCAGCCCGAGCGGCCTGAACCTCAACACCTCGTCCCCGCCCACGCGGCCTTGCCAAACGATACCCGCGCGGGCACCGGCGCGCGCCAGCGCGAGAAACACGGGCCGCCCAGGCTCCGTCGAGATCGTCTTGATCGGCCCCGGCCTCGGCGCTCCCTGGCTCGTGTCCACGTACACCAGACGAACGTCGCGGTCCTTCTCGCCACGGGCCGTCGTGAAGGCCACGAGCAGCCCGCCCGGAACGTCCAGCGTCTCGACGAGCCCCGGCCAGTCGTTATCGCTCCGCGCGAGCTCGACGGGCGCCCCGACCGGCTCGCCCCGACGCCCGAGCTGCTGGGCGAACACGGCCCCGATGGATTTCGTCTCCCCAGGCCGCACGTGCGTCTCGGTCCGTCGATAGACGAGGAGGTAGCCGTCTTCGCGTGCGACGAGCCGAGAAGGCGTGTTCTCCGCATACACGTGCTGCCTGGCCCGCTCGACCTGCGTGTTGCGGCAGGCCCAGAGCGCCTCATTGCCGCCGCGAATGGTGAGCTCGACAGGGTTCGAGACGAGCGCGAGCGGCGTGACCCCGGGCAGGCCGTCCGCCCGGTAGCGCACGCGCAGCGACACCACGCCGGGCCGGGCGTGATCGAGGACGCGGAACGCAGGCGCCCAGGCGTGCGCGTCCTCGATCACGAGCTTGCTACGCGCGCCAAGGACACGTCGATCCTTCGGCTCGATCGGGTTCGTGAGGGCACACCGCGCGGCGGGGGTGAAGCCCAGCGCGTGCGGCAGCGGCTGGCCTTTGGCATCCGCGAAGACGAGCTCATAGGCGGGCTGCCGCATGTCGCTCCACGAGCCGTCGAGGGGCGGGACGACGACAGCCGCGTCACCCGAGGCGTTGCGGAACGCGAGTTGAAAGCGGAGCTCATCGCCGACGGCGAGGTCAGCGTCGTCGACCGTCAGGACGAGCGAGACGCCCCGCTGCACCTCTTGCGCGGCAACATTTGCACGGGAAGCGGAGGTGGGCTCGGCGAGCGCGTGGCCCGTGTCGCAAGAGCCGAGCGCGAGCAGGGAGAGGAGCACGAAGCGCCGGTGAGCGACGGGGCTTTTGCCTATCACAAACGTATGATGCGAGATCCACGTGCGCCTTGGCAACAGCCACGTGGCGTCCGGCTGGCGGTATCCGCCTTCGAGGCGCTGGCCACCGCGGTCCAAGCCATCAAGTCCACCAAGCTCACGCCCGAGCCGAAGTGGACCGAGCCCGCGGCATCGAACGAGCGCGAGGCGTACGGTCGCGCGTACGCCGATGGTCGATCAGCGCTTCGGCTCGAAGGCACCGTTCACGAACACATAGCGGCGCTTCGGTGGTTTCTCCCAAGGGGTGACGACGGGGCGGATGGTGCCGCCGAGGGGCGCCTCGGTGAATTTCGATTCGCTGAGGCGCCAGGGTCTTTCGGCGCTGATTTCGATCGTCCTTGGGCTGATGGCGACCGCGTCGCGAATGTGCGGCGGCGCGTTCGCCTCGCTCCCGCAGCAGAGATAGACGGAGACTTCGTGTTCGAAGATCGGCACGAGCGGCGCGCCGGAGACGACGGGGACGACCTCCATCACGAGGTGCTCGGCCGTGTCCCGCGTTCGCCAATAGTGGAGGACCAAGTCGTCCTTGTCATCACGCGTGATGCGCTGGGCGCCCGCGCCCTCGACGCGCGTCTCGCCGGGAAAGGTGCGGGTCTCGCAATGCGCGTCGACCGTATTCTTGGGCTCGCACACGGTGATCTGATTGCCGAGCTTACCGACGCGCTCGAGCTTGGAGTCGCCGGTCACGTCGACGGCGATCGGGTAGTCCGCGCCGGCCTGGAACCAGGATCGCGTCGCGTGAGGCCAGAGGCGCTGGGCGATCGGATCGAGGCGTGCCAGGAGGACCTGCTCGAACGGCATGGGACAGAGATCTTCTTCCGCGTCGCCCATTCCGATCACCGCGCGCTCGTGACCGTCGCGCTCGTACACGAGCGCGGCGCGGATCCCGACGCGGGAGCGGGCAGCCGGTGCGAGCGCGGTCCACGGGATGCGGGCTTCGAGCGTCGTCTCGTCACCCGAGATCTGGAATCGCGCGCTCGCGTCGGATACGGCCGTCGGGGGCGGGCCTCCCGGCGCGCGCACCGTGACGGCGCCGCTCCTCGCTGCCACCGACACCTCCCAAGGCGCGCTGCTCGTGCCGCGGTCGAGGAAGCGAAGCCGGAGCTTCACGGTCGCGCTTCCATCGCGAGCAGGCCGGATGCGCGCTGCGATGTAGAGGGCCGCGTCGTCCGCGCCGAGCGTGGCGGCGAAGGTGTCCGGCGCGTCGGGCACCGCGCTCACGCCGGAGACGAGATCGCGCCATTCGTCGAGCTTGCCGTCGATCTCGACGCGCTTGGCAGCGTCGAAGCGGAGGCGTGATGCGAAGAGCGGAGGCGGGGAGCCGACAGCGGGGCCCTGCTGCGCAGCCGAGGTGGACGGCGCCGGGGACGGCGGGGCGCTCGTGGGCGCTTCGAGCGACGCGGGCCCGTTCTTACGGGTCGACGTCGGCCATTGCCTCTGGGTCTCGTCGAGCTTCTCGCGGGACGATGGTGCGGAGCCGCATGCAACGAGCGCGGCGAACGAGAACAGTGCACCCACGAAGATTCGCTTCATGATTGGGTCGATTGTGTACGCTGCGGGCACTTCCGTGTTCGCGCCCGAGGGTATGCAACGCGAAGGACTTTGTCCAGGTCCGCCCCCCGCCGCCGAGACGACGGCGGGGGGCTTCGAGCGCCACCTGCCCCAACGGGGCCCAAAGCGAAAGGCCGCCGGTACAGACGGGACATCTTCCCCCGCCTTCATGATCGAAGTGCCGAACGCGCTGCTCTCGCTCGATACCGATCACGGTCCATCCTCCGTGCGCCTCGGGTACGGGCGTACGCATTCTGACGGGGACGGTGCGTCCTTGCCCTGGCGGCTGTCCAGCCCGTTACGAATGTCCCGCATTCAGGGTGGCGCGTTGGCGCGCATCCATCCTAGAATCCTTGGAGGAGGTGGAGTATCATGAATACGCTCACCGGCGTGGACCCCCAAGCACTCGACGATACGTCCCCGTCGAATCGCGCGGATGCACTCGGTCCGGAGGCACCTTTCCATTGCGGTGGTCTCACGCGCGCTGAGGAGGAAGTGCGCACGCTGAGGGCTGTCGTAAAGTCGCAGACCTCCATGATCGAGCAGCTTGGTGTTGCTCAGGCGCTCGTCAATTGCGCCCTCGATGGCATCACGCTCACGTCCCTCGACCGCCGCGTTACTTATGCGAACGCAAGCTTCAAGGCAATGAGCGGGTTTGGAGAGAGCGCCGTCGGCCGCACGCTCGAGGAGTTCTACGATCCCGAGAATTATGCAAGGCTCCAGGCGGAAGTCGTCCCTGTGCTCTTTACCACGGGCGCATGGAGCGGCACCCTTCGAATCAGGCGTCCGGATGGCAGTGAATGGCTGGGACAGACCTCCGCCTTCCTCGTCAGAGACGCCGCGGGGGCGCCCGCGGGAATGGCCGGATTTTTCCGGGATGTCACGACGAGCACGGCCGAGCGCCTCCAGCTCGAGCTCCAAACCGAGCTGGTCAAGACCCAGCAGCGGGCCCTCCGCGCGCTCGGGACTCCGCTCTTGCCTATCGCCGACGGTGTCGTGGCCATGCCCCTCGTCGGAGATATCGACGACGCGCGGGCAGAGGAGATCCAAAGGGCGCTCATCGACGGCATCGCTTCGCACCACGCGCGGGTCGCCATCCTCGACATCACAGGCGTGAAGCTCATGGATGCCGAGATTGCAGATGCGCTGGTGAGCGCCGCGAAGACTGCCCGGCTGCTCGGCGTTGAAATCTTGATGACCGGCATCAGCTCCGCCGTCGCGAAGACCCTCGTCGAAATCGGAGCCGAGCTTTCAGGCATCGTCACACGCGGAACGCTCCAGAGCGGGATCGCGTATGCGCTATCGCGGCGCTGAGGCTCAGCCAGTTCCTACCGCGTAGTCCTGTTGGCAAGGGGGAAAGCGTGACGCGAACAACGATGATCAGCACGGATGCGCCTCGTGACGGAACGGTTCACTCCCTCTTCGAGGCGCAGGCCCGAGCGGCACCAGACATGATCGTGGCCGTGCACGAGGGGCGAACACTCACCTATGGCGCGCTCGATCGCAGCGCCGGACGGCTCGCACGCAGATTGCGGCGGTGCGGGGTGGGACCGGGCGTGCTCGTCGGCATATCCTTGGCCCGGTCACTTCCGATGCTCGTGGGCATCCTCGGCGTTCTCAAGGCGGGGGGCGCTTATGTTCCCATGGACCCCACATACCCCAAGGAGCGCCTGCGATGGATGCTCCACGAGACCGAGGCACCGGTGCTCGTCGCGCAGCCGGACCACGCGCGTCAGCTCGGATTCCAGGGCGACGTCGTCCCGCCCGACGACGACAAGGCGAACGGAGATGCCGACCTTCCATCGGGCGATCCGTTCCCAAATCCCACATCCGAGGCCCCGGCGTACGTGATGTTCACGTCCGGCTCAACGGGCCGCCCGAAGGGCGTCGTCGTGCCCCATCGCGCGATCGTCCGGCTCGTCGTGCAGACCAATTACATCGAGTTTTGTCGCTCCGACCGCGTCATGCACGCTGCGAGCCTGTCCTTCGACGCGTCCACGTTCGAGATATGGGGCGCGCTGCTCAACGGCGCGCGCCTCGTCCTCGTCCCGCAAGACACGTTGTTGTCGCCCGCCGCTCTCCGCGCCGCCAAGGACCGCGACGGCATCACCGTGATGTTCGTGACGACCTCGATCTTTCATCATCTGGCGAGCGCCGATCCCGATATCTTCTCGGGCCTCGAATATCTCGTCGTCGGCGGGGAGACGCTCGACCCGAAATGGGCTCGTGCCGTGCTGCGTACCGGCGGCGTGAGACGACTGATCAACGGGTATGGTCCGACCGAGAATACGACATTCTCCACGACGCATCTCGTCCGTGATGAGCCCCATGACGCCTCGAGCATCCCGATCGGTCGGCCCATCGCAAAATCCACCGCCTACGTGCTCGATCCGGACCTCTCGCCCGTTGCCGCGGGTGTACCTGGCGAGCTTTATGTCGGCGGCGACGGGCTCGCCATCGGGTATCTTCGCCAGCCCGAGCTCACGGCCGCTCGTTTCATTGCGGATCCATTTTCGAGCAAGCCCGGGGCGCGGCTCTACCGTACCGGGGACTTTGCTCGTTATCTCCAGGACGGCACCATCGACTTCCTCGGGCGACAAGATCGTCAAGTCAAGATCCGCGGCTTTCGCATCGAACTCGGGGAGATCGAGGTGGCGCTCTGCGCCTGTCCCCTCGTCAAAGAGGCCGCCGTGGTCGTGCGGGAGGACGTCCCCGGCGACAAGCGCATCGTGGCTTATGTCGTCGCCGACGCGAGCGTCGACACGAAGCAGATTGGCGCCCACCTCGAGGCACGCTTACCAAGCCACCTCCTCCCCTCACACACCGTACTTTTACCCGCTTTCCCCCTCTCGTGCAATGGCAAACTCGACGCCGCCGCCCTTCCGTCGCCACGGGACGTGCGTGCACGGGCCGAATTCGACGAGGCGTCGCCTCCTTCCACGAGCACCGAGATGCACCTCGCACGAATCTTTAAGGATATCCTCCGCATGGATGGCATCCACCGGGAGGACTCCTTCTTCGACCTCGGAGGTGATTCCATCCTTGCCGCGCGGCTCATCGTCCGTATCCGCCAGGATTTTCGGGTTGACTTGCCCGCGCGATATCTCTTCAACGCGCCGTCGCTCGCGCACCTTGCGCAGAAGATCGACGATGCTCGACGCGGCGTCTGCAAGGACGTCGCGTCGAGCACGATCGCGTCGTTCCACGACGACGTCGAGCTCGATCCGAGCATCCGCCCAGGTACTGCGACCCGCCCGAGCGGCCCTCCCCGGCATATCTTCTTGACCGGCGCCACCGGTTTTCTCGGCGCCTTCCTCCTGCGCGATCTCCTTCGACATACACGCGCGGAGATCCGCTGCCTCGTGCGCGCGGAGGATACGCAGGCGGGCATGGAGCGTATTCGCGCGGCGCTCACGATGTACGGACTGTGGCAGCCGCAGCACGAGGCACGCATTCTGCCCATTCCTGGCGATCTGAGGCAGCCGCTCCTCGGGCTCGATGCGCCCCAATTCCACGCCCTGGCCGGGCAGATCGACACGATCTACCATTCCGCCGCCGAGATCAATTATGTCAAGCCCTACCACGCGCTCAGGGGCGCGAACGTCTCGGGGACGTGTGAGGTCCTCCGGCTGGCGTGCGCGATCCGGCAGAAGCCGGTGCATTACCTATCATCGATCGGTGTCGTCGGCCATGTGGGTTATTTCAAGGGCGTGAGCGTCGTGTACGAGACCGACAATTTCGCGCACGGCGCGCCCTACCTCGATACGGACATGGGCTACTCACAGAGCAAGTGGGTCGCCGAGCAACTCGTCTCCACGGCGCGCTCGCGTGGGCTCGCCACGAGCATCTTCCGACCGGGGTTCATCATGGGCGACACGACGACGGGCGCCGCCAACCTGAACGATTTCGTCTGCCGGTTGATCAAGGGCTGCATACATGCGGGCTGTTATCCCGACCTGCCGCGCCAACGCAAGGACTTCGTCCCTGTCGATTACGTGAGCGCCGCCGTCACGCGCATCTCGCTGAACCCTGCAAACCTGGGCCGGACGTACCATCTCGTGCCGCCGGTGGCCGAGTCGCCTGATCTGCAGGGCTTCTTCGAACTCCTGCGCGGCGCCGGACATGCGCTCCGGAAGCTCCCGTTTGCGTCTTGGCTCGAATGCGTGGTCGATTCGGCCGGGCGCTCTCGGAGCAGCCCGCTGCTTCCGCTCATCCCGATGTTGACGGAAAAGGTGCACGAGGGGCTCACGCGATGGGAGCTCTACGAAGGCATGCCGGTCTTCGATGACACGAACACGCGCCATGCGCTCGCGGATACCTCGTTATCATGTCCACCGCTCGACGCCAGGTTGCTGCGCGTCTACCTGGCCTATCTAGGCGATCGCACGCGCCACCGAGGGGCGCCGTCCGGCAGTGCCGCGCACGCCGCACCACGTAGCGGCGTCGTCGTCCGGTGTCCTGCAGGGCGCTCATGTTCCTCCGTTGGCGTCGCTGACCCGAGGCGACGGCGAATCCATAGCGTGCGTAAGTCCACGCACAACAGATTGCGTTCGAAGCTCGGCGGGACGCGTTGATGGGTCTTCGCGTCGAGCCGCGAAGATGGTAGATGCCCGGCCCATGAGCCAGGCCACGATTCGTCGCGCCACGCCCGCCGATACCGAGACCCTGCGCGCGCTTGCCTGCGCGACCTTCGTCGAGACCTTCGGCCACCTCTACCCGCCCGAGGACCTGCGCGACTTCCTCGAAACGGCCTACGCCGAGGACAGGGCCCGGGGCGAGCTGTCCGATCCGGCGCAGGCCATCTGGCTGGCCGAGGCGGATGGCCGCGCCGTCGGTTATGCCCACGTGGGACCGTGCAAGCTCCCGCACGAGGACGTCACGCCCGCGTGCGGCGAGCTGAAGCGCCTCTATGTGCTGAAGACCGAGCAAGGCTCCGGTCTGGGCAGCCAGTTGCTGAAGCTCGCGCTGCATTGGCTGGAGCGGCCGGGGCGCCTCCTGTGGATCGGCGTGTGGTCGGAGAACCACGGCGCCCTGCGGCTTTACGGCAGGCTCGGCTTCGTGAAGGTGGGCGAATACGAATTTCCGGTCGGGCGTGTGCGGGACCGCGAGCTCATCCTGCGCCGCGGCTAAGAGCCGACGCGTCCCCTAGCGCGCCGGCGCACACGAAAGACGCGGCACCCTACAACGAGGCCGTGACAATCCTGCTGCGAGCAGCACTATCTCGACTGCCAGCGAGATTGACCCCGGAATGCAAAGGACGGTACGGTGTCCTTGCCATGCGAAACCAACACAGTAAGCGCACGAAATGGGCAGAGCTGTGTCGCTCGAATGAGTTCAGCGGGCGGTGGGTGGCGCTTCAAAATGTCCAATACAAGGCCGGCACGATCGAGCCGCACGAAGGGGACGTGGTCGACAGGGATACGGATATCGGCCTGCTATGCAGCCGGATGAGAGCGTCCGAACACAAAGAATGCGTGATTCTACACTGCGGGAACGACGGCAAGCCATGACCCAGGCCGCCCGTCCTCCGTAGGGAACGCGGGTTTGGCTCGGTCCATACGCCCATTTGAGTCACACGGGCCATGCGAGCTCTCGGGGCCAGCAGCGCATCCCCGGAGGGACACGCTCGCCCCTCTTGGAGGACCCTCTCGATCCTCCCCAACGACAGTCCCATCCCCCCGAAAAACGCTCTCGTCCCTTTTCGAGAACAGCGTCATCCCTCTTCAAGAGGCCCTCGCCCCTCTCGGAGGACGCTCTCGTCCCTCCCCTTGAAGGGGAACCATCCTCTCCGAGACCCTCCCGACCCCCGTCGGAGAACCCCTCGTCCCTTCCGGGACAGGGTTCTCCTTCACCACGAGGACACGCTCGACCCTCTTGCAGGAGGGTATCGTCCTTCCCCGGAGGTCCTGTCCTTCCTCCCTGAGACACCCGCGCCCCTTCCGGAGGGGGGTCTCCTCCCCCTCAAGGACACGCCCACCCCTCTTGCAGGAGGGTCTCACCCTCCCGGAAGACACGCGCATCTGTCTCTGGTGACCGTCTCACCCCTCCCGGAGACAGTCTCAACGATGCGGCCGCCTGCTCGCTACCCACCGAAGGCACCACGCCGAGCGTACCCGCGGTCACCGAGGAGGATCCGAGAAAACACGCGCGCTCGATGCTAGCATCGCCCCCGCGAAGCGAGGTCAAGGGGCGGGAGGCACGAACGGCGATGGTGCAGAACGAAAACAACGGCCCCCCCGAGGCGCATCCCCAAAGCCCGGACCCCGATCTCCCTTTGGCACGGACGGCCAGCGCGGAATCCCTCGCGGGACCGGGATCCGAGGCGGAGGCCGGGTCTTTGCGGGCCGGCTCCAGCATCAAGCACTACGAGCTCATCCGCAAGCTGGGCGAGGGCGGCATGGGGGTCGTGTTCCTCGCCCGCGACACCAAGCTCGGCCGCCTCGTCGCCATCAAGGTCCTGCTCGAACACAGCGGCCAGGGCGCCGAGCGTTTTCTCGCCGAGGCGCGGGCCACCGCCCGCTGCAAGCACGAGAATATCGTGGTCATCCACGAGGTGGACGAGCACGACGGATACCCGTACATGGTGCTCGAGCACCTCGAAGGCCGCACCCTGAGCGCCTTTCTGGCGCAACGCGAGGTGCCCGGCGCGTTCGAGCCCCGCTCCCCCGCGGACACCCGAAGCGGGCGCGTGTCGCCGAGCCTCGCGGTCGAGCTCGTCCTGCCCGTGGTGCGCGCCCTCGGCTGCGCCCATCAGCTCGGGATCGTGCACCGCGATCTCAAGCCCGACAACATCTTCCTGACCGGCGGCGGGCATGTGAAGGTGCTCGATTTCGGCATCGCCAAGCGGTTCGAGGCCGAGGAGCTCTCCGCCATCACCGCCTCCCGGCCGCCGCTCGTCAAGGGCGCCGGCCTGACCGAGGACGGCGCCCTCCTCGGCACGCTCCCGTACATGTCGCCCGAGCAATGGCGCGCCGAGGACATCGACGCGCGCAGCGACATCTGGGCCGTCGGCATCATTCTCTTCGAGCTTTGCACCGGGGCACACCCGCTCGCCCCGGCCAATCTGTTCCAGCTCTCGCAGGTCGAGATCCTCGACCAGCCCATGCCCAGCGTGAGCGACAAACGCGCGGACGTGGGCCCGCTCGGCGCCGTCATCGACCGCTGCTTGCGGAAGCACAAAGACGAGCGCTTCGGCTCGGCCGAGGAGCTGCTCGCCGCGCTCGAAGCCGTCTTGCCCGGTCGAAAGTCACTCACGCCGAGCGAGGACGAGAGCCCCTTCGCCGGCCTCTCCGCCTTCCAGGAGGCGGACGCTGCGCGCTTCTTCGGCCGCGATCGCGACGTCGCCAGCGTCCTCGGGCAGCTCCGCCACCAGCCGCTCGTGGCCGTGGCCGGGCCCTCGGGCGCGGGCAAATCGTCCTTCGTGCGCGCGGGCGTGATTCCGGCCCTGAAGCGCTCGGGCGAACGCTGGGAGACCTTCCTCCTGCGCCCGGGGCGCCGTCCTCTCGCCGCGCTCGCCGAGGTGCTCCTTCAAATCGCGGCGGCCGCGCCGGAGAGCAGCCGGGCGGGCGCGAGCGAGCCGAGTGATCCCGAGGATCTCGTGGCCAGCCTGCGCACGCAGCCGGGGCTCCTCGGGGCGCGCCTGCGCTCGCGCTGCCGCCGGCAGGGGAGCCTGCATCGCATTCTGCTCTTCGTCGATCAATTCGAGGAGCTTTATACCCTGGGGACCGACCCCGCCGAGCGCGCGGCGTTCGCCGCCTGCATCGAGGGCGCGGCCGACGACGCCTCGTCCCCGCTGCGCGTCATTCTCTCCATCCGCTCCGATTTCCTCGATCGCATGACCGAAGATCGAAAGCTGATGACCGAGGTGATTCGCGGGCTCTCGTTCCTGCCGCCCGTGGGGCACGAGGGGCTGCGCGAGGCCTTGACGCGGCCGATCGAGGCCACGGGGTATGGCTTCGAGAGCGAGGAGATGATCGAGGGCATGCTCGGCGCGCTCGAACGCACGCAGAGCCCGCTGCCCCTCCTGCAATTCACGGCCGCGAAATTATGGGAGGCGCGGGATCGGGAGCGCCGCCTGCTCACCCGGGATAGCTACGAGCAGCTCGGCGGGGTCGCGGGGGCGCTGTCCACGCACGCGGACGCGGTCCTTTCCGGGCTCTCGTCGCTCGATCAGCGGCTCTGCCGGGCAGTCTTTCTGCGGCTCGTCACGCCCGAGCGCACGCGCGCGGTGGTGAATTTGGAGGAGCTCTATGCGCTCGCCGAGGACGGCCGCGCGGTGGAGCAGGTGGTCCATCACCTCGCCGACGCGCGGCTCCTGCTCATCGAGACCTCCGGCGGGCGCGAGGGCACGACGGTGGAGATCATCCACGAGTCGCTGGTCGAGCGGTGGGCGAAGCTCAAGCAATGGCTCGACGAGAGCGAGCTCGACGCGCAGTTTCTGGCCCGGCTGCGCGCCGCGGCCGAGCAATGGGAGGCGAGCGGGAACGCCGAGGGTTTGCTCTGGCGGGATCGCGCGGCGGAGGAGGCGCGCGTGTGGCTCGAACGCCGGCGCGCGCAGGGGCGCGAGGCTTCGGCGGTCGGGTTCGGCGGACGCGAGGAGCGTTATCTCCAGGCCGTCGTCGCGCTCTCCGTGCATGCGCGGCGCATGCGCAGGCGGATCGCCGCGGGCACCGTCGTCACCCTCGGCGCCATTGCCCTCCTCGTGTCGCTGCTCGCGAGTCGAGCGAACCGAGAATCCGCGCGCGCGGATGAAGCGTCGGCGCTCGCCCAGGGCGAGGCCCGGCAGACGCGCAATACCACCCGCATGGCCTTGGCGCGCGAGCTCCTGGAGACCGATCCGACGACCGCGCTTGCGCTTCTGCGCGAGGTCGAGCCTCCCGGCGTGCCGCACGAGTGGTCCGATCTGGCGCTGACGGCCTTGCACAGCGGGCTCACGCTCGTGGTGCTCCACCACAACGACAGTGTCTTTTCCGCGGCGTGGAGCCCCGACGGCAAGCGCATCGCCTCCGCGTCGCGGGACAAACTCGCGCGCGTGTGGAGCGCCGATGGAACCGGTGAGCCCCTCCTCCTGCGCGGCCACGACAGCGCGGTCAATGCGGTCGCCTGGAGCCCCGACGGCAAGCGCGTCGCCTCCGCCTCCGACGACAGGACGGCGCGGGTGTGGAAGGCCGACGGGACCGGCGAGCCCCTCGTCCTGCGCGGGCACGAGGATGCGGTGAGCTCCGTGGCCGTGAGCGCCGATGGAAAGCGCATCGTCACCGCGTCGTTCGACAGGACCGTGCGGGTATGGAATGCCGATGGAAGCGGCGCACCCCTCGTCCTGCGCGGCCACGACAATGCCGTCCTGTGGGCGGATTTCAGCCCCGATGGCAAGCACATCGTCAGCGCCTCCCAGGACAGGACGGCGCGGGTGTGGAAGGCCGACGGGACGGGCACGCCTCTGATCTTGCGCGGGCACGAGAACAAGGTGCGTTCAGCGTCGTGGAGCCCCGATGGCAAGCGCATCGCCACCGCGTCGGAGGACAAGACCGCGCGGGTGTGGAATGCAGACGGGTCGGGCGAACCTCTGATCTTGCGCGGACACGAGGGCTGGGTCCGTTCGGCGAAATGGAGCGCCGACGGCAAGCGCATCATCACCACGTCCGACGACAAACGGGCGCGGGTCTACAGCGCCGATGGCGTGGGCGAGCCCTGGATCCTGCGCGGTCACGAGGGCTGGGCCCGTTCGGCGGAATGGAGCCCCGATGGCCGGCGCATCGTCACCGCGTCCTCCGACAGGACCGTGCGAATCTGGGACGCCCGGAGGATGGGGGAGCGGCGGGTCTTCCGCGGGCACGAGGGCGCGGTCTCTTCCGTGGCGTATAGCCCCGGCGGCGAGCGCATTCTCACGGCATCGGAGGACGGCACCGCGCGGGTGTGGAAGGCCGACGGGTCGGGCGAACCTCTGATCTTGCGCGGGCACGAGAACTGGGTCTCCTCGGCGGCGTGGAGCCCGGACGGCAGCCGCATCGTCACCGCCTCCGAGGACCGGACGGCGCGCATATGGAATGCCGAGGGGACAGGCGAGCCGGTGGTGCTTCGCGGGCACGAGAGCGCGCTCAATGCGGCGGCGTGGAGCCCTGATGGCAAGCGCCTCGTCACCGCCTCCGAGGACCGGACGGCGCGCATCTGGAACGCCGATGGAAGCGGCGAGCCGCGGGTCCTCCGCGGGCACGAGGGCGAGGTCCGCTGGGTGGCGTGGAGCCACGACGGCGCGCACATCGTCACGACGTCCTCGGATCGGACCGTGCGGATATGGAATGCCCATGAAGCGGGCGAGCCACGGATCCTTCGCGGACACGATCATTGGGTCGAATTCGCGGC